>CAVEOA010000066.1:0-2105 GCA_963617205.1 Alloprevotella sp. | reverse complement strand
TCAGCCTTGCAAATACCGTTTTTCCAAATCCATCCCCAAACCGTAATCGTCGGGGTCAAGGTCGCCCATGATGATGTCGTCTTTGATGGTGTCAAGGACTTCATAGTAGACGTCTTTTCTCGCACTATAATACGGTGAATCGTTTTTATGCGCTTTTGCTTCCTGAAGTGCTTCGTCTGCGTTTTCAATCAGCCGTTCAATGGTAGCCTTCAATACATCGTCGCCGCTCATTGTTCACCCCTCCTTTTTAATTCTGCTTCACGCCTTGCTAATGATTTTCGGAAGCCAGTTATTTCTTTTTGCCAATGATTGAGCAAGCCGCGTTGCCATTCATCATCCTTGTTGTTCCATTCAACATCATGCTCCGCCGGGAAGGCGATTTTCTGCTCATGCTGTTCGATACGCTTTTCGAGCGTTGCAATCGATTTTTTGATAGAAGAGGTCTTTTGTCTGCGCAAATCTTTTTCCGCTGCGGCTTCCTTCTCTGTCAGCACCGTTATTGTACCACTTCCGCCGCTTCCTTGCAAGCCGTTTTGCGCCTGAACCGCCTGCATGGCAGCACTTTTGACGATTCTCCCGTCCTCATCCAGCTCCTCCCCCGGCAGCAGCACGCCCACCTGCAAATAGCAATGGCAGTTGATGACCTCCGCCGTGCTTACGTTTCGGCGGACTTCCCGAGCGCCTCCACCAGCTTGCGCTCCCGCGCCGATAGCGGCACCCTCAACGCCGCCACACGCTCCGCCGCTGCACGCTCTGCCGCCGCACGCTCTGCCGCGATGGCATCCGACAGGAGCAGTCCGCCGCCGAAAATGCTTCCCGCGTAGCTGTCCAGCTTCCGCACGAATAGCCCTTCTCCGGCTTTCACCTGCCACGCCGTGCCGTGACCTGCAAGGTAACTCATCCGCGCCGCCGTCACGATGTGGTCAGGCATGCACAGCTTTGTGACCTGCTTTGCCTGCTCGCGCTGGTTTGCCCTGTTCGCCACCTCCAGCGCGTCGTGCAGGTCTGGGGCGCTCTCCGCCAGAATGTCGGGGCTCATGTTGGTGATGTAATTGGTCTGCACCCGCGCGCCGTTGTCGTAGAGGATGGACACGCCCGCGCAGACCGCCGTCAGCCCCTTGCGCATCCATGCGATATTTCCGCAGGTCAGCCCGTTGGCGAAGAGGAAAAAGCGGATGCCCCGCGCCTGATAGAAGTCGACAATCTGCGCCGCGATGGAAAACGGCGGGTTGCTCAGGATTGCGCCGCTCTTCCTCCGGCGGAGGGATTTGTCGCAATGCGACTTGTTACGCAGGAGGGGGCGTAATGGTAAAAAAATTGAACTCTTTTGACGATGCGTATTGACATGATACGTATTATGTGCTATAATACACAGTGAAGGGAGGGACACGGATGCCGAAGAAACCAAAGGAGATGGAACGGGAAATCCTGAAAGACGGCTGGGTGCTCAAGGAGCAGAACGGCAGCCACAGGCAGTACGTTCACCCGACCAAGAAGGGCAAGGTGACGATACCGTTTCATACCAAGGAGCTCGACAAAGTGACCGAAATGTCCATCAGGAGACAGGCAGGGCTGAAATAACCCCTGCCTCCGCCCTTCATTTTCTGAGAAGGAGGAAACACAATGACCACGTATCCGGCGATTTTCTGCAAGAGCGACCACGGCATGTATTCCGTTCTCTTCCCTGATTTCGCCTGCGCGACCTGCGGCGACAACCTGACGGATGCCATGGAAATGGCGGTTGATTGCCTTGCAGGGCAGGTGTACTCCATGCAGGCGGGCAAGGAGGAGCTTCCGCAGGCTTCAGCGCCCTCCCCGGAATTGCTGGCAAAGGAATGCGCGGAGGTAGGCGCAGACCCGGCGCAGGCATTCTGGAACTATGTATGCGTCGATGTGCCTGCATACGCGAAGCAGCACTTCACCAAGAGTGTCAAGAAGACTCTCTCCATCCCTCAGTGGATGAACGAGGCAGCCACCCGGAAGGGCATCAACTTCTCGCAGGTGCTGCAGGAGGCGCTTGCGGAAAAATTGATAGAAGCGTAACAATCGAACCGACTAACCAACCAACCGGAGCACCGCCAAGTGCGGCTGCTCCTTTTTTGTGC
>CAVEOA010000065.1:0-3253 GCA_963617205.1 Alloprevotella sp. | reverse complement strand
ATTTGCGAGAATCTCTGCCGTCATAAGCTTATTCCTTTCACGCGTCTAAGTGCTATCCTTTGCGCGGTGTTGTTTACCTATAACTTATAGGAGTTTTCGCCCCAATTAGCCCCTCCGGCGCTCCGCTTGATAAATTGTGCCACCTGATGTCAGAGGGGCTAATTAGGGTCATTTTCTCCGATAAAATTACTATGTTCTGATTAAGCCTTTCTTTTGCCTATCCTTTCCCTGAATTTCTCTGCTCTTTGCGCTCGTTCTTCGTCGGTCAACTCTTTCCTGTTCTTTCGGTTTAAATTCAAGTTGAACTTCCTCCTGTCCACCCAACCGTAAATACACCCGTCGTTCTCCTTCGGATATTTCAGTACCGTCACGTCCTCAGGAAACTCCTCTTTAAACCGCATCAGTCTGTTGATGGTTTTCTTTTCATCCGATGAAATCCACAGTTTGCCATCTTCTGTGTACTCATAGCATGTTTCCATCATTGCCTCCTCTTGCCCTCTTATACGCAATAATTGCGACTGCCAGCACGACAATCCACGCAATCGCCGTCACCCACATTGGCGCTAATACCCACCACCACGACCAGTCAATCGCACCGCAGAGCTTCAGGACGATGAACGCAATCTGAAGCACACCGTAGAAGCTGATACCGCTATACATGATTTGACCGTTATCTTTGTTTTTGCTCAACCTGCATCCTCCTCTGACCATTCTCTATCTTTGTTTTCGCGTTGCCTAATCGTTACGCTTTTCGCTGGAAGGAGACCATCATTGACCGGCGGCTCGATGTCCTGTGTGGTCTACATCGCTATAATCTAAACTGTCCATGCCGCAAACATCACAATCCGATGACGTAGGTATTGTCTACCCCCGAATATTTTCCAAATTCCTCACTTTCCATGAAAGCGTAAACGCGTTGCCATCAAGACCGTTTCTGCTTCCGAGTTGAACCCATGCACTTAAATTGACCAAATCCACAACATCTTTGAGTTTTATTCGCATCATTTTTCTCGCACCCAAATCATAATTTCGTACCTATCGGAAGGATAAAACCATACAACGTATTTGTCCTTCAAGCTCTTTTCAGATGCCTCAATCGATATCTCGTCCAAAATTGTATCCTCATACAGCACAATTTCATCGTCTGTTCCATTGACATATTCTGTGATTGTCAGTTTCATGTCGCATGGCATTAAACTGATTAAATCATAAAGCAGCATCTTTGTCCTCCTTATCCGGCGCTTCCGGCAGCGGCATCCAGTAGGCTATCCGCTTGCAGTCATCCTTACTCATTCCAAAATTATCCCACCAGCTCCAACCAAATAGTCATAACCGCAGACAGCAACAGAATATTCATCTGTGCTTTTTTTAGAAACGCAACCAGCACATATTCCGCTTCTCCGTCCTCCATCCCTTTGCGCTCCGGCAATCTATCCTTCACGCTAATCCAACGCTCGTCCATTTCATGAACCCCACCTGTGCAGCAGTCGCTGTTGCCCATTTTAATCCTCCTCTCGAATCCATACAGTCAATGCAAGATTGTCCGTATCGTTTCGTTGCATCGGTTCAATCTGCGTGACCTCGTAATCCTTGTACTTCTCATACAGAGAGCTTCTCTTCTGCGCTGCAACCGTCCTCAGCGGCATCAATGGCAATCCAGCCGCATTAACATCAGAACGCAGCTCCGCGAGAGTGTTAAATCTTGGCAGCACATCTAAAAGCTCTTTAACCTTCATCCCCATTAAATCACACCTCCAACCGTCAATCCGATCATCACAACCGCCAGTGCAATCCCAATCAGCGTGTTTTTGACTCCGCGCAGAAAGAAGCAGTCATTGATGTCCGGTTCCGCGTCGAGCAACTGCACAACGCCCCAGCAAATCACGCTGATATCAGTCACCCAGACAACCACTCAACCACCCTCCCTTTACACGCAATACATCGGCTTTTCCTTTGCCAGTGCATCGCCGTGACACATCGCCCAGCGCCGTCTCGCCTCCGCTGCGATCTTTTTAACCGCACGAGTATAATATCCGTTATACGCCTGAGCGGATGCTGATAGCGCACGCCCGATGTCTGCCGCCGTGTACCCCTCTAAATATTTGCCGAGCACAAACGCTTCGGACGCCGGAAGCGTGCTCATTACCGCCTGAACAATGTCATCCAGGTCAATATACAGACAAATCAAATCCTCGTCGAACGAGCGCCTTGCCGCATCGAGAACCTTGTCCTTCTGCTCAATCAGCGCCCGCACGACCATCTCATCGCTCAGGGGATAGTAACCGCCGCGCTCAATCAGCAGCATCCCCATGTTTGCTCTTCCCTTTTGCCGCAGGCGTATTCTTTGCCGCCGCGTCTGCTTCGAGCAGCGCTGCTTGCAAGCTTTCGACGTCCCGTTCCATGCTTGCAATTTTCTTCGTGCTCTCATTCGCTTCGCGCAGCCCTTCAAGAATACCGTCCACGTTGTTCAGCAGGATATTGCTCAACCGCGTCCGCATCGCGAGCACCCAGTTACCGCTCAGCTTCGCATTGTCCAGCTTCACCTTTGCGGCGTAAATTTCATCGTAAATCTTGTCCATCGTTCTTCAATCCTCCATTCCCATGTCAAGAATTGACCGCAGCATTGAACCCTTAATAAGCTCTCGCGCAATTACGTTCAGAATAGCGTTTGCCAGCTTTTCCTTTTCGCCCTTGTACTCCGTGCCGGTCAAGCACAGCATCACGCCGGCAAGAGCGTATGCAAGTGCAAAACTGACCTCTGCGCCTGTGCTTGTATCTCCCGTGACGATTGTCGGCACAATCACCTTTGCGTCTGACGTTTCGTCTGTGTACGTGTACCTGACCGTAATAATCTTTGGTCGGGTTTCGTCTGGAACGGTAGCAACCGTTTTGTCAACCGCAGAGGAAGTCTTGCCCTTTTCCGATTTGCCCTCACAGTCATTGATGTTCTCTTGTGCACCTCTCTCATGCCGTGTAACTTCGGCGTCCTTGCGCACGTCCCGACAAGCTCCCGAGCCATCAGTCCCGGGAAAATTGTCAAATTCTTCCTCGAACCCATTTTTAACCATTGATTTCAAACCTCCTGTTTATTTAATATACTATATATTATATATAATATATATACTAATTTAGGTATACCTATATTCTCTAAGTAACTTATTACCTACTCATTATATTAAATAATAAAAAAGAAAAACGAACTTAATATATTCAGGGACGTTTAGTATATTATATTACTTAGTATATTGAGACG
>CAVEOA010000064.1:0-3822 GCA_963617205.1 Alloprevotella sp. | reverse complement strand
CGCAGGGCAGCCTGCAAGCGTCGGAAGTGGATGACATGGAGGACATCGTCGCGACTGACATTGTCGCCGGTGTGATTGGCAAAACGAACATCTGGCGCGGCTGACGCGATGGAAAGGAAGAACACCATGTACAACATGAGGCATTACACGAAAGTCGCGGAAGTTCCAGAAAGCGCAAAGAAGCCTATCAGAGCAGGTCGCCTTGCCGGTTTCACGGACATCAACCCGATGTGGCGCATCCAGAAGCTGACGGAGCTCTTCGGCGCTGCCGGAGAGGGCTGGATGACGCGGAACGTGCGCTTCAGCACCTACGAGAACACGAGCATCAAGACGGTCGCGCTGCTCTGCGAGCTGGAGCTTGTCTATCGCCTTGAAGACGGCACGTGGAGCGCGCCGGTGTACGGTGTAGGCGGAAACACGCTGGTCGCTGACGAGCGCAACGGCGCACGCATGGACGACGATGCATGGAAGAAGGCTTACACGGACGCGCTGAGCATCGCGTGCAAGGCGCTCGGCTTCGGCGCGAACGTTTACTGGAAGGAAGGCGGCTCAAAGTACGTGCCCGGCGAACCGAGCTACAAGGTCGAGCAACCACCGCAGAGCACGCCTGCGCCGATACGAGTGACGAAGGAGCCGCCGAAGTGCCCGCCGCAGAGCACGCCGACGGCAGGCATGACGGCAGGTCAATACATCAGGCAGGAGGTCGCCGCCATTCAGATGACATCGCAGGAGCTGATTGACTGCCGGAACGCGCTCATCAGCGCAGGTCTGGTGAAGGACATTCCGACCAGCCGGATGACCATGCAGGAGGCGCAGGAGTTTGTCGCGGCACTCCGCGCAAACTTCCGATGAACAGGGCGCAGCGGCGACTGGCTGAGCGCGTCGAGCGCCGGGACGCGTCGAGCATCAACCGCGAGATTGAAAAGGCGTACCGGCAGGGCGTGCAGGATATGACGCGCTATGCTTCCAAATGGACATACGCCGCGCTGATCCTTGCTCTGCAGCGGACGGAGCACTTCGGGCAGAAACGGCTCTACCGCGTGCTGCAGGAGGCGGAGCGCATCATGAGCCCGGAAAGCGGCTATCTGGCGAACGAAGAGCTGATTGACGAAATCTGGCGCAAGACCGGGCTGAAAATCAATTGGGATGACCCGTTCGACCCGATTGAACAGGTCGAAAAGCTGTAATTATACCGGAGGAGAACATGAACAAGCTGACCATCATCGGAAACCTGACACGGGACGTGGAGCTGCGGACGACGAGCACCGGAAAGGACGTCGCAAGCTTCACGGTCGCGGTCAATCGCCGTGGCAAGACGAACGAGGCTGATTATTTCCGCGTATCAGCCTGGAACGGGCTTGCGGAGACGTGTCACAAGTACCTCGCCAAGGGGCGCAAGGTGTGCGTGATTGGCGCGGTGTCGTGCCGGACGTACAAGGGGAATGACGGCGTGGAACGTGCGTCATTGGAGGTCACTGCGGACGACGTTGAGTTCCTGAGCGCCGCGCCGCAGGGCACGCAGGAGCAGCCACAGCAGCAGCCGCAGCGGCAGGCGCAGTATACGCAGGTTGAAATGACGGAAGAGCTTCCGTTCTGAGGTGGCGCATGAACGACAAGAAGCTGCGGTTCATTCAGCTGCGGACGTGCACGCTTCAGGCGGCGACGGACATGGAGCCGGAGGAGCTTGCCGAAGCCATCTGCGCGCTGGCGGCTTACATCGAGGACGGCGACGCGGATGCGCACCTTCCGACAAGGCGCGAGGCGCGGATGATGTATCGACACATGGTCGATGACGCGGATCGCGGAATTGAAATCACCGAATCGAAGCGCAACGCCGCAAGGAAGCGCTGGGAAAAAGCTGCCGAACAGGCGGAGCAACCGGAGGAGTGCGGATTCATCACCGACGCGGATGCGGCACAACTGGCGCGTGACCAGTCCGAGGTGCTTGACGAGGCGAAGCGCAGCGGTTTCCGCATGATTCCGGCAGAGGAAGACAAGCTCATCGACCTCCTGAGCCGCTACGGCAAGGAGAAGGTGCTGATGGCGCTCTCCGAGGCGGTCAAGCACAACGCGTCAAGCCTGGCTTACGTCATGAAGGTGCTGGAAGTCAACCGGCGCGAGGAGGCGCGGAAGGTCGTCAAGCCGCCGGAGCTGACGCAGACGATGAAATTCAACTAACGGAGGAGCATCATGGACGCATTCATCAACGAGGACGCGGAAAAGGCGCTCATCGGACTTGCGATGCAGGACAGCGTCGTCTCCAGTCAGGTCGCGGCGCTGCCGGAAAAGCTGTTCGCCGTGCCGGAGATGCGCGCATGTCAGCGTGCTGTCGCCCGAATCGTGAAGGCAGGCAGAGCGCCGGATCTCCTCAGCATGGACAAGGAGGTGCAATGCGACTTCAGCGACACGGCGCTGCTGATGGACTGCGCCGGACGAGGCGTGTCTCCTGCGCAGTGCAGGCAGCTCGTCGCCATCCTTGAGGAGGCAGCCAAGCGCAGGGAGCTGCGCAGCCTCGCCGAGCACATTCTGCTGGACGTGTCGAACCCCGGCACGTCGGTGGATGCGCTGGTGGAGGAGTGCGCTTCGGTTGTCAATGAAGGTGTCGGAATCACCGACAACATCACCATGCAGGAAGCCGTCACGGCGCTGGTCGGCAGCTTTGACAAGCCGGACGCGCTCATGAGCGGCGTGGCGGACATCGACCGGCTGGTCGGCGGCTTCCGTCCGGGGCAGCTCATTTACATCGGCGCACGTCCTGGCGTCGGCAAGTCGGCGCTGGCGCTGTATATGGCGAAATACGCCGCTGAGCACGGAAACGGCGTGTTGATGATTACGCTTGAAATGTCAGACGTGGAAATCGCGGCGCGCGTGCTGGCGAACGAGGCGCGGTTCGACCTGCAGAGGATGACGACGAACAATCTTGATGCGGACGATTTCGCTCGGCTCGTCCCGTTTTATCAGCCGGTCAGCGCGCTGCCGATTCTCATCAATGAGCGGGCGCGGACGCCGCTGCTGGTCAGGCGCGCGGCGCTCAAGGCGCGGCAGATGCTCGGAAACCTGCGGCTCATCGTCGTGGACTACATCCAGTTAATGAACGAGGACAGCCGCTGCGGCAGCCGGAACGACGAGGTCGCCGCCATCAGCCGCGAACTGAAGCTGCTTGCGTCCGACCTCGGCATTCCGGTGCTATGCCTGACGCAATTCAACCGCTTGTCGACCGGCACGAACAGAGGTCGGCGCTACGAGGAAGAGCCGGACATGGCGCAGGCACGCGATTCCGGCGCGATCGAACAGGATGCGAACGTCTTCATGGTGCTGCATGAGCCGCCGGAGCCGCTTGAGGAGGGCACGCGGGAATGGAACGCGTACTTTAACTGCATGGCGAACGGCAGCCAATGGATGACGTGCCGCGTTCAGAAAAACAGAAACGGTCGGACGGGGCTTGTTGACCTGGCATTCACGAAGTCGTTCATGCGGTTCGCAAGCTTCACGTTGGAGGACAAGGAGGACAGGAAGAATGGCACGACTGATTGACAAGGACAAGCTCATCAGCCGATTGGAGCAGTCGGTCGGATACCAGATCGGCGCGGTCGGCATCTTCGAGGCGCTGTTGATTGTCAACGAGATGGAGGAAGTCGAGGTGACAAGCGATGACTGAACCTGAACAGTTCGACAAGCAGCGCCTGCGCCGGATGCACGACCTTTACGGCGAGTGCTCTGCTGCCTGCGGCACGTGCACCAACTTCGTGCGCCGCAGCGCCGGGAAGCGCGTTTACTGCAAGTGCATGATTTACGGCGACACGCACGGCGCATGGAGCGACT
>CAVEOA010000063.1:0-4021 GCA_963617205.1 Alloprevotella sp. | reverse complement strand
CCAGCAGGGACGCTGTCCCTGCACCCTGCAAGGGAGTTCCTCCCTTGACCCTTTTCGCGATTGAGTTGAGCACATCTGCATACAGGTTGCGCGTGTTTGGTTGAGGCGTTGCCTGCACCCTGCAAGGGACAGGAAACGGGACGAAGTCTCCCTTGACCCATTAGTCGAAGAGGTAGCCCTTGAGGACCTTCAACGTATTCCATGCGCCGTCAATATGGCTGCGTTCATAGCCGTGGGATGCATACACACCCGCGCCGATGAGCCCGTGGCGGATGTCATAGCCTGCACGGAGCGTCGCTTCGACGTCCGAGCCGTAATGCGGATACACATCGACGGCGTAATCCGCCTGTTCACGCTTGGCGGCGAGAATCAGCTTCCTGACGACCTCGTAACTGTACGGACCGGCAGAGTCCTTCGCGCAGATGGACACCTGACGCTCGGTGCACTGGATGCCTTCACCGACGCAGCCCATATCCAGCGAGATGGCTTCGGTCACGCCTGCGGGCACGGAAGCAGAACCGCCGTGACCGACCTCCTCGTAGATCGTCACGTGAATGTACACGCGGCGCTTGAGCGTGAGGCGCTCATCCTTCAGGTACTGCGCGAAGGCCATCAGGATGCCGACGGACAGCTTGTCATCGAGAAAGCGGCTCTTGATATATCCGCTTGCGGTGATGCGGCTGCGTGGGTCGAAGCAGACGAAGTCGCCGACATCGATGCCGAGCTTGCGGACATCCTCGGCGGAATGCACGTCTTCATCCAGCACGACCTCGACCGTGTCAAACGTGCGTGCGGTGGTGCTGTAATTGCCGTTGACGTGGGTGGAGGCGTTGCAGAGCTGCACGGTGCCCTCGACCACGCCGTCAAACTTGGTGACGACGCGGACGTTTTCAGCCTCGGCGTTGTTGGCGTTCATGCCGCCGAGGTTGGTGATGCGCAGGCGGCCGTTGCTCTTGATTTCGGCAACCATGCCGCCGAGGGTATCGGCATGCGCCTCGAGGAGGAGCGCGTCGGACGCATCCTCGCCGCCGAGGTCGATGAGAACGCCGCCCTTTTGCGTCGGGTGCGTTTCATAGCCCATCTGGGTGAAGATACCTCCGACGGCCTTGACGGCATCGGCGGTATAGCCGGTCGGACTATCGATTTTGAGGAGCTCCATGGTTCTTTGGAGCGCAAGATCGGCATATTTGCGGTTCATGCGAGGAATCTCCTTTTTTGTGGATGATTTTGGGATTGATGCAAAGTGGATTTTCCGGACGGAGTCAGGGGGCATATGGAACGGACAAGTCCGCAAGCCCCCTAAATCAACGGATTTATTTGCGTGCCGCCGCTGCCTTGTCAGCCGGCTGCGCAGCGGGGACAGCGGCGTCCTTGCCCTGCCAGTCAATCAGGAGCATTCTTGTCAGCTTGCCGCCGGCAACATTGCCGAGCATGATGATGAGAATCATCCCGAAGCAGGAGAGCAGCTGACTACCGTTGAGCGCAGGCGCGGCAATCGCGAGATAACCCATGTCGGCGATGGAGTGCTCAAAGCCGCACACGATGAAGGCCGGAATCGCAAACAGCACCGCCGCGATGCCGTGCAGGCTATCCTTCGCCTTCTTGTAGCCGATGACCGCCAGATACATCAGCACGCCGCACATCAGACCGTTCAGCAGCCATGAAACCGGATTCATGCTCAGCTTGTTCAGCATGACGGTCGCTGCCGTTTCGCCCAGCCTCGTTCCGCCGTTGATCATGCTCAGCTCGTTCAGCATGACGGTCGCTGTCGTTTCGCCCAGCCTCGTTCCGCCGTCGATGACGTTCGACCAGCTCACCATGGCAGGAATCACGGTGCCGAGACCATTGAGCACGAACACCGCCGCCATTTTCGGGATCGGTGTTTTCAACCCGCAGATGCCGGTGAACAGCACGCCGCCGTTTGTCAGGATGAAGAACAGCCCTGCGCAGAAGAGCAGTGCGCCGACGAGCTTATTGGAGCAGGAGAGATAAACCGTGCAGCCGATGCCGATGGCAATGCCGGAAAACAGGCTGTTCAGGATGAATTGCTTGCGTTCGGTGTTCATGCGGGTGAAAAATCCTTTCAGTAACGCGGCTGATTCGCCGCAAAATTATTCTGCGGAGGTCTGGATGAGCTTCTGAACCCGGTTGATGTCGCCGCCGGCTTCGAGAAAGGCGTCAATGGCTGCCTGCAGCTCGACATGGAACTCCTCCAGACACAGGTTATTGTGCCACATGTAGGAGGCGACCTCCTTGCCGACATAGCGCAGGTGCCACGGCTCATAGTTGATTTCCGTGATGTCAACCTTGTCCTCGGGATAGCGGATGACAAAGCCGTATTCCCAGCAGTGCTCCGCCATCCACTGGCATCCCGGATCGGATGCCATGGTCGAGTTCATAGCGGACTTATTCTGCCATGATTTCGGCAACACGTCGCAGCCCAGACCGGTTTGATGGTCGCTTGCGCCGGGCTTGGACACCCAGCCGTCATCCTTGCCGTTGTTCTTCTCAAGGCGGTTGTAGTACATGGTTTTCTGCGTGGAGTAGGCACGGTATGCGCTCTTCAGGTAGAGCGGATAGCCGGCAGCCTCCGCACCCGCGAAGAGCTGCTCAAGCGATTCGGCGCACTCCGTCTGCAAATACAGCGTGCCGGCGCCTGACACCTTGCGAAGCGTCATCTTCTTCTTGGAGGACGGCTCATAATCCGAGGAAAGAAGGCAGGTTTTGTTCGCCAGCTTCACCAGCTCGGGGTCAATGTCGCTCAGGCAGAGCGCGAAGCTCCAGCCCGGCGGGTCAATGGTCGTGTCCTCAATGACGACGCCGTCAATGTCGGACAGGTCGTATTCCTCCTCCGGGATCTCCTCCGCCATCGCCGCTGGCATTGCCAGTTTTGACGGAACCGCCGCGAGCATCAGTGTCGCCAGCAGCAGGATTGCAGTCATTCGCCGCATCAATATCGTCATGCCGTTTATTCCTCCGCTTCCGTAATATACGTGCCCTGCACGATGTTCATCAGCCGATCCTGACGGAGAATCAGCAGATATTCCTCCAGGGGCATCTCGTTTTCATGGATGCGCCGCGCGTTCTCCTTGCCGACATAGCGGACGTGCCACGGCTCGTATTTGTAGCCGGTCACTTCCTCCCAGTCTTCCTGATAGCGCAGGATGAAGCCATATTCCCAGCAATGCTCCGCGACCCACTTGCCGCCCTTTGTCTTGCCGAAGCCGTTTGTCAGGTTGACGTCATCGGACTTCTGCCCGACGTCCATGGCCATGCCGGTCTGATGCTCGCTTGCACCCGGACGCGCAACGTATTCATCTGCCTTTTCGGTGCTGCCGTTGACGCGCTTGAGCTTATTATTATAAATGCGCTGCTGCTTGGCATAGCTGCGGTAGCCGCTGACCGCCTTGAGCGTGACGCCGATATCCTTCTGGCACGCGGTGAACATTTCCTCCAGCGCTCGCGCCGCATCCTCACGCATCTGCCGAAGCTGCCCCGGCACATCGGCGATGCCCAGTTCCGGCACATAGGTGCTGCTCACGCGCCATTGACGATTGACCAGAAACAGGGTGCCGTTGATATCATTCTGAGGCGCAGCGGCATCGAGTGCGGATGAAACCAGCATGGTGCCTGCAACAGCCATCGATGCGAGCGTTTCGAGCAAAGACATGAGAATCCCTCCTTGCGGGTGCATAACCACCCAATGATATTATACGCACTTTTGCGATTCGTTCAAGCGTTTCGGGGGAATTTTACAACGTGCGACCGACCTCGGCTGCATATCCGGTTTCATTTTCATGATAAAGAGTGATAAAACAGACTTGGTTAGGAAAAGCGCACTGCGAAGGGGATTGGGATGGAAAACAGGCGAAGCCTGCGAGCGCATCCCTGAAAAAGCTGCGTGACGAGCCGAGCATGGAATAAAAAAGCAGCTGCTCGATGTGAGCAACTGCCTTAGTTACGTGTGCTGCGCTGAAGACGTTCCGCGGACTGCGTCCGCTTCTCTGTTCAGCGCTCGTGA
>CAVEOA010000062.1:0-4452 GCA_963617205.1 Alloprevotella sp. | reverse complement strand
TCTCCGAAACAAAAACTTGCTGCCTATCGTGTCCAAAATGATTGACAAACCTACACAACTGTGTTTCAAACGAAGGCGGCTTTTCAAGGGGGTGAAACTCATCGATATTTGTTCGATGCTGTCTTAAAAGAAATGTCGCAAATCCGATAGTAAAAGCAGGATTTGTGATAGCTGTCATCTGCCCGACTATGCTATACTAAAGACATCACAAACAGGGAGGTGCCATTTTATGCCGCACATTTGTGCTGATGCTTCGCCCGAAATGACGTTGCGAGAGAAAACAAACATGGAGCGTTGCCGCCGTATCGCCGCTGATGGCATGGTGCTACTCGAAAACAACGGCTATTTGCCCATGCAGCTCTCCGGAGCACGCATCGCGCTCTTTGGGGCAGCACGCCGAACCATCAAAGGCGGCAAAGGCTCTGGAAGCGTCAACAGCCGCCTGAGCATCAATGTCGAACAGGGGCTCGAAAAAGCCGGCGCTGTTATCACCACCAAGAATTGGCTTGACCGCCTTGATATGCATGTTGATAAAGAAAAGCGTTCCTTTACTAACCATCTGAAAAACATGGTTAAGGAAGGCACGAATCCCATCATGATGCTGATGGCAAATCCTTTCATCGAGCCTACCAGCATTCCTGTGACGGTTGACGACCTTGCCTCCCCTGCTGATGCCGCCATCTACGTCATCTCACGCAACGCAGGCGAAGGAATTGACCGGCGATTCGTCCCCGGCGAATATCTGCTCAGCGACGAAGAAAAAGATATTCTGCGCACGCTTTGCAGTACTTATCCGCATGTGGTGGTACTGCTCAACGTTGGCGCGGTGATTGATACCGCTTTTCTGCGCTCGCTGGATGGCATCGATGCGGTGCTGCTGATGAGTCAGGGCGGCAATATCGGCGGGCTTGCAGTATGTGATGTGCTGTCAGGTGCGGTTGCGCCAAGCGGTCATCTGACGGCAACATGGGCAGCGCGTTACGAAGATCATCCAACCGCCGCTACGTTCAGCCACCGCAACGGCAATACGGATGACGAATATTACAGCGAAGGCATCTACGTTGGCTACCGCTTTTTCGATACGTTCGGCGTGAAGCCTGCCTATCCGTTCGGCTATGGACTTTCCTACACTTCCTTCAATACCGAAGTTCTGCAAACGGAAGTCATCCGCCAGCAAATTCAGCTGACCGTGCGCGTCACAAACACCGGCAGCGTTTATTCCGGCAAAGAGGTTGTGCAGGTGTACGTCTCCCAGCCGAAAGGAAGGATTCCCAAGGCATATCAGAAGTTAGTTGCCTTTGCAAAGACCAGTCTGCTTGCCCCGCATGCATCTCAGATACTGACAATTGCTTTTCCGACCGATGCGCTTGCCTCTTTTGATGAAGAGCATTCCTGCTGGGTCGCAGAAGCAGGTTATTACATCGTTCGGACCGGCTGCCATTCGCGCTGCACGCACATTGCTGCCGTACTGCGCGTTGCAAAGGACGCCGTCACAGCACGCGTGAATGACTGCCTGAGACCTGATGAGGACTTTGAATTGCTTGACAGCCGCAATGCCGTGCCGTACACGGATGCGAAGGAAGCATCCGAGCTGTCCGCCGCGCCAGTATTGCTGCTCGATGATGCGAATTTCACCGTGCTGCAGCCTGATCCGGCAGAAGCCATTGTTTTCCATGAGGCAGCGACTGAAAAACTCACGATGACGGATGTGCTTGAAGGACGTGCCACTCCTGAAAAGCTCATTGCACAGCTGACAATTTCCGAACTTGCTTCGATGTGCGTCGGCGCATTTCGCTACGGCGTTGACACAGGTGCATTCGGTGCGAATGCCATCACCTGTCCGGACGCTGCCGGTGAGACAAACTTCAAGCTGCAAAAGAGCCGCAGCATCCCGACTGTGCTGCTTGCCGACGGTCCCGCCGGACTTCGTCTGACGAGCGAGTTTAAGACCGATGCAGATGGCAATCTTCTCCCCAGCGAGGCTGACCTCTGTGAGACGCTTTTCGGCATTGCAATGGGTCCGCGCAAGACAAAGGGAGAAGAGCCGGAAGGAACAAAGACATGGTATCAGTACTGTACCGCCGTGCCCATCGCCACCATGCTCGCGCAGACATGGGATCTTTCCCTTTTGCGTGAAATTGGCGATATTGTTGGCGGTGAGATGGAGCATTTCGGGATTGCCTTGTGGCTTGCACCGGGCATGAACATCCAGCGTGACCCGCTTTGCGGCAGAAATTTCGAGTATTATTCGGAGGATCCGCTGCTGAGTGGTTTGTGCGCTGCGTATATCACCCTCGGCGTGCAATCGCATTCCGGCTGCGGCACGACCATCAAGCACTTTGCCTGCAACAATCAGGAAGATAACCGCATGCACTGCAACGCCCATGTTCCCCTGCAGGCGCTGCGTGAAATCTATCTGCGCGGCTTTGAACTGGCGGTTCGGCTTGCTCAGCCTAAGGCAATCATGTCTTCCTATAATCTGCTCAATGGTGTCCACACGGCCAACCGTCACGATTTGCTGACGACCGTTGCACGCGACGAATGGGGCTTCAAGGGCATGATCATGACTGACTGGAGCACCACACGTCAACTCTATGATGATGCAGCTCACACGCTGCGCTATCCGTCCTCCAGCGCGCCCGGCTGCATTCTCGCCGGTAATGACCTGATCATGCCTGGTATGCCGCTTGATGAGCAGGATATCATCGAAGCTGCCGAAAAAGGAGAATTGCCGCTTGATGCGCTTCGGTCCTGCGCGTGCCGTGTGCTGAGGATGATTGCGGAACATATTGCAGGCTGCGGACAACACGAACACTGCTGAGCCTTATGCACCGGTTTCGGAATCAAAGTATCACCGTAGATTTGTGCGAAATCGACTCATCTTTTGCGCGATAAAAGAGTGAACATTCGCTTCTTTGCAGGAATCGACAAAAAAATGTCGAAACTAACAAACGGGTAGTAAATACTCCGTAGCATACGGAATATATGAGGAGGTTATTCCCATGGTGAATCGCATCGTTCTCAATCCTATTTCCTATCATGGCCGCGGTGCAATCGGCTCCATCGTGCCAGAAGTGCAGGGGCGTGGACTGAAGAAGGCTTTTGTTTGCTCTGACCCGGATTTGCTGAAGTTCGGTGTAACCAAGAAGGTGACCGACGTGCTCGATGCGGCCGGTCTGGACTATGAGGTATATTCCGACATCAAGCCCAACCCTACCATCGAGAACGTACAGACCGGCGTTGCTGCCTATAAAGCGAGCGGCGCTGATTACATCATTGCCATCGGCGGCGGCTCGTCCATGGATACGGCGAAAGCAGTCGGCATTATCATCAACAATCCTGAATTTGCTGATGTGCGTTCTCTTGAAGGCGTTGCACCGACAAAGAACAAGACTGTTTTTACGATCGCAGTGCCCACGACTGCCGGCACGGCTGCCGAGGTTACGATTAACTACGTCATTACCGATGTGGAGAAGAAGCGCAAGTTCGTCTGCGTAGACGTGCATGACATCCCCGAGGTCGCCGTGGTTGACCCTGATATGATGTCCACCATGCCCAAGGGTCTGACAGCCGCAACCGGCATGGACGCACTGACCCACGCCATCGAAGGCTTCACAACCAAGGCTGCATGGGAAATGACGGACATGTTCCACCTGAAGGCAATCGAAATCATTGCGAAGTCGCTGCGCGGTGCCGTAGCCGGAACAGATGACGGCCGCGACGGCATGGCACTCGGTCAGTATGTGGCAGGCATGGGCTTCAGCAACGTTGGTCTTGGCATCGTGCATTCCATGGCGCATTGCCTCGGCGCTGTATATGACACACCGCACGGTATCGCAAATGCCATTCTGCTTCCGACTGTCATGGAGTATAATGCGCCTGTAACCGGAGACAAGTACAAGTACATCGCGGCTGCCATGGGCGTGGAAGGCACGGAAAGCATGACGCAGGACGAATACCGCAAGGCTGCAGTTGGTGCCGTCAAGAAGCTGGCTGCCGATGTCGGCATTCCGGCTGATTTGAAGGCCATCGTTAATCCGGCTGATCTCGATTTCCTTGCCGAATCTGCATATGCGGATGCGTGCCGCCCGGGCAATCCCCGCGACACCAGTCCCGAAGAAATCAAGGAGCTTTATAAGAAGCTGCTGTAATTGCCGTAGAACGGGTCATTCAACATTGTTCCATGAGGACTGCTGCCTTTGTGTGGCAGTCCTTTATATTTTATGATTGCTGCGCATTGAAAAGTGGAACGAAATGTAGGTTTGTCAATCATTTTGGACACGATAGGAAGCAATACTATTCTCAAATCAGCCTAGCAATTCATGCCATCATGTGCTATAATAGATCCGGGAGGGATGAGCATGATTTACCGGATCACCGAGGAAGAGTACGAAGCCATCAGGCAAGCAGAAAAAGCGACAACAAACAAGCGGATTTCGCAGCGGCTGAAGG
>CAVEOA010000061.1:0-4483 GCA_963617205.1 Alloprevotella sp. | reverse complement strand
GCTGCTCGGGCAGTCGGTCAGCGTGCTTAAGAGCACGGCAAACGCCGTCACGGTCGGCACTTACGACAGCCCGAGGGGCGCGGAGCAGCTGCTCGGCATCGGCTCAGGCGGCAGCATCACCGGCAAGCACGCCGACCTCATCGTCTGCGACGACCTTGTCAACCTGACCGACCGAATCTCACGCGCCGAACGCGAGCGGACAAAATCAATCGTGCAGGAGCTGCGCAACATCGTCACGCGAGACGGACGAATCGTGTTCATCGGCACGCCCTGGCACGCGGACGACGCGTTTTCCATCGTCGCGCCGCCGGAGCGGTTCGACTGCTACTCGACAGGCATCATCACGCCGGCGAAGCTCGAAGCGCTCAGGCGCTCGATGGCTCCGTCGCTGTTCGCCGCGAACTACGAGCTAAAGCACATCGCGAGCGAGAACGCCCTGTTCACCGACCTGCCGAGACGGACGAGCGACATCAGCCTGATTCGTGACGGCATCGCGCACGTGGACGCGGCGTACGGCGGCGAGGACTTCACCGCGCTGACCTGCGCACGGCGGCGCGGCTCGACGCTCTACCTGTTCGGCAAGCTCTGGCAAAAGCACGTCGACCTGTGCATCCCCCGGATTCAGGAGGAGGCGCAACGCCTGATGTGCGCGCCGATTTACTGCGAGACCAACGGCGACAAGGGCTATCTGGCGCGTGAGCTGCGCAATCGCGGGATGCAGGTGCGTGCGTATTCGGAGAAGACAAACAAGTACCTCAAAATCAGCACGTTCCTGCGCAAGTGGTGGGGCGACATCGTGTTTATCGAGGGGACAGATCCGGCATACATCGACCAGATTATGACTTACACCGAGGACGCGGAGCACGATGACGCGCCGGACAGCGCCGCGTGCTGCTGCCGCCTCCTTGACCGTGAGCGCATCACAATCGACTTTGGGGAGTGACGGCATGTTTACAGACTACACCTATCAGGACTGGCTTGCAGCGGAGGACAAAATCGCCGCCGCGCTGACGGCGATGAACTTCTACAAGGCTTCGGACGACTTCATCAAGGCAGGCATCGCCGACCGATACTACCGCGCGCAAAACGACGCGGTCAGCCGGAAGGTCATCCTTCAGGGCGGCGTGCTGGAATCGGACGTGGTCGATTCCGACGGCAATCCGACCGGCGAGAAGCGCACGAAGGTCTACAACAAGGAGATTCCCGGCAACCGCGTCTATTCGGACTTCTTCCGGCGCTTTGTGCTTCAGGAGAGCCAATACCTGCTCGGCAACGGCGTGACGCTTGACGAGGACGTGAAGCCGCTGCTCGGTCTGGGCTTTGATACGCGGCTCAGTCAGATGGGCACGTGGGCGCTCGTGCACGGCGTGTGCTGGGGATTCTGGAACGTCGACCATCTGGAGGTGCTCCGCGCCTACAAGGACGAAAACAGCGGCTTCGTGGCGCTGCGCGACGAGATGACCTGCGCGCCGATGGTCGGCATCCAATTCTGGCGGCTGGCGTGGGACAAGCCGCTGATGCTGCGCGTGTTCGAGCCGGACGGCGTGACGCTCATCGGCGGGACGCACGGCTTGCAGATCCTCGAGGAGAAGCGCCCGTACAAGCAGCACTTCGTGACGGACGCGCTCGGCGACCGGCTCATCGGCGGCGAAAACTACAAGGCGCTGCCGATTGTTCCGCTGTACGCCAACGAGATGGCGCGCACGGAGCTGTCGCTGGCGATCCGCTCCAAGATCGACGCATACGACCGGATTTTGTCCGACTTTGCCGACAACCTCGACAAGGCGAATGATGTTTACTGGGTGTTGAACAACTTCGGCGGCAACGTGTCCGACATCGCGAACATGCTGGAGAGCATCCGCAGGCTCAAGGCAATCGTCAACGTGTCCGACGGTTCGAGCGCCTCCACCGCTGAACCGAAAAGCTTTGAAGTGCCCTACGCGGCGCGTGCGACCGCCCTTGACCTGCTGGAAAAGGCGCTCTATAAGGATTACAGCGCCGTTAACATGCAGGAAATCACCGGCGGCAGCCTGACGAACGTCGCCATCAAGGCGGCAACGGCGAACCTTGAACGCAAGTGCGACGTGTTTGAATGGCAGGTGCGCGACTTCGTGCAGCAGCTCCTTGCCCTGCTCGGCATCAAGACGGAGCGCATTTCCTTCCTGCGGCAGGACATCACGAACAGCACCGAAACCGTGCAGAACATTTACATGGCGCAGAACGACCTTGACCGCGAGACGCGCCTGCGGCTGAATCCGATGATTCAGGACGAGGACGTGCCCGGCATCATGGCGCGCCGCGACGCGGAGGAAACGGTCGGTTTGAGCCTGAGCGCGGTGGAGGGCAACGAAATTGAGCCGGAAACGCCCTCAGGAGCGCCGGAACAGTCGGACGAGGAATAAACCCACCGGAGCGCGCGAAGCGGCTCAGAGGGGCGCACAGCGCAAAGGAGGGGCATCATGAGCGCAATGGACAGCGGCGACCGCAGAGAGCGCGACCTGCAACGGCGCATCCAGCGCGTGTACCAGCAGGCGCTGGACAAGTCGACGCGGAGCATCGCGGATTTTCTGCAGGTCGTCGCCAAGGTTGACAGCGGCGAGAAGCAGCCGCCGTCCTTCTACCAGACGGATGAGCAGAAAGCGCTCTGGCGGCAGGGCTTCCTGATGCAGGAGATGCAGCGCCTTCACGTGCAGGAGCTCATCAGCGAGGAGATTGCACGCGCCGGAGCAAAGGCGGCGGACATCATCCGCGAGACGACGGCGGACATTTATCTGGATAACTACGGCGAGACCGTCAGCGTCATCGAGGATGAGACGGCGAAGCTCGGCGTGAACGTGTCCTTCGCGATGCCAAAGCGGCAGGAGGTGCGCACGGTGCTCGATGAGAGCAACGGCGTGTTCTCCAAAATCGCCTACCGGAACATGGGTTCGGACACGTACATCCGGCAAAAGCTGCAGGCGGAGCTGGCGCAGGCTGCCATCCTCGGCGAAGACCAGCGGAAGCTCCTGAAGCGCATTCAGAGCGTCACCGGGCAGAGCGTCTATCAGGCAAAGCGCGTCGCACAGACAGAGCGCAACCGCGTGCAAAGTCAAGCCCGCTGGGACGCGGCGCAGGAGGCTGAAAAGCAGGGCGTAAGCACGTACAACGAATGGCGCTGCCGATTCGTGCGGTCGAGAGACACGCACATGGCGCGGCACGGCGTGAGGGTCAAGCAGGGCGAGTGCTTCCCCGGCTGCAACCTGCGCTACCCCGGCGATCCCAACGGCAGCGCCAAGGAGGTCATCAACTGCCATTGTTATTTGCAGGTGGGCGTGCTGCTGCCGGGGGAAGAGCTGGGCGAGGACGGGAGAATCGTCAAAAATGCTGCCAAGCAGGCGGTTCAGGCGGAAAACGGCTTGCAAGGAAGCGGCGGAAGTGGTACAATAAAAACCCCGAAGAAGACCCTTGCAGGCGTTGAACAAGGGGAACCAATGACATTTGAACAGGCAGACAGTCACCACGTGAACCCGAAGTATGGCACGGATGAAGGATATTCCAAAAACTGCCAAACTTGTGTGGCTGTTTTCGAGGCGCGTTTGAGGGGGTATGACGTGGAAGCAACACCGAAGACGAAAGGTTCAGCGAATGAAAAGCTTTCGCATGATACGCGGTTAGCATGGATTGACCCTGCAACAGGAAAACACCCGGAATACATTCGAGACAAGACAGCCACAACGCCACGCAAGTATCTTGCCTTTATTGATGCAACAATTCAGCAAGGGCAGAGATACACGTTAGAATACACGCACGCGGGAAGCAGTACCAGCGGTCATATTGTTAATATTGATCGAAATGAAAAAGGACAACTGCGTATCAAGGACAATCAGCGTGGAGAAACTGAGCGAAGCGAATGGGTAGGTCTGGGGCAAGTATTACGTTATCTCCAAAAAGCGAAATACACGAGAAGTATATACGGAATCAAATACCCATCAGTTCCTTGTCTAATCAGAATTGATAACATGGAATTTGACGAAGCAATGGCAGCCCAAATTTTTACGAAGGCGGGGGAATAAGCATGAAAAAGAAAACATCAAGTGAAGTGATTGAACTTGCAAAAAGGCACGGTTTTGATACCGCTAAATATTTCAAGCGATGGAACGGCTATGACGTTTATTGCGCCGAGTATGAAGGCGATGAGGTACAGTTTGTTGGTTTGCCTCAATACATTCTTGTAAAGGATGGAAAAGCAAGAATCACAGAAGGAGAAGAAGGTTCTAACCTTGCAGAACTTCTCTAACCGCCTTAACAACCTTAGCAACCCCCAACCGCTGGACAGTATCCGGCGGTTTTTCTATGCGCCAACAAAGGAGGAATATCATGGCAGACAAAATCACCATTCGCGTGCCGTTTTCGCAATCGGTACGCGCATTGGGCAGAATCGGGCGCGTGGGCGAAAACGTGTCCCGGCGCATTCTGTTTGACTGTTCGTCGGCGCTCTCCGGCA
>CAVEOA010000060.1:0-4684 GCA_963617205.1 Alloprevotella sp. | reverse complement strand
AGGCGAGGTAAGAGCTCACCCACGGCTTGGCGACTTGTCCGTGCTGTAAACCCCATCTGGTGCAAGATGCGTATGAGGACATATGCGGCTGCCCGTCGCGTCCTCGGCGTCGCTCGAACCTGCGCGGCAACGCCAGGTCTGGATAGATGATCGACCCTCGACAGAACTCGGCTTACGGTCACGCTCGCATTTTTTTGACGAAGGACAGCCCCGAAGACGGCATATGCTGCTTTCGGGGCTGTTGATTATTCTGCCTCGGCGACTTCACGTCCGTACGCATCGTAGAGAATGGCTGCGTCTGCTTTGCTGTTATGCCAGACGTTTTTCTCCTGCCAATGCAAATCGCCCGATTCATCGGACGAATCCGTCGCAATCAGCAGCGATTCGCCGCTTTCGAGCATCGTCCCCTGCGGAATCACAAACAGCTCGCCGCCGCGTTCCGAGCGGATGAACCAGCCGGACAAATCCGCCGTTTCGCTGCCGTGATTGGCAATGACGAGCGTGTCCGCCTGATTGTCCTTATCCTCGATCGCGATGCCATCCTGTATGGCAGGCAGCTCGCCGTAATTCAGCAGCTCCGCCGCTGCGTTTCCGCCGGATACCGTCACGCGGACGCCGCATGTTGCCTGATACGTCTGAAAAATCTGTGCGCCTGCGTTTTTGAGGACATTGAGCACCTTTTTGTCCGGCGATTCGTCCGTGCTTGTGCTGATGACGGCGATTTGCGGCGACACGGCGGACGCCAGCGCGGCTGACGTCGCGTCATCCCGACCGTGATGGGCGACCTTGAGCACCGTGCAGGATGGAATGACGCCGGCGGAAAGCAGCTCTTCCTCCTCATCGTACTCCATGTCGCCGGTCAGCAGCATGCTTCCGGCGCCGCTTTCGACCAGTAGCACGAGCGAGTTGTCATTCTCGCTGTCCTCACGCCGCTGCAGCGGTCCCAGCACCGTGATTTTGCCACCGCCCAGCGGCAGCGTATCGCCGGATGACAGCTTTGTGACCTCCGCGCCCCGAAGTGCAGCCGCCTTAACAATCGGATGCTTCTCCCAGTTGTCCTTTTCCCACGCCCACGATGCGTACCAGCCATCCACCTCTATGCCGGACATGGAAAGCGCCGCCGCACCGCCGTAGTGATCCTTGTCCATGTGCGTGACGATGACGCCGGTCAGATGCGTCACCTCGAGCACCTTCAGCGCGCAGGACAGCTGCCCCCAGCTTTCCTCCGTGCCCGTGTCAATCAGGTAGACATCGTCGCCGGCAGTCAGCAGAAGCGCGTCCGCCTTGCCGACATTCAGCGCGGTCAGGCAGAGAGAATCCTCCGCAAGCGCCGTGCAGCACAGCATCAGCGCTGTCAGGACGAGGCTAAGCAGCTTCTTCATCATTTTACCTCCTGAAAAGGGATTTCAATGCCCTGTCGCGAATGATTTCCGCAGAAAGCGAGGTTTCCGCCATGAATGAGCACGAGCGCTGGATGCGCATTGCACTGGAAGAGGCATCCCTTGCCGCAGCCGCCGGAGAAATTCCTGTCGGCGCCGTCATCCTGCAAAACGGGCAGGAGCTTGCGCGCGCCCACAACCTGCGCGAAACGAGCCATGACCCGACCGCCCATGCGGAGCTGCTCTGCATGCGAGCGGCTGCCTTGAAGCTCGGCAGCTGGCATCTGCGCGGATGCACGCTGTTTGTCACGCTTGAGCCGTGCCCCATGTGCGCCGGAGCGATGCTCATGAGCCAGCTGAGCACGTGCGTCTACGGCGCTGCAGATACGCATCGGGGCTGCTGCGGCAGCGTATACGATTTGCCGGCTGACCCGGCGCTGTCGGGCGATACGCGCTGGCTGTCAGGCGTTTTGGCAGAGGAATGCAGCAGCATCCTCCGGGATTTCTTCGCGCATCGCAGAAATGAATAAACCACATGCAGGTCTGCGCCCATCGTTCGGACGCAGGCCTGCTGTTTTTTCTGAAGCTATCTGATTATTGCTTTCGTTTCTCTATCGTAACAGCACCTTTGTGCAGCAGGGAGATTACGCGTCTGCTGTCGCCTTCCGGGATGTTAGTTTGCCTGAACGGCGCTTGTAATTCTGCTGGTTGCGCTGCCGGAGGTGTTGCCGGTGCCTTCCGCCCAGACATACAGGGTGTGCCCTGCGTCCTCTGCCTGCACGGTGTAGGTCGTGCCATAGGTCAGAATCTTGTCGTCATCGCGGTACCAGGTGATGAGCGCGGTTGCGCCGCTGGGTGATACCGTTGCGACAAGCGTTTCACCAACGGTCGGGTTCATGTCGTTCAGCGACACGCTGTCAATCAGGAATTTCTGCTCGGACGGCACAATCTGCGTGTAGGCGCTTGTTGCGGTGCCCGTGGTGACGCCTGTGCCCTGCGCCCAAACGTACACCGAGTGACCGACATCGGAGCTGGTAATCACGTAGGTGTCGCCGCTGCCCATGAACTCGTTGTCGTCGCGATACCAGAGCAGGTTTGCGGTTGCGCCGCTGGGCGAGATGCTCGCGGTGATGGTCGTGCCGACGGTCGGCGCGTAGTTGCTCAGGGTGACGCCGGTAAGCGTGTAGCTCGGCGTTGCGCCGGAGGTGACCGGCTCGGTGTACGAGCTTGTCACGGTGCCGGTGGTGCTGTTCGTGCCTTCAGCATAGGCGAAGATGCGGCGTCCGACAGCAGTTTCCTGCACGGTGTACGTGCTGCCAAAGCCCAGATACGTGCCGTTCTCGAGGTACCAGTAGATGTTCGCGGTTGCGCCCGCAGGGGAGAGCGTTGCCGTCAGCGTCGTGCCGACGGTCACGCTTGTGGTGTTCAGCGAGATGAGCTTGAGCTGATAGGTCGCGCTTGAAGAGCCGTCGCCCTGAATCGCAGCCCACGAGGACACGACCGTACCGGAAGTACCGTTTGTGCCGGTCGCACGGACACGAATCTGATGACCCGCATCGCTCGTCCTGACGGTGTAGCTGCTGCCGGTGCCAAGGCGCGTGCCGGCCTCGTTCAGCCATTCATAGGACACGTTTTTCGTTGACGGGTAGACCGCCGCGGTCAGCGTTTCGCCAGCCCACGCGATCGACTTGCTGATGGACACGCTGCTGATGACTGTCGGTGCAGTCGTCGTCAGGTACGCTGTCATCATGTAGCCAGTTGAGCCGTTGACGTAGATTTTGCACCATGTCTTTCCGTACTCCAGCACAGTCACCTGCGTGCCGACGTTGTAGGTGCTCAGCACGGTGTAATTCGTGCCTGCACCGGCACGCATGCGAACCGGCTTGCCGTTGGATGCGTAGACATAGGCCGTGTAGGAGGTCGAAGGCGTGACAGAGGACTTTGATGTGGACAGGTACTGCGTCATCATGTAGCCCGTCACGCTGCCGATGGTCACCTTGCTCCAGTCAGCACCCTTGAGAAGAACCGTCACCTGCGTACCAACGTTGTAGGAACCGAGGACGCTGTAGTCGGTCGACGGACCGGAGCGCATGCGCACGGGCTTGCCGTTCGCCGCGTAGACGTACATCGTCGTGCCGGTCGAGGGCGTTGTGCCGCCGCTCTTGGTCATGGACAGGTAGCTCTTGTAGATGTAGCCGTACGTGCCGTTCTTCAGCACGTAGTACCAGTCGCCCGACATGCCGAGCATGGTCACCTGCGTCCCGACGGAGTAGGTCGTGAGGATGCTGTAGTTGGTCGACGGGCCGGAGCGCATGCGCACGGGCTTGCCGTTCGCCGCGTAGACGTACATCGTCGTACCGGTCGTGGACGAGCCGCTGCCGGAAACGGTCAGGTAGCTCTTATACATGTAGCCGTAGTAGCCGTCCTGCGTCTGCACGTAATACCAGTCGCCGGACTTGCCGAGCACGGTCACCTGCGTCCCAGTGAAGTAGGAAGCGAGCGTTGTCGCGGAGAAGGACGCTTCGGCGCGCAGCCGCAGCCATCCGCCCTTTACGACGCCCGTTTGGGTTGTGTCGGCGTTTGCCGTCATCAGAAGCATGGATACTGCCAGTAGGATTGCCAGCACCAGAGATAAGAACCGCTTCATAAGATTTCCCTCCATCAGGGGTGGTTGTCCGCCCCTCCTCATTTCCTTTTCACTCATAAAACGCATGAGCAGAGGATTTTCTTCCCGCTAAATCAAAAAATTTCGCCTGATTTCAGACAGATTTTTTCAGACGACACTGCACAATTCGTTGGCGCCGCTGACGATGTGCCTCTGCTGCCCCTCCGGTCCATGAAGGCGGTTCGCAATCGGCGTGAACACGCCGCAGTTCAGCGGATTGAAGGCATCTGCCATCTTCAGCGTCGCTGCACGCTCGACCGTAGCACGGAAATCGCGCCGACGACGATGCCTGCAACCCGTGAAGCAGTCGTTTTGCTGCCGCTTTTCATCCATCGAACGCTGTTGATTTCAGGATTGTCTTTCCGAAATAAAGAGCGCAATCTCATTTTATGACAAACAAAAAACCGACCCAGTAAAGAGTCGGCTTCATGCTCCCCAGGTAGGACTCGAACCTACAACAACTCGGTTAACAGCCGAGTGCTCTGCCATTGAGCTACTGAGGAATATGGAATCCGGCAGCGACTTATCCTCCCGGGCCGTTTCCAGCCAAGTACTTTCAGCACTGGAGAGCTTAACTGCTGTGTTCGGTATGGGAACAGGTGGGACCTCTCCGTCATTGCCACCGGAAATGGTAGCTATT
>CAVEOA010000059.1:0-4769 GCA_963617205.1 Alloprevotella sp. | reverse complement strand
TTCGCCCTTCCTTGTCTACCGCCCAGTAAATCCTGTCCATGTCATAGAGAGCGCCCATTTTTGTCTCCTTTGGCAGATACTGTGGGTACACCTCTGTGTCGAT
Organism: Alloprevotella sp.; assembly: GCA_963617205.1. GTDB lineage: Bacteria > Bacillota > Clostridia > Christensenellales > Aristaeellaceae > UBA11524. The sequence goes on along the minus strand of CAVEOA010000059.1, from coordinate 4,666 downwards.
GCGGTATCGCGTCCCTTGTACCGTGAACTCGTTGTCCGTGTTGACGACCGCGGAAAACAAGTGCGAGATATCGTAATCTTTGCAGATTTCCCGTATCTTCTCAAACTGCGTAACCGTCTTTTTCTTTCGCGGCTTTTGCGCCGCTGTTGCTGATTTGTAGCGGCTTTCTGCCTTGTGGTCTGCGCGTCTCAGTATTTCCTGAAAAAATGCCTGCTCTGTCTTTTGCGCCAATTCGCTGTTGTTGACGTGAACGTTCCCGTACATCGCATCCTCTATAAAAGATGGGCAGGATGACATAGGGATTTCTCGCTTCCCATTCATAATCTGTTTGTAGTCGGTCACTATGTCATCCGCACCCATAATCAGAAAGTATCCCAGACTGGAAAGGAATGACTTGATTCTGCTTTCACGGGAATAAACGCCTGCGCTTTCATTGCCGGACATCCACCCGTTCTCACAATACCGCTGCCATTTTGACAGTAATTGATTTGCAATCTTAAATCGTTCCTCTGTCGTCGACGCCTTCACTGTTTTTGTGAAACCATTCGGCAAAAGAATTTTGTATCCCGTTGCCAATCTCAAGACCCCTTCCCTCTATACTAATTAAATAACTTGCCGTTTTGAAATCAAGCAAAGCAAGATTTTTATCCTGCCTGAGCACGCAGCAATCACCATTCAAATACCGCCGTTTTAACCGACGGTATTTTTCCCTGCTTCTGAAGAATTGTGTGCAGGAAATGCCGACCCTTTTGTGTCCACTGCATCTCATTCCGTGCGCGTCCGTAGCAGTCGTAATACGTGCGCATCTTTGTATACCCTTCATTCTGATACTCTTTGTACAGCGTCCACGTACCACCTGTTTTGTATTGAACCTTCATGTCGCTCAATATCTTGTTCAGTTGATACGCGGTCATACCGCATTCCTTTGCAATCAGCGTCACCGGCATTGCATCCGGCGCCTGAAGCACCTTGTCGTAATAATCTGCCTTTGGCTGAAGCAGCGCTTTCTCGGCTCGTTCCTTCTTCAACGCCTGAAGCGCACCAATCAGCATATCCGGATTATTAAGCACCTCATCCACCGCGTAAACCCCATGCTTCCGAATTGATGGAATTACCTCATGCGTCACCCAGCGCTTGAACAATTTTGCTTCTGGCTTGCGAGAGCGAAGAATGATTGAATACAGTCCAGCCTCGCTGATGCAGTTCGTCTTCTGTGTTCTGCCGTGGGGGTCGATAATATCTACCCCCGATTTTTCGTCATCATCCAAGGTATGCAAAGCATCCTTTGAATTACTTACTGAAAGAACTCGAAAAACATCGTTTGCGACAAACCACGGCTCTCCACCAATGCTGACTGTTCGCACCTTGCCAAACTGATTGTTCTCAAATACCTTTACTGCCATCGTGTCACTCATTGTCGTTAACTCCTTTTATTAAACCGATTTCACGAGGTCGCCCTCATTAGCAGCGAGTGTCATGGCTTCGGCGATGCCCTCCAGAACGAACGCCGCGCAGGGGAGCGCAATGCCATTGCCCCACATTTTGTACTCTGCACTATCCGTGTGCAGACCGTTGTACCACTTGGTCAGCGATTCCGCGCTGTACTTTTTGGGCGGTTTACCCGCGATGCCCGCGCAGGTGTCGCGCACCTGCTGCCAGAACGCCAGCTCCTCGTCGGACAGCTTGTCCTTGGGGTCGGGTACGCCCCAGCCGTCCGGGAATCCCTGTAAACGGCAGCATTCCAGCGGCGTCAGGCGGCGGATGATGTACCTGCGCGGCGACTTGCCGGAGGTCAGCACGCTGGGCGTACAGTTCAGGCTCTGCCCGCCGCTGGCCTTGGCTTGCAATGTGTGCGTCTTTTCCGCATCTATTACGGCGTTCCGGCAGTCCACGCCGTAGGCGGGAGGATGCTCGACAACCAAATCGCGAGGACTTTTGAAATCTCGCGCCGCCATTGTAGACGTTGTGGCATCCGCGCAATACTCTCCAATTTTCGGGTTACGATATACTGCAACCGCCGTGTAATCCGTCACGCGGTTTTCATGGTCGCCGGTCAGCGTCGGACAGTGTGAGCCGTCGCCATTCCCGCGCGTGTCGTAGCAGACGACGTTCTGCCCGCGGTCGACGCAGGGAGACGCATCCGCTTCCGCCGTCAGCGTCCGGGCAACCTGCGGATAACAGACGATGTGCGAATGCGCCGCCTGTAGAGTAAAAGCAGGATCTCCGGGTTTTCCTATTCCAAGACCTGTTCTTTCGCCCAATGCGTTGTGGCGCGTGGCGATCTGTTCATTGATTGGATAGCAGACACTCGGCACGGAGTTCCCGCCCGCTTCGCTTCCCAGCGTGGGCGTGACCGTTTCGGACGCGCCGATTGACCGTGCTTTTGCGCCCTGCCCTGCCTTAAAGCAGATTGCCGGGCGGTCGATGGTGTTCAGGGTGTAGCACACATCCTCGCGCCAGCCGCATCCGTTACACCCAGCCGTATCCGAACGGTCGATGCCATTTCCCTGCAATGCGTACACCGGCTCAACGATTACGTTCCCGCCCTGATGGCATGTCGGGTCTGTTCCACTTGCTTGTAAGGTTTTCGCGACGGTTTCTGCATGGAAGCCGCTGTGCGGGTTCGAGGACTTCATGCTGTTGCTGGACATGGAATCCAGAGCAAAGCACACACCCTCGTAACGCCCTCCCTGATGCGCTTGCAGCGCGGGATAAACTCCGTCTACTGCGTACTGCCGGATGCTCTGCGCGTCCCACGGATTCAGGCACTCAATGCCACGGCTTCCTCCAGCGCCTCGCGCAGCATCGTCGGCAGCGTCTTGCCCCTGCGCTCCGCCCTGCGCAGAATGCCCTCGCAGGCTCTCGCGCTCAAATAATATTTTTCCGGCGCGTCCGCCTGCAAAATCTGCCACAAGGTAGATTCTCTTGCGGCGCTGGGGCACTCCCCAGTATTGCGCGTCGAGCTGCCGCCATGCGACGGAGAAACCATCGCCCAGAATCTCTCCGGCAGGCTTCCATTTGCCCTTGTCAGGTCGAGGTACTGTGTACCCCCCCCCGCAAATTTTAACAAATTCTTCGAGTACGCATCGGAAGTCTTCTCCGCGATTTGAGGAGAAGGCTCCCGGCACGTTTTCCCAAACGGCGAAAGCTGGATGCTGTCCATTGGTTGCTGCCCTCATTTCCTTTATGATTCGAATAGCCTCGAAAAACAGATTCGAGCGTTGACCGTCGTGAATCCCCGCACGCTTCCCGGCGATGGAAAGGTCCTGACAATTATGTGCTGCAACATTCAGCACACAAAACGAATGATCTTCTGCGACGGTCAGGTCGTAAACGGCTTTCTTTTCTCCTGTTTCAGTTACGCTGTTGACTGGAACCCAGATGCAGCCGTTTTCGCAGAACGCCTTGTCCTGCTTGCAAGAATCCAGCTTAAACGTCACCTGATAGCAGGGCCTCTGATTCACTGTTCGCCCTTCAATGACGGTCGTTTCCGGGACGTCTGCGCGGTACACACAATACGGAACATGGTACGCCTTTGCAACAGCTGCACCCAGCGTGTAAGCAAGTGCGCGGCTGACCGTGGTGGCTTTGTAACGTCCCTGCACGCAGCACCCGTCGCCACTCATGTAGCCATCAATGACGGACGTCAGGAGTTCAACCGGCAGATTCAGCAGTGCAGGCGGAACGCACTTATTCTCCGCGCCCTTGCCGCACATTTCACAGAGACGAAGTAATCGGCTGTCGCAGATGGCGTACTTCGTAACACTCTCATCGTGAGACTTTCCGGCTTTATGCGCAGTCAAGTGGTTTTCAAACGCGTTCTGTTTCCCTTCTCCGATACAGAACGTCACCGTGTTGAACGTGCTGCCGTCCGGCCTGTCCGGGCGCTGCCCGTTACGAACGTACCCATCTGCAATGTATCGCCCGATAAGCCAGCATTCCTCGTGTGTCAGTTCCAACGGATTCTCTTGCGTCTGGATGACAGGAATGCACAGATAATCACCGCGATGTACATCTTTCAGCTCCGTCCATTGCGGCTCAGAGAATACCCGCCTGTTTGTCCGTTGCACGCTATCCCAGATTCGTGTTTTCGTCCTGACAAGGAAGCGGTGGTTCTCAGTCGCCTCAATCTCATCAATTCCCATTGCCTTCAGCTTTAAGAGAGATTTCGTTCCTGTGTACCGGGAATCCAACACCTGCCGATACATACCCGTGTGCGACAGCACTTTGTCGCCAACACTCACACGCTCAATGGGTTTCAGCCCTTCCGCCGTGTTTACCAGCGTCCCTGCCGGAAAACACGGCGAGCCGAACGTAATCACGTCTACCGGCTGTACCTTGTCTCCATGCACCTCGGTCACGCTGCCGAGGTGCTGCATCTGCGGGAAGCGGGAGCGCGTCACCGCAATGGGATACGGCTCCACCTCCGCTGCCCATACGGGCTTCATGCCGGAGAGAACACCGGCAAGCTCAAAACCGCCCGACCCGGAAAACAAACTGCCCAACGTCATTTAATCACCCTCCTCATACTTAAATGGGCAATTTGCCGTTTAAAAGTTTCGCCTTCTCATGAAAAAAATAATAAGGACGGCAGCTTGACCGCCGTCCTTATGTCATTTTCTCCTATTCTCTATGATTTGACTGCAAAAATCTCTCGTCCCTGCAC
>CAVEOA010000058.1:0-5884 GCA_963617205.1 Alloprevotella sp. | reverse complement strand
GCAGGGACGCTGTCCCTGCACCCTGCAAGGGATAGGAAACGGGACGAAGTCCCCCCTTGACCCTTTTCGCGATGAAGTTGACTTCACCTTCATACAGTTTCCGCGTGTTTATGATTTTGCTGGCATCCATGCCCGATGATACGGCACGTGCTGCTCGTTTTCATCAATCACGAAGCACGGGAGATAGACGTCCTCCTCCGGCTGAAAATCGAAGCGGCGGCTATTGCCCAGCAGCTGAACGGGCTTCCTGTCCAGAATCAGGCGGACATAGTCCTGCACCGATTGGAACGGTTCGTCAACCGCGATGCCCATGAACGTCTGCTCCGGACGCGAACAGTGGTTATCCGAGCCGGACGTCATCATCAGGTGATTCTCCAGCGCATAGCGGATGGCGCACGCATCGCACACAGGCAGATTGCCCGCGTTGAACACCTCGACCGCGTCAACGTGCGTCAGCCCGAGCAGAATCTGATGCAGATAACCGCACTGGCGGAAGGGGTGCGCCTGAACGACGCATCCGCCGTAACGGTGCACCTCGGCGAGCTGCTCGCGGCGATTCCATCGGGCGGACTCCGGGTGCTCCATCAGCCACTGCGGGCTCAATCCGTAAATCAGGTAGTCATCGCCCTCAAACGTCTGCTCCCAGCCGAAAAACACGTCCAGACCGAGGCGGATGCCCTCATCGAGCGCGTTCTCATAGCCGCTGCAGAACTGCTTCATCTGCTCCTTCCACGGCTTTGAGCGGTCGATGGCCGTGTTTCCGCCGAGAAAGTGGTCGGTGATGATGATGCCCTGATAGCCGAGATCATGGTAATACCGGGCGTGCTCCCTGCCGGTGGATACGCCGCAGCGGCTGCCCTGACATGTGTGCAGGTGCGTTTCATAGCGATACATAGCGGAACTCCTTGTTGATTTTTACCCGACCACGCCCGGCACCTCGTAGCGGATGCGCATGTTCGGCGCCTTTTCCAGCACGGTGCGGTAGTTCGTCATCCAGTCCTCATGACCGTCGTCGACGTTCACGCCATCCGCAGGCGGCGCAAAAAGCATCATGGTCAGCGTGGTCGGCGCAGTCAGCGGCGTATCGAAGAACGCGCTCATCAGGTCAATCGTCTTGACATGCGGCGCCTTGTAGAACCACTGCCCGTTCAGCAACACCATAAGCCCGATGGGCTGCTCAACGGTCATCTCGCAGAATTCGGGATTGCCGGCAAATTCAATGTCCATCGCCAGACCGTCCGCGTCCTCCGAGCCGCCCCAGCGAAGCGCAGCCGGGAAGGAGGTCTCTTCGCCGAGCATCATTTCAGGCAGGAAGTACGGATCCTTGAGCAGCTCGCGGTACTGACGGAGCATCGGCTGCTCAATGCCGACCGCCGGATTATTCGGATCCTCGATTTCCAGTCCGAGGCGGCCGCGGTCGCGGAACTGATACAGGCTGATAGCCTTGAACCAGTCGGCATGATGGTCGCGGAAGCTCTCGGCGAAGCGGATGACGCTCTCTCCCTGATGATTCGGACCGGTGACGTCGCCATCGGTGTTGAATTCGGCGGTGATGAGCGGCTTTGCCCCGAAGCGCGAGGATGCGCGTGCGTACGTGTCGCGGAAGAGGTCATAGTACATCTGCACGCTGTCCGCCTTGTACTGCCCGCCGCCGATCTCCGCCACATCATACGGCCAGCCGTAGTGCAGCGCCAGATAACAGTCTGCCGACCAGATGTCCGCCGCGCGGTAAGCGCATGCGAACTCGTCCTCCTTCTCCAGCTTGCCGCCGTCACGTGCGAAGCCGGCGCAGAACACCGTGCGGACGTTCGGCGCCTCCTCATGGATGATGCCGGTGAAGCGTGCGAAGAACTGCCCGACCTGCTCGTAGGTGAAGCGCTTGTTATGGGTGAACCACGTGCCGCCGCACTCGTGATTGATGCGGATGGTCATGCGTCCGTACGGGCGGAGCAGCCGCGCCACCTCGCGCAGCTCCTCATCCGACAGCGAGCAGTCAATCGTCAGCGTCAGCGCAACCTCCTGCCCATGGCGGCGGATGTCCTTCATCTGCTCAAACGGCTGACCCTTGACATTGAAGGGGCAGTAATCGTCATAGGGATAATCCCACTGGAAGGTGATGTTCATATCCCTGCACGCTTCGGAAATGCGCTGCGGCCACTGTGCATCATGCGGATAGTAGGTATACATGATACCGACGGCGCGGTGCGGGCGACCGAGCTTACGCAGGATATAGTCCTGATTGACGTATTCGGCGCGTTCACTACCGTCGCCGAGGTCGAGGGCGCATTTTGCAGCGCCCATATGCAGCTTCTTCATCATCTGTTACTTCCTCCTTACAGGGGTTATTTTTATCGATAACGTTTTCGTTGCTACAGGTTTTGCCTGATTTCCTTGATTCCTTCGCAATGCGCTTTTCCCAACTTGTTTTAGATTGCAGCTTTTCGGGGGCTTTGCGCTCGCCCCCCGAACCCCTTCGCAGTACGCATTTTCATAGTGGATTTGAATTGTGACTTCTTTATTTAGTTTGCCACAAATCGACTATGTAAAACAGAACAAGTATGCTGCCGAAGGGGTCAAGGGGGCGACCGGAAAGCCCCCTTGATAGTTTGCCACAAATCAACCATGCAAAACAGGACAAGTATGCTGCCGAAGGGGTCAAGGGGGCGACCGGAAAGCCCCCTTGAAGTCGCTTCCAAACAAGCCAAGTCAGAAACGGTGCATTGCGAATGACCACAACTCAAAGCCGGACAAAGTCCGTCCTTTAAATCGCGCGCGTGGCGTGGATGAGCCACTCCGCCTCGTCGCCGGAGAGATACGGCAGAATCTTCTCGCGCACCTGCGCGTGATAGGCATTCAGCAGCGCCTTGTCGTCCGCGTTCAGGTAGGCGGGATCCACCGCGTCCAGATCAAACGGCACCATCGTCAGGTACTCGAAGTGCAGGAAGCGGCCGTAGCTGTTCGTTTCGCCCTCGCAGACGACCGTCAGGTTCTCGTGGCGGATGCCGAACTTGCCCTCCATGTAGAAGCCGGGCTCGTCGCTCGTAACCATGCCGGGCTCAAGGACAACCGGATTCGAGCGCCAGTGGATGCGCTGCGGTCCCTCGTGGACGCTCAGCACATAGCCGACGCCGTGACCGGTGCCATGGTTGTAGTCCAGATTCTCCTGCCAGAGGGGCTCGCGGGCGAGATAATCCAGATTGCTGCCCGTGCAGCCGTGCTTCCAGCGGGCGTTGCCGAGATGCAGGTGTCCCTTCAGCACGAGGGTGAACAGCTTCTTCTCCTCATCAGTCGTTTCACCCATGGCGAAGGTGCGGGTGATGTCGGTCGTGCCCTGCAGGTAATGTCCGCCAGTGTCCGCCAGCAGCAGCGAACGCGGCTCAACGGGGATGTTCGTCTCCTCGGTGGGCGAATAGTGGACAATCGCGCCGTGATGACCATAGGCGATAATCGGCTCAAAGGATGGTCCGATGTAATCAGGGCGTTCGCGCCGGAATTCCTCCAGCTTTTCCGCGACGCTCAGCTCATCCATCGGAATTTTGCCGACGTTGTGCTTGAGCCAGTACATCAGGCGCGTCACCGCCACGCCGTCCTGCACGTGCGCCCTGCGGAAGCCCTCCACCTCGGTCGGATTCTTCGCCGCCTTGGGCTTTTCCGTCGGGTCGACATGGTTGATCACGCGGACGGTGTCAGGCACGCAGGCGCGGATCAGGCTGTTGACCACATTCAGGTTCATCATGACGGCGGATTCCTCCGGCAGCTTCTTGACATACTCATAGATGCAGGCATACGGGCGGATGCTCACGCCGTCCTCCTTCAGGTGCGCCTGAATATCGGCGCTGAGGATGGACGGATTGACGAACAGCACGGCATCCTGCTGCGTCACGGCGCAGAAGGACAGCAGCACCGGCGTGCAGGCAACGTCGTTGCCGCGCAGGTTCATCAGCCAGCAGATGTCCATCAGCGAGGAGAGAATCAGCGTATCCGCACCGGCGGCTTTCATTTCGCTGCGCACCTGCGTCAGCTTTTCCACGCGGCTGCGCCCGGTCAGGGTGACGGGCAGCTCCCACGCAGGCTCGGCGGACATCGGCGGACGCTCCGCCCAGATTTCATCCAGCAGATCAACGTCCGACACGATGGCGAAGCCCTTTTCCTGCGCCATGTCATGGAAGTGATTGTACTGCGCGGCGGTAACAACGCGTCCGTCAAAGCCGAAGCGCTGTCCTGCCTTCATGTTCGCCTCGATATATTCCGCGAGGGTCGGCACGCCGGGCTCGCCCATCTTGCACAGCTCGATGCCGCTGCCGCTGAGCTGCGCGCCTGCCTGCAAAAAATAGCGTCCGTCTGTCCACAGCCCTGCCCATTCCTGCGATACGAGCAGCGTTCCCGCGCTGCCGGTAAAGCCGGATACATAGTGGCGACCGCGGAAGTGTGCGCCGACGTATTCCGAGGCGTGGAAATCATCCGTGGGAATCATATACAGGTCAATGCCGTGCTTTTCCATTGCGCGGCGAAGCTCAACAAGCTGTTGTCGCATGGTTTTCTCCGTTCCTTTCCGCAAAAAGGCTCCTTCTTATTTAATATGAAGGTGCTTTCATGGTGAAGTATACCACGCTTCCCTGATTTCCGCAAGGGTTGACACAGGATGCTTCAGCGGTGTAGAATAATAAAGAGACAGGAAGGGAAAAACCGATTATTCAGGAGGCAGAGCATGGATAAGCAACTCTTTGACCAGCAGATGCGGACGATTACCGAAAGCATTCTGGCGGATTACGGCGCAGGTCGCCCGATGGATCGCATCGAGCCGTTCAATCAGCCCGACCGCGATGTTATCATCGACCTGATTGCGAAGCTGCGGCGCATCGTCTTCCCCGGCTATTTCCGCGACGCCTCCTATCGGGTGTATCATGCCGAGCACGCGCTTTCCGCGCTGATGGAGGACACGGCGTATCACCTGCAGCAGCAGATTGCCATTGCCCTGCGCGGCGGCACGAGCGTACCGCAGGAAACGGCGGCGGACATTGAATGCAGGGCGCAGGCGCTGACCATTCGCTTTCTGGAGCGGATTCCGGCGGTGCGCGCGCTGCTGTCCACCGATTTGCAGGCGTTCTATGACGGCGACCCTGCCGCCACCAGCCTCGATGAAATCATCATCGCATACCCCGGCATGCTTGCCATCACGGTCAACCGGCTTGCCCATGAGCTGTTCCTGCTCGGCGTGCCGCTGATTCCGCGCATCATGACCGAATACGCGCACAGCCGGACAGGCATCGACATTCATCCCGGCGCGACCATCGGCGAATACTTCTTCATCGACCACGGCACAGGCATCGTCGTCGGCGAAACGACCGTCATCGGCAACGCCGTCAAGCTGTATCAGGGCGTGACGCTCGGCGCGCTCTCCACACGCGGTGGACAGAGCCTGCGCGGACACCGCCGTCATCCCACCATCGGCGACCGCGTGACGATTTACTCCGGCGCATCGGTTTTAGGCGGCGAAACGGTCATCGGACACGACGCAGTCATCGGCGGCAATGCGTTCATCACGCATTCCATTGCGCCCGGGATGCGCGTGTCGGTCAAGAGTCAGGAGCTCGAAATGAAAATGCAGCAGAATGTGGAATGGTAACGGATCTCGCGAACTTCGCGGACTTCGTCCGTTTTTCTCCGTACCCCTTTGCATTTTGCTTTTCCATAGCGGTTTTGTAATGCAGCTATTTTGGGGGCTTTGCGCTCGCCCCTGCACCCTTCGGACACACATCTCCATAGTTGGTCTGTAATGTAACTTTTTTTGCAACATCACAAGTCAACTATGGGAAACCCGAAGGGGTTAAGGGGGCGACCGGAAAGCCCCCTTGAACAGTTTGCCACAATTCAACCATGAAAA
>CAVEOA010000057.1:0-6196 GCA_963617205.1 Alloprevotella sp. | reverse complement strand
AGTCGCTCCATGCGCCGTGCGTGTCGCCGTAAATCATGCACTTGCAGTAAACGCGATTCCCGGCGGTTCGGCGCACGAAATTGGCGCATGTGCCGCAGGCGGCAGAGCACTCGCCGTAAAGGTCGTGCATCCGGCGCAGGCGCTGCTTATCGAGCTGTTCAGGTTCAGTCATCGCTTGTCACCTCGATGAAGGTCGCGCCTTCTTGATAGAGGGCGTTCTTGATGGTTTCGAGCAGCTTGTCAGGGTCAATGGTGTGGATGTGGAAGTAGTGCCCTCCTCCGGCAAGAACCAGTTCGCTCATGTGCCTGTCTACGTGCGCGCTCTGCATGTTATCAACGATGTAAACGCCGTCCTTGCTGTTGAGAATGATGTGTCCGTTCATGGTTAGTCCTCCGTCTTTGCGTTCTTCACCAGCGTCAGCACCTCGAACATCGCCTGCATGTAGCCATTCTTGTGATTGATGTCGCACTCGCCGTTAGCCTTCTTGATTTTTTTTAGTTTGGCAAAAATCTCTTTTTTTAAGAGAGTTGCGTCAATCAGTCTCGTTGGCATCGGTTAGTCCTCCTCATCGTCAAGCTGAATGACCAGCGTGCTACCTTCTGCGGTCGCGGAGAAAACCTTGCAGCCAAGCATCGGGATGTCCTGCCGATGCAGCAGCGTGGCAGCCGTGCCGGTGATGCAGGAGAAGTAGCGCATTGCAAGAACCTCATTGAGCCACACCGCGCATTGCGTCTCGCCGCGACAGCTTGCCAGCAGCTCGCGCAGTGTGATGTCGCTCGTTGTAGGCGCGTCGTCCAGCATCGCCTGAATGCGCTGGATGAGCGCCGGGTCAGTAAACCACTTGCGGACGTCAATCCTGTCCGCGTCAATTAGTCGTGCCATGTTTCATTTTCCTCCCGTTCTTTGTGTTCATAGTGCCTTTGCATTTCTGTGCCATGCCTTTGCGTTGCGATGCTTCTACGCGCCTTGCGCCGCTGAGCCATTGCCTATCGCTTCTACGCTGTGCCATTGCTGAGCTTGTCTACGCTTCGCCCTCTCTGCCCTGCTTCGCACTTCCACGCTACGCCTTGGCGCTGCTAATCTGTTCCTTGCCCTTGCGCATAAATGCTTTACTTTGCCGTTGCGTTGCGCGTCAGAGCTATGCCTTCGCTGAACATTGCTCCGCACCTCAGAACTCTGCCGATGCGCATCGATACCTCGCGTGTTCCGCGCTTTTCTTTGCCTTTGCTCTGCCATGCATGGTCAAGCCCTGCCATGCCTTAGCGCTTCTAAGCAACACTATGCCGTCGCAGCGCTATTCAGCGTGTTGACGAATCTACTCAATGCGATGCCTTGGCGAATCAATGCATTCTTCGCGCCGCCATTGCTTAAGCCATTTCGGAGGTGCTCGCCTTTTTCTTCTTCTTCGCTTCGTTGTTGCCAGCGATGACATTCCCGTCGCTGTCCAGCTGATCCCACAGGCAGCGCCCCTTTCCGGAGTTGCGCCACTGTCCGAGACCGCGCAGCGCGGCGTAATTCAGCCACTCGACGCACGGCGCGATATCAGCCTTGTTCAAAAACTGAATCGTGAACGTCAACGTCGTCCCGGCAGGAACGGTTTCTGAGCTTGCAAGCGCAACACGTTCGCCCTGCGGCGTTTGCGCTCGCAGCGGACGCTGACAAGCGCCAATTTCGCCGCCTTCCGGCAAGACCAGCTTAATCATGCGCGGATAAACAAAGATCGCGCCGTCGATCTCCTTCTTGAACGCCTTGAGCTGGCTGGATGCGCTGCCCGGCACCTTCTTCATCATCTGCGCCGCGTCCTTGAAGAAGCCCTTGATTTGATAGTCCCACACGCACGGCGTGCCGTCCTTGTCTCGCGGGAAAATGGTCATGCTCTTCTTCTCGACCGCATCAATGCCAAGTGCGGCAACCTCCTCCTCCAGCTTCTGCGCGTCCTGCGCCTTCGATGCGATAAAATCGCTGTGGAGTTCAGGATTTCCACTCGCAGTGCCAAGCATTTCTTCGGTCAGCGTGAACCGGATTTTGATGTTCGTGAAATCGTATGCGGTTTCCATTTTCTTGCTCTCCTTTTTTGTTACTCGCCTTTTCCGGGCGAAAATTCGCTTTCTTCCATGATTTTCTGAAAAACCTGCAAGGCTTTTCCGTGCGTGTAGTAAACGTTTCGCGGCGTTTGTCCCCAGCTCGCCGCAATGTCCTCAAACGTCTCGCCGAGGATGTAACGCCGGAACAACAGCTCTTTGAATGCCGGCTTGCGGATTTTTTCAAGCGCTGTTTGTGCTTCCGCGAGCTTCTTCGCCATTTCCGATGCGTCCTCTTCAAGCCTTGCTTTCATGTCCATCAGTTCGGCGATTGAATCAGCAAACCTATCGCTATTGCCGGTTTTTCCGCTGCGATTGCTTGAAAGAACCTGCGTGATGCGTTCTGTCTGGTTTTTCAGTCTCTCCGCCTGCATGATTTCGTAATCGACTTTTCGTTGAATCATCCGCAGGTTTTGAAGGTATCTTTTAACGTCTATACAATCACCTCCCGGCGGTTCTTTCTGCGCCCTTAGCCGTCATGCCTCGGCTTATAACGGGGGTTGAAGGCTGCCTTCCGCAGCTTTTTAATCAGCGCTTCCGGGTCAGTTTCGCCCTTCGTCAGCCGGTCAAAAACCTTTGAGCGGATGAACGCCTCTGTCTGCTCGATGCTGTTTGCGCTGCGGCAGTCGTTCGGAAATTTTGAAAGATGCCTGACGGCGAGACTGTAATCATGCGCCATGAGTTCCATGACCGCATCAACGAGCTTTTCCGCGCCGCTGCCGGAGAAAATCGGCAGCCGTTCTCGTTCCGTTTCCAGTTCTTGTTCCGGTTCTTGTTCCGGTTCGAGCGGCGGTTCATTTTCCTCGTCCAGCCGTTGCGGTGCGCTCAAAATCGGCGTATTGTCGATGCTGACATCAAACCAGTCATTCACTGCGTTTGTCATTCCATTCCTCCATCATCGCGTCAAGCGCGTCGGCCGATGGCGTATAGGTGCGCTGATGGTACTGTTCACGCTGCGTGATGCGCCGGTTGAGATAGCTTTCCGCATCGGCGCGGGTGTGCACGTTGTTCTGCTTCCAGTCCAGCAGGAGCTTAAAAGCGTATTGCATGGGTGAGTTTGCACTCTCGCTGCGCTCGAGCAGGAGGAGGAGGACATCAAAATCCATTTTTGAACTTTTCGCCTGAACAACAAGGCGTTGTGCAGCGCTCATAGCAAGCTGATTTCCTGTTCTCTGCTTCCAGAAATCACACAAGCGATCTGCAAGCACACTGTCCTCGTCTTTTTCGCTATTATATATATTATATATATTATTATTATATATATTATTATTATATATATCTTCTTTCTTCTCTGTACTGTTTAATAATATATTATAATATATATCCTCCTCCTCCTCTTTCTCCTCCTCCTCCTGTACGGGCTTCGTGTTTTGTGCGTCTCCTTCTCCCTGCCGTGCGCAATCCGTTGGAATTGCTGTATTTGCCGGATTTAGGGGAACGTCTGTTGGTTTCTGTGAGAAACTCTCCGGTTTCTGTGAGAAACCATCCGGTTTCTGTGAGAAACTATCCGGTTTCTGTGAGAAACCAATGAGCGCATAGGTCTGCACGCGACATGACCTGTTTTCGACCTTGAGAAGTCCACGCGCAATTAGATTGTTGCGCGCTCTCCACAACGCCGTTTTTGATAATCCTGTCAGCCGCATCAGCTCGTTTGTGCCGATTTGGACGCTGCCGTTCTCGTCAAGCGGCTGCTTGTTGTCAATCATCGCGTAGGCGATGGCGTACCACAGAAGGCGCTCTCCGGCACTGAAGCCGTGGCTGCTTGCCACTCGAATGAACCACATATGCGCGTTAATTGCCTTCATGTTTCCGCCTCCTTCTCGCGTCGCTGTCCATGGACAACCAGAATGCTTTTAGAACCTCTGCGTTCCGGCTGTCCATGGATGCTCGACATCCGATGCGACAGACGTGCCGATTCCTGCATTTTGAGCAGATGCCGCGTTTTCGCCATTGCGCGGTTTTATCGCGCATCTGTCACACCTCCTGAATGATGATGCCGTACTTGTGCAGCATCAGCTTCCGCTTCATGATGTACTCCGGCGTTTTCACGCCCTTCGTATCCTCAACCACAATGAAGCCGTTCTCCCAGTAAACAAAATCAGCGACATAGCAGCAGGCGCGTTCCAGCACTTTTCCAGTCTTTTTGCTGCGCTGCACGGGAATCAGCTCATACTTGACTTGTCTGTCAAGATGGGTTATTTCTCCGCGCTCCTGCCGTTTCAGCAGCTCGCCCCATCGGACAGCCTCTTTCTTGCTGTCGAACTTCAAGCCGCCGACAGAGACCTTGTGGTTGTGGTATTTGTTCCAGCGCATTGTCAGAACGGCAGGTCGGAATTAACGACCTGAACCGGCGTATAACCGGCGCGCTGAGCATCAGTCGCGCTCTGAAGCGGCTTGTCGGGCGGGCAGGAGACCATGTAGTTTCTCACCTTGTCAGCAGAGGTAAAGCGGAACGGGCGGACGCTCCACCCGTGCCTGCCGTTAAAGCTCCATTCTTCATTGCGCATGACCACGCCTACGACTTTCCCGACGAGGCTCTTCTCGTCCCAATTCCATGAATAGCCAAGATTCGACTGCTCTACAGCCGTTACAAACGCCTTGAAGTTGCTCTTTGTGCGCTCATCGACTTCACTGCCGTCGTCCATGGGGATATATACGTATTTCCTGCCGCCCCACTTCTTGTCAATCTTCTGGTTCGCGCTATAATCCTTGTAGTAAAAGCCTGTGTAGTCGCCTTCATTGATATCGAATCGGACGTTCAGCGCCTGACCGAACGAGCCATCCTCGACAATCGCAGCCATGATTTTTACGACGTAGCAGCCAAGCGGCAGCTTTGGTCTGATTGAAGGTTCCTGGACGTTATCCCAATTTCTCGGCTTACTTAACATACTCTCTTCCCCATTTCGTAATATTCACGAATCTTATCATCGACCAGCTTCAGGTCATTATCCATTTCCAGATCAAGCATTTCCATCGGACTTTTACAAGTCGTCAGCCCGTCCGACTGCGTCACGAATTTGTGATACTTCCCGTCAGTGACGCACATCAGGACGATAGCGAACAGCCCTTCTACCGTCAGCTGGTTGTCCAGCATCTTGCCGAGTGTTTTTGCCTTCGTTTTTGACGTGTTGCTGTCCGTTTCGGTGTGGTGAAGGAAATAAACGATTGTATCGTTCGGCGTTTTTGTGATGATGAATTGAATCAGGTTATAGAAATGCAGCGCCATGTCGGTGTACTTGCCGTAGCCTGCATCCTTCGCCTTCGCGAACGATTCAAAGCAGAGCAGATATTGACTATCGTCGATGACGTAGGTCTTACGACCGCCCTTGCGGATGGTATCCTCGATCGTCTTGTAATCAGCGGTCGGAATCGTGAGCAGCTTCTTGCGGAACGGAAGCGGCTTATTTGCCACGTTGAAAATTCCGATTTCGTTCGGCTCAAAATTCCGCAGCGACGCGGTCTTGCCGGAGCCGGATTCTCCGAGGATGAGAACAGGAACGCCCATTTGTTTTTCTCCTCTCTTTATTTCACGGTCATATTAGAGCAGACAACAAGAATTGCGCCGTCAACCGTCTTTCCGGATTTGAGCGCTTTTTTAATCAGCAGCTTATCCGGCACGGTTTCCGTCTTCGTGATGATATACTCCTGCGGCAAAGTCGCAGCATTAAGCACATCAACACGTTCAGACCTGCGGAACGTGACGCTGACCTTCGACGTAACCATATTATCGCCGCCAAGGCTCGTCTGAAGCCACTTGCGCAGCGCTTCAGCCTTATTCTGTGCAGCTTCCTTGCGTGCCTTGAAGGCTTTCATTTCGTGGTCGTAGGCGGCTGCATCAGCGTCGAGATTCTTAATCCACAGCGCGATGTTTTCAAGTTTCTCCGCCTTCTCAAGCTGAAGCGCATCAAGAGCAGCTTCATCAAGCAGCTCGCCGTCTTCATCGAAGCACGCTTCAATCTTTCGGTTGATTTCATATAGGCTTGCCATTGTTTTCCCTCCTTTCCAGCGCGTCAGCCGCGCCAGATGTTCGTTTTGCCAATCACACCGGCGACAATGTCCGTCGCGACGATGTCCTCCATGTCATCCACTTCCGACGCTTGCAGGCTGCCCTGCG
>CAVEOA010000056.1:0-6383 GCA_963617205.1 Alloprevotella sp. | reverse complement strand
AGCATTGCGCTTGTCATAAAAAATCGGCATTCGGTAGATTTTGAACGGTAATCGGCAAAAAACTGCCAGAATGATGTCTGATATGCTCCTTCCAGCGTAGACACTCGAAACAACAAAAGGCTTCGAGACCACACTGGTGAAAGCACCCCCACGCTGAAGCTTGACATTCAAGCGCCAAGCGGCGGGATAGTGATGCCTGAGACCGCATGGATGACCCACTTCCGGGAAGAGATGGAGGACAGGGCACGAGGAAGGCGTTGACCATCCTCGAAGCGCACACGTGGACGCTTTTCAAAACCCAGTATGATGCCGAGGAAGGTCGGAAAGAAAACAGGCGAAGCCTGAAAACCGGCTGCCTCGCATGGAGACAGCCGGTAAAATTCACTTGTTTTCTTCCTGTTCGCGGGCAAGGCGTGCGGCGCGTTCCTGGGCGTAAATCGCCATGGCGCATTCAAGGCGCTTGCGCTCCATCTGGCACTCCATGTCGTACGGCTCGGAAATGTCTCCGTGGAACGCCTGCGCATTCGCCGCGCAGCCGCCGGAGCAGAAGAACCGTGCCCAGCAGTCGCGGCACTTCTCCTTGTTCAGCACCGTGTTGTGCGCGAACTTCGCCTGAATATCCCGGTCAAACGTGCCGTCAAGCACGCTGCCCATGCGATAGCCCTCGCGTCCGACGAACTGATGGCACGGGTAGATGTCGCCATCCGGAGTGACCGCGACATACTCGTTGCCGGCGCCGCAGCCGGTCAGGCGCTTGCGCAGGCACGGTCCGCCCTCAAGGTCAACCATGAAGTGGAAGAAGTTGAACCACTTGCCGTTGGCGCGGTGATCCATGTAAATCTGGGCAAGGCGCTCATACTCCGCACGAATTTCCGGCAGATCCTCCTCCTTCAGCGCGTATTCGCACTTCGGGTCGGTGACAACGGGCTCAACGCTGATCTGGTCAAAGCCCTGATCCGCCAGATGCAGGACGTCGTTGCCGAAATCCTTGTTGTAGCCGGTGAAGGTGCCGCGGACGTAATACTCCTTGTCGCAGGCATTGCGGCGGCGGACAAACTCCTTCGCCTTTTCAAGGATGACGTCGTAGCTGCCCTTGCCGTTGATGGTCGGGCGCATGCGGTCATGCACCTCCGGACGACCGTCCATGGAGATGACGACGTTGCTCATTTCCCTGTTGAGGAAGTCCATGATTTCATCGGTCATCAGCACGCAGTTTGTCGTGATGGTGAACTTGAAGCGCTTGTTCTTTTCCTTCTCCAGCGAACGTCCGTAGGCGACAAGCCGCTTAATCACCGGGAAGTTCATCAGCGGTTCGCCGCCGAAGAAGTCCAGCTCCAGATTCACGCGCTTGCCGGAATGCTCCACCAGCCAGTCAATCGCCGCCTTGCCGACCTCGTATGGCAGCAGCTTGCGCTCGCCCATGCAGAAGTCGCCCGTTGCCGCGAAGCAGTACTTGCAGCGCAGGTTGCAGTCGTGCGCCGCGTGCAGGCACATGGATTTCACCACGCCCGGCTCGGTCAGCTGCGTCACGTTATCGTAGTTGTCGGGGGCGTTCAGCGCGCCGATGTCCTCCAGCTGGCGAAGCTCACCGATGACCTCATCGACCTCCTCGGCGGCATACTTGCCCGTGAGCGCGGCGCGGATTTCGTCCGGCGTATGATCATTCCACATTTCCAGCACGTCAAAGGCCATGTCATCGATGGCATGGACGGCGCCGCTGCCCACGTCGAGGAGCATCGGCTGTCCCACCGCCTTGAAGGTGTGAATCATGGTTGTTTTTTCCTCTTTTCTGGTCATCTTGTTTGAAATTTGCAGATTGGCTCAAAGCGATTTTTCAGGCGCAGAGCGTCTGCACCCGAAAAAAGCGAAGGCGCACTGAGGCAGCCTCCGCCCTGATTTCTGCGTGAAAAGGATTACTTCCGGTTGTACAGACGGTTGAGCTTGCCCTCGTTGCCCGCGAGCACGTCGCTGTTTTCCTTGTTGGCGCAGGACTGGTTGGCAACGGTGCAGCTGGTCTTGCAGGCGGACTGGCAGGACGCCTGGCATTCGCCGCAGCCGCCATGTGCCAGAGAATTCTTCAGGCAGGGCTTCTGGATCGTTTCGATATGCTTCATAATACATCATCCTCCATTATTATCAAAGGGGTCTATGCCATTATACACGATTCGGGACGTGATTGCAATCATTTTTCAGGAAATAATCGCGATTCGCAGCCTTATTCCGTTACTTTTTCGACCCGAAAGATGTTGAGCGTGTCCGCATCGGGGCAGGAAAAGACGGCTGTCCCTTCCTTTTGACCGGGAATGCTGCCGCCATAGCGCAGTATATCGGCATAGAGGAACGCAACATGCATCGCCATCGGACAGAGCTTTCCGCGTTCGGTGTCGAAATCCCATGAATCGCCGATTTTGTGTCCGCGGTGGCACGGGCAATCGCCCTTGCGGTCAATCAGCGTAATCCGAATCCTTGGGCGGCTCATCGGTCAAGCACCTCCAGGCATGTTTCAATCGGGATGCCGAGGTACTTGTCCTCCTTGTCGCGGTTGCGCTCGATCATCATCCTTACGGCATCCATGGCGCTGCGGACAGCCTCTTGCAACGGCACGCCATCCGCCATCCTGCCGAGCATCACAGCGGAGAAGATGTCGCCGGTGCCGACGAAGCGGACAGGAATCATGTCAAACGGAATGCGAAAAAATTCGTCCTTCGTGCCGTCATAGCCGATGACGCAGTCGGTGTCCTCCACCCTCGCGCTTGTCACCACGACGGACTTTGCACCCATCTGATGGAGCTTCTCCACCAGCGCGTGCGCCGCTTCCTCCGTCAGCCGCTGCTGATAGGGCATGTCCGCCAGATACGCCGCCTCGGTGTAATTCGGCACGATGCAATCCGCCACAGCGACCATATTCCGCATGTGCGCAATGGTTTCCTCGCCGACGCCGTTATAGAGCATCCCTTCATCGCCCATGATGGGGTCTACAAAAATCAGCACGCCCTGCTTGGCAGACTGCGCGCAGAAGTCGGACACGAGCGCCGCCTGCTCCGCGGACATAATCATGCCGGTAGAGACGATATCAAACGTGAAGCCGAGCTCCTTCCACACCTTCAGGGACTGGCGCATGTACTCCGTTGTTTCCTGAATGTAGAACCTGCCGTAATCCAGCGTATTGCTGACGAGCGCCGTCGGCAGCGTATAGAGATGGTGCCCCATATGGGACAACACCGGCATCATCGCGCTCAACGACACCTTGCCGTAGCCAGCCAAATCGTGCACCAGCAGAATATGCTTGCTCATTTGACCGCAATCGCCTCAATTTCGACCTTGGCGTCACGGGGCAGCCTCGCCACCTGCACGCAGCCGCGCGCCGGCGGATTTTCCGGGAAGAACTTGCCGTACGCTTCATTCACCGCGGCGAAGTCGTTCAAATCCTTGAGGTAGATGGTCGTCTTGACGACATCCGCAAGCGTGCAGCCGGCTTCCGCCAGAATCGCGGCGATGTTCTTCATGCACTGCGCGGTCATTTCGCCGATGGTGCCCTCGAGGAGCTCGCCCGTTTCCGGCACAAAGTACAGCTGACCGGACACATAGACCGTGCTGCCGGCCTGAACGCCCTGGCTGTAGGGACCGATCGCGGCAGGGGCATTTTTCGTAGACAGAATCTTATTCATGATGATAATCTCCTTTTTCGCCGTACGGCGCGGTATTTCAATAGAAGAGACCCTTTAGATTATATGTAATTTCTGCTTCCGTTGTCAAGGGAAATGGCGCAAATGAGGTGGTTTTTCGGTGTCCTGCCAGCCCTTGACGCTTCTCCCCTTTTGCATTATACTTTTAATTAGGAAAAAAGGAGGATTCATCCCCTATGCGCGCTGATTTGACCCATGGCTCCATCCTTCGCGGCCTGCTCCGCTTCTCCCTGCCGCTGATGGCTGGCAATCTGCTCCAGCAGCTCTATAACCTGGTTGATACGTTCGTGGTCGGTCGTTACTGCGGCGAAACGGCACTGGGTGCGGTCGGCAGCGCGTTTTCCGTCATGACGCTGCTGACGAGCATCGTCACCGGGCTGTGCATGGGCAGCGGCGTGATTGTCAGCCGATTCTTCGGGGAAAACGATGAGCGTGGCGTCAAAAAATCAGTTGGCAACGCATTTGTGCTGATTTTCGCCTTTTCGCTCGTGCTGACGGCGCTTTCCTATGCCCTGCTGACGGTGCTGCTCCGTCTGCTGCGCATCCCTGGCGACGCGCAGGGCGATTTGTCCTGCTATCTGCTGATTGTCTTTGCCGGCATCGTACCGACTTTCCTCTACAACTTCTGCGCATGTATGCTCCGTGCGGTCGGGCGCTCGGCATCGCCGCTCGTGTTCCTGACGATTTCCGCGCTGACGAATGTCGTCCTTGACTTCTTGTTTGTCGCCGGGCTCGGCTGGGGCGTTGCCGGCGCCGCATGGGCGACACTGATTGCGCAGGTGCTTTCCGGCATCCTCTGCACCGTCAGCATGCTCCGCCGCGTACCGGCGCTGCGTCCCGCCCTGTCCGACTTTCGTCCCGACATCGGGCTGATTCGCCGCATTTGCAGCGTTTCCGTGCTGACGAGCGTGCAGCAGTCCATCATGAATTTCGGCATCCTGTGCGTGCAGAGCCTCGTCAACAGCTTCGGTCTGGCGGCGATGGCAGCCTTCACCGCAGGCGTGAAAATCGATTCGCTCGCCTACAGCCCTGCGCAGGACTTCGGCAACGGCTTTGCGACCTTCGTGGCGCAGAACCGCGGCGCGAATCAACCCGAACGCCTTCGCAGGGGCATCCGCACGGCTTTCCTGCTTTCCGGCGCATTCTGCATCCTTGTTTCTGCGCTTGTCGTGGTTTTCGCCGAACCACTGCTGCTGATTTTCCTTGAAAACGCGTCCTCGAAGGCGCTGACCATCGGCGTGCAGTATCTCCAGACGGAAGGCGTCTGCTACGTCTTTATCGGCATGCTGTTCCTGCTCTATGCGATTTTCCGCGGCATGGAGCAGGCAGGCATGAGCGTCATCCTGACGGTGATTTCGCTCGGTCTGCGCGTCGCGCTTTCCTATGCCTTTGCGCCGTGCTTCGGGATGATGGCAATCTGGCTGTCCATCCCCATCGGCTGGGTGATTGCCGACGCCGTCGGGCTGATTGCCATGCGAAAAAGAAAGCTTTTCACCCTGCACGGGCGAAAAAGCGCGCTGTGAGGTAACGTAGCGTGCAATCGCAATGCCCTCCGGTCGCTCCGCAGCGCGAAATTCCTGCAAATTCAATGCAGGAATTTTCTTTTCCCTTTCACCCGTTTATTTTGGGCAAAAGTCAATACTAAAAGCAGAAAAAAACAAAATATTTTTTAGAAGGCTTCAAGCGGCTTCGGTGACGTACCTTTCAAAGAGCGATCCGGACGTTTCAAAGCCTAAAATCTCGCGCGGATAATTGTTGATCCACGTTTCCACGCGCCTGATGTATTCGGCGGTTACTTTCCGGAAGTCCGTTCCTTTCGGCAGGAACCGCCGGATCATTTTGTTGATGTTCTCGTTCGTGCCGCGTTCGTATGCGCTGTACGGGTGGCAATAGTAAACCTTTGTGCGCTTCCGGTCCTTGCCGTAGACGGATTTTTCAATTCCGGCGCAATCCATGAACTCCGAGCCGTTGTCGAACGTGATGCTCTTGAATATCGCCGCGAACCGCTTCCCGAATCGGTGTTCCAGCCTGTTCAGCGCCGCCACGACGCTGGCGGCGATCCGTCCATGTCAGGTGCTTGTGCATGCTTCCTTCCTCCGGCTTCCGAAATGGCAAAAGGGCGACGTTCTCGCTGCCCTCGTTCCTCTCCGTTTATCTCCCCGTGATGTTCAACTCGCGTTTGAGCGCCGCTTGCAGGACGGCGGAGAAATTCACGCCAGCCCGCTCCGCTTCAACGTTGAGCCATGAAGGAATGGTGCAATTCTTCTTCACGGTGCGCATGTCGTTCCTTCTGCGGTACTCCGCGAAATCAACGTCAACCAGTGAAACGATACTGCCGGACGGCGCGTCGGCTTGTGCGCTTGCAAGGCTCGACGCTTCCGGCAGCGCCTCGCCGTCGTCCTGCATATCAATGCCCATCAGCCCGATTGCGTCCCGCGCCATTTCGATTGCGTCCGGAATGTCCTTGCCCTGCGTATTGATGTTGAAATCGGGGACGAATACCACGATGAAGGCGTTCCCCTGCGTCATAATGATTGGATATGCTTTTTTCATTCTGAACCCTCCTTGAAACTGTGATATATATATTATCGCTAAGTGGCGACGGGCTTATTTCAGCCCGCGCCGCTTGATGATTGCTTTTGCTAACTCTTCGTCGGTTTCTCTGTGCCTTACGACGCTTTCCCTTTGACCGTCCTT
>CAVEOA010000055.1:0-6907 GCA_963617205.1 Alloprevotella sp. | reverse complement strand
CATACACATCCATGCCGTCATGGCGGCAGATCTTCGCCAGCTCATTGGCAAAGGCAATGTTCACCGCACGGAAAGTGTTCTCCACCACCTTGGTCATCTCTGCCGTTCGAATATCCGTTACCACAATTTCTCCTTGGCAGAAAGAACCATAGAGCTTCTTGACCTGTTCGCCGATTTCCCTTTCGTCTGCACCGATGGTACGATTGTTATGCAGCAGCTCGTACACCATGTTGCCGGGAATGATGCGCTCAGGGGCATGAACCAGATGGATGTCTTCCCCGATGGTAAAGCCATTTTCCTTAATCACATGGCGAACATACTTGTCGATGGTTCCCGGGGAAACGGTAGATTCAATGACCACCGTAGCACCCTTGGGACAGACCTCCATGACATTTTTAACCGCTGCGACAACATAACATGCGTCCACTTTCTTGCTGAACTTGTCGTACGGCGTAGGCACGGACACGATGTACGTGTCGGTCACCTGATATTCGGTCGTGAAGCGGATACCGCGCTTGACCGCCTCAGCAAAGAGGTCGTCCAGTCCCTTTTCCTTAAAAGTAGTCTTACCTGCATTCAAGGTGGCGACCAGCTCAGGGTTGTAGTCTGTGCCGACCACGTCTACGCCGTGGGAAGCCATCATCAGGGCAGTTGGAAGACCGATATAGCCAAGACCAATTACGTTAATCATGTTTTTTACTCTCCTAATCTTTCAGATTACGTTGTGTTCTACACGCGAATCCTTTGAACACAGCTTCTTTGTGTTTCCCCTGGGCTGTTCGCCCACATCAACACCATCATTGGCCAGATAAATGTATTTTCCCAGTATGAAGACGAAACCATCAGTCTTGGAATTGATAAGCAGAAAAATAATAACAACAGATCGTTATTCTTCCCGTGTCTAATAACCATTTGGTAACATGCCTTTAAGATGATTAGTGCCACCAGAATTATTCCTATAAACCCAAATTCAATTCCGGCTTCGAGAAAAATATTGTGCGGATAATAAATCCCTTTCAACACATCGAAGCCAGCCACACCGTTAGGCAATGCCCAAGATTCTTTTATCAATTCCATGGCCGAACCATAAACACGTTCTCTCCCCGAAATCATACTATCCGAGTATTCCATCTGTTGGATGGTCTTTTGAAGCGGTCGGATTGTCATGCCAATGGATGTTGTAAGTGCATCTATCGATTTAAGGATCGATATGAGGTTTATATAAGCGAGGATCCCAATGATAATTACACACGCAAAGAGCACAATACGCTTCTTTGTGTCATTTTGCTTGTTCACAAACCGCAATACATAATAACTTACAGCGGAAATCAGTGCGCCGCGATTAACGCTAATTCCAACCAAGAAAAACACAAACAAAACGCATGATATTGTAGCCAGTAATCGCGTTAATATCTTTTCTCCCCGGTTTGTAACAACTTCTGAGCCTGCAAATACATAAATCAACGATGTGTAGGATAAATCCATTGTGTCATCTATCGACATAAGACCCGCTTGAATTCGGTTTGTAGCATAAGCATATAGATACCAGAGATGAATAAAGCCGAAAATGAATATAGTTTTGTAAAGTGTCTTCTTATCAAATGAATATTGTACACATAGCATCGAGAATAGACCATACATAACAAATTTAAGCAGTCTTTCGATAACACGTGCATCCATTCGATAGATCAACAGTGAATACGCCATGATGGCGCCTACAACAAGAAGAATAGAACTTGTTTGCTTCTCTAACAAAATTATTTGTTCATTTGACAGTATCAGCAGAGTGATGGCCAACGTTTCCATTATTACAATGTTGTAGGGTACCACAACAAATATGCTCAATATTTTTGAAAATGTATTGACACATAAGATAAAGGCGATAATATTCGAATTTATTTTGACTTTCTGTGTCACACTTCTACCCATACCATGCGCACTTCCTATCAAAATTAATCATGAGAGACCTCGTGCATTAGTTTTTTCATGACCTTGTCTTTAGAAAATGCAGTAAGTGGCGCGTATTCCTTCTGTCTTTGTGTGATTTCCCTCACCCCTTTCGTTATACAGGCAGCATCATTTTCCACAAAAACAAATCGATCATACGCTTCAAACGATTCCTTCAGTGCTTCCTTATCACCGTCCAACACAAACAACACCGGCTTATTCGTTCCAGCATATTGATAAATTTTCCCAGGTATTTGCGTCCCTGCGCGGTTTGCTACAAACACGAGGATATCCGCGCTGTCTTCAACTTTGCATACTTCTTCATAAGCCACACGTCCTTTCACTCTAACCTTTTCAGTGCTTTGTAAAGGAGCATTGCTACCGCCACATACAGTTAAATGGGCATTGTCAATCTGATTGACAGCGTCATAGAGAGGCTTCAGATTACGGATGGATATATCATAATCCCCACAGTATGCCAGTTCAATCTTTTCAGTCTTTTCCATGCTCCTATTTGCTGTAATTTTCTCCTTTATATAGGGAATAGGCGTATAGCGCATTTTGTGAGCACATGTCGGATATATTTTCTTCTGTTGCTCCAGCGTCATTTTTGATACATAGAAGACATAATCCACCGCTTCAAGAAGCCTTTGCTCTTCCACTTTAATCTTATGTTTGTTTGTGTTTGTGCGAGTGATGTCTGTCAGAAAAGGATCTCCCCATATCTGGATCCATTTCCCATGAAACTTTTCTGCTTTACGCTCGAGCAGCGTTTTTACAAACAGATGTGATGATTTCGGGTCTGATGAAGAGATAATATAATCATAATGATTGTTGTCCAAATCAACGTAATCCGTATAGTTTGCAATGAATTTCAGATGATCATACACCTCATGCTTGCTCATCCACTTATAGGCGATAGATTTCAGAGTGGATAATAGCTTATTATTTCTGCTTAAGCCAGTCACCTTCTGTGTCTGGTTCATGGGCACTCGAATTGAATGCGCACCTTCTGCAGAAAGGCTCTTGTCATATGCAGCATGTTTTTCATCAGGTGTCGTTGTCAGCAGATCAACCGCAAAGCCGTTAGCAATCAATCCTTCAACCATGGCCTTGTTACGAACAGAAGCTGAGGTGTTGATTTCCAATGGTCGCGAAACGACAAACAAGATCTTGCTCATTTCCTATTACCTACTCTTACTTTCCATTTCTTGATACACCTGCTTGATTCTCTGCTTCATTATTGCCCAGGAATACGACTTTTCATAGAGCGCCCGTGCTCTCTTGCCCATTTCTGGCCAATCGCCTCGTCGAGCTTTCAATGTTTGAATCGCTTCATTGATCCCCTTTGGGCTATACTCTGCCAGTAAGCCATTATCGTTTTCGTGAATCACGTCATCATAGCCTGTATCATGCGCCATGATGATTGGCTTGCCGAGCATGAGCGACTCATAGAACTTATTGGGGGCTGCGTACTTATGATTGCGAAAAGACGGATCATAGGTTGCAATCATCACATCGCATTGCTTTTCAAGCGCAAGAGTATCGCTGTATTGCAGTTTGCCATAGAAGAAAATGTTGTCATACTTGCAGGCCGCTTCCTGCATCCATGCTTCATACTCACCAAAGCCGCCAATATGCATTTCCACATCCGTCATCTGTGACACAGCTTCGACTGTTTCTTTGAGAAGCCGTGTGCCTGCCAAAATGCCAACGTAGGCAATCTTCATTTTGTCGTTCTCGCTTTGCAACGTGAACGATGTGTTTGGCTGAAGCACAGAATCTGGTGTATTGTGAATAACGAAGACTTGCTTTGGGACCGCTTTGTTAATTTGCTCAACGCGCTTTTCTGTGCAGAGGATAGTGGCATCCGCCGCATTGATGACGCGGACCTCGAAAAACTCAATTACCTTGTTAAGGCATTTTGACGGAAGTGTATGTCCGTCAACGTAGTAATCAAGAATATGATAGACGAACTTCTTTCTGTACAGCTTGCAGCAAATCATGGCCGCATAACCCGTGTCAAAATCAAAGGCATGTACGGCATCATACTCGTCGTGATGTTTCATCAGCCAGCGAATAATCCGACACTGAAATTTCCACAAGGCACTGAAATTCTTCTTGATGCCGCCACAATAAACAGCAGGGATTCCAAAGTGAATGATTTCGGTCTCGTGGCCAACTACCTGTTTGATTGAAGCTCGATCAGCATAGGTATTGCTTCGATCCCAAGCCAGAATCTTCACCTCATGGTCACTGTCTATCAAGGCACTGGCCATTTTCTCCACAGGCGGATCTGGCATTACGTCTGTGGAACGGATCAAAATCACTCTCATAGAGTCTGCTTTACTCCTTGGTTAAATATTTTCTCAAATACGCTCTCCACAGCGTCTTCACGCCATGTAGCAGATCAATTTTCTCAAAGAACACGTCCACACACTCATACTTGCTATCCTGATTCAACGTATGAACGCGATTTGCCTTTGCATCCATGGGAAAGCTTGCAGCTTCGCTTCTCGTCTTCTCGTGTTCCTCGAAATGATCTTTTTCAAATCGATCGACCCGATACAGGATGATGCTTTCGCCATACTTGCTGGTGCAGTTCTGCGCAGGACGAACCAGACCATCCTCCGTGATGAAATTTCCTGCAGGGCGACCAATGTTCGTGTCGTACTTCTTCGAAGACAGCTGTTCAATCTGCTTCTGTTCCATATCCAGTGCGAAAGCATCCAGATACCAGCTTCCGCCTTCCTTCCGATAAGTGACCAGCTTGAAGTCATCACCCTGCTTCAGCACAGTGGTATCCACATAACGAGTGCCGGAAGAAAGGCAGGCGACCTTTTCCCATTTGCTTGGAAAGTGAACAGCCTTGTATAGATCCATGCTTTGATTTGCTGACGTTTCAGGGATCATGTAATGCTCACCCTGATAGAAAAAAACACATGGATAGCTCATATGATACGGCTGTTCAATGATCTTTCCCTGATAGACTGGCTTTCCATCAATGAAGCGATAGTAGGCAAGGCAGGCCTTTTCTTTGGCAACTTCGTAGAATTCCACGAAAAGGTAGTGCTCGCCATCAGCTTCATAGAGGAACGGATCTGCAATCCATGTGCCTACTGGCGTGTCAACGATGACGTATTGCCCAGTGCCTTTCACTCGAACGCCAACACCCCACTGACCACCCACAAAGGCTTTTTGAAAGAGTTGCTTTATCGTCATGTTCTTCACCTGTTACTGTTTGCAAAATGCCATCCGGTAAATATCATACAACTCCTGCCGCACCACATCTGCCGAGTAATCCTGCACCTTGGTTTTGTTATGGCTACCCATTTGCTCACGAAGCCGTGTATCTGCCTCAAGCTGACGGAACGCCTTGGCAAACGCCTGCACATCCGTGGGTTCACAGATGAATCCGCCGTCTGTATCAATCAGATCGCGAATGCCGCGGGTATTGCTTCCAACGCAAGGAAGGCCAAGATCCATTGCTTCCAGTAGTGCGCGCGGCATGCCCTCACGGAAGGACATGATGGTAAACACATCTGCGCAGGAAAGAACCTCCGGCATATCGGTTCGATAGCCCAGCAAGTGAAAGCGGTCCGCTACGCCCAGTTCGTCTGCCAGCTTTCGCAGGTTTGTTTCTTCTGGTCCGACACCACAGGCAATATAATGGGCATCAGGGGCATTGGTCAAAGCTCGCACAATGACTTCCGTGTTCTTGTTGCGGTTCAGTTCACCAGCGGAGACAATCACGAAAGCATCTTCCGGCACGCCAAGGCTTCTCCTCTTTTCAATGCGGTCGATGTTCACTTGCACCCCAACATGAACCCCAGCTCCGTGCACCATATAGGGGGGCAACTTACTGCGGAGCTTCAGCTTTTTCGCTTCCGCATAGTCTTCCCGGGTGATGGTAATCAGCACATCCGTGTAATGGGCAAGAATCTGCTCTTCCCACTTGTAGACTGTTCGGTTAATCAGCGGTGCCCCCTTGAAAAACAGGAAGCCATGGGCTTCGTAAAGAACTGGCTTGATCCCCTTCTTTTTCGCCGCCAAGCGTGCAAGTGCTCCGCCGATAGGTGTACTGCACATGACCGCCTCAATGTGATGCTCATCAATGATTTCCAGCAAGCGCTTGTAAGCATGAAGATTGTTCTTGTTCAGGGGATTCGTATTGATGCTGATTTGTTCTGTAACAGCGGGGATAACGCCCTTGTCGCCAATGAACTTGGAAAAGTCCGCTGCCCACACCACTTCATGACCGAGACTGAGAAGAGCATCATAGGTGATTTGTGAGCTCAACGAATATGTTTTCACCTTGTTGGTGACCATGAGTATTTTCATAGGCTATTCATTTCTCCCCAACCCCGAATCATTCTCCGATACATCTCCACCAAGCCCACTTCTGCCTGCCACCCAAGCCTCTGCATTTTTCCTGCATTCAGCTTCAGCTGGGTATCCGCGGCATAGCCAAAGTTCTTGCCTTCCGGGATGTCAATCACCACACGGATTTCCCCATTCGCAATTTTCTCGGCTACCAAGGCAGCCATGTCCCGAATTTGCATGCTGGTGCTTTCATTGGCCACCGTGTAGCACTCGCCGTCGTTACCCTTCTTCAGCACGGTGAAAATGGCCGTGGCTGCATCGGCAGTGTAGACGTAGTTTCCCCATGATGTGCCTTGGGTGTGGAGAACGATGTCCTCACTTTTCATGGCACTGCGGGCGAACTGGGCGAATACCCGGGTGTCCTCTGCTGCTACGCCTGCGCCAAAGGTTTGCGCCAGACGAACAATGGATACCGGCACGCCGTATTCTGCGTGATAGCAGGCGCACATGTTTTCCACCATGCGCTTGCTCTCCGGGTAGCAGCTGCGAGGCTTGGTCAAATCAATGGCGCCCAGCATGTCCTCCGTGGCACGTCCATCGAAATTCACCGAACCGAACGCCTCCATGGAGGACAGGT
>CAVEOA010000054.1:0-7335 GCA_963617205.1 Alloprevotella sp. | reverse complement strand
TTTTCTGGTCATGCCGTGGTGCAACACAGTCTGCATGAATACCTTCCTTGAGCATTTGTCCAAGGAACATGCGCAGGAAGAAATTCTTCTGGTCTGCGACGGCGCCGCATGGCACAAATCCGGTACGCTGGTTGTGCCGGATAACATCCATTTGATTCATATTCCGCCCTACACGCCGGAAATGAACCCCATCGAGCAAGTCTGGCGTGAAATTCGCACCAGAGGTTTCCGCAATGAAGTGTTCCCGACACTCGAAAAAATGATCGATCGATTGTGCTGCACGATCAGGTCTATTACTCCTGAAACCATTCGCAGCATCACAGGGCGTGAGTGGATTTTGGAGCTGTTTTAAATTGGGATTAGTATAACAAGCCGGGCAGTGCTCTTTCTATATCACTTATTTCGTAGACAATTGAGCCGCTTTCCGTATGGTATTTCCCTTCTTCAAAAGCCGCACTTGTTGATCCAACATTCTTGCAAGCTGAAGTCCACGCTCTGCTTGCTCTGGCAGCTCCTGCTGTACACTTTGCAGGCGCTTATTCATCAGACTATGAATCACTTCATTACGGTAATCTTTCCATTTTTCAAGAGCATCAAGCGTTTCCAGCAACGCGGCAGCATCAAGGCTTTCACATTGACGGCGAAGTGCTTGCAGATAGCGGCTTTCATCCGGTAGACGTTCCATTGTACTGCTCCAAAGGACAATCGTTCGGACAATGAAAATCTTATGGGAAATCGTATTCAGGGAAAGTCGCTCAATAGAAGGATCGTTTTTTGTTTTTTGTCCGTTTTCCTGCTTCCATGTTTCCACTCGCTCCACAAGACTGTTAAAATCTTTGCGGGCTTTGTTTTTATTAGGCAGCAATTTTTTTGCATTTCGATCTGCAAGCAGCCCCGCATGGTAAACGAACGAACGCAGACGGTCTTCCAGCAGTGCATAATCAATCAGTATAGCCTCAAAATAGAACCCCTCATCTAGCGCCTTTTTCAGACGTTTCATTTCTGTTGTGTACGTTTCGTATTTCTCTTGCATCGTTTCAACAGGGGCTATTAGTTGCTGCCTTGCCATTGCAATCTTTCCTCCTTTTGTCATGGGTTAAAAACTTCTGCTTCTATGTTCACCCACAAAGCGGGGCGGACACAAGCACTGCCATAAGTGACATAGTAGTAGGTGAGGGAGCCGTCGAAGTACACGAGCGCGGCGTTGCTCTGAATGCGGCCCGACGAACGCAGCCACCACCACCACCCGGACTCATCACCATCTGCTGTCTTATAATCGTAGGATGTAAGAGCCCCCTGTTTCTTCGCATACGCTGTCGGTGTTACCCTGGATTTCATGTTTTTGCTATCATCATAAGTGACATCCAGGTATTGATTTGCTTCCGCATAACTCAACAGGAAGATCTTATCCTGGGTATTGTTTCCGCCGCTCGTGCTCCACCCGCTATATCCTTGACTGCTGCTGTTGTCTACATTTGTCAGCAGGATGCCGGTCTGTTCGTTCGCAGTAAAGGCTTTGTTCATGAATGTGCCGTTCAACCAGGTGCGCAGCGTGCATTCCTCCCAGGTAACGGTAACTTCCGTCTGTTTTGTGTTATAGGGCTGCGCATCCAAGCCATAACGGCTGATCAGCAGTGCCTTGTTCCCATCTCTCGCCAGCACCAGCCATTCGATCGGTGTGCTATCCGTGCCGGATGCTGTTTGCGGATAGGTACCGAATTCCACGTAGTTTCCAACCGTAAACTTCGCTTCGAGTGCTGCTGCTTTTAGATTTTCGTCTGTTTCCAGTAGATTGTCAACATCTTTATACCCAGAAATGCTCTTGTAGGTGGTGTAGGCATTTGCATAGTCAGCGGAGGCATACAGAGCCTGCGCTTTCTGATATTCAGTTTCTTTGATTTGCATTGCCGCATCGCTGTAGTCGCCGGCATTCTTGAAAGCTTCCACGGCTTCTGTCCACTCGCCTGCTGCCCGCTTGACCTCGCCTTCTGCGTAGTAGGTAGCCTTGATTTGCGTCGCCGCATCGCTGTAGTCGCCGGCATTCTTGAAAGCCGCCACCGCCTCCTCATACCGCCCGTTGGCACGAAGGCTCTCAGCCTTCCTATAATTGCTCGCGGGAATAATGACCTTCGTTACCAGCAGTAACACAACTACTGCCACCGCTGCCGCAACAACACCCAAGATGCTGTTGCGTTTCTTCTTTGCAGCGTTGCGCCGTGCCTGCTCTTTTTCTGCCGCAAGGTATTTTTCATGCTGTTCAGCCGCCTTTGTGCGGAGTTGCTTAATGTCGGGGTAACTGTCCAGCTCTTTTTCTGCCAGTAGTTTTTTCGTTTTTTCCCACTTTGCGCTTTCCTTGCCAGCCTCCTGCATGGCTTTGACCGCATCGTTGTACAAGTCGTCTCGAATCTTCTTGGCATCGTCCATGCACCGCAGTGCCCGTTCCTTGGCATCCTTGTATTGCGGCACAGAAAGGAACACTGCTGCCGCTTTCTCCAGCTCGGTCGGACTGTTGATGTTTTTGCGATAAGCAGTTGCAGCATTATTGTAGATTTGCTTTTGCCGTGCCTGTTCCGCCAGCGCGCGGCATTGTCCGGCACATTCGGCTGCATCGCTGTCCTTAATTTCATCGAACATGGCGGCGGCCGTATTGAAGCTTTGCTCACTCAAATCGCCGGGCTCGTTGCTTTTCACAATCTGCCTGAATGCGTCCTCGTTCATCTGGCTGTTCTGTCGGCGTCGGCCGTCAGGCCTCCAGCCGTCAGAATGGGTGCAGGAGACCTTATAGTACGATAATTCTTTGTCCAGTTCGTTCTTATTGGCATAGGGGTTCACCGCCATTTCCATGGCACAATCGTAGGAATAATCCCGGATCTGACGCTCTGTGCGTTCCTTTACCTTTGCTGCATAGTTCTCATAGATAGCTTTCTGCTGCGGGTTGGCAAAGCGCATAGCCTTCCGCCAATCGGCATTGTCCTCATACTGGAAGGTGGTTTCCGCCAGTTCAGCTTCTCTGCGCAACTGGAAGGCCACGCACACCTTGGCCACATAAGCTGAAGCAAACTTGGGATCAATATCCAGCACACGATCCAGATATTCTTCTGCACTTGCGAAATTGCCGTCTTCCATGAAAAGATAAGCCCGCTCCATAAGGCTGGTCACACCGGGAGAAACCGCCGCTGTTGATGCTGCGGTGACAACCTGTGCAGACTGCTTCACGGGTTCGCTCGCCTTCCCTGCTTCCAGCACCTTCTTCACACCACGGAGCAGGTCCTGCATGAAGCCGATTTTGCTCATGTCCTGGCTTTGCAAACTCGACAGTTCATCAGGAAGATCATAAGGATCCATATCCCGATAGCAGGGAATCAGCAGACGCTTAAGATCCTTCGTCATCAAAGCAAGGTAACGGCTCCACTCGTTCTTTACCCACACAGCATTAAAATACTCGGGTTTGCTGCCTATAACCACCATGACACGGGCGCTGTTCAGGGCGGCGAAAATGTAGGGCTCATATTCCTGACCCAGCTTATCCTCCAGCGTAATACGGCTGAAGAACACCTTATAACCCTGCTCCGTCAGGCCATAGTAAACATCCTGCGCCCACTGGCTGTCGTGAGTGCGCTGGCCGTTGTCATCAGTCTCCTTGTAGCAGATGAATACATCGTAGGGTTTCTCGTTTGCAGAAATGGAGAGAATGCCTTTCTGAATGTCCGCAATCTGCGCTGCCTGTTCTTCATAGAGCCGGCGGCTCTCAGCATCTGGTGCATATTCCACTGCGGCCCTGTAATCTTCATCCGCCAAAATCGATGTCATCTGTACTCGATGGCAGGTGGGAATGCGCTTCTTCGTGGCGGGGTCTTCTACGTACTCAATACCATAACGACTGATAACCGCGCCCTAGTGAGCCTCGGCATCTGTGTCATCCTGTTCAAGGATCTTTTCGTACGCAGCAACTGCCTTGTCAAATTCGCATTGCCGCCGGAAGTGGTTGGCGCGGTTGTAACGATTCAGCTTGCCCTCATCGTCCGCCTTCGGTATGGTGGATGTGCTGCCGCAGTACTCACAGGTACCGTAAGTCGCGCCGGGAATGAACTCAATGTCGCCACCGCACATTTTGCACTTGATAATCATTGGAATGTCCTCCTCCATCCTTTTGTATTATTTTTCTTCTTTCCCCAGCAGTTTCCGCTTTTCCAACAGCTTCATGGCCTTGTCAATGTTTTCCACCGTGGCGTAGCTGGACAGCGTATCCATCATTTGGTCAAATTCCCCATCCATGCTGGTGGGTGTGGGGTCGGCATAGCGCATTTCCTCTGCCAGCTTTTTCAGTCCCGCATTCCCCGTGCTTGCCGCCAGGGCATTGGCTTTGGCCCGAAGAACCTTCCATGCCTGGGTGTTGTCTGTCACATGAGCCTCACTCTGCGTCACCACTGCGCGGGCTGCATCTCGCACCGTCATGCTAACGCCTGTCAGCGCGAATACAATCAGCTCGATGACAATTGCCACCCATACCGGGCATAATGCTGCCAATCCCATCAGCACAAATCCAACAAGCACTTGCACCGCAAGCGCTGTGTAGCCCACCTTGAAGATAGGCCAGCCCAGAAGCTTACTTTCAGTGTTTTCGCCTTTTCGGAAGGCCAAATGGAACGTGAGGGCGCACAGGCCAAACATGGCCACCGTGCAAGCGGCACCAATCCACCACGCTGCCGTGCGGACGAAAGGAATGGCAACCATCAGCACGAGCACAACTGCCAGAGAAATTCCCCAAATGATCCATGCATGCTTGGTCATCTTCATCGCTTAATCCTCCCGCTTCTTGCCGCATTCGGGGCAGAACTTGCTGGTGATTCCCTTCATTCCGCACACGCAATCCCATGTTTCGGGGCGTTTGCTTCCACAATTCGGGCAGAATTTGCTGGTGATGCCCGTCTGTCCGCAAGCGCAATCCCAAGGCTTAGGCGGCTCCGACTTCTTTGCGCCGCACTCAGGGCAAAACTTGCTGGTGATGTTCCTTTGACCACAGGTGCACGTCCAGCCTGCATCTTCCGCAGGAGGCGCGGCCTGTGCCATGCTGCTGACGCCCTGCATCACCGGCTGAATGGCCTCCTTTGTCATCCCGATCACACTGCCAACGGTACCAAGTCCCACGCCAAGCTGCATGGCTTCACCTGCAAGGCTGCCTACGCCTGCACCGCCGCTGCGCATGGCTTCCAGTCCCACCTGACGTGCCGTTTCCTGCTGGTAGGTGTAGCCCTTCATGCGCATTTCCTGCGCCTCGGCTTCCGCCTGCATCCGATAAATATCCGCCTGTGCCTGCCCTGCAATACGTGCTGCATCCGCATCGCCCTGCGCACTGATGAGCTTCATTCGCGCCGCAGTCTGGGCTTCCACGGTCTTACGCTCGAAAGCGGCTTCGGCTTCTGCCTTCTTGATTTCCTCCTCGCGGGTTTTGAGGTACATGTCGGCATGCTGCTGCTTCATGCGCCGGAAGTTGGGATCATCATCCGGCGTGACAATGTTTGCTACATAAAATTCCGGCATGGTCAGACCGTAGTCTGCCAGTTCAGGATTGATAGCTTCCCGCAAAGCGTGACTGATGGTGTCCAGATGCTCGTCCAGCTCCAGCACACTAAGATGGTTGCCTTTGATGATCTTCGCAAGCTGAGCCTTCACTTGCGTCATGACAACCGTACGGAAGTAGCCCATACCGCTTTGGTCGAAAACATCTGCCTGCCGCAGCGCTCCCGTAGTTCCCACGACACGGATAACCAGCCGGCGTGGATCGGTCACTTGCAGGTTGAAGGAACCTGATGCGCCCAGTTCCACATGCAGTCCGGTCGCAGGATCAAACAATCCCACCTTGCTGGGTGTGCCCCACTTGATGCCCATTTGCGTAGTCAAGTTAACAAAATAGACTTCTGCATGGAAGGGCTGCCCCTGCACAGGCAAAGGATACAGGTTGCTCATCTTGGGTAGAATCCCCGTTTCCAGCGTGTAGCGGCCTGGGCTGAAGGAATCCAGTGCTTCGCCGTTACGGAAAAAGATTGCTTCCTGACTTTCGTGAACAATGAGCTGGCTTCCCGTCACAAAATCAGTCATAGGATGCTTCCACACAAAGGTCTTGTTGTCACCTTCGTAGCTAATGACGGTTGGTACCGCAGCAGCACGGACTTCAGCCTTTTTGATTTCCTGCTGCACATCGCAGTCGGTGTCACACACCGGGCAAACAATATGCGTTGCTGCCTTATCTGCTTGCAGCTGACAGCCGCAGGCTGTGCAGCGAAAATGCGCCAGATTGTTGAAGCTGTTATCCGTAACGAGCTGCGCATGACAGACCGGACAC
Source organism: Alloprevotella sp. (assembly GCA_963617205.1). GTDB lineage: Bacteria > Bacillota > Clostridia > Christensenellales > Aristaeellaceae > UBA11524. Next base: position 992 of record CAVEOA010000054.1, on the reverse strand, counting down.
TTAGCGTTCTTGCCTTCTGCCTGATCGTAAACTACGTTATTCCCGCAGCCAGGGCAAACCATGGTCGCCATACGATCCGTCTTTTCGTTAATGATATTTCCGCAGGAACAGCGAATGTGTTTGCATGCAAAAAAACCTGTGCTGGCTTCTGCGTAGTTGTGGCACACAGGACACGTAATGATGAACTTGCTCATGGTAGGCAGCTCCTTTGCAAATTTATTCCAATAGTTTCTCTCTGAGCGACAAAGGCTCAGCTGGAAAGCGCAGCATTCTTTATTATCTTATTATACCATATATCATATCACATGCTTTTCAAGATTTTTTTGAAGAAGAATTAGAAAAGAATCTATTGTTTGTTAGAATAAGGATATTTTTTTGCTAAAGTACGAAATAAAAAAGCGCTCAATACGAGCGCCATAAAAGCAGCAAAAATCATCTGCTGCTGAAATATGCTTTTGATTGCCCATCTTGGAAGATTTCAGATGATTTGTGTCTGGTGCTAAAGCATCCTTGACAAAATCACTTCTGCGCGGGCGCGGTCATCCTCTACGACAACGGCGCGAGTGTGCAGACCAATTACATCACCAACATGAGCCCCGACATTCTGGCGGAGAGCGCCCCAGACCTGCACGACGCGCTGGAAGCGGCGAACAAAGCCAACCAGCGCGAGCAGGCAAAGCAGGTCACAAAGCTGCACATGCCCGACCACATCGTGACGGCGGCGCGGATGAATTACCTTGCAGGACACGGCACGGCGTGGCAGGTGAAAGCCGGCGACGGGCTGTTCGTGCGGAGGCTGGACAGCTACGCGGGAGGCATCTACGGCGGCGGACTGCTCCTGTCGGATGCCATCGCGGCGGAGGTCATCAACTGCCATTGCTATTTGCAGGTGGGCGTGCTGCTGCCGGGGGAGGAGCTGGACGAGGACGGGAAGGTCGTCAGGGCGAACGAAGGCGCACCGACAAGGCAGGAGAACGAGCGAATCACCAAAA
>CAVEOA010000053.1:0-7482 GCA_963617205.1 Alloprevotella sp. | reverse complement strand
TTCAGCAGTTTCAAAAATTGGGCGTAAAGGTCGAGTGCGTGCAAACAGATAACGGGTTTGAATTTACCAATCGTTTTTCCAACAGCCAGAAAGATAAATTGACCCTTTTTGAAAGCACGGCTCAAGAGTTGGGGATTCGACACAAGCTCATCCGCCCATATACGCCTCGGCATAATGGAAAAGTTGAGCGCAGTCATCGAGAAGACCAGCGACTTTTCTATGATTCCCATTCCTTCTACTCTCTCGACGATTTTGATGGGCAGCTAGCTGCCCATCAAAGCCGCACCAACAACCGACCTATGCGTCCTTTGAAGTGGGCTTCTCCGAAACAAAAACTTGCTTCCTATCGTGTCCAAAATGATTGACAAACCTACATAGGAAAATGCGCAAGTCATTGTGCTTGTAGGTGCAATATGGATTGACAAAGCCGGCAATCGGGTGTATAATCCTATCGATGCGGTAGGTTTTAAGAGCCGCCGCAGAAGAAGGCATCAATCCGCCCTGAGCGAAAGGACATAAAGACTATGAAACATACGGATCTGCTGAGGATTGAGAACCTGCATGTCAGCGCAGGGGAGAAGGAAATACTGCACGGCGTCAACCTGACCGTCGGCGCGGATGAAACGCACGTGCTGCTCGGACCGAACGGCACCGGCAAGTCAACGCTGGGCTATGCGATTACCGGCAATCCGGCGTATGCGGTGACGCAGGGTGCTATCTGGTTTGACGGCGGAGAAATGACCGCGATGCCGGTCGATGAGCGCGCGAAAAGGGGCATTTTCCTGTCGTTTCAGAATCCGTTGGAGGTGCCCGGCATCACGCTGAGCGCGTTCATCCGCACGGCGCTGGAGCAGAAAACCGGCAAGCGCCTCCGCCTGTGGGACTTCAGGAAGAAGCTGAGCGAAACGATGACGCTGCTGTCCATGGATGAAAGCTACGCGGAGCGTGACCTGAATGTAGGCTTTTCCGGCGGCGAGAAGAAGAAGGCGGAAATCCTGCAAATGCTGATGCTGGAGCCGAAGCTTGCCATCCTCGATGAAACGGATTCGGGGCTGGACGTTGACGCGGTGCGGACAGTCTCCGAGGGCGTGCGGCTTTTCCGCGAGCGCACGCGCGGTTCGCTGCTGATTATCACCCACAGCACGCGGATTCTGGAGGCGCTGCATGTGGACAGGACGCATGTGATGGAGAACGGCGTTATCGTTCGCGAGGGCGGCGCAGAGCTGGTGGAGGAGATTAACGAGAAGGGGTTCGGCAATGCAAGAAAAGACGCAGGTTGCGGACATTGACCGCAGCATTTATGATATTCGCGACGCGGAGAACGACGATTACCGCATGGAGGATGGGCTGACGCCTGCGATTGTCCAGAAGCTGTCGCGTGAAAAGAACGATCCGGCATGGATGGAGCAGTTCCGCCTGCAATCGCTGCAAATCTATCAGCGGATGAACGCGCCTGACTGGGGTCCCTCGCTGGAGGGGCTCGATATGGCGCACATTGCGACGTATGTCCGCCCAAAAACGAGGATGCAGAATAACTGGGCGAATGTGCCGCAGGATATCAAGGACACGTTTGAGCGGCTGGGCATCCCGCAGGCGGAGCGAAAGTCGCTCGCAGGCGTGGGTGCGCAGTACGATTCCGAGCTTGTGTACCACAATGTCCGCGCAGAGGTGGCAGCTCAGGGCGTCGTCTACACCGACATGGAGAGCGCATTGCACGGCGAATATGCAGAAATGGTGCGCAAGTATTTTATGAAGCTCGTCACGCCGCGCGACCACAAATTCGCGGCGCTGCACGGCGCGGTCTGGTCAGGCGGCTCGTTCGTGTATGTGCCCAAGGGCGTGCAGGTATCGATTCCGCTGCAGTCGTATTTCCGGCTGAACGCGAAGGGCGCAGGACAGTTCGAGCATACGCTGATTATTGTCGATGAAGGCGCAAGCCTGCACTTCATCGAGGGCTGCTCGGCGCCGAAATACAACGTGGCGAACCTGCATGCCGGCTGCGTGGAGCTGTACGTCAAGAAGGGCGCGAAGCTGCGCTATTCCACCATCGAGAACTGGTCGAAGAACATGTATAACCTGAACACGAAGCGTGCGCTCGTTGAGGAGGAGGGCACGATTGAGTGGATTTCCGGCTCGTTCGGGTCGCATGTGGGCTGCCTGTATCCGATGAGCATCCTGAAGGGCGACAGGTCGCGCATGGAATTTACCGGCGTGACGTTCGCAGGGGCAGGGCAAAACCTCGATACCGGCGCGAAGGTTGTCCATATCGGCAAAAACACAAGCTCGTACATGAACACGCGCTCCATCAGCAAGGGCGGCGGCATCAGCACGTTCCGCTCAAGCGTTGTGGTGGAAAAGACGGCGAAAAGGGCGAAAAGCGCGGTGTCCTGCCAGTCGCTGATGCTGGACAGCGAGAGCCGCTCGGATACGATTCCGGCGATGGACATCCGCACGCGCGATGCCGCCGTCGGGCATGAGGCGAAAATCGGCAGCATCAGCAATGACGCGGTGTTCTACCTGATGAGCCGCGGCTTGAGCGAGGAGGATGCGCGGGCGCTGATTGTCAGCGGCTTTGCGGACAACGTGTCAAAGGAGCTGCCTGTGGAATACGCGGTGGAGATGAACAACCTCATCCGCCTCGAGATGAAAGGCAGCATCGGGTGAATGCATATGGAACAGAAAATCATCAATCAACTGCCGAGCCGCACGTGGCATTTTCTCGGCGTGAATGAAGCGATCATCGCATGGGACGAAGAGACGGCGGACGTGCAGGAGGTTCAGACGGTGACGGCGCCGGAAAGCACGCTGCACCTCACGAGCGACAGCTGCTTCAGCCGGAGGTCGGTTCACGCATCGGCGGACGAAGGCAGGCGCATCACGCTGCTGGAAACGGTGCGCACAACGGGCACGATGCACGCCGTGACGGAGCTGACGGCATCGGACGGCGCGCAAATCGAGCTGATTCAGCTGCTGGCGCCGGATGAAAATGCATGCGTCTACAGCGAAATCAAAGGGCGCTGCATCGGCAGCGGACGCATCGTCCTGAAGCAGGTGATGCTGGGGCACGGCGACGTGTATGCCGGCACAGGCATCTTGCTGGATGGGACGCAATCGTCCTTTCAGGCGGATATCGGCTATCTGGCGCGGAAAAAACAGACGCTGGACATGAATCTGGTTGTCGAGCATTTGGGACAAAAGACGAAAAGCGAAATCAACGCGTCCGGTGCGCTCGATGACGCGGCGAAGAAAATCTTCCGCGGTACGATTGACTTCAAGCGCGGCGCGTCCGGCGCTGTCGGCAGTGAGCAGGAAACGGTGCTGATGCTCGGCGATGACGCCGTCAACAAGACGGTGCCGATCATCCTCTGCGAGGAGGAGAATGTGGAGGGCACGCACGGCGCGACCATCGGCGAAATGGACGATGAAACGCGCTTTTACTTCGAGAGCCGCGGCATTGACCGTCAGACGGCGGAACGGCTGCTGTCTCGTGCGGCGATTGAGCGCGTGGCACGGCAGGTGTCGTCGGACGAGGCAAGAAGGGCAATTCTGGATGAACTGGATGAGGTGACGGAAGCGCATGACGGATTACAGGGCTGATTTTCCGCTGCTGCAGCGGCAGGACATTGCGTATCTGGACAACGCGGCGACAGCGCAGCGCCCGCAATGCGTGCTTGATGCGGAGCGGACGTTCTACGAGACGCAAAACGCGAATCCGCTGCGGGGGCTGTATCCGCTGAGCATCGCCGCGACGGAGGCAGTCGAAGGGGCGAGAGAGGCGGTGCGCACCTTCCTGCATGCGGCGGGCAGTCAGGAAATCATCTTCACGCGGAACACGACGGAGGCGCTGAACCTTGTCGCGTACAGCTACGGGCTGACGCACGTGCACGCGGGTGATGAGGTGCTCGTGTCGATTCTGGAGCATCACAGCAATCTGCTGCCGTGGCAGATGGTCTGCCGTCAGACGGGCGCGAAGCTGCGGTTCATCGAATGCGAGCCGGATGGACGGATTCTGCCGGAAAAGGCTGCCGCGATGATGAATGAGCGCACGAAAATCGTTGCCGTGACGCACGTGTCGAACGTCATCGGGCGCGTCAATCCCATCCGCGAGATGGCGGATGCGGCGCATCGTGTTGGCGCGGTCATGGTGGTGGACGGCGCGCAGTCAACGCCGCACATGAGGGTGGACGTGCAGGCGCTCGGCGCGGATTTCTTCGCATTTTCCGGGCATAAGGTGTACGGACCGATGGGCATCGGCGTGCTGTACGGCCGCAAAGCGCTGCTCGAGAGCATGCCGCCTTTCCTGACCGGCGGCGAGATGATTGAATCCGTCACGCGTGAGAGCGCAGTTTACGCCGAGCTGCCGTACAGGTTTGAGGCGGGCACGGGCAATGCCGCCGGTGCTGTCGGGCTTCATGCGGCGCTTGATTACGTCAGCCGAATCGGCTTTGATGCGATGCATCAGCAGGAAACAGCGTTGACTGCGCGTCTGCTGGAGGGCATGAAGCGTCTGCCGTACATTCGCGTGCTCGGCAGCGACAAGCCCGAGGAGCACAGCGGCATCGTGACGTTCACGGTGGAGGGCGTTCATCCGCATGATGTCAGCGAAATCCTTGCATCGGACGGCGTATGCGTGCGTGCAGGGCATCACTGCGCACAGCCGCTGCTCAGGCACCTTGGATATTCCTCGACCGTGCGGGCAAGCTGCGCGTTCTACAACACGCCGGCAGAGATCGACCATCTGCTGGACAGTCTTTCATCAATCAGGGAGCGTATGGGTTATGGACAATAAGCGCTTTTACAATGAAATTCTCACCGAGCACAACCTGCATCCGGAATTTAAGCACGACATCGAGCACCCGGATCTGGTGCTGAACGGCGTGAACCCGAGCTGCGGCGACGATATTACGCTCAAGCTGCGCATGAACGGCGATGTGATTGAGGACGGCGCGTTTGTAGGGGACGGCTGCGCGATTTCGCAAGCATCGGCGGATATTATGCTGGGCATGGTCATCGGCAGGACGAAGGAGGACGCGCTGCACCTGTGCGAGCTGTTCAGGAGGATGATTCAGGGCGAGGCGACGGAGGAGGAAATTGGGGAATTGGAGGAAGCGGGCGTTTTGCGGGATATCGCGCATATGCCTGCGCGCGTGAAGTGCGCGATGCTCGGCTGGCGCACGCTGAAGGAAACGTTAACGAAAAAATAAACCCTTCAGCATGAGGAGGCTGCTGAAGGGTGGAAGGAATGGCAGCGGTCCAAAGAGGAGGGAGAACTGCTGCCGGTAACGCGTATTCAGTTGAAAAGCATCGCTTCTGTTTTGCCTTTCGGAACGATTGTAGCATGATGAATGGATTCTGTCATCGAAATGGACACAAAATGCACAAATTTCGGCGTAAAATGCATTGGAAGAAGAAAAATGGCAGGATTTCATCCACAAATGGTCTGATGTATCGGAACGAAAGGCGGGTTTGATGCCGTTCGCGGCAAGAGAATTGCGAATTAAATAACAAACGTTTTCCTGCACATTAATTCAAAAAATATTGATAAATTGTTGACTTTCTTTATTAAATGAAGTATCATAAATGAAGGACAAGGAAAAGTTGCCCGTAGAAAAATAGGAGGAATAGCACAATGAAGAAGTTTTTCTCTCTTCTGCTGGCTGTGATGCTGGTTGTTGTGTCCTTCGCCGTGAGCAGCGCGGAAGCCGCGTTCACGCCCGGTGAATACACGGCGACGGCTGCAGGCTTCGGCGGCGACGTGACCGTGAAGATTACGGTTGACGAAAATGCAATCACCGCCGTTGAAGTGACCGGCGACAAGGAAACCGCTGGAATCGGCGGCAAGGCGATTGAGCAGTACAACACTTCCCTGATCGGCGTCAGCGACGCGGATGCGGTGGACGTGGTGTCCAGCGCAACCATCACCAGCAATGCCGTGAAGGAAGCGCTCGGCAAGGCGCTTGCGCAGGCGAAGGGCGAGGCGACGGAGAACACCGCTGAGCTGGCTTTCACCGCCGGCACCTACACCGCCTCTGCCAAGGGCTACAACGGCAATGTAACGGTGAATGTTACCTTCTCCGATACCGCTGTAACCGCCATTGAGGTGACCGAATCTTCCGAAACGGCTCACGTAGGCGATGTGGCCTTCGAGCCCATGATCGCCGACATGGTGGCTGCCAACGGCTCCGGCGTGGACAGCATTTCCGGCGCAACCTTCTCCAGCGCTGCCCTGCGCAATGCTGTGAACAATGCGGCGGAGCAGGCCGGCTGCACCAACCTCGACGCCTTCAAGGCGAACACGGTGGTGCACACCGCTCAGGCGGCCATCGAAGAGACCTATGACGTGGTTATTGTCGGTGCCGGCGGCGCTGGCATGACCGCTGCTGCACAGGCTGCTCAGGACGGCAACACCGTCGTTGTTCTGGAGAAGAACGCTGAAATGGGCGGCAACACGCTGGTTTCCGGCGGCGCCTTCCAGTCTGTGATGAGCTACCTGGTGTGGGATGCTGATGATCCCGACGCCACCACGGGCGTGAATCCCCTGGACGGTCAGACCTATGACAAGGTGAAGAACGACGCAGGCCGTATCGACACCCTGAAGACCATCCTGACGTGGTCCGAGGAGCCCTTCGACGGCACCCTGGATGACGATCATCCCTTCGTGGCCGGCAATATCGCGCTGAACGCTGCTCGCGGCGTGCACGAGGAATATCTGCCCACCCTGCAGGCGCTGAAGACGGAAATTCAGGCTTACCTGGATTGGGCACAGCCCCAGCTGGATGCCGGCATGAACGAGACCCAGCTGACCCTGTTCTCCACCATTAACCTGCATGTCTTCCAGACCTACTATGGCGGTCTTCGTCCGAACGCGGACAAGACGGATTGGGTGTACAGCCGCTATGACCTGGTGAGCCAGTTCATCGAGGGCGGCCAGGAAATCAAGAGCTGGCTGGTTGCTCAGGGCGCTGAGTTCGACTACAGCAAGCAGTCCACGCTGATCGGATGCCTGTGGCAGCGTGAAAACTCCCCCATCGGCGGCGTTGTGGACGGCGTTGAGTACTCCGGCAAGTGGGGCGCTTATTTCGCAGTGCCTTACAACACCATGGTGACCGCTAACGAGAACAACAAGGTTATGCTGCGCACCACCGCGAAGGAACTGATCGTTGACGAAAACGGCAAGGTAACCGGCGTCAAGGCGATCATGTACGACGGCACCGAAGTGACCATGCATGCCACCAAGGGCGTCATCCTGGCCACCGGCGGCTATGCGGCCAACATCGAAATGGTGCAGGAAACCAACACCTACTGGAACGAAGAATACATTGCTGATAACATCGGCACCACCAACCGCTCTTCTCTGACCGGCGACGGCATCACCATGGCTGTGGCTGTGGGCGCTGCTACCGAAGGCGAGGGCTGGACGCAGATGATGCCTCTGGGCTGGGTTGACAACGGCAACCTGTCCGGCGGTGCTGGCGAGAACGT
>CAVEOA010000052.1:0-7487 GCA_963617205.1 Alloprevotella sp. | reverse complement strand
GGCGTGCCGTATGCCTTATAGTTAATAGTACCGCCTCCTGTAGCTGATGGTCAGCGTCGCCGTTACGCCTTCGCCAGCGTCGCACGTAACGAATCTCTGGTTGCTGTCCGCCGGGATGATGAGGTCGTCGGCGCTCGATGCGCTCCGCTTGTCCAGCACGCTCACGCCTGCCGCCTCGATGCGCAGGACGCCGCTTCCGTTGTGTGTGATGGTGAAGCTCTCGCCCGGCGCGACCGTCAAGCCGCTGAACGTCATCGTGTGCTCGAAGACGCTCGCGCCGTCTGCCTGATAGCCGGACGCGATGGTGAGCGCGGTCATGGTTCCCGTCGCGACGGTGACGGTCGCGTCCGACCACATCGGCAGGTGTCCGTAGCTGTGGAACCATGCGTCGGAGTAGCGCGACGTACTTCCGGCGACGGTCTGCGCGTCGATATCCTCGAACCACGGGCAGGAATACGCCGTCAGCTGGAACTCCAGCGCTTCCGTCCACTTGAGCGCCTCCATGCTCGGCACGGTCATCTTGTCGATGTGGATGCGCTCGTAGGGCTTTTCTGAGATGTTGAGGTAGCCGCCAGCCATGCCCCAGCTGCACACGACAGAGAACAGTCCGCGCCGCTCCGTGATGCTCGGCGCGTGCAGCTCCACCTGAACGCGTACGGTGAGGCTCTGCGTGATGGTCGCCGTGAGGTAGCTGCCGCCGGACGGCTTTTCGTTGGTCGTGATGGCTTCATTCGGCGCGTCCGTGATGATGTTGGTGATGATGATGCGGTCGTCCATGCTATCCAGCTGCGTGCCGTTCATCGATGCGCGATAGCGTGTAATCATGCTGCGCCTCCGTTAATCCTTGGTTGTAAGCAGGTTGTAGCGAACGCCGCCGCCAATCTGCTTGTTGACCATCGGCGCGATCTGCACGGCGATTGCCTGTCCGTCGACCTCGAAGGTGTTGGAGATGCTGACGCCGGAGACTGCTGCCGCGATTGCCGCGACGGATTCCGCACTGAGCTCGACCGCCTTGCCGTCGCTGCCGAGCGTCTGCCACTGCATCGCACTCTCCTGCGTCTCGTAGGAATCGCCGAAGCTTCGTCCGCCGCCGCCGTGCTTTTCGCCGGAGGACTGCGTGCCGCCGAGCAGGTCGAGCAGGTTGAACAGGCTGCCGCTGATGCCGCGTGCTTCGATGCGCTGCGGTTCGCCGAACAGCTCGCCGAGGTCGACCACTTCCTGCGCATCGGTGGAGGATGATGCGCCGCCGTACAGGCTGAACAGGCTTGTGATGCCGTCGTTTTGGCTCGCGTTCGGAACAGGTGTCTTGTCGTTGCGGATGTAGGAGTAGCTGGAGGAGACGACTTGCGCGCCGGTGCTCTCCGGAAGCTCCGGCAGTCTGTCGCGCCGGATGTACGACATTCGTGCGGAGGACGTGTCGCTCGTGCCGTGGCTCTCCGGAAGCTCGTACAGGCTGAAGTCCGTCGGCAGCCATGTGCGCGCGGTCGGCTGCCTTCCGCCGAAGTCGGAGAGGTCGGCAGTGCTGTTATTGAGCGTGTACGTGTCTGCTCCGAAGAGGGAATCAAGCAGCGCCTGCGTTTCGGCGATCTTCGGCTGTAGCTCCGCGTTCAGCGAATCGATGCCCATCAGGACGGCTTCACTCGCGCTCGCGATTTCGGCGGTCGCCGCGTCGGCGATGTTGAACGCCTCCACGAACTGATCCGCGCTGTCGAGCAGCGCCTGATATTCGGGGTCGTTGTCCAGCTGGAGCGATGTCGCGAACTGCGCCGCACGCTCCTCCGCGCTCTGTCCCCGTGCAAAGTCGGCGTTGATGTCCTCCGCGCTGTACTCGCCGGACATGATCATCTGCCAGTAGCGTGCAACAAGGGCGCTGTTCTCCTTCGACCAGGTCGTCAGGTTGCCGAGAATGTCGTCGCTGATGCCCTGCGCACGCAGATCCTCCAGCTGGTCGACGTAGGTGTTCAGCGTGTCGGCGTTGTTGCCCCACCAGTTGGTGACGTTCTCTGTGGAGTAGGTCGTCCGGAGGAGCTCGTTCATCTCCTCCTCGGTGTATGTAACCATGTAACCGAATTGGGTGACGGTGCCGCGGTACGTTTCGAGGATCTCCTCGTAGGTGCTTTGGTAGTATTCCTTGAGGCTTGACAGCGCGTCTTTGACGTTGTCAATCGCGGTGATTTCGGCTTCCGCTCGTGTCCCGAACTCGCTTTGCGCGGAGGCTGCCGCGCCCGCGTCGCTTGACACAAACTCGTTATAGACCTCCTGCTGCGCCTTGAGAGCCGCTTCCGCCTCGTCCAGCGTCTCCAGCGCCGCGTCGACTTCCGCCTGCAGCGCCTCGCGCTCCGTGTCAACCGCGCTGCCGCTGCCATCAAGCAGCGCTTTGAATGCGTTGTACTCCTCGTGGCGCTTTATGCCGGAGGCTCCTGCTGCGTACTGGTCAAGCGCATACTGGTTATGAATGCCATCAACGAGGTCGAGATAGCTTTCATACATCAATTGCGCTTCATCCGTGCCCCAGACGAACGCGTCTGCCGACCATTCGTCCGCACCGAAGAGCTGCGCGTAGCTCGTCGCGAAGGTCTTCCAGCCTGCCTGCAGGTTGTTCTGGTCAACCTTGGCTTGCCCCTGCTGCTTGAGGTCGTGCTGCTCAAGCGCGTCCCGCGCTTCCTGATACGCGCTTGCTGCGCTGTTGTACTCCGCCTGCAATGCATCAAGCGCCGCTTTCTGCGCGTCGTACTGTTCCAGACCGTAGAGCGAACTGACGTACTTCTCGATTTCGCCCGTGTTGTCGGTGATGGCGTAGGTCGTCAGGTCGACGTACTTGGAAAGCCCGGGGAACACGTCCAGCAGGGCTTCCAGAGCGTTGCGCCAGCTGTCTGTGGCGGACACAGCGTCGCCGGACGCGTCCGTCATGCCCTCCATGGTGTCAAGGATGCCCTGCGCGTAGGCGTACGCGTTATCATTCGCCAGCAGGGACGCGTCGCGCTCTCTCACGATCTGTTCAACATCGGTGTACTGGTAGCTGTTATCGCTCAGCACGTTGTTGAGCAGGGACAGCGCCGGCGTGACGACTGCCAGCAGCCCCTGACCAAAGTCCGCCTTAATGCGCTCGAGGTTGGTTTCCAGCTTGCGCATTTCGTTGGAGTAGCTGTCTGACGTGCGCGAAAAGTCGCCCTGCGCGTCCTTGGTCGCGTCAAGCAGGTACTGGTAGCGCAGCGTTGCCTGTTCCGCCTGGCTCATCTTGTCGTAGGCGGTTTCAACGCCCTGCGCCAGTGCGTAGGCTTCGAGGTTCGCCACGCTCATGTTGACGCCGAGCTGCTTGAGCGGCTCCGTCTCGCCGGACAGACCGCTGCGAATCTTGGAGAACGATTCGTCATAGTCGAGGTTGTAGAAGCTCGCCATGTCCGCCGCAAGCCCTGCAAGGTCTGTGGACATTCTGGTGATTTCTTCACCGTCAAGCCCCATCGACTTGAGCATCGCGCCAATGGTCGAGGTGTACTGCTTCGCCTTCGTTTCGCTCAGACCGTAGGCGTTGGCAGCTGCCTTCGACCATGCGTTGATGGTGTCGGTCGAGCTTCCGAAGGTTACGTCGACGACGTTTTGAACCTCCACCAGGTCGGATGCCGCCGAGATGGATTCCGCCGCGAACTGCTTCACGGCGGATGCAGCCATCTGAATGGCGTTAGTCAGGAGCTGCGCGCCGGAGAACGAGAACATGTTCTGCAGGGCTGTTGACGCCGTGTTGGCGCTCTGCTGCGTCTGCGTGCTCGTCTGGTTGAAGGTCTGCTGGAACTCCTGCTGCGCCTGCCGCGCCGTCGTCCGCGCACTGTTGATGCTCTCCGTGAACTCGGACGTGTCAAGCCCCAGCGTCGCGGAAAGTTCAAATAGATTCGCCATGTTCTTCCTCTCCTTCAAGGTATCCGAGCACGTCGGCGATGATTTCGGCGCTCGTCTTCTCCGGTCGGCGCTTCCGACACGGCTGGAACAAATCGGCGTACTGCGGATATTCGCTGGAGCCCATCGACGCGCACTTGAGCGTCAGCCAGAGCAGGTTGGCAAAGTACATGACCTTGCTCTCCTTCTCCGCGTCAGCCGCCAGCAGCAGCGTCAATGCGCGCACGTCCATCGGGCGATACTGGTACAGCGTGCGCGTTATGCGTTCCGGGCGATACGCGCTGCAAAGCCGAAAAAAACGTCGATATCATCCAGCATGGTGTCCTTGAGCATCGCTCGCGTTTCACTCCACTCCTGCGCGGCGACTTCATCCGCCGTCTTGCCGTTCAGCGCGCCCAGCAGCCCGAACACCGCGTCCGGATGCTTGACGAGGAACATCGGCATCAGCTTGCGCATCATGTCGCCGACTGTCAGCTCCTTCGTCTCCTTCCACTCCGCCTTGACCTGCTTAAGCTCTTCATCATCGAGCAGCTCCGCGATGTACGGAACCGCCTTCGCCATGGTCTCGAATGCAACTGTGGTTTTCATGCTTTTCCTCCTCAAAAGTCAGAGGGAAGAGCGTGCGCCCCTCCCTCCATGTCGTCGTTTACTCGAAGAACACGACCGTGCACGGCGCGTATTCAGTCGCATCAAGGGAACTCTGGTGTGCGCGGAACTCCACCGGAAGCGTGCCCTCGCCCTTGTCGGTGAAGGAGAAGGACGCGCCGGAGATGTTCAGAGCGTTTTCCAGCTCGATGAGCACGTAGCCCTTCGAGGTGTCGCCAACCCAGCAAAGCTTGTCCAGATAGTCCTTTTCCGCGATGTCGGTGCGTACCTTGATGGTGTGCATCTTGTCGCCCGTTGCGGAGGTCACGTCCGCGCTCATCAGCGCCAGCTTGAAGGTGTCCTTGTCGGATTCAAGCAGCGTCGTCGACAGGCTGACCGTCCAGCCGTCGTTGACCGTGCTGCCTACGAACTCGTAACGCTTGCCGTCCGCCTCAATGTTTCGGGTGGAGGGCGTGCAGGTGAACTTGCCGCCGCCGCGCGTTGCGCCGAGGATGCCGGAGCCCGCCTTGATGTATTCAGCCAGCGCCGTCTTGAGCGACGCCGCGTCGGTGGCTTTTGAGTAGTCAAAGCCCGTCAGGAAGATACCGGCGTTAAGCTGGAGCTTCTCGAAGGTCGTTGCGCTCAGTCCAGTTGTCATGTATCGTTACTCCTTTCAAAGGTGGTAAAAATTGACCTGATAGGAAACACGACCGCCGAGGATGGTCTTGTCCTCAGGGTCGTCGTAGTAGCTCATGAAGCCGCCGGAGTTGCGGTAAATCGCCAGCATTCCGGCGGGCAGCACGATGGTCGAGCCGTCCGCGCTGATGGCGTCGGCGATTTTGTCCAGCAGGGCGGCGCGTGTCGCGTTGTCCCGCGTCCATGCAATCGCCACGAGGTACGTCGAGGAGAACGGTTCGCCGTCGCCAACCTCGAACGTGATGTACGGCAGGGACGCGCCGTCCGGCACGTGTCCGGACAGGTACGCAGGCACGCCGAAGGATGACCAGAACGCATAGAGCGCCTGATGCACGCCCGTCATGTGATCACCTCCGCGTCTGCCTGCCTGTAGGCGATGGTCGCCGGGCTTGGCGCTGGTCTGCTGTCGCTCGTGACGCGGAAGACCTTGCCGTCCGACACGCGCAGGACGCGGTCGTGCTGGTGCAGGTCAACGCCGATTGTCACGATGGTGTATAGCTCACGCACGCCGGTTCTATACGCCAGCTGCGCCTCGGTGGAGGAGTTGCGGATGATGCCCGCACGGATGTCCTCGCCGTCCTGCCACGTCTCCGTGACGCTGCCGAAGCCGTCGTCCGTGACCGTCCGCGCCATCAGGGCGCAGTCGGTAAAGAAGTCGGAAAGCATCAGCTCACCTCCGTGAACATGTGCCGGAAGGGTGTCATCTGCGCCTGAAACGCCTCCTGCCACGTGCCTGCCGTGCGCGTGTAGCTGTATTCGCCGAAGGATTCGGACTGCATCGCGCCGACAGGGGCAGCCGCGTCATACTCGGCGACTGCCTCCGACAGCACAAGGAACGTTTTGGGCGGGAAAAGCAGCCACACGCGCCCGGTGAACGTCTCGTCGTCCAGCACCGTATCCAGCTCGCCGGGGACGTTTTGGCGGTAGACACCGTCGGCGCGTGAGCCGCTCAGGTACACGTAGGGCGCGTCCGGTGCGGGTGTGATGGTGTTCCCCTTGATGGCGAAGGTCGCGTCGATGTACCCGCGCTCAAAGAAGTTGCGGCATTCACGCATAAGCGCCTCAATGCCTGCCGCCATCGCTTATCCCTCCTCAGGTGGTCGCCTTGACCTGCACGCCGCGCAGGACGGCAGCCTTGAGCGTGTTCTTGAGGACGACACCGGCGACAAGCTCCACGTCGCCCTCCTTGACCGCGCCCGGCTCCTCCATGTTGGGCATGTGCGCGCTGACGACGGAGTTACCGGTCGGGCTGATGCCGTGCAGCGCGTCCAGACCGAGCACGACGGCGTAGATGTCCGTCTTGCCGGTGGTTGCATCGGTCGCGATGACATCGGCGGTCGTCGAGCCGTTGTAGTACTTGCCGACGTCAGCCAGCAGAATGCCGTTGTACGCCTCGATGGTGCGGCCGAAGTCGTCGCGCTCGGTGGTGAAATAGCCGTTCCGGCGTGCGATGGAGCGCAGCTTGGTCAGCGCGGTCGTGTTCATCAGCAGCAGAGAAGGCGTGCCGTCCACGGCGGCGATCATCGCGTCCAGCTCATCAAGGAAGGCGTTGCCGTTCGCGTCCATGTTCGCGGAGGTGGAGATGTCAACCGCAGAGGTGAACTCGTTCTGCGTGCCGGTCAGGGTCTTCTTGAGACCGTCGAAGGTGCTGGTTACGTAGCCCGTGCCGGACGCGGCAGCGCAGCCGTTGATGACGCAGTTATGGAAGTAGTTGGCGGTTGCCTTGACTTTCTGCTCGACCTGGAACGCCAGCTCATCAACCGCGCCGGAGGTCTCCGCGATGACACGGTCAACCTTGAAGCTGCCGCCCATGATGACAGCCTTCGCGGTCTTCTCCTCGCGCTTGGCTTCGCCTGCGGTGTACTCGCTGTTGATGGTGCGCACCGCAGCGGTGGAGGGGGTCTTGAGCTGAATGTAACCGTAGGTCAGGGTAGAACCGCCAGTGCCGGGGGAAATGGCGTTGTCGAACGTCAGCTTGTCCAGCAGCAGGGAAGAGCGCTGGAAGCTGTCGATAACGGACTGATTGACGCGGTCAGCCATGCCGACCTTTGCTTCTGCCAGAGTGATAGCCATGATTCATGTCTCCTTTACTTGTTGTCGTATTTCTGGTGCAGCGCGTCCTTGAGGGACAGCACTGTCGCAGCGGACTTGCCGCCGCTCATCGGGTTCATCTGCTGCGTGCCCTTCGTCGTCGGGACGCCAAAGAGCGCCGCGTGGGTCTCCTTGATGGGGTTGATGACGCTGCCTTCATCCTTGAGCTCCTCGCCGTTGAGCTCGACCTTGTCCAGCGCAACCGCGTTCAGCATCAGGTCGAT
>CAVEOA010000051.1:0-7741 GCA_963617205.1 Alloprevotella sp. | reverse complement strand
GACACGAAGCTGACGGTGACCAAGACGTCCGACAAGACCGGCGAGGTCGAGCTGGGCGAGACCATCACCTACACCATCACGGTGAAGAACGAAGGCAACGTGCCGTACTACAACGTGAAGGTGGACGATGAACTGACCAACCTGCACGAAACCATTGATGTGCTGGCAGTCGGCGAGGAGAAGATCTACACCACGACCCACACCGTCACCAGCGACGATATCCTGAACGGCAAGGTGCTCAACACCGCCACCGCGAAGGGCGACGATGTCATTGACCCGAAGAATCCGGAAACGCCCAAGACGCCTGAAGGGCAGGACGAGACCGAAAACGAAACCGAGGATCTTGACACCACGCTGACCATCGTCAAGGAATCTGACGCGGACGGCAAGGAAGTGGCTGTGGGCGACGTCATCACCTACACCATCACCGTAACGAACACCGGCAACGTGCCCTATCCGGGAACGACGGTCATTGACGCGCTGGACATGACGGACGGCGTTGATCGTGCAGTGACCATCACGAGCGTAGAGGGCGCGGACGAGTACACCGTGAACGGCGCGACGGTCACCATCACCAGCCTGAAGGTGAACCAGACCGTGACCATCACGGGAACCTACACGGTCACGGCGGACGACATCCGCGTGGGCAAGATCAGCAACAGCGCGACGGCGAAGGGCGACGAAATCCCTGACCCGAAGAATCCGGATCAGCCCAAGACGCCGGAAGGCACGGATGACCACACCGACGATACCGAGGACCTTGATGCCTCGATGACGGTCGAAAAGACTTCCGATAAGGAAGGACAGAAGGTCGCATGGGGCGAAACGATTACCTACAGCATCACCGTGACCAACACGGGCAACACCTACTACGAGAACGTTGAGGTGAAGGACGAGCTGGAGGGTCTGACCATCCAGCCGAGCGCGAACGGCAAGTACACCGTGTCCGAGGATGGACACACCGCAGTGATTGCACGCCTGGAGAAGGACGAGGTCGTGGTTGTGACCGCAACCTACGTCGTGAGCAGCGACGACATCATGGCGACAACCATCCGCAACACGGCCGCCGCCAAGGGCGACGAGATTCCGGATCCCAAGGATCCCGAGAATCCCAAGACGCCTGAGGGTGAGGACGAGACCGAGAACGAAACCGAGGGTCTCGACACCACGCTGACCGTTGTGAAAGCATCGAACTACAGCGGCAAGTACGTCACCGAAGGCGACACCATCACCTACATCATCACGGTGAAGAATGACGGCAACGTGCCGTACACGAACGTTGTTGTCGAGGATGTGCTGGAGGGCATTGAGCTCCGTCCGAGCCTCCTCTACACCGTCACCGGCAACAGAGACACCGCCATCATCAAAACGCTGGGCGTGAAGCAGACCATCACCATCGTCGGCGAATACACCGTGACTGCGGACGACCTGAAGAAGGAAAAGCTCTTCAACATCGTCACTGCACAGGCTGATTCGATTAAGGATCCGACAACCGGCGAGCTCAAGACGCCGGAAGGCTACGCAGAGTGCGTCAACAAGGTGGGCATCAACGTCACGGTTATCGTGCGTTGGGACGACGAGGACATGTTCTATCGTCCGTCGACATCCATGCCGCTGCAGCTGATCGGCAACGACGGCGAGGTCATGGGTGAAATCACCACTGCGCCGCGCACGATGGGCAAGGAAGCCTCCTACACCTTCGAGGGTATGCCGGTGGTGGACAAGAACGGCACGCCGATCACCTACACGGTGCTCGAGCCTGTCGAACCCGGACGCGGCCGCTACAACGTCACGTATGACGGCCTCGTGGTAACCAACACTGCATACGTCGTCGTAACCTTTGTGGATTGGAACGGTGCAGTCATCAAGAGTGAACGCATCCTCATCGGAGACTCCACGACACCGCCGGAAGAAGACCCGACGCGTGAGGGCTACACCTTCACCGGCTGGACCGGCGGCGAATGGACGGACGTGACCCGCGACCAGATCATCCGTGCAACCTACGAGAACGAGAATGGTGCAGACGACCATGCAAGCGGCTCGATGGCAGGCGGCGTGGTGCAGAACGTGGGCGACTGCTTCGACTAATGGACGCACGACCCGGCAGGGGTGGGGAGACCTGCTCCTGCCGGGCACACCGACCTGATATCACGAAGAGGTGACGATCATGATGAAAAAAATCTTTGCGCTGATGCTGGCGCTGATGCTCGCACTGAGCTGCACCGCGGCGTTTGCAGAAGAATCCGCCGGAAGCAGCGTGACCGTTGGTACGCTGTCCAGACCGACCGGGTACTTCTCCACCGATCTCTTCTCCAACAATACCTCTGATATCGACATCCGTGCGATGCTTCACGGCTACAACACGATGGCGATTACAAGCAATGCAACCTACGCCGTTGATACCACCGTGGTGACGATTGAAGCCACTGAGGAGGGTGAGGACGGCAGCAAGACCTACCAATTCCGCGTCAATGACGGGCTCATGTACAATGACGACTCCGCCATTACCGCGAAGGACTACGTGTTCAGCGTCCTGATGCAGGCCAGCAGCCAGATGAAGGCCATCGGCGGTCAAACCGATGCGTACTGGCAGGTAAAGGGCTACGATGAATACAATGCGGGCAGCAGCAATGTCCTTTCCGGCGTCCGTATGCTGGATGACATGACGTTCTCCGTCACCATCCGTGCGGAAGCCCTGCCGGATTACTATGAGCTGACGCTTGTCAACGTGACGCCGTATCCCATCAGCGTGCTTGCGCCCGGGTGCGATGTGGCGGATGACGGCGAAGGCGCATATATCTCCGGCGACTTCACTGCTGAGCTGCTCGAAAAGACCATGCTTGACCCCGAAACGGGCTATAGCAGCCATCCGACGGTGACCTCCGGTCCGTATCAGCTCGTGAGCTACGATGCGGCGACCGGCACAGTCGTCATGAAGGCGAATCCGAACTATCAGGGCAACTACGAGGGTCAGAAGCCGCAGATTGAGAACGTGACGCTGGTGGAAACGACCAACGACACGGTGCTCGCACAGCTTGCAGACGGCACGATTGACATCGCCAACAAGCTGTCGGACGGCAACGTCCTCACCGAAGGCACCGCGAAGGCGGAGGCTGGTGAGCTTCAGGCGGCGAATTACCTGCGCACGGGTCTCGGCTTCCTGTCCTTTGCCTGCGAGCAGGGTCCGACCTCCTCGGCGGATGTCCGCAAGGCGGTCAGCAGCTGCCTTGATCAGGAAACCTTTGTCAACGAGTTCTGCGGCGTATTCGGTCGCGCCGTCTACAGCTGGTACGGCATCGGTCAGTGGATGGCAAGCAGCTATCTGAACGAGATGGATCAGCTGGTTACGACGTACCGCATCGATCTCGAAGCGGCTGCGGCGTACCTTGAAGGTGCCGGCTACACCTACAACGAGAACGGTGAAGCGTTCGACGCGGAAAAGGATACGGTGCGCTACTGCGAGCTTGAGGGCGACAGCCTGACGGCGTACGAGGCAACCGAGAACCCTGTTGTCAACGCGGTCAATGTGGGCGACAGCACGCTGCTCCCGCTGCAGATTCGCTTCGCAAAGGTGAACAACAACCGCATGTGCGCACTGGTGGAGGAGATTCTCCTGCCGCAGCTGCAGGCAGTCGGCTTCGATGTGGCGGTGGAGGAAATGTCTTATGCGGACATGCTCTCCCAGTACTATCGCGAAACGCCGCGCACCTGCAACATGTACGCGCTGGCAACGAATTTCACCTACGTCTTCGATCCCACGAACACGTGGCGCGAGGGCGATGAATATCAGGGGCACGTGAACACGACCGGTTTGTGCGACAACGACCTGTACACCGCGGCGCGCACCCTGCGTTCAACGTCCGCCGGTGACACGGAAACGTACCTGAACCGCTGGCTTGAGCTGATGCAGCGCTTCAGCGAAAAGCTCCCTGCGATTCCGCTGTATTCAAACACGTATTACGATTTCTACAGCAATCGCGTGCAGGGCTATCAGCCGAACGGCAACTGGTCATGGAGTGCAGCCATCCTGTACACCACGGTTGACTAAATCAAACAAGGCGCGGAAGCAGTCACAAGCTGTTTCCGCGCTTTTTGCATGGGAAAGGTCGTTTTATGGGCATCCGAAATGCGCAGGGGCGACTGCGGACTTCGGTTGGTTTGCTGACATCTGGTCGCCTGCGCAGTTTTCATTTCCATGGTTTACTGCAAAGAAAACCAAAGGCGGAATAGAAAAAGCAGCTGCTTTTATCGAGCAACTGCTTTTTGAGTTACTGGCAGGGACGCTCCGCTGCCTGCGCCTGAATTGTTGGATTCATCTGCGTTGTTGATTTGGGGTGCTTTGATTGGGGCTTTGCTCCAAGCCCTACAAGGGGCTCTGCCCCTTGACCCTGCAAGGGACAGGAAACG
Organism: Alloprevotella sp.; assembly: GCA_963617205.1. Taxonomy (GTDB): domain Bacteria; phylum Bacillota; class Clostridia; order Christensenellales; family Aristaeellaceae; genus UBA11524. The sequence continues at coordinate 3,334 of CAVEOA010000051.1, read as the reverse complement.
GGACGAAGTCCCCCCTTGACCCGTTTCGCGATTGGGTTGAGCGCATTGACAGACAGGTTCCGCGTGTTTCCATTACCATTCCAAGGGGTAATCCGAGACGGCGTATTTGAGGTTTTTGCCGTTTGTTTTGAGCGTTGTGATGACGGCATCACGCGCGGCGCCATCGCCGAAGACGGTGGGCGTGAAATCATTGCGGTCGGAGCGGCTGGAAATGCGAATCGGGATGATGCGGAAGCCATCCGTCGTGATTTCATCGTCCTTGATGCGCCAGCGCAGCTGGAACAGGAAACTGGACATATCGCTGGGCTTACTGTTGCCGGCAAAGCAGAAATTGCCGAGCGAATAGCAGATATAGACGCCGTTATAGTACTCGATGGGATTGATGCGGTGGCTATGATGACCGAGCACAAGGTCAGCGCCGGAATCAACCGCCAGACGACCCATTTTGATCTGATTATCCGTGGGGGAGTAGTCCTTCTCGTTGCCCCAGTGGAAGCTGACGATGACGATGGGATACTGCTCCTTGGCGGCGGCGATATCGGCAGGCACCTTATCCCACAGGGAGGAATAGCGGTCGATGCACAGGTAGCTGAGCATGGCAATCTGAATGCCCTTGACCTCAATCACGCCCACATGCGTGCTGTTTGACCAGACGACGCCGGCATCGTCGAGATACTGCTGCGTCTCCTCATAGACCGCATCGCCGTGGTCGAGAACATGGTTGTTCTCCAGCGAAACCGCCTCAATGCCGTTGTTGGTCAGCATCGTGACATGGTCAGGCGAGGCGGAGAACAGGAACTCATTGTTCTTCTTTTCCGATGGCACATAGGTGCTGTTCGTCAGGGTGCCCTCGAAATTGACGATGGTCAGGTCATCCTCCAGAAAGATATCGCGCACGTTTGCCAGCGCGAAATCCGTGTTGCCGTCGTGCTTCTTCAGCTCTGTATTCCACAGGCTGCTGGACTTCCGGCTGTCGCCGCCGACGGTGAAGTCGCCTGCCGCCGTCAGCGTGATGAGGATGGAGCCATCTGCCTCGTAGATAGAAACAACCTCATTGTTTTCATCGAGGATGATGGCGTCCGGATCCTCATCGGGGGTGACGTAGGTGCTCTTCACGACATCCTGATCCGCGTCGGACAGAATGTCATCCAGCTCGAAGTCATCCTCGGCGAAGGTCGTCAGTCCGGACAGCAGCAGCAGCGCCAGCAGCAGGGCTGTTATTTTGCGCATTTGGGCACCTCCATGGTTGGTCAGTCGGCGCCCTTTGCCGCGCACTTTTCGACAAACTCGCTCATGCGCGCAAGGGCGATGTTCAGCTTCTCCACGCTGGTCGCGTACGAGCAGCGGATGTGTCCCTCGCCGCATTCGCCGAACGCCGTGCCGGGCACGGTCGCGATTTTGTATTCATTCAGCAGGCGCGTGCAGAAGGTTTCACTGTCCAGACCGGTCTTCGTGATGCTCGGGAACACATAGAACGCGCCGAGCGGTTCGAAGCAGTCCAGCCCCATCTTGTGGAAGGAATCCAGCATCAGACGGCGGCGGCGGTCGTAGCTTTCGCGCATCTTGCGGACGTCCTCATAGTCGTTCTGACGGCCTGCCTGAAGCGCCTCAAGCGCGGCAACCTGACCCATGCGGGGTGCGCAGAGCATGGAGTACTGGTGAATCTTCAGCATGACCTTCAGGATTTCCTTCGGACCGCAGGCGTAGCCGACACGCCAGCCTGTCATGGCAAACGCCTTGGAGAAACCGTTGAGCGTGACGGTGTACTGCCACATATCCGGCAGGGATGCGAAGGAAACGTGCGTGCGGTCGCCGTAGGTCAGCTCGCCGTAGATTTCATCGCTGATGACCAGAATGCCCGTTTCGCGGACAACCTGCGCGATCTTTTCCAGATCAGCCTTTTCCATGATGCCGCCGGTGGGATTGTTCGGGTACGGCAGAATCAGGCATTTCGTCTTCGGCGTGATGGCTGCGCGGAGCGCTTCAGGCGTCAGGCGGAATTGCGTTTCAGCCGTCGTAACCACGCCGACCGGTGTGCCTCCGGCGAAAATGACCGATGGGCTGTAGGAGACGTAGCTCGGCATGGGCACAAGCACCTCATCGCCGGGGCTGACGAGCGCGCGCAGCGCCAAATCAATCGCCTCGGACGCGCCGACGGTGACGAGAATTTCCGACGCGGGATCGTAATCGGTGTGGAAGCGGTGGGAAAGATAGTCACTGATTTCCCTGCATAGCTCCGGCAGACCGCGGTTGCCCGTGTACTGCGTGCCGCCGTCGATGATGGAGTTAATGGCAGCGTTGCGGATGTGATAGGGGGTGACGAAATCGGGTTCGCCCACGCCGAGGGAAATGGCATCCTTCATCGTGGTCGCAATGTCGAAGAAACGGCGGATGCCGCTGGGCGGAACAGCCGCGATGGCAGGATTGATATACCGATCATAATTCATGGCGAAACCACCAGCCTGTTATCAGATTGGTCGCCGTCAAACACGACGCCCTCTTCCTTATAGCGCTTGAGGACGAAGGAAGTCTGCGTCCCTGTGACCATTTCCAGCGTGGAAAGCTTGCTGGAAACGAACAACGCCAGATCCTTGAGGCTGCGCGCCTCGACCAGCACCAGCAGGTCATAGCCGCCGCTCATCAGATAGACGCTCTTGACCTCCTCGAAGCGGTAGATGCGCCGTGCCACGGCATCAAAGCCCATATCGCGCTGCGGCGTGACGCTGACCTGAATCATTGCTTCAACGCGCTCGCGGTCGGTCAGATCCCAGTTGATGGTCGGAGCATAATGCAGAATGACGCGGCGACGCTCCAGATCATCGATGGTCTGTGCGACCTCCTCTGCGGACACGCCCAGCATCACCGCCAGCTTTTCCAGCGGCAGACGGCAGTCTTCACGAAGCAGGTCAAGCACCTGAGTTTCCAGTCGTGTCATATAGATCCCTTCCTTTCGCGAAAATGAAATACATCCTTTATTATATATCATTTTGCCGATGGATGCAAGGGGTAGGAAAATGCGCAAGTCATTGTGCTGTAGGAGTACAATACATCTTGGACAGGGAGCAAAAAAGAGTAGAAGGATGGCGAGAAATCGGTTATAGTAAGAGTAGCCACACCCAACCACAACCGAAAGGAGCGCATCCTTCATGAGCAACAGTATAACACAGGACATGAACTATCGGCAATCCCTGATGAAATACGCGGAGAAGTACGGCGTAAAGCGGGCAAGCCGGAAATACAACAAGAGCCGCTCATACATCTACTTCTGGCGTGCCCGATGGGATGGATCAGTAAACTCTCTGGCCTGTCACTCGAAGCGCCCACACGGGCATCC
>CAVEOA010000050.1:0-8402 GCA_963617205.1 Alloprevotella sp. | reverse complement strand
AGCCCTATGAACAGATGACGCACCCGGGCGAGCGCATCCAGATCGACGTGAAGGTTGTTCCTCGAAGCTGCTTAGCCAACAAGGAGGAACGGCTATACCAGTATACCGCCATTGACGAGTACTCCCGTTATCGGATTCTGGGCGCCTATCCGGAGCAAAGCACCTATTCGTCCGCCGAATTTTTGAAGAAAGTCGTTCAGCAATTTCAAAAATTGGGCGTAAAGGTCGAGTGCGTGCAAACAGATAACGGTTTTGAATTTACCAATCGCTTTTCCAACAGCCAGAAAGATAAATTGACCCTTTTTGAAAGCACGGCTCAAAAGCTGGGGATTCGCCACAAACTCATCCGCCCGTATACGCCTCGGCATAATGGAAAAGTTGAGCGCAGTCATCGAGAAGACCAGCGACTTTTCTATGATTCCCATTCCTTCTACTCTCTCGACGATTTTGATGGGCAGCTAGCTGCCCATCAAAGCCGCACCAACAACCGACCTATGCGTCCTTTGAAGTGGGCTTCTCCGAAACAAAAGCTTGCTTCCTATCGTGTCCAAAATGATTGACAAACCTACAGCAATCTGCATTCAAAAGCGGGTCAGGGGAGGAATGAACCGTTTCGCGATTGAGCGGGACACCTCTGCACGCAGCACATGAAAAGGGACGAAAGAAGGGACGAAACAAAAGGAACGAAATAAAAAAGGGACGAAGAAAAGAAGGGGATGAAATAAAAAGGGGACGAAATAAAAGAGACGAAGTCTCCTCTTGACAACGAATGCACCGCAACGGTATAATAAACCATGCAATGAGGAAGAGAGTACTCCGGTACGGCAATGCACAGAGAGCTGCCTTTGCTGAAAACGCAGCCTTGTCCCCCGAAGGAAGATGGCTTCTGAGCTTCGTGCGCCTGAACGCGATTTTCGCCTGAGGGTGCAGCGGGTCGCGCCGTTATCCGCAGGAGAAGCAATAAAACAGGGTGGTAACGCGGCAATTCGCCGCCCCTTAGGCAGAAAGGCCGAGGAGCGGCTTTTTTATTGGAAGAAAGCGAGGATGAATCCCATGTGCGACAGCTGTAAGAAGACCTTCTACATCACCACACCCATCTATTACCCCAGCAGTAACCTGCATATCGGTCATGCGTACTGCTCCACTGCGGCGGACTCGATGGCGCGCTTCAAGAAGCTGACCGGCTATGATGTGTATTTCCTGACCGGCACGGATGAGCACGGGCAGAAAATCGAGCGCAAGGCAAAGGCGGAGGGCGTAACGCCCAAGGCGTATGTTGACCGCATCGTCGCGGGCATCAAGGACCTGTGGAAGCGGATGGACATCAATTATGACGACTTCATCCGCACGACCGATGACCGCCATGTCGCCTGCGTGCAGAAGATTTTCAAGCAGCTCTACGATCAGGGCGATATCTACAAGTCCGAATATGAGGGCTGGTACTGCACGCCGTGCGAATCCTTCTGGACGGAGCTGCAGCTCAAGGACGGCTGCTGCCCGGACTGCGGACGTCCGGTTGAAAAGACGCGCGAGGAGTCGTATTTCTTCAGACTCCAGAAGTACGCGGACTGGCTTATCCAGTACATCGAGGAGCATCCCGATTTCATTCAGCCTGCAAGCCGCACCAACGAGATGCTGAATAACTTCCTGCGTCCCGGTCTGGCGGATCTGTGCGTCAGCAGAACGTCCATCAAGTGGGGCATTCCGGTCACATTCGATGAAAAGCACACGGTATACGTCTGGGTGGACGCGCTGAGCAATTACATCTCTGCGCTCGGCTACGGCACGGAGCATGACGAGCTGTTCCGGAAGTACTGGCCGGCTGACGTGCACCTTGTCGGCAAGGAAATCGTCCGCTTCCATACCATCATCTGGCCGATTATGCTCCACGCGCTGGGACTGCCGCTGCCCAAGCAGGTCTTCGGTCACGGCTGGCTCGTCATCGATGGCAAGAAGATGGGCAAGAGCGTCGGCAACGTGGTCGATCCGGTCGTGCTGTGCGACCGCTATTCCTCCGATGCGGTGCGTTATTTCCTGATGCGCGAGATGCCCTTCGGCTCCGACGGCGAATTTACGCTCAAGGCGATGCTGACGCGCATCAATTCCGACCTTGCGAACGATTTGGGCAACCTCGTGTCGCGCACGGTCGCCATGATTGAGAAGTACTTTGACGGCGTCATTCCGGCCATCGGCACGGTTGACGAAGCGGTTGACCAGCCGATCTGGCGCGAGGCGGAGGAGTTGTCCGGCAAGGTTGAAAATTATGTCAACGCATTCCAGTTCTCCAACGCCCTGACGGAAATCTGGAAGCTCATCGGCGACTGCAACAAGTACATCGACATGACGCAACCGTGGGTGCTCGGCCGCAGCGAGGAAACGAAGCCGCGCCTGCAGACCGTGCTGTACACGCTGGCGGAATGCGTCCGCCGCGTCGCCGTGATGATCGGATTCGTCATGCCGCGCACGCCGGAGCGCATCTATGAGCAGCTCGGCGTGACCGACCCTGAACTGAAGACGTGGGATTCCGTCTGCAAGCCGTTCGCCGTGCTGCCGGAGGGCCTGAAGGTGACGAAGGGCGCCGCGCTGTTCCCGCGCCTGGATGTGCAGAAGGAAATCGAGCGCGATCAGCCTGCCGAAACGAAGGAAGCGCCCAAGACGGAAGCCAAGAAGGACGTCAAGAAGCCCGAAAAGAAGGCGGAGAAGAAGCACGAAGCGCCCGAATTCCCGCCTGAAATCGCCTTCGATGACTTCTGCAAGTGCAAGATGCAGGTTGCGCGCGTGCTGAGCTGCGAGAAGGTCGAGAAGAGCAATAAGCTGCTGAAGTTCCGCCTGTCCTTCGGCAAGGACGGCGAACGCACCATCCTCTCCGGCATCGCGAAGTATTATCAGCCGGAGGAGCTTGTCGGCAAGCAGATTGTCGCCATTACGAACCTTGCGCCGCGCATGATTGCCGGCATCGAGAGTCAGGGCATGATTCTGTCTGCCGTTGACGACAAGGACAATCTGCGCCTGATGAGCGTCGGCGAGGGCGTCGAGGATGGTGCAATCATCGGATGATTGCGCTGTTTGACTCGCACTGCCACGTCGATGAGCCGAAGTTTGATGAGGACCGGGAGCAGGTGCTTGCGCGGATGACGGAGAACGGCGTTACGCGCTATGCCGTCATCGGCTCGGACATGGCAACCTCGCGCCACTGCATGGATTTCGCCGCCGCGCATGAGGGCGCATACGCCGCCATCGGCATTCATCCGCACGAGGCGAAGGGCTTTCAGCCGGAGGATTTGCAAACGCTTGCCGATTGGTCGAAGGAAAACAAGGTGGTTGCCATCGGCGAAATCGGGCTGGACTACTACTATGACCTGTCGCCGCGCGAAACGCAGAGGATCGTCTGCGAGGAGCAGATGGAGCTGGCATGGACGCTCGGCCTGCCGGTGGCGTACCACATCCGCGATGCGCATCAGGACATGATCGACCTGATGAAGCGCCACAAAACGCACCTGACCGGCGGCATTATCCACTGCTTTTCCGGCAGCTGGGAAATTGCGAAGGAATACCTGAAGCTGGGCTATTACATCAGCTTCGCCGGCCCCGTGACGTTCAAGAAGGCGCCGAAGCTGCAGGAGGCGGCGGTGAATGTGCCGCTTGACCGCCTGCTGATTGAGACGGACAGCCCGTACCTCGCGCCGGAGCCTGTCCGCGGCAGGCGCAATGAACCGTCGAACGTCCGCTATGTCGCCGAGAAGCTCGCCGCGCTGCGTGAATTGCCCATGGAGGAGCTTGCGCACATCACAACGGCCAACGCCATGGCGGTCTACAACATTCACGAATAGAAAAAAGGGACTGCTTCATTTCGAGGCAGTCCCTGCTTTTTCGCTCAGCTGTGCGCGGATGGTGCGGAAGCGCTCCGGCACCTCCTCCGGCGTCATGGTCTGCAGCGCTTCGACGCTGCCTGCCGCCTTCGCCGTCTCGTAGTACCAGCACTTGTAGTCCACCACGTCCATCGTGTGATGCAGCTCATCCATCTGCGCCTGCAGCACCTCGCGCTGATGCTGGAACATTTTGAGCCGCTCGTCAATCGTCTCGTCGCCCTTGAGCGCCATTGAGATGTAATCCCGAATGCTGCTGATGGACATGCCCGCCTTCTTCATGCACCCGATGATGCGCAGCCAGCCGATGTCCTCCTCACGGAACATGCGGATGCCGCCCTTCGACCGCTCGACGAACGGCAGCAGTCCCTCGCGGTCATAGTACCTGAGCGCTGACGGCGCGACGTCCAGCAGCTTCGCCATTTCCCCGATCGTGTAGACCATAAAAAACCTCCGAAAATCGTGATTTGCCTATTGACTGAAAGTGTACTTTAAGTTGTACAATTTACTTGAGCTTCAAGAACAGTATACGGCACATCCGCCGTTCTGTCAATCGCTCAAGGAGGAATTATTGATGAAATTCAGCAGCAGGGACGCATTTGAGCAGGTCAATTCCTTCGGCACGGGTATACCGAACACCGCTTATGCGCAATATTTTACCGGCGAATCATTCCTGAATCCGCTGACCGACCCGAAAGACGGGCTGTTTGCCGCGAACGTGACGTTCGAGCCCGGCTGCCGCAACAGCTGGCATATTCATCACGCGGTGAAGGGCGGCGGTCAGCTGCTGCTCTGTACGGCAGGGGAGGGATGGTATCAGGAGGAAGGCAAGCCGGCAGTCAGCTTGACGGCAGGCGCTGTCGTGATGGTTTCCGCGAACGTCAAGCACTGGCACGGCGCAAAGAAGGACAGCTGGTTCAGCCACATCGCGGTTGAAGTGCCCGGAGAGGGCTGCCGCAACGAGTGGTGCGAACCGGTGTCGGATGAAGAATACAGCAAGCTGTAAGGAGCAGTTATCATAAAGACGCTGACTGCATTATATTCCCGTGCGGAGGATTCGCTGAAGAAGTGGGTTGCAGCCCTTCGCTAAGCACAGGGAAGCAGGATAAAAGAGCAGCTGCCTCAATTTAGGGGCAACTGCTCTTTGCTGTTCTGTGATTGTGGGGCTTTTCGCTCTGCGGAGCGACCGGAAAGCCCCCTTGATAGTTTGTCCAAAGTTCAACCATGGAAATGAAACCAAATGCATACTTGTTTTCTGTTGCAACCTTTGGGGGCTTTGCGCTCGCCCCCAAACCCCTTCGCAATGCACTTTTCCATAGTGGGTTTGTAGTGCGGCTTCTTTATTAGCTTGCCATAACTCAACCATGGAAAAGAAATCAAGTATGCCCGAAGGGGTCAAGGGGGCGACCGGAAAGCCCCCTTGAATAGCTTGCCCAAGCTTAACCATGGAAATGAAACCAAGTCGAAGGCTTTTCGCTCTGCGGAGCGACCAAAGGGCTTTCCGGTCGCCCTTTGGAAACCTTCGGGCATGCAATCTTCATTTCCATAGTGGTTTTGTCATGCGGCTTCTTCATCAGTTTGCTACAGCTCCACCATGAGAATGTAGCCAAGTATGCCCGAAGGGGTCAAGGGGGCGACCGGAAAGCCCCCTTGACAGTTTGTCCAAAGTTCAACCATGGAAATGAAACCAAGTCTGCCGCCGAAGGGGTCAAGAAAGAAATCGGACGAAGTCCGCGACCGGAAAGCCCCCTTGATAGCTTGCTGAAACACGGCGATGAAGTGAAAATCAGCGCAATGCTGAACAAGCCCAAATCAGGCGCAGCCTGTTACATGATAACCTTGATGTCAGCACCATCCGTGAGGACATCATCCGTCAGGACACCCTTAACGGGTACGCCGTTGACCAGCACCTGCTGCACGCCGCCCTCGTGATGTGCGGCATTGTCAACCGTGATGTGCAGATGCTTGCCGCGGAAGACCTTGTCCATCGTGAAGCCGTCCCATTCGGCAGGGATGGCCGGGCTGATGACGAGTCCCTCGGGCGTGGGCCGCAGACCCAGGATGCCCTCAACGCAGCCGACCATGACGGTCGATGCGGTGCCGGTCAGCCAGTGGACATGCGCACGACCGGGCTGAGGCGTTTCGTGACCCTCGATGAACTGCGTGTGGACATACGGCTCTGCCTCGCGGAGCTCGGCGCGGTCGTTGTAGGCGGCGGGGCAGCTCTCCTTGAAGTACTGGAAGGCGCGTCCGCCGTGACCGAGCATCGATTCGGCAAGAATCGCCCAGCCCTGAATCTGGCAGAAGATGCCGCCGTTCTCCTTCGTCGAGGGATTGAAGAGCAGCATATTCGCGCCGTCAAACGCATGCTTCTTGTAGCAGGGTGCCATGATTTCCACGCCGAACGGGGTGTTGAGCTGCTCGAAAGCGGTCTGCATCGCCTTTTCCGCCTGCTCGGGCGTCGCAAGACCGGAAATGACTGCCCAGGACTGCGGATTCAGCCACATCGACGCCTCCGGGTCGTCCTTGCTGCCGATGATGCTGCCCTGTTCGCTGTAGCCGCGGCGGAAACGGTCGTCCTCCCAGAAGTGCTCGTTGATGAGCGCCTTCTGCTCCGCTGCCTTTTCGTGCAGGTACTTGCGATATTCATCGTTTTCCGGACGATTCGGCATCAGCTCATCCAGCAGGCGCAGCGCGAGATAGAGCTGCATCGCCACGAAGGAGCTTTCGCCCGCGGCACCCAGACGCAGGCAGTCATTCCAGTCCGCATGGAGACCGGCAGGCATGCCGTGCGCGCCGAGGTGATTCATGGAGAAGTCAATGGCGCGCTTCAGGTGGTCGAGCACGGTGCCTTCGCCGTGGGTGGCGTAGGGGATGACCTCGTCCATGAAGGCGGTGTCGCCCGTTTCGGCAATGTACTTGTAGACCGTCGGGAAGAGCCACAGCGCGTCATCAGCGCGGTAATGCGGATGACCGGTTGCGCGGACATAGCTGTCATCCTCGGGCGAATCCTCATGACCCGCATTGTGGTTGAACTTCACCAGCGGCAGACCGCCGCCGTGATGCACCTGCGCGCTGAGCATGAACACAAGGCGTTCCTTCGCCATCTTCGGGTCGAGGTGGATGATGCCCTGAATGTCCTGCACGGTGTCGCGGTAGCCCAGACCGTTGCGCTGACCGCAGTAAATCAGCGAGGCCGCACGGCTCCACACGAACGTCGTGAAGCACTGGAAGGCGTTCCACGTGTTGACCATGCTGTTGAAGTCCGCATCGGGCGTATGAACTGTCAGCGCAGCAAGCTCGCCGTGCCAGTAATCAACCAGCGCAGCCAGCTCCCTGTCAACACGCGCCGCGACGTCCTGATAGCTGTCCACCAGCGCACGCGCCGCCTTTTCGCCCTTCTGGGAGAGCAGGAAGGCGATGGTTTTCGTTTCGCCGGGCTGGAGCGTCAGCACGGTGTGCAGCGCGCCGCAGGGATTGCCGTTGTAGTTGAGGGAATTGCCGAGGTCGCCGTCGACGACGCCCTTCGGGTTGGAGAAGCGCCCCTGACCGAGGAAGCGCTCGCGGCGTCCGGTGTAGCTCTTGACAGGGCTTCCGGCGAGGCAGAAGCAGCGCTCGCGGCCGTTCTCGCCGTCTTCGTTGACGCCGCAGAACTGGTTGATGTGCTCAATCAGGTGGTCGCCGTGGAAGGTGGTGGTGGTGATAAACTGCGTATACTGCAGGTTGACGAGGTCCTGCTCATAGTTGCTGTCGGTGGTCAGCTCGCAGTAGGACATGACGGAGATGGTGCGCGCCTTGTCGGACTTGTTCGTCACGGCGACACGCCAGACCTCATGCGTCGCGCCCAGCGGCACGTAGTACAGCGTCTTGCTCGCGATGCCGCTGTATTCGCTCTCCACTTCGGTGTAGCTCGTGCCATGACGGGTGATGGTCTTGTAGGCATCCAGCGGCTTTTCGACCGGGCGCCACGTGGCCGACCAGTAATCGCCCGTTTCGTCATCGCGCAGGTAGACGTAGCGTCCGGGCTCATCGAACTGATTGAAGGTGTAGCGCAGGATTCTGCCTGCCGCGCCGGACTTGACGAAGCTGTAGCCGCCGGCGTTCTGGGTGACGATGGCGCCGTACTCCGGCGAGCCGAGGTAATTTGCCCAGGGCATGGGCGTGCGCGGGTCGGTAATGACGTACTCACGCGCTTCATCGTTGAAGTAACCGAATTGCATAGCGGACGCCTCCTTGCGTTCATCATGTTGAGCTGACGTGTTACGAAAACGTTTTCTGTCCCAAAGCTCCTCTTCTTCCGAAAACGTTTTTCTGCCGCTATTGTAGCATAATTTGAATCCCTATGCAAGGAGGGGAGAAAGAAAAATAGAAAGGAATTATCTTTTTCAGGCTTCGCGTGATTTTGATTGCTTCGGCATCATGCAGGGCTGCATTTGCATAGTTGTAATGAAGTAGCCTCATTACAAAACCACTATGGAAAAGAAGATTGCATGTCCGAAGGTTTCCAAAGGGCGACCGGAAAGCCCTTTGGTCGCT
>CAVEOA010000049.1:0-8434 GCA_963617205.1 Alloprevotella sp. | reverse complement strand
ACGCGGCAAGGCAAAACGGCTATAGTGTGGGCTATGTGCTGTGCCATGACGGGAAAATATACAGATACACACCTCCTAAAAGAGAAATAAATAGAGCTTTTTTTGATTTGAGGGTTGCAGATTACAAGAGAAACCCTTATAATTACAGCGAAGAGCAAGTACAACGGAAAGCTCTGACAGAAATGCAAGAAGAGTTTGGCTTTTTATTTCAGGAGGTGACATAACGTGGACGTGAAGGATTTTAAATATCGCGAATATGACATACCACGTACCGCTGAAATTGAAAAGTACATGGCTATGTCACGCGAAGAACGCGAAAGACTGATGGCAGAAATAATGGAAAGTCTCAGAAAACAATGGGCACTGGAAGACGCAAAGAAGGAGGATGAACAGCATGGATGATTCACACGGACAACTAAGAACGGCGGAGCTGTTGCAGAAAATGCAAGAACTCCGCCGTTTTTTGTGCGATTTATGGGGAAATGGGCTTGACATACTGCAATAAGTATGATATGATTAAACCATTGAAAGGGGGTGAAAAAATGGCGCAAGACATAGGAAAAGCCTTGCAGGAGCTTTCAAGAGCGATTGAGAATAACGAAGCGGTAGAAAGCGTTGTTATCAATGGAGCGGGCGGAAGGGGGCGTAATATGGTCATTCGCAAGGAAAACAAGGAGTACAGGGTTACAGAGCGGCGCGAATGCTGGGTGCTTTCCTGCACGATTGGCGGGCTATCCGTGGAATACAAAGTTCCGAAGGATATTTGCGCCAACGAAGAGGAATTGCGCGCCTACGTCAAAGCAGAAACTTTGTTTTAGAGGTGGGGACGATGACGGAAAAGAGAAAAACAAGGACTTCTTCGGCTGTCAAGAATCGCTATAATAATCGCGTGTACGGTTCTATTATTGTGCGTGTTCCGAAAGAAATGGCGGAAGCCTTCAAGGCGAAGTGCGCCGCAACGGGGACGGCGCAAGCGCAAGTCATCAAGAAAGCGATTGAACAGTTCCTTGAAGAATAAGCGAACCATCAGCAGGGGCGACAGCAATGTCGCCCTTTTGCCATTTCGGAAGCCGGAGGAAGGAAGCGTGCACAAGCACCTGACATCGAAAGGAACAGATTTCCGGAAAGTAACCGCCGGATACATCAAGCGCGTGAAAACATGGCTAATTATCCGCACGAGATTTTAGGCTTTGAAACGTCCGGATCGCTCTTTGAAAAGTACGTCGCGGAAGCCGCTTGAAGACTTCAGAAAAATATTTTGTTTTTTCTGCTTTTAATATTGACTTTTGCCGCCTTTTTACTTTTTTCCGCTGGAAACGTCATTTTGCCCTTGACAGAATTGCGATTATCGTGTAGAATCATCTGGTGTCAATGCAAAAAGCTTGACAGCAAGGAGCGCTGACATGGTGCAGGATGAGATCAGCAAAAAGGTTGAGCTAAACTGGCTCGCCGCGTTTTACGGCGGTCTGCTGACGGAAAAGCAGCGTGAGGTGCTGTCCCTGCACTGCGAGGAGGATCTGTCGCTCGCTGAAATCGCTCAGGAGGTCGGCATCAGCCGTCAAGGCGTTCATGAGCTGCTGACCCGCGCGGCGCAGAAAATGATGAATATGGAAGAAACGCTCCATGTCGCTGCCCGATTCCGCCGGATGGAGGACGGGCTTGCCGCATGCCGGGCGATGCTGCAGGAGAAGCGCTACGACGATGCGATGCAGGCAATCGATGCGCTGATCCGCTCTGATCAGGAGGACAACAATGGCCTTTGAGGGCTTAACGGAAAAACTGCAGGGCGCGCTGAAGAAGCTGAGCAACAAGGGTAAGCTCACCGAGCAGAGCGTCAAGGAGGGCATGCGCGAGGTTCGCATGGCGCTGCTCGAGGCGGACGTCAACTACGCCGTCGCGAAGGACTTCATCAAGAAGGTCACAGAGCGCTGCGTCGGCTCCGAAATCACCGGCTCACTCAACGCCTCCCAGCAGGTCATCAAGATTGTTAATGAAGAAATGACCGCGCTGATGGGTGGCACGAACTCGAAGCTCACGTGGTCGTCCGGACCGCTGACCGTCTTCATGCTCTGCGGCCTGCAGGGCGCCGGCAAGACGACCATGGCTGCCAAGCTCGCCAACTACCTCGCCAAGCAGGGCAAGAAGCCGATGCTCGCCGCGTGCGACATCTACCGCCCTGCCGCCATCAATCAGCTGCAGGTTGTCGGCAAGCAGGTCAACGTTCCGGTCTACGAACACGGGACGCAGGACCCGGTCAAGACGGCGCTCGAAGCGGTTGACCGTGCGCGCTATCTCGGGCGTGACGTGCTGATTATCGACACTGCCGGTCGCCTTCATATTGACCAGGAGCTCATGGACGAGCTTGTGCGCATCAAGGAAGCTGTCAAGCCGCAGGAAATCCTGCTGGTTGTCGACGCGATGACCGGTCAGGACGCGGTGAACGTCGCGAAGTCCTTCAACGAGAAGCTTGACATCGACGGCGTTATCCTCACCAAGCTCGACGGCGATACGCGAGGCGGTGCTGCGCTGTCCGTTCGCGCAGTGACCGGCAAGCCCATCAAATTCAGCGGCATCGGCGAAAAGCTCAGCGAAATCGAGCCCTTCCACCCGGACCGCATGGCCAGCCGCATCCTCGGCATGGGTGACGTGCTCACGCTGATTGACAAGGCAAGCGAGGCGTTCGATGAGGAGGACGCTGCCAAGCTTGCCAAGAAGGCACGCTCCGCCGACTTGACGCTGGCGGACTTCCTCGACCAGATGCAGTCCATGAAGAAGATGGGCGGCATCAAGTCGATGCTCGAGATGCTCCCTGGCATGTCCGGCAAGGACCTCAATGTCGACGAAGATGCCATGAAGAAGCCCGAAGCCATCATCCGCTCCATGACGCCCCGCGAGCGCCGCAATCCCGGCGTGCTCAACGCCAGCCGCCGCAAGCGCATCGCCGCAGGCTCCGGCACGACCGTGCAGGATGTCAATCAGCTCATCCGCCAGTTCGAGCAGGCGAAGCAGATGATGAAGCAGGTCAGCCAGATGAAGGGCAAGGGTCGGATGCGCATGCGCTTCCCCGGCATGAAGTAAGGCATTGCCGCTTTCCTATGCGTGGTATCATATAATCAACATGCTTATATGATTTCCATATATATCATTTCCCGAACATTTGAAGGAGGAACAAACACATGTCTGTCAAAATTCGTCTGAAGAGAATGGGTATGAAGAAGAAGCCCTTCTACCGCGTTGTTGTCGCCGACATCCGCTCCCCGCGTGACGGCCGCTTCATTGAGGAAATCGGCTACTACAACCCCATGGAGCATCCGGCTGAAATCAAGGTGGACGGCGAGCGTGCCAAGTACTGGCTCGGCTGCGGCGCACAGCCCACGGATACTGTCCGCGTGCTGCTGAAGAAGACCGGCGTCATCGAAAAGTAAGGGGTCCTCTGCGACAAGGATCGGTGCGGTTCGCCGCATCTGACAGCCGATAGGCAGAAAGGACGCCCCTATGCAAGAATTGCTCACCTTTGTGGCGAAGTCGCTGGTTGATCATCCCGACCAGGTTCTCGTCCGTGAAACCGAGGGGCCTGAAGCCGTCATCCTTGAGCTGAGCGTAGCGGAGGACGATATGGGCAAGGTCATCGGCAAGCAGGGACGCATTGCGAAGGCCATCCGCACGGTGGTTTCCGCTGCCACTGCCAAGAACAGCAAGCCTGTTTTTGTTGAGATTCACAGACCCGAAGAGGACGGGACGAAGGAATGACCGCCGGGCGTGGGGAGCATGCATGTTTCCCGCGCTTTTTTCAATTTTATTCAACCGGAGGTGCACATGAACACCTATCTGATGATTGGCGAGGTGCTCAAGCCGCAGGGCATCCGCGGCGAGGTGAAGGCGAAGCCCTACGCGGCGGATTCGGCACTGTTTCACCAGTGGAAGACGCTCTACCTGCGCGATGGCGAATGCTACACGCCCATTGCTGCCGCGTGCTCGCGCGTGCATGACGGCTTTGTCTACCTGACGCTGGGCGAATGCAAAACCATGGAGGACGCGGAGAAGCTGCGCGGTCAGCAGCTGTATATCGACCGGGCGCATGCCTTGGCGCTTGCGGAGGACGAGTGCTACATCAGCGACCTGCTCGGCTGCGCGGCGGTTGCGGAGGATCATACCGTGCTCGGCAGGCTGACAGACGTGCTCCAGCACGGTGCGGTCGACGTGTACGTGTTCGGTTCTACCGAGGGGGAATGGATGGCGCCGGCGCTCAAGGCGGTCTTCCCGACGGTCGATTTGCAGAATAAGACCATCCGCGTCATCCGTGAAAAGCTCGATGAGGTGATTGTCCGGAATGAGTGAGCATCAGTCGCCCGCGATGAAAATCACCATCCTGACCATCTTTCCGGAGATGTTCGAGAGCGTTCTGAACACCAGCATCCTCGGCCGTGCACGTGCGCAGGGCATTCTGGACATTCAGTGCGTGGACATCCGCCCGTTTTCCGACCGGAAGCACAAAAACACCGATGATTACCCCTTCGGCGGCGGCGCAGGCATGGTCATGTTGGCGCAGCCGATTATGGATGCCATGGCGCATGTGACCTCGCAGTCCCCGGACGGCTTCCATGGCAAGCGCATCTACATGGGTCCGCGTGGCAAAACGCTGACGACTGCCCTCGCACGTGAGCTGGCGCAGGAAAAGGAGCTCGTGCTGCTCTGCGGTCACTATGAGGGCGTGGATCAGCGTGCGCTCGACAACTGCATTGACGAGGAAATCAGCATCGGCGATTACATTCTGACCGGCGGTGAGCTGGCGGCAATGGTGCTGACTGACTGCGTTGCACGGTTCGTGCCCGGTGTGCTGGGTTCATCGGAATCCGCGGAGGATGAGTCCTTCTCGGATGGACTGCTGGAGTATCCGCAGTATACGCGCCCGAGCGACCTGAACGGCATGCAGGTGCCGGATGTGCTGCTTTCCGGCGACCATGCAAAAATCAAGGCATGGCGCAGGGCAGAATCGCTCCGTGCCACGAAAAAGCACCGACCCGACCTGCTTGCCAACGTGCAGCTGACCGACAAGGAAAAGCGCCTGCTGGAGGATTTGTGATGTTTCTGAGAAAGCTGCTTGTCATGGTGGTTCCGCTGCTGCTGTGCGCTTTGTGCGTGTTCTTCTTTCCGCTGCTGAGCGGCTTCGGGCTGTGGTCGAGCATCCTGTGCGGGCTGATTCTGGGCGTTGCACTGGCGCTGCTGCTGCCGCTGTCCGGCGCGTCACGGCGCAAGGAGCCGTTTGCATCGCTGCTTGCCGTGCCGATGCTCGTGCTGCTCGCGATCATTGCCGTGCAGCTGCTTGGCGCACTCGGCGTTCCGATCCCCTTCAGCACGGTCGGCGGCGATACGCTCGCCGTGGAATGCGCGTTCCTGTCGTTCATGGGCGTGCAGGCCATCCGCACACACGGATAAAATATTTCGCAGGCGGGAAGAAAACCCGCCTCACCATTCGTTATATAGGTGAAGGTACAAAACCTTCATATCCACACAAATCATCAAAAGGGAGCTGATTGACCATGAACATGAAAGTACGGCGTGCCGCTGCACTGCTCAGTGCTATCGCCCTGCTGCCGGCTTGCGCGGCGTTTGCCGAAACCGCTGCCGATTCACTCATTCCTGTCGCTGTTGTTTCCTCCGATGCAGCCGATGAAACCGCTGACGATGCCGTTGAAAGCCTGCTCGAGGCGAAGGAAAACACGCTGACCCGCTATGAGCGCGTGCTCCTTTCCGACGGACGCGAGGCATGGATTATCTGCCAGTTTGACCAGTCCACCATGACCGATGCGACCTGCCGGATGATTGACGCGGCGACAATGGAGGTGCTCAGCGAGGACACCACCAACACCGGCTTTTTCTCCTCTGTGTGCGAGCGCTGGGAGCAGGTGAAGGGCATCTACGAGCTGTGGTCGCTGCAGGACAAGGCGCTGTTCGACCGCCTGTATTCGTTCTCACCCTGCTACGGCGAGCCGGACGAGGGTGACATGACGCCGGAAGAGGCGCTTGCCTCGGCGATGGAAGCCCTCGGCATCACGAGCGCTGATTATGACGCGGTCGGCTACGGCTACGTCACCGGTTTCGGCGAAGATGGCGGCATGTGGCAGGTATACTTCGTCAAGGATAATGAGTGCTTCTCCATGGTCAACCTTGACGCACGCGAATCCTCCATTCTGATGGTCGATTCCGCCGAAGACGGCAACGGCTGATCTGACTGACTCCTCTGCCTGAATCTTCACAGGCGGAGGAGCCTTGTTTTTTTTCTGTACTTTGCATTCTGGAAGATTGCAAATCCTACAAGATTGGTATATAATGACGTCATTCTTCATGAAGGAGGCGCTGGATATGCGCATTGCAAAATCCGTCACTGAACTAATCGGCCACACGCCAATGCTTGAACTGAGTCACTATGAGCTTGCGCATTGTCCCGCTGCCCATCTGCTCGCGAAGGTCGAATCCTTCAACCCCGGCGGCAGCGTGAAGGACCGCATTGCCCTGAACATGATTGAGGCTGCCGAACGCGCCGGTCAGCTCAAGCCCGGCGGCACCGTCATCGAGCCGACCAGCGGCAACACCGGCATCGGACTCGCCATGGTCGCCGCCAGCCGCGGCTACACCGCCGTCATCGTCATGCCGGACAGCATGAGCGTCGAACGCCGCCTGCTGATGAAGGCATATGGCGCACAGCTCGTTCTCACGCCCGGCAAGCTTGGCATGAAGGGCGCTGTCGACAAGGCGAATGAGATCGCCGCCGAAACGCCGAATTCCATTGTCGCCGGGCAGTTCATCAATCCGGCCAACCCTGCCGCTCATATCGCCACCACCGCGCCCGAAATCTGGGCGGACACCGACGGTCATGTCGATGCGCTTGTCGCAGGCGTCGGCACGGGCGGAACGCTCACCGGCATCGGCACGTACCTGCGCGAGAAGAACCCGAACGTCAAAATCATCGCGGTCGAACCGTCCTCCTCGCCGCTCCTGTCAAAGGGCATCGCCGGACCGCACGGGCTGATGGGCATCGGCGCGAATTTCGTGCCTGACGTTCTCAATCGCAACCTGATTGACGAAATCATCCCCGTCAAGGAGGAGGACGCCTACCGCACCGGCCGCGAGCTTGCCGCACATGACGGTCTGCTCTGCGGCATTACCTCCGGCGCAGCGGTCTGGGCTGCCGCTCAGCTCGCGCAGCGCCCCGAATACTTCGGTAAAAATATCGTCATCATCCTTCCCGACACCGGCGAACGTTACCTGACGACAAAGATGTTCGCGGAAGAGGAATAACCCAGCCGCATAAAAGGGTCTGCAGACGCGATGTGTCCCTCTCCATACTGGACACCCGGTATTGGAGACACGCATCACGCATGCAGATCCTTTCTGTTTGTTTTGCTTCCGCTTGACCGGCGGATGCAGATTTCCATCAGGGAAAGTGATTGCAAAGCCATCCAGATTCCGCGTCAGAACGATTTTCTCCGCCTTTTCCAGCTCATTTTCCATCCAACCGAAGAGCTCACCCGGCTCGTCAAAATCCAGCTCCTCGGGCTGATTCACCTTGTCATCAGGCATTTTTACTTTCTCATGCAGCTCGTTGCGCTGACAAAGTCCTCCACAACCTTTTTTATCTTTTACGGGTTTTTAGGAAATTACCATGTCGGGCAGCCATGTTCTGGACAAATATTAGTAAAAAAAGCGTAAAAAAGCACTTGACGAGCGAACGAAAACGTGATAAGATAACAAAGCTGACCTTGAGAGCCGCGAGAGCGGTTTGAGAGGGGAGTACGAACCTTGAAAACGATACAGAACAAGATAACGCAAACAAAGACAGTCATTCCGAATGAGTGAAGAAATCTTGGAGCAGGGGGGAACCTGCGAAAGAGATAAAAGGATTAAACGAAAGAGTTTGATCCTGGCTCAGGACGAACGCTGGCGGCGTGCCTAACACATGCAAGTCGAGCGGAGACAGTAAGTAGCTTGCTACGAGCTGTTTTAGCGGCGGACGGGTGAGTAACGCGTGAGCAACCTATCCCAGACAGGGGAATAACACACCGAAAGGTGTACTAATACCGCATAAGACCACGGTTTCACATGAGACTGAGGTAAAAGATTTATCGGTTTGGGGTGGGCTCGCGTCCGATTAGGTAGTTGGTGAGGTAACGGCTCACCAAGCCGACGATCGGTAGCCGACCTGAGAGGGTGATCGGCCACATTGGGACTGAGACACGGCCCAAACTCCTACGGGAGGCAGCAGTGGGGAATATTGGGCAATGGGGGAAACCCTGACCCAGCAACGCCGCGTGGAGGAAGAAGGTTTTCGGATCGTAAACTCCTGTCCTTAGAGACGAGCAGAAGACGGTATCTAAGGAGGAAGCCCCGGCTAACTACGTGCCAGCAGCCGCGGTAATACGTAGGGGGCAAGCGT
>CAVEOA010000048.1:0-9969 GCA_963617205.1 Alloprevotella sp. | reverse complement strand
TTTCTATGCAAAACTGCCCAAAGCGCTCTTTGTGGATGGGTCGGTATCTGTCGGGGCGTTCCGTTCTGATGCACCGACGATTTACCATATCCGCAAGGAGTTGGTGAACAGCACGAAGCAGGCAGACATTCGCTATGTCTATCTGGCGATGCACCACATCATCAAATATCGCGGACACTTCCTGATGGAAGGACAAACGCTGTCTGACGTTGGCGAGGAAGCACCGGAAAAGATGAAAGAGCTGCTGGAATTGCTGACCGACCCAGAAAAATTTGCCTGCGGGTTTGTATTGGCAGAAAACACAGCAAAGGAAATCTGCGACACGATGGAAAACCGTTCCCTCCGCGGCATGGCGCGGAAGGAGCAAATTCAGAAGCTGCTGTATACCGGCAAGAAAAAAGAAAGCAAGGAGGCAGCACAAGCGCTTGCGTCGTTCCTTTTAGGCTACAAGGGCTCTTTGAAAGTACTGATCAACTACGAGGAGCAGAAGGATGCACCAGAAAAAACATACTTGAGCGCAATAGAGGGCGAGACGGAGGAAACGTATCTTTCCGGAATGACGGAAGCACAGGCGGACGTATTCACACGGATACTGGCCCTGTATCGCTGGCAGCTGTTTGCGGAAATTCATCAAAATGGGCAGACGATTTCTGACATGATGGTGAAGCGATATAAAAAGCACGGCGAGGACTTGCAGAATTTGAAAAAATGGGTGAGAGCCTATCGGCGGGACAAATTCAACGAGCTGTTCCGGGATGATAAAAACGAAAAAGGCTATGCTGCCTATACGGACCACCTGCGCAAGCCCAAGCAGTTCAAAAAAGAAAATCTGAAGCGTTGCACACAGGATGATTTCTATAAGGAGCTTCGAGGCGTGCTGAGCGGGAATAAAGATGCAGAGGCGGCAGCCGCAGCAAAGCCCATGCTGGAGGCGATGGAGGAGCCAAACGGCTTTTTGCCATTGCAGCGCATCAATCTGAACGGTCAAATCCCGAATCAGATTCAAGTGGAAGAATTGGAGAAAATTCTCGAAGCACAGGGCAAGTATTACCCTACACTGCAGGAAAATCGGGAGAAAATCATCAGCATCTGCAAATTCCGCTTGCCGTATTACGTGGGTCCGCTGTATCGGGATGAGAACAGCCCATTCCAGAAGTGGATTGTGCGGGACAAGTCGCAGCCTGCCTATCCGTGGAATTTCTTTGACGTGGTGGATCAAACGAAAACAGCAGAGGGGTTCATTGCCAACCTGACAAACAAATGCACCTATCTGCCGACGGAAGATGTGCTGCCACTGCATTCCCTGCTGTATGAAGAGTATCTTGTGCTCAATGAGCTGAACCGTGTGCGCATAAAGGGCGAATTGATTCGCAATATTCCCTTGAAAAAGCGGATACTGAATGAACTGCTTGCAAAGAACAAGTCGGTTTCCTGCAAAACATTCGCGAAATGGCTTCGGATGAATAGCCCGTATGAGGATGTTACGGAGAATGATATTTCCGGCACACAGGTACCGAATCAATTCACGGCGAATCTGCGTACACGGTTTGACTTGGAGAAGAATGGGTTCACCGTGAACGAACAGACGATGGAGCAGTTGGAAACCCTTGTGCGCTGGAGTACCATCTTTGAAGATCGAAACATACTGAAAAAACTGATACAGGAAAAATATCCGGATGTAACGGACAAGCAGCTGAGTTTTCTGGTGCAGCGGCGCTACACAGGCTGGGGACGACTGAGCGCAAAGCTGCTGAATGGCGTACTGGGTGAATATGAGAATCAACCGGCAACCATCATGGACGTCATGCGTGTAACGAATGAAACCTTCATGCAGGTGCTGAACAATCCGCAATACCACTTCTTAGAGCGCGTTGAAAAAGAGCGGCTGATTGAACTGGGAGAACCCAAAGGCGAAATCGAATACGACGAGATTCGGGAAATGCAGGTTTCTCCGGCGCTGAAACGCGGCGTCTGGACGGCGGTGCGCATTGTGAAGGAACTGATTGACCATCAGGGCTGCTTGCCGCACGCCATTTATCTGGAAAATACACGGGAAGAAACGCCAGAGGAGAAGAAAAAGCAGACGCAATCCCGCCTGAAGCAGGTAGAACGGATGTATCAGGAACTGGCGGAGGATCAAACCCAGGGGGATACGCTGAAAGCGTGCCGGGAAGCGTGGAAGCACTGTAAGGATGACAAGAAACTGGATGACCGGCAGTATCTGTATTTGATGCAGCTGGGCAAGTCCCTTTACAGCGGAAAGCCCCTGGATTTCAATCACCTTGAAGCAACGACAGAAATCGACCATATTTTGCCCCAATGCTATATCGTGGACAATTCCATTGAAAACCGTGCGCTGGTGCTGAAGGGAGAAAACCAGCGCAAAGGAGACAGCCTCCTGCTGGATGAACGTATTCGCCAGTCGCAGCGCTCATGGTGGAATTATCTGCGGCAGAAGGGCTTCATGGGCGAAAAGAAGTACAAGAATCTGACGCGCGGTGTGGTGGACGATTCGGAAAAGCACAAATTTGCCGCACGGCAGCTGGTGGAAACGGGGCAGATGGTGAAGTGCGTGACGGAACTGTTCAAGCGGCATTATCCGGATGTGCAAGTGCGTGGCATCAAAGCAGGGCTTTCCTCGGAAATGCGGAAGCAGTATGGGCTTTACAAGATTCGTGAGCTGAACGACATGCACCATGCGTATGACGCATTCCTTGCAGCCACAATGGGAAGCTTTGTGGAGCGTTTTCTGCCATGGCTTGACAGCGAGTCACCTGCGGCGATTCGCCTCAGAAAGGCGCAGGATGCAGCGAAGGAAAGCGACAGGCTCAAGGTGGATCTAAGCTCGAAGCACGGCATGATACTGGCGGCGATCAATCGGGATCAGGTGGATGAGGATACGGGGGAAATTCTCAGAAATGCGCAGCAGGATATTTGCTACCTGAAGGCGGTGTGGGGATACCACGATGGTCATGTGGTGTTCCTGAAACGGCAGAAGTCGGGCGCACTTTATAATGCGACGAGAATACGTGCCAAACCTGCATCCGCCAAATTTGCTTTGAAGAAAACGCTGGATACGAAAAAATATGGCGGGTTTAACAGCATCATGCCTGCCTTCATGACGGCGATTCAGTATAAGAAGGGGAACACAGTCTGCCGCCAGGTTGTAGGTATCCCGATTTACGCAAATGTTCCCATAGAAAAGGCAGATGAGTTAATTCGAGCTTTTGCAGAAGATAAAATTCCCGGTGTGACAGTGGTACATCCACGGATTCTCATAAACCAAATGATGGAATGGGACGGAAACACTTTTGAGCTTCGTGGAGGTCAGACGATTGATATTCTTGCAGGTAAAGAGGATAAACCACGAGTAACGATTAATAATGGGAAACAGTTGTTTGTATCGGGAAAGGACATGACAACCATCGCATTACTTTTCCACGGGAAAGAGGATGATTTGAATCCGGAGCGGCTTAAGGAAACGGTGCTTCATCTGCTTGAAAAATTCAAAACGCAGTATGCTGTCTTTTATCAAAAATGCAAGGGTGATGTCAATCGCATTTTGAAAAGCCTTGAGAAACCGGAACAACTGACTGTTGCCAATTGGACGGACATGGTGAGTGAGTTGCTGAACGCTATGGGGAAGCAGGGAAAGGCTTCAAAGAATTGGATTACCTGCGCAGACTGGCGAATCCGCAGCATGCCGACAAAAGGTGTTACCCTGATTGACCAATCCATCACAGGACTGCGCGAGAAGAGGACGAAGCTATGGCCGGATTCCGAACCGTCGTGATTCAAAGCCCCTGCAAGCTGACGTATAAGGACGGTTTTCTCATCATTCGCGGCGATGAGGTGCGCATGGTTCATCTTTCGGAACTGCACACACTGATTCTGGATACGACGATGGTCACGCTGACGGGGTATCTCCTCTGCGAGCTGATGCACGAAAAGGTGAACATCATTTTCTGCGATGAAAAGCGGAATCCATGCGGGCAGGTGCTTCCCTATGCGGGCAGTCATGATACGGCAGCGAGGATGACGGCGCAGGCAAACTGGAGTGATGCACGGAAAGCGGCCCTGTGGCAGAACATCATTTACCAGAAGATTCTCAATCAGGCAGGGGTGATGCAGGAGGTTTCTGCGGAGGCGGCGAGACAAATTGCATCTTTTGCGGAGCACGTTGCCCTCGGTGACGCAACGAATCGTGAAGGACATGCGGCAAAGGTTTACTTCAACCGCATCTACGGCAAGGATTTTTCACGGGATTTGAAAAGCGACCGCAACGCAGCGCTGAATTACGGCTATGCCCTGCTGCTTTCCTGCTTCAATAAGGAGGTTGCAGCACGCGGCTATGCGACGCAGCTGGGCATTCACCATCGGAACGCCTACAACAGCTTCAACCTTTCTTGCGACCTGATGGAACCATTCCGCTTTCTGGTGGATCAGGCGGTATTGCATCAGGGGGAGCGTACGTTTGACAAGGCGTATAAGCACGAACTGCTGGATATTCTCAATACAGAGGTATACTATCAGCAGCAGAAGATGTATGTCAGCACGGCGATTGCCCGCTTTGTGCGCAATACGACGGATTTCCTTGACGGCCAAACGGAATGGACAGAAGGAATGATGATGCACTATGAGGATGCGAGCCATGAGAGTCATCGTAATGTTTGATTTGCCGGTTACAACGGCGGAAGAGCGGGCGGCGTATGGGCGATTCCGCAGAGAACTCATCAAGGACGGCTTTCTGATGATGCAGGAATCGGTGTACTGCAAACTGGCGGTCAATGCGGTATCGGCTGACCTGATTAAACATCGAGTGAACCGCATCAAGCCATCGAAGGGGATCATTCAGCTGATGATCATCACGGAAAAGCAGTACAGCCAGATTGAGTATCTGCTGGGCGGTCCGCAGGAAAAACAGCTGGATACGACAGAGAGGTTGTGGTTCTTTTGATACTGCGGAACATCAGCTTCGAGCATGATTTGCCAATCGATGCGGATTGCGTATCCTCGATGCAGATTGCTTCGCCGCACCTGTATGGGCGAGTGGTACAGAGCTTCCTTGCCATGGAAGCAGGAGAAACGCCGCTGGAGCCGTTCATGTTTTTGCAAAACAATGAATTGGCGGATGCCGCCAAACTGCTGTACGTGGTCACTGACCCATTCCACATTGACTTTGCAAACAAGAAAATCACAACGGCACTCTATGGAGAAATCAATCAGCTCATTCGGAAAGAGCCCCTGCGGCAAGCCAGTTGGGAGAAGCAGATGGCGGAGCTGTCGGATTTTATGCAGGAGGTGATGCGTGAAATCCCACTGGAAATCAACGCACCGGACGAAATGACGGTGCAGGCTGTTTGCAAAGCGTTTGGCGTGCAGCTGGATTGTCCGCTGAATACGTCACCGCTGGTGCGAATTTGCAAGCTGATGGATGTTCTTGCGGAATGGATGCCACAAAAGCTGCTGATTCTCTGCAATCTGGATAATTACTTTTCAGAAGAGGATTGGCAGGAAATCATCAAGTATGCCGACTACACGAAAGTGAAGACACTGCTGATTTTTCAAAATCAGGCGATTCCGATGCATGAGCAGGAAATTCGGTGGCAAATTGATCAGAATTATGATGACAAAATCATCAAGCTGTGATATACTGAAGAAAAAAGAACCATCCGGCGTGACAGCGGCTCACGACCGAAAGGTTCCTACCTCATGGATTTGAGGTTTTGGAACTATGTCATTCCAGATGGTTCTACTACGAAATCGTGACGGAAAGCGACTGGTTAAGCGTTTTGGAACTATGTCATTCCAGATGGTTCTACTACAATCCCCCGTGCGGGCTTTCGAGCCTTCACGTTTTGGAACTATGTCATTCCAGATGGTTCTACTACAAAGCAGGTCGCACATGGCGAATGGGGTGAGTTTTGGAACTATGTCATTCCAGATGGTTCTACTACTCGACATGGGCGAAATCAACGCCAAGTATCGTTTTGGAACTATGTCATTCCAGATGGTTCTACTACCCGTTACCACTTTATCATGATAGACCCGAAGTTTTGGAACTATGTCATTCCAGATGGTTCTACTACCTATACGCAGTTGCAAGCCACCACCAATCATGTTTTGGAACTATGTCATTCCAGATGGTTCTACTACTTCCGTTGCATTAAATATTACTTCTTTCACCGTATGCTTGCGCTTATAATACGCCCTGCTTGCTTTCGCAAGTGAATGGACGGAAAAAGATTGCTGTATCTGAACCGCGCCCTGTCAAGTTGACAGGGCGCGGTTCAGCATCCGACATCAGCCTATTTGATTTTTATTCTCTTGCGTACTGGTCACAGATGTCCGCGGCATCGCCCATCATTTTCACATGACCGTGGTCGAGCCACACAACGTGCTGGCACATATTGCGAATCTGTGAAATGTTGTGGCTGACGAACAACACTGTTGTGCCGCCACTCATGAGCTCCATCATGCGCTCGTGGCTCTTCTTCTGGAAGTGCTCATCGCCGACGGCAAGAATTTCGTCCACAATCAGCACATCGGGCTTCACCATTGTTGCTACGGAGAATGCCAGACGCGCCAGCATGCCGGAGGAATACGTCTTCAGCGGCATGTTGATGAATTCGCCAAGCTCAGCATATTCGACAATGCTGTCATATTTCTCTTCCAGAAAATGCTTGGTGTAGCCGAGAATCGCACCATTGAGGAAGATGTTCTCCGTGCCTGTCAGCTCCATATCAAAGCCACTGCCGAGTTCCAGCATGGGAACAACGCGTGCGCCGCGCACAACGTTGCCTTCCTGCGGCTTGATGATGCCGGAAATCACCTTGAGCAGGGTGCTTTTGCCGGCACCGTTGCGGCCGATCAGCCCGAGCACCTCGCCCTTGCAGACGTCAAAGCTCACATTGCGCAGTGCCCAGAAATCTTCGACTTTATTCTGCCGCTTCAACGCGCGGACTGCCCATTCCTTCAGGTTCGTGGTGCGGTTCGCATCCATGCGGAAGCAAACGCCTACATCCTTGACGGAAATCATGATGTCACTCATCGTTATTTTACCTCACAGGTACAGCACGAAGCGGTTCTGATATTTGCGGAAGACATAAAGCCCCAGCATCAGCGGAATCACCGCACACGCGATGCAGTAGACATAGGTGATGGGCTGTGGCGTGACGCTGTCGAGCAGAATGCAGCGGACGAAGTAAACAAACTGATACAGGGGATTCATGTGGTAGAGCGTCGTCAACTGCGAAGGAATGATGGATTCCGGATAAAAGACGGGGGTGAGGAAATTCCACATCATGATGAGGACGCTCCACAGGAATTTGGTGTCGCGGAAGAACACGTTGCTTGTGGCGAGAATCATGCCCATGCCAAGGGAGAAGACTGCCTCGCAGATGATCGGGATCGGCAGCAGCAGGAGCGACCAATTCAGATGTACGCCGGTAATCAGCGTCACAATCAGCAAGGGAATCAGGGAGATGAGCAGATTGACCAGCGAGGACATGACGCGGCTGAGCGGATAAATGTACTTTGGCACATACACCTTTGTGATTAAAGAGGCATTGCAGGTAATGGATTCCAGGCACATGCTGGATGCCTCGCTGAAGAAGTTGAACATCACAATGCCGGTCAGCAGATAAACAGGAAAATTCGGGATATCGCTCTTGAAGATGGTCGAGAATACGATGTAGTACACCAGCATGGTCAGCAGCGGATTGAGGAAGCTCCACAGCACGCCGAGGATGGACTGACGATACTTCGTATTGAAGTCGCGGGAAACGAGACGCTCAATCAGATAGCGATAGCGCTTGCACTCCTCATAGAGCACCAGCACAATGGTTTGTCTGCCAGCCTTGCAGCAGCGCAGCGTCCATGCCATCAGGGCAATATAGAGGATGACCACCGCTGCCGCCACGATCAGATAAATCGTCAGGGCATTCGTGGGACGCATCATCGAAAGCGTGCTCGACAAGCGCCCTTCCACCTGTTCGCCGTTCACGGTCAGCTGATTAAGCCCGGATGCAGCAACCTGATAGCGCCCGGTGTCAATGGTATTCCAGTAGTACAGCGAGAAGAAGTTGTTGTTCTCCGTCCTTGAAACCGTAATGCGCACGACAAGATCGCCTGTGTCCCCAACGTCAATATTGCCGAAGGAGGCCGTGAAGCCCTCCATGTTTTTCAGCGAATCAAGTGCGAAGGTGCTGGAGGCGACAATCTGATTCCCGTCAAGCACATCCAGCGTCAGCGTGCCTTGCACCATCTGCGGAATACTGGGATACAGCGTCAATTCGGAAAGCTGGGTACCGTTTTTGCTTATTTGCTGCTCCACTACGGTGCCGTCAGTCAGGTTCGAAAGAACACATTGCAGGGACGTGTTGCTCGTTGTGGTAGTGACGATAGACCAGCTTTGCGCCACGATGAAATAAATCAGACCGAACAGAACAACCAGTGCGCCGAGACCGATAAGCGCAAAGCGTTTCATCGTCTGTACGCTCGTCGCTACGTTTTCTTCTGCCATGGCGAAACCTCGCTTTATTACTTTGCGGTATGGAAAACGGCTCAACGCGAGTGAAAGCCTGTTTCCAATACCATAACGAGTTTCATTATACCATACGCGGCAGACATTTGCAACGTTTTTCCAGCAGCGTGAGCGGGCTTGAAAGTACATTGCTGTTCAATGTGATAATAGAATGATAGTGAATCATGGTAGCGGAACAGAGGTGACACAAACTAAAAAACATCAGGTTGATTATCGCGAAAAAAAGATCGGTTGAACGCCGATCTTTTATGACTGTCGGATAAGTTGTTAGAAAATAATTGAGTTAGACCGTTTGATGCTCAGCACATCGAACACAAAATAGAAGGAGCTGGCCTGACGATCTGCTCCGCTGTAGCCGCTGGCAAGAGGACAAGTTGAGATAATGTACTTTCTCTATAGACTAATCAGCACAATAATTGGCTGATTCAAAAGTTGTTTCGTTCCTGTAATGGCAGCTGTTAACATTTTTATTGTACCAGATCAACCGGCAACAGTATACTTAGAACTGCTTTTGTTAGAACGGGACCTGAAGAAAAAGGAACAATCCTCTCAGATTCAAACGATCGCGGATGCAGCAAGCTCACCTGACGATTTGACGATAACCCAGAATAGAATCACCACAACCAACAGAAGAGCTCTTAATGTATTTCTTGACAATCCATACAGGACACTGGGTATATCGCGGAATGCCACAATGGACGAAGCACAAAGTATACTGGACAAGTTCAAGAAATTGGAAAGGCTTAAAGCTCTGTCGTCCTATACCGTTCCATATCACCTTAAACATTTTGAAAAGCCAGACAGGTCAGCCGCAGTCGTCCAAGCTGCCATTGGCACACTGAGTGATATCAAAAACAGATTGTTCTGGTTCTCCACAAGCATTGGCTGTGTCGCCTGGTACACAACGGAAAGTAATCAAAAAAGCAAAGGGTGGTATTCTCTTTATTGACGAAGCCTACTCGCTCACATCGAATGATTCCTCCAACGACTATGGAAGAGAAGCAATCGATACCCTTGTAAAGGCCATGGAGGATTATCGCGATGACATGGTGGTTATAGTTGCCGGATACGAAAACGAAATGGAACAATTCATCGAATCGAATCCCGGCTTGCGTTCCAGGTTCAGCAGGACTATTCATTTCAGCAGTTACTCGGATGATGAGTTGCATGAAATATTCGAATCATTCTGCGTCAAGAATAAGTATACATTGGATAAAGAAGCAAAGCCAATTGCTCTGAATTATTTCAAACAACATAAAAACGATGAAACCTTTGGCAACGCTCGCGGTGTAAGAAACTATTTTGAAATGGTAATCACAAACCAGACTACTCGGCTTGTTGATGCAGGAGGTAAATAATTAACGGCAGAAGTTCTTCTGCCTTTTGGGGAGAATCTTTATAGTCGCCAAGCTGCTTAAAAAGGT
>CAVEOA010000047.1:0-10465 GCA_963617205.1 Alloprevotella sp. | reverse complement strand
TGCGCTCGCCCGGGTGCGTCATCTGTTCATAGGGCTTTGGTTTCTGCTTTTTCTTTACAGGACGCCCCTTGATGAGCCCCTCTCTTCGCATGACGCGATACAGGCTTTCAACGCAGCGCGCGTATCCCCGCTCTTTTAGCCGAAACCAGAGCTCTGTAAGGCCAAGCTTGGGATTTCGGCGGCGCATGTTGCGAATGAGCGTCAATTCCTCCTCTGTGTGCTGCCGCGGATGCCCGTGTGGGCGCTTCGATTGACAGGCCAGGGAGTTTACTGATCCATCCCATCGGGCACGCCAGAAGTAGATGTATGAGCGGCTCTTGTTGTATTTCCTGCTTGCCCGTTTTACGCCGTACTTCTCCGCGTATTTCATTAGGGATTGCCGATAGTTCATATCCTGTGTTATACTGTTGCTCATGAAGGATGCGCTCCTTTCGGTTGTGGTTGGGTGTGGCTACTCTTACTATAACCGATTTCTCGCCATCCTTCTACCCTTTTTTGCTCCTTGTCCAAGATGTATTGTACTCCTACATCAAAACCAAATTTCTTTTCACATGCCACTTGACGAACGCTTTACATTGTGGTAGAATGATGAGGCTGGTTCCATTGTGGAGAGATGGCCGAGCGGTTGATGGCGCTGGTCTTGAAAACCAGTGATACCGAAAGGTACCGGGGGTTCGAATCCCTCTCTCTCCGCCAGCTTTTTTCTGACAACACGATACTTGACATGGAGAAGTACCCAAGTGGCCGAAGGGGCTCCCCTGCTAAGGGAGTAGTGTGAGTAATCGCAGCCCGGGTTCAAATCCCGGCTTCTCCGCTGAAAAGTCCGCAATCGTCTTTTGATGGTTGCGGACTTTTTTGTGTGCGTTAAAGGGGTGCAAAGGCTGCTTTCAAATTTGATGGAAGAAATCGGGAAAACCGCTTGACAAGAACATGCGTTTCTGCTATCATGAATGTACTATACGAACAAATGTATGCATCCGGCAGGAGGTGAGCAATCGTGCGGCTGTGTGCAGGCCACAATCAGGACAAAAGGAAAGGGAGAAAAAACAGATGCAGGGGTTAAAAAGGCTGAAAAGGCTGCTGTGCGTATTGCTGGCGCTCAGCTGCATGTCCTTCGCGTTGGCGGATGATGATTTCACGCTGCGCAGCGGAATCAAGTTCGGCGATACCATGGATGACATTCTGGCAAAGGAAACCACGCTGGTGCGGACAACGGATGAAAGTAACTTTACATTCACGGGAAAGATTGCCGGATATGATGATGCCGGGTGCATTTTCTACTTTGATGATGACGGCAAGCTGATTGACATGGACTACACCTTCAGCAATTTATGCACGTCTAAGGATACAACGAATGATGTTTACAAAAAATTGTATCAAAGCCTTGTACGGCAGTACGGATCACCGCTTGGCAACACAAACGGCAGCTGCAACCTGATTACTGGAAAAGCAATGAAAAGCATGGCGCTCTGGGTTTATTTCTTCGTTCCGCTTATGGATAACTTTGCAGGAAATTACATAGATTATGATGAGTGGATTGTTGAAGCTGATGGTTATCACGTCAAAATCGACCTCATTTCCTACTATATCCGTGATGCTGACTACAAATATTATTATTATCTCGACCTGAGTTATCATTACTTCACCGATGCCGATGTAGAAGAAGCGAGGAATGAAAAACAGAGCGAGCAGGCAGAAATCGACAGCGACCTGTAATTCCTGCGTGAATGGATGGAAGGGGACAACACCATATGAAACGAATGTTAGCCGTCTTTCTGGCGATGCTGTTGTGCTTCGGCATGATGACCGCGTCTGCGGATAACAGCAGCCTGATTTCCACGATTCTCGATGACATGACCACCATTAACGCGAGCTGCTCCGGCGCGCCGCAGCAGGCTGTCAACGGCGCTTACAGGCTGACAGAGATGCTTGCGGTCATTGCACTGAGCAGCCCGAATACCAGCTACACAAGCCTTGTATCCGATGTGCTGGATGACATGAACACGCTCAATGCGAGCTGCTCCGGCGCACCGCAGCAGACAGCAAACGGCGCCTACCGCTGCGTCGATATGCTTGCCATCATCGCGATGCAGCATGACACCTACGGCGCCTACAGCAGCCTGATTACCGGCGTGCTCGACGACCTGAGCACGAACAACGCAAGGTGCTCCGGCGCGCCGCAGCAATCCGCAAACGGCTTCTACCGCTGCACGGAGCTGCTGGCGATTATCGCAATGGAGCTGGACACATCCGGCACGTATACCAGCATGATTACCGGCGTGCTCGATGACATGAACACCATTAACGCAAGCTGCTCCGGCGCACCGCAGCAGGAGGCGAACGGCGCTTATCGAATGGTGGATCTGCTGGCGATTATCGCGCTGGAGCTGGACACATATGGCGCCTACACCAGCCTGATTTCCGGCGTGCTGGACGACCTGAACACGAATAACGCGAGGTGCTCCGGCGCACCGCAGCAGCTTGCCAATGGTCTTTACCGCTGCGTGGAGCTTGCTGCCATCATCGCATACGAAATGCAGTAAACCGCATCCGGACGGCACTCAATCGGAGTGTCGTCTTTTTTTGTGAATGGAATCGTCTGCACGCGAGCGATGTTCATACCGGCATGATGTTCCTGCAACCGGTTTGTCAATTACGTCCGTTAATTTCCCTGTTTTTCCATCACGTTGTAAAAGGATTGTAAATTGTGAAAAAAATATCGTTAAGAACTTGACAAAGCGCGTATCCTCTGCTACACTGTACCCGTACCCCGATTTCAGGCATCACTTTCCCATCCGGAAGGATGAACGAATCATAAGGAGAGAGAACAGTATGGCGAAGGAATATCCGATCGTAGACAGCGTGGAAAGCTTCGAGGCGGCGCTTGCCCGTGTCCGTGCGGCGCAGGGGATCTACGCAACCTATACGCAGGAGCAGGTCGACCATATCTTTAAGGCAGCCGCGCTCGCTGCAAACAACATGCGCATTCCGCTGGCCAAGATGGCGGTCGAGGAGACCGGCATGGGCATCGTGGAGGACAAGGTCATCAAGAACCACTATGCCGCCGAATATATCTACAATGCTTATAAGGACACGCAGACCGTCGGCGTGCTGGAGCGCAACGAAGCATACGGCATGATGAAGGTCGCCGAGCCCATCGGCGTTGTCGCAGCCGTAATCCCGACGACGAACCCCACCTCGACCGCGATTTTCAAGACGTTGATCTGCCTGAAGACCCGCAACGGCATCATCATTTCTCCGCATCCCCGTGCGAAGAAGTCCACCATCGCCGCCGCGAAGGTCGTGCTGGAGGCCGCTGTGGCAGCCGGCGCGCCGGAGGACATCATCTCCTGGATTGACATCCCGTCCCTGGAGCTGACGAACATGGCGATGAAGGAAGCCGACATCATCCTCGCGACCGGTGGTCCGGGCATGGTCAAGGCGGCGTATTCCTCCGGCAAGCCCGCACTGGGCGTCGGCGCCGGCAACACGCCTGCGATCATCGATGATTCTGCGGATGTGCGCGTAGCGGTCAACTCCATCATCCATTCCAAGACGTTCGACAACGGCATGATCTGCGCGTCTGAGCAGTCCACCATCGTGCTGGACGGCATCTACGACGCGGTCAAGGCGGAATTTGTCAACCGCGGCGCCTACTTCCTCGAGGGCGAGGAGCTGGACAAGGTTCGCAGGACCATCATCATCAACAGCGCGCTGAACGCCAAGATTGTCGGTCAGAAGGCGCACACCATCGCCAAGCTCTCCGGCGTGGACGTGCCTGAAACCACCAAGCTTCTCATCGGCGAGGTTGAGTCTGTCGACCTGTCCGAGGAATTTGCGCACGAGAAGCTGTCTCCTGTTCTGGCGATGTACCGCGCCAAGGATATCGACGACGCGTTCGACAAGGCGGAGCACCTCATCGCGGACGGCGGCTACGGCCATACGTCCTCCATCTACCTGAACGCCGTCACCAAAAAGGATCTGATTGACCGCTTCGCCGCGCGCATGAAGACCTGCCGCATTCTGGTCAACACGCCTTCCTCTCAGGGCGGCATCGGCGATTTGTACAACTTCATGCTCCGTCCTTCCCTGACGCTGGGCTGCGGCTCCTGGGGCGGCAACTCCGTCTCCGAAAACGTGGGCATCAAGCACCTGCTCAACGTCAAGACTGTCGCGATTCGGAGGGAGAATATGCTGTGGTTCCGCGCACCTGAAAAGGTCTATATGAAGAAGGGCTGCCTGCCTGTCGCCCTGAACGAGCTCAAGACCGTCATGGGCAAGAAGCGCTGCTTCATCGTCACTGACGCGTTCCTGTTCAAATCCGGCTTCACGAAGGCAATCACCGACAAGCTCGATGAAATGGGCATCGTCCACACCACGTTCTACGATGTCGCGCCCGACCCGTCCCTCGCCTGCGCGAAGGAAGGCGCAAAGGCCATGACCTCCTTCCAGCCGGACTGCATCATCGCCATCGGCGGCGGCTCCGCGATGGACGCCGGCAAGATTATGTGGGTCATGTACGAGCATCCCGAGGTTGACTTCCTCGACATGGCGATGCGCTTCATGGATATCCGCAAGCGTGTGTACACCTTCCCGAAGATGGGCGAAAAGGCGTACTTCATCGCGATTCCGACCTCTGCCGGCACAGGCTCCGAGGTCACGCCGTTCGCCGTCATCACCGACCAGGACAGCGGCGTCAAGTATCCGCTGGCTGACTACGAGCTGCTGCCCAAGATGGCCATTGTCGATGCCGACATGATGATGTCCGCGCCGAAGGGCCTGACGTCCGCCTCCGGCATCGATGCGCTGACCCACGCGCTGGAAGCCTATGCCTCCATGATGGCGACCGACTTCACCGACGGCCTTGCCAAGCAGGCTGCACAGCTGATCTTTGAATACCTCCCGGCCTGCTATGACAACGGTCAGAATGAGCCTGTCGCCCGTGAAAAGATGGGCAACGCCGCCACGATGGCCGGTATGGCGTTCGCGAATGCCTTCCTGGGCGTCTGCCACTCCATGGCGCATAAGCTGGGCGCGTTCCATCACCTGCCGCACGGCATCGCCAACGCGCTGATGATCGAGCTGGTCATCCGCTACAACAGCGCCGAGGTTCCCGCGAAGATGGGCACCTTCCCGCAGTACGCCTATCCGCACACGAAGCGCCGCTATGCCGAATTCGGCGAATTCCTGGGCTTCAAGGGTGCGAATGACGACGAGACCGTCGAGAACCTCATCAGCAACATCCATGCCCTGAAGGAGCGCGTCGGCATCAAGAACACCATCCGCGACTACGGCGTGGACGAGGAGAAGTTCCTCGCGACGCTCGATGAGATGTCCGAGCAGGCGTTCGACGACCAGTGCACCGGCGCGAACCCCCGTTATCCGCTCATCAGCGAAATCAAGGAAATGTATCTCAAGGCGTATTACGGCGAGTAATCCGAATCACCCCGGCTTGGCAGATGCCTTTCTGCCGGGTCGGGGGTTCCTGTTCCGGCGCGAAAAAAGTTTCGGTCGTCAGCAGGAATGTCGGTTCTGGACGCAGAATAGATAAAATAAGACATTCGTACAGCTGCTTTTTTTCAGCGAAACGCGGGCTTGTTTGTCCCGTTTGAATACGCAAGGAGGTTCACTATGGATTTCAGCAATGTGATTGCCGTTCGTGACAATAAGAAGATTTACCGCGACGGCGACAAGGCAATCAAAGTATTTTCCGAAGGCTACAGCAAGGCGGATATCCTCAACGAGGCGCTGAACACCGCGCGCGTCGAGGAAACCGGTCTGCCGATTCCCAAGCTTCTGGCGGTCAACACCGTTGACGGTCAGTGGGCAATCACCACCGAATTTATCGAGGGCAAGACGCTCGCCGCCATCATGGAAGAGCAGCCCGAGCGTGAGGATGAACTGCTCAACCTGTTTGTTGACATTCAGATGGACGTGCAGGCGCACACCTGCCCGATGCTCAACAACCTGACCGAGAAGATGCAGCGCAAGATTTCCTCCACCACCCTTGACGCCACGACCCGTTATGAGCTGCACACCCGTCTGGCGGCAATGCGCGTCCACCACAAGGTCTGCCACGGCGACTTCAACCCGTCCAACATCATCATCACGCCCGAAGGCAAGTGGTATCTGCTGGACTGGTCGCACGCGACGCAGGGCAACGCCTCCGCTGACGTGGCGCGCACGTACCTGCTGTTCGTGCTGGACGGCAAGAAGGAGCTTGCGGAAAAGTACCTCAACCTCTTCTGCAAGAAGAGTGACACCGCCAAGCAGTATGTCCAGAAGTGGATTCCGATTGTCGCTGCCAGCCAGTCCGTCAAGGGCAAGCCGGAAGAGCGCGAGCTGCTGACCCAGTGGGCAAGCGTCTGCGAATACGAGTAACTTCAGGAAGGGAGGGACTTCGGGGACTTCGTCCCTCCTTTTTTCGTCCCGTTTCTTTTCTGCATTCCGATCGCAAATGTTGTTCCGTCCTTTACACCATAACAAACGGGGAGGCTGCCAGTCAAGCAGTCTCCCCTGTTTCTTCCTTTGATTACGGCTCGTTGTCCTCTTCGTATTCAATGCCGTCGCTGTAGATGACGAGCTGCGGCTTGTTCTCCTCCGGCGGAAGATGACGCCAGCACTCCTCGCCGCCGGACGTGTCCACCAGAACGCTCAGCACCGCGCCGTTATCAAAGCACATCGTGACGTCGCCGATGGAATCCACCATCACCGTGCACACGCGATATGCGCCGGTGAGCAGCAGCGCATCCATTTCGGCAATGCGGTCGTCGAGGCGATTCGCGCCTTCCTCGTCGCAGCGGTAGTCCTCCGGGATAAAGTCCTCCTCATACCCCTGCGCCTGCCACAGCTGCCACATTTTCTCCGACGGCTGGAAGTAATCGCTGTGCGCAAAGACCATGCGGCCGTCCTGAACGAAACGATAATAGCACTGAAGCCGCAAAACATGCTCCCGGCTTTCCTGCGCGAACCCGTCGGGCTCCGCGAAGGTCAGAAGCAGCATTTCGTTTGTCCGGTTGATTTCGGACAGCGTGCAGCCGACAAGGGTATTGAGCGTTTCCTGAACCAGAAGCATGTCCGTGTTGTTCATGTTGATCCTTCCTGATTGCAAGCCTGATTGTTACGCGCCGAAGGCAGAGAGCACCGCCTGTGCCATATCGTCCTTTTCGCAGTGCGCCGTATGGCGGATGGGCAGCGTCCGCAGTGCGCTGACCTGCTCGGGCACCGGCAGACCGGATGCCGCAGACAGGCGCTCGGCACAGGCAAACGCATCGAGCCCCTTTGTTTCGCCCTGACCGGCGACGGCTGCAAGCACATCCGCAGAGAACTTGTACGGGCTTGCCGTCGATACGATGACCGTCTGCGT
Source organism: Alloprevotella sp. (assembly GCA_963617205.1). Classification (GTDB taxonomy): domain Bacteria; phylum Bacillota; class Clostridia; order Christensenellales; family Aristaeellaceae; genus UBA11524. The sequence goes on along the minus strand of CAVEOA010000047.1, from coordinate 3,099 downwards.
CATGTCGCCCGTCTTTTCGCGATACTGACGGAGCACGCGGCTTGCGACCGCCGTGTGCGTGTCCATCAGATAGTGATCCTGATGGAAGACGCGGGCAATTTCCTCCGCGCCCTCGCTGTCATCCGCATAGCCTGCGGCAAACACGCTCAGCAGCCAGTCCAGCCGCTGTTCGCCGATGGCGTAGCTGTGGGATTCATTGAGCTGATCCATCCAGCGTTTGATGAGCGCTCCGTCGCGGTCGGCGCATTCAAACAGCAGGCGCTCGAGGTTCGAGGAAATCAGGATGTCCATCGAGGGCGATGTCGTCTTGTACAGCTGTCGGCGCTTGTCGTAGACGCCGTTCGTGAAGAAATCCGTCAGCACGTTGTTGCGGTTCGACGCGCAGATGAGCCGCCCGATCGGCAGACCCATGCAGCGCGCATAATAGCCGGCAAGGATGTTGCCGAAATTGCCCGTCGGGACAACGAAGTTGACCGAATCGTCCAGCGCAATCGCGCCGCTTGCAAGCAGCTCGGCGTAGGCGGAGAAGTAATACACAATCTGCGGCACGAGGCGACCGAAGTTGATGGAATTGGCGGAGGACAGCACCTTGCCGCGCTCGGCGACCTGCCGATTGAATTCCTCCGAGGCGAACAGCGCCTTCACGCCGGACTGCGCATCATCGAAATTGCCGTTGATGGCGATGACATGCGTATTGCTGCCGCCGGTAGTGGTCATTTGCAGCTTCTGGACGTCACTGACGCCGTCCGTTGGATAGAAGACGGTGCAGGACGTTCCGGGGACATCCTTGAAGCCCTCCAGCGCCGCCTTGCCGGTGTCGCCGCTTGTCGCAACGAGGATGGCAATCTCATGGTGCTCGCCGTTCTTGCGCGCAGAGATCGTAGTCAGGTGCGGCAGGAGCTGCAGCGCCATGTCCTTGAAGGCCAGCGTCGGACCGTGGAACAGCTCCAGCACGTGCGTCGTGTCGTTGAGCTTCTTCACCGGCGCGATGGCGGGCGTATCGAACTTGGGCGTAGCATACGCCTCGGCAATCGCCTGCTCCAGCTCGGCGGGCGCAAAGTCATCGAGGAAGCCGCGCAGAATGGTCAGCGCACGGGCACGGTAATCCATGTGTGCAAGCGCTGCAATGTCCTCCGGCTTCATCTGCGGAAAAATCGTCGGCACATACAGACCGCCGTCAGGGGCAAGGCCGCGAAGAATGGCTTGGGATGCCGTGACGCAGGCACCACCGCGGGTGGAAATGAATGACATAAGGTTCACGCTCCTATCCGCGGGACGTGCCCGCTTTAAATCGTTAAACGGTCACAATGAAAGAAAGGGGACGGCGGCAAATGATCGTCCGCCGCCCCTCGGGCTGCTATAAACAGCGTTGAATCAGATGATGTAGCCCTTGCAGAAGTCCGGCAGCTCCTCGGGATCGGCGCTGACGGAGAGCACGAAGGTCACGTCATGCTTCGCCGCGTTCTTTGCGAGGCTGTCGAAGAACCACTTCGAGTCGGCCAGGTCGATCTTGATGAGCTTCAGGAACGCGTCGATGAAGACGGTCTTGATGTCATAGTTGCTTGCGAGCATGCCGTCGAGGAAGCCCAGGAACATTTCCGCGCCGGAAACGCTGTACTCTTCGACATTCACAAAGCGCACTGCGCGGTCGACTTCATACATGTAGCTGTCGTTCTTATCAAGGAAAACGACATTACCGGTGCTGGTCTTGGCGGTATTGTTGGTCATATCGATCAGCCGCTTGGTCTTGCCGGTGCCCTTCTTGCCTGCGATAATCTGAATCATGGGAAACGCCTCCTTGTGAATAAGTGTTTCGTAAAAGTATTATAACCCATTTTGGATCAATATGCAATCCTTCTAACGAATTTCCTTCACGATTTACAACTGACGAGGTCATAAGCGCGGGCTTGCCCTGTCTTCCGCGTGCCGATTTACTGCGAAATCCGCGAAATCAGTGCATTTTCTGCTTGACAAAGCGTTTTTTCTATAGTAAAATAGCATTTGGCATCAATAGCTCCGCTTGCCCCGGAATCTATTGAAACACCCGCGGAGGACATGCGACCATCATGCCGTACCGCACCAACATAGAGACCTACACTTAGGGAGGAAATACCTTTGAAGACGTTCATGCCGAAAGCGGCTGACATTACCCGTCAGTGGTATGTTGTCGATGCCGAGGGTCAGGTGTTTGGCCGTGTGGCCAGCCAGGTCGCGAACATCCTTCGCGGCAAGAATAAGCCGATCTACACCCCCAACGTGGATACCGGCGATTATGTCATTATCATCAATGCGGATAAAATCGTGATGACCGGCAAGAAGCTGGATCAGAAGGTTTATTATCATCACAGCAACTACGTCGGCGGTCTGAAGGAAACGAAGTACCGCAAGCTGCTGGCTGAGAAGCCTGAATTTGCAATCCGCCATGCTGTCGTGGGCATGCTGCCCAAGGGACCTCTGGGCCGTCAGATGGCCAAGAAGCTCAAGGTATACGCTGGTCCGGATCATGACCATGCGGCGCAGAAGCCCGTGAAGTACGACCTCGTGTAAGGCGGAAAGGAGAATAACAAATGGCTAAGGTTGATTACAGCGCAGTTGGTCGCCGTAAGAAGGCTGTTGCCCGCGTCCGCCTGGTCGCCGGCGATGGCAAAGTGACCATCAACAAGCGTGACATTGATAATTACTTCGGTCTTGAGACCCTCAAGATGACTGTTCGTCAGCCCCTGACGCTGACCGGCACGACCTCCTTCGACGTGGTCGTGAACGTGTGCGGCGGCGGCGTTTCCGGTCAGGCCGGTGCTATCCGTCACGGCATTTCCCGCGCCCTGTGCAAGGCTGATCCCGAGCTCCGCGGCGCCCTCAAGAAGGCTGGCTTCCTCACCCGCGATCCTCGTATGAAGGAACGCAAGAAGTACGGCCTCAAAGCCGCTCGTCGCGCACCTCAGTTCTCCAAGAGATAATTGGACGCGATTTTACAATCGAAAACCTCGAAAAACCCCGGAAAATCAACACTTTCCGGGGTTTTCTTGTATCCAAATCCGCTGATCATGTTTGTCCAAATTTGAAGTGATTTGTCCTGATTTGACCTCAAAATCCGGGGCT
>CAVEOA010000046.1:7234-10854 GCA_963617205.1 Alloprevotella sp. | reverse complement strand
AAAAGGGTCAAGGGAGGAACTCCCTTGCAGGGTGCAGGGACAGCGTCCCTGCTGGGGTTTGGGGCAACGCCCCAACCAAAGGAACAAAGTCAACAATGCAAATGTCCCCAACCCCACCCTCACAAGCGCTGAACAGAGAAGCGGACGCAGTCCGCGGAACGCTTTCAGCGCAGCACAGGTAACTAAAAAGCGGCTGTCTCAATTTCAGCAAGGATTGCCCCAAACGATGTTGCCCATCAAAAACGGCACGGATATTCAACCAGCTTGGTCGATATCCGTGCCGTTTTCTAACCGAAAAGTGTTTTGAGACAACTGTTTTTAGTTACTGGCAGGGACGCTTCGCTGCCTGCACCTGAATTGTTGGATTCATCTACATTGTTGACTTTGTCCTTTTGGTTGGGGCTTTGCCCCAAACCCCAGCAGGGACGCTGTCCCTGCACCCTGCAAGGGTCTTCGACCCTTGACCCATTTCGCGATTGGGTTGAGCGCTTTTTCAGGCAAGTTCCGCGTGTCGCCTGTCAGACCTTTGCGAAGCGAATCACATTCCAGCTTGCGGCAGGCAGGACGATTTCCTCCCCTTCCTTCGGGCAGGCAACCTCCACCGGCATGACCGTGTTCGGCGCATCCTCAGTGTTGACCGCCTTCATGTCATCGTGGTGCAGCACGGAGTGCATGACCGGACGCAGGCTGCCGAAGGAGCGCAGATCAAGCGACAGCGTCATCGGCTCGCTGAGGTCGCGGTTGACGGCGAACACGGTCACATTGCCCTCATCGTCCATCGTTGCGGCGGCATCCATGTCCGGCACGGCAGAGAAATGCTTCGTGTCGTGCTTTCCGCAGACGATTTGCGGCAGGAGCGACTTGCCGCGACCGTACTTCGATGCGTCCATCATCGGGTAGAAGATGGTCTGTGCCCACGCGCCGCCGTTTTCGCGCGTCATAATCGGCGCGATTACGTTGACCAGCTGCGCGAGGCATCCGATCTTGACGCGGTCGGCGTTGCGCAGCATCGTGATGAGCATCAGGCCGACCAGCAGCGCATCCTCAAAGTTGTACACGTCCTCAAGCAGGTGCAGCGCGGTGCCCCACGGCTTGTTCTTGTACAGGCTCTGATCCTGATCATTCGAGTGATACCACACGTTCCACTCGTCCAGCGAAAGATTGACCGTCTTCTTGGAATGCTTCGTGCCCTTGACCGCGTCGCAGATGGCGGCGACCGTCTTGATGAAGTCATCCAAATCCATCGTCGATGCGAGGAAGTCCTGCGTATCGTTGTGCGGATTGCCGTAATAGCGGTGCAGCGACACATAGTCAACGTTGTCGTAGCTCTGCATGAGCACCTCATGCTCCCACGTGCCGAACGTCGGCATATTCGTGCTGGAGGAGCCGCACGCAACCGTCTCGATGGTCGGGTCGACCCACTTCATCACCTTCGCGGCCTCATTTGCCTTGCGACCGTACTCGTAGGCGGTCTTTGCGCCGGTCTGCCACGGACCATCCATCTCGTTGCCGAGGCACCAGAGCTTGATATTGAAGGGATCCTTCGCGCCGTTCTTGATGCGCAGGTCGCTCCATGCCGTGCCGGAGGCGTGATTGCAATATTCAACAACATACTGCGCATCGAGGATATCGCGCGTGCCGAGGTTGACGGCGTACATGACGTCCGTGTTCGCCTTCTTCGCCCAGTCAACAAATTCATGCAAACCGAATGTGTTCGGCTCGGTCGTCTTCCAAGCCAGATCAAGCCGCGCAGGACGCTCGCTCTTCGGCCCGATAGAGTCCTCCCAGCGGAAGCCGGAAACGAAGTTGCCGCCCGGATACCGCACGACCGGCACATCCAGCTTCTTCACCAGCGACAGCACATCGCGGCGGAAGCCCTGTTCATCCGCCTCGGGATGACCCGGCTCATAGATGCCCGTATACACTGCGCGCCCGAGATGCTCAATAAACGAGCCGTACAGCCGCTTGTCAACCTGCGAAATGACATAGTCCTTGTCCAGAATCATGGTAGCCTTTTTCATGGTGCGTTCAGTTCCTCCTCAAACAAAATGCACTGTGGACATCCTGTCCTTTTCAGGAGCAAATCCGCCTGAATCGTCAATTTTGATTCGACAGGCATGGCGAAAGTCCTTTAATTTTCACCCGTCAAAAAAATATTTTTCCGTGCCGATTGGTCAGCAGGTTTTTTCAATCCTTCGGCGAAAGAATCAACCGAACACCCATCACAACGACCTGCCAAAGCAGGAGGAACGGAGGATACCAATGACACTTGCGCAAACACCGCCAATGGGCTGGAATTCATGGAACACGTTCGGCGCCAACATCAACGAGGAGCTGATTCATCAGATGGCTGACCTGATGGTCTCGCAGGGCTACCGCGATGCGGGCTACGAGTATCTGGTCATCGATGACTGCTGGAGCCTTCGCCAGCGCGGCGCTGACGGCCGAATCGTCCCCGACCCCGAAAAGTTCCCGAACGGCATGAAGTCCGTCGCCGATTACGTCCACAGCAAGGGGCTGAAGTTCGGCATGTACTCCTGCGCCGGTGCGCGCACCTGTGCCGGTTATCCCGGCAGCTACGACCATGAGTTCATCGATGCGCAGACCTTCGCGGACTGGGGCGTTGACTATCTGAAATACGACTATTGCAACTTCCCGAATTCCGGCAACTGCAAGATGCGCTACCTGACCATGTCCATGGCGCTCAAGGCGACCGGGCGCTCGATTCTCTTTTCCGCCTGCAACTGGGGCATGGAAGAGCCCGGCAAATGGATGCGCTCCATCGGCGCCCACATGTACCGCTCCACCGGCGACATCATGGATAACTTCGTTTCCTTCACCGACATCGTCAAGAGCCAGCTAAGCAAGCTCTGCATGAGCGGCAACCATTGCTTCAACGACATGGACATGCTGACGGTCGGCATGTGCGGCAAGGGCAATGTCGGCTTCGGCAGGGTGTGTTCCTTCGAGGAATATCGCCTGCAATTCACCCTGTGGTGCCTTTGCGGCGTACCGCTGATGATGGGCGCCGACCTGCGCACCCTCGCGCCGGAATACCGCACGCTGATGCTCAATCCCGCGCTGCTGCGCATCGATCAGGATGTCGAATGCCGTGCGCCGTACATCGTCCGCCGTGACAGCGTCTGCGTGCCGAATCCTGAGAATCCGCAGGATCCGTGGATTCATCCGGCGGACACCGCGTTTGTCCTCCTGCGCCACCTGTCGGACAATGAGTTTGCGCTCTTCTACGCCAACCTCTCCGATTCCGCTGCCGAGGTGCACGCCGAATTTGCCGACATGGGTCTGCCCGTAACCAGCGGCGTTCTGCTCGACATGACGGATGTGTTTTCCGGCGAGCATATCGGTCCGCAGAAGGATTTCTTCAATCCGCACATTCAGGCGCATGACAGCCGGCTGTTCCTCTGCCATCTGGTGAAGGAAAATGCCTGAATGCATACAGTGCCGCCGACCGCTGCAAAGCGTTGAAATCGCGCTGACGAAGAAGCTCATCAACCGCGGCGCCGTTTCCTTTCTCTGCCTTCAATGCCTATCGAAAAAGTTCGGTGTCACGGAGGATGCGCTCCTTCAAAAGGCAGCCGAATTTCGAGAAATGGGCTGCA
>CAVEOA010000046.1:0-7224 GCA_963617205.1 Alloprevotella sp. | reverse complement strand
GGCTGCACCCTATTTCAATAAAGCCAGCAGGACTGCCTCAAGCTTGAAGCAGTCCTGTTTTATTTGAGCGATTATGCAGCAATTTGTCAAGCTGCTTTATTTTCTCTGCGAAAAAGGCTGCATTGCCCAGATGTTCCGCAAGCGATAAGGGGGCTTTCCATTCGCAGGCTTCGCCTGTTTTCTTTCCGACCTTCTTCGGCAGCATACAGGGCTTTGCTTTCATGGCAGACCCTTGGCAAGCGACTAAGGGGGCTTTCCGGTCGCCCCCTTAGACTCCTTCGGAAACCTACTTGTTTTGATTTGCATAGTTTTGTTGTGATAAACTATATAAAGAAGTCGCGTTACAAGCCTACTACGGAAATGTGCATTGCGAAGGGGTTCGGGGGCGAGCGCAAAGCCCCCGAAATAGCCGCGTTACAAACCGACAATGAAAAAGTGCATTGCGAAGGGGTTCGGATTGAAATCAGACGAAGTCTGCGACCGGAAAGCCCCTGCTATAGCTGCATTACAAGCCCACAATGGAAATGTGCATTGCGAAGGGGTTCGGATTGAAATCAGACGAAGTCTGCGAGCGCAAAAGCCCCCGAAAGCTCCCTTTATTCCATATTTTTCAGATACTGAAAAATGTCCTTCGCGATGGGTGCTGCGGTGCTACCGCCGCCCTGTCCATCCGCGATGCTCTCCACCACCACGCAGACCGCGTAGGGCAGTTCCCTGCAATAGCCGATGAATAACCCGTTTGTGACGGCCTGTCCGTTCAGCGACGTTTCGGCGCTGCCGGTCTTGCCGCAGATGGTCAGTCCGCTGACTGCCGCTTTCGTGCCTGTGCCGCTGGTGACGACGGCCTCCATGTACTCATCCAGCGTTGCTGCGATGCTTTCCGTCATGGCCGTGCGGTAAACGCGGCTGGAGAAGGTGTATCGCACCGCACCAGAGGGGCTGACGACGCTTGCAATCAGCGAAGGCTCCATCATGACGCCGCCGTTGGCGACCGCCGCAGCAATCAGGCACAGGTGCACGGGCGTCGCCGTAATGGCGGATTGCCCGAAGCCGCTCATGGCAACATTGAAGCTTGTGCGATCGGTCGTTGGATAGGCGCTGTTCTCAACGACAAGGTCACGGAACAGAAAGTTGTCGTTGAAGCCAAGCTGCTCCGCCGTTTCGCGCAGCGCCTTGTCGCCCATCGACAGCGCGTACTGCGCAAAGGCGTTGTTGCACGAGCGGATGAAGGCTGTTTTCAGGCTGATAGCGCCGTGGCTGGCAGAGCCGAAATCATGAATCACCTGCCCGTCGACGCTCAGGTTGCCGGTGCATTGAATCTGCACGGTCTTTGCGGACGGGTTAACGCGAAGCTCGGCAGCGGCTGTAACGACCTTAAACGTGCTGCCGGGCGTATACTGGTTCTGCGTGACACGGTTCCAGTAGACATTGGAGGTCGTGGACACGCTCGACGCGTCGTTGGGGTCAAAATTCGGCAGGCTGACCATCGCGAGCACCTCGCCGGTCCTGTAGTTCATGACGAACGCAGCGCCGTCATGCCCGGATGCGCGATTCCCGAACGACTTCAGGATGGTCGTGCAAAGCTCGCTGTCGATCGTCAGCGTGATGTTGTCGCCGTGACGCTTCTGTCCGGTCACCAGCGCCTGAATCCGCTCCCAGATACCTGTCTGAAAGCCGTACAGATAGGCCGTCTGGAACGATTCAACCCCGTTGGCAATTTGTCCGTCAGCATCGCCCAGCAGATGCACGACTGCGCGGCGTGACGTTTCATCCGCCTGATAGGTGCGCGTCACCGTGCCGTCCTCGCTGACATCGCTTATCGCCAGCACAATGCCGTTCCGGTCGAGGATATCGCCGGGAATGACGTTTGCCTTCTGCGTGCGCACGCGCGGATTTTTCGCGTAGGTGAACCAGCGGTTGCCGTAGAGCGAAATGCTGTACATGCCGTAGGCGCCCAGCAGCGCAAACAGCGCAAACAGGAAGAATGCGAGGAGCTTGAATTTGAACCGCATCGGCTTCATAGCGCTGCCTCCTCCTGTGCGCCGTAATCCGCCAAATCGGCGTCCCGCGCCAAATCGTCCTCATTGATGCTGGAAACGCCCTGAATCAGCCCGATGAGGCACAGGCACGAAACGAGCGATGTGCCGCCGTAGCTGACGAACGGCATCGTCACGCCGGTCAGCGGAATCAGCTTCAGCACGCCGCCGATGATGATGAACGTCTGCAAACCAATCATCGCCGTGCAGCCCATGGTCAGCAGCCCGTGGAAGCGCGTCCGCGCCGCAATCGCGATGGATGTGCCGCGCCAGACGATGGCAACATACATCAGCAGCACGCAGAAGCCGAAAATCATGCCGAACTGCTCGCAGATGACGGAGAAGATGAAGTCCGTGTGATACACAGGGATGGTGGTCGGGCTGCCGAGCCCAAGCCCGACACCAAGTGCGCCGCCGCTTGCAATCGCCATGAGGCTCTGGATAATCTGATAGCCGGCGTTGTCGTAGTCGCTCCACGGGTCCAGCCAGATGGCAACACGCTTCTTGACGTGCGCGAATTTCGCGTAGCCAAACACCGCCGCGCCTGCGCCGCCGCCGATGCCGCAGAGCATCATGAACCAGTTGCCGGACGAGGAGAAATACAGCATGAGCGCCACGCCGTAATACAGCAGCGCCGTGCCGAGGTCTGCCTGAAGCATCAGCATTCCCAGACATGCGACGGCGAAAACCACCCACAGCCAGAAGCGCCTGTCCGCCATGAACCGGCTGATGACGATGATCAGCGCAAGCTTGACGATTTCACTCGGCTGAACGGATACGCTGCCGACATAGAACCAGTTCTTCGCGCCGTACGTTTCCTTGCCGATAAACAGCGGCAGCGCCAGCAGCACGAGCGAAAAGAGCATCATCGGCCAGACGAGCAGGCGGAACGAGCGCCCGATGCGGATGAGGTAGATGCACACGACCATCGCCGCAAGCCCGACGAAATAATAGATCGCCTGCGAATACGCGTAGGACGGATTGGTGTCATAGAGGATGAGCAGACCGAGCGCGCAGAGAAAATTTGTCAGCGACAGCAGCAGCTTATCCACCGGAAACAGTCGCGGCAGAAAACCGGTCACAAACGCATTCGCCAGCGGAATAAAAAAGGCGAACGCCAGCGCCTGCCACTGAAAATCGCGCAGAAACAGCAGAAAAAAAGCGGCGATATAGAAGGCGGAAACCGCATGGGACAGCGCCTGTCCCGGGTCACGCCCGCCTCGTTTGCGTTCGTGCGCCAACTTCATCACCTCTCATAGGGCATACCGCCAAAGTCATTCGGCGCCTGATATTCATTGCCGTCAGGCGCTATATCATCCGGCATATACGTCGCGTACTGATGCACATCCTCCACATCGAGTCCGGCAAATACGCGCAGCCGCAGCCGCGCCTCCCCGACCTCCAGAATGCTGTTGTGCTGTAATGGATGCGCCTTGCTGTCCCGATTCGTGACGATTTCATAGCCGTCAACCGCGCAGGTGCAGCCTCGCCACGGCTTGACGTAAAGCCCTTCGCCGTTGCGGAAGGACACGTCCAGATGGCGCGCACGGACGCCCCTTTCCGGCACAACGATGTCGCAGCTGCGGACGCTGCCGAGCATACCCTCAGACGGCACGGGCAGCGTTGTATCTGCCGGCAGGGACGGCGAATCGCTCTCCACCACAAATTCGCCGATGCTGCCCGCATCAGGCAGCTCGCGGCGGCGGCGCTGACGCATCAGGTGCTCCCGCCAGAGCCACCAGAAGGCGCGCAGAACAATCAGCACGCCGAACGTCACGAACACATAGCGCATCGCAAGAGAAAGAATCTCGTAGATTTCAGTGGGCATCTGTAGCTCCTTACAGCATGTTCCGCAGTGCGCCAAGCAGCGGTGCAATGTCCCCGACCGTCTGCGAATCGTATGCAATCGCCATGGACAGGTTTTCAGGACGGAACACGGTCTGTGCCGCGTCAAGCAGCTCCTCCGCCGTCAGCTCGCTGTACTGCGCCGCCGCGGCATCGAGGTCAGCCTGCGAATTGTCGCCGCTCATCCACGCCCAGCCAAGCCGCTCGCACAGCGCCGATGCGTCATCCGTCAGCATGGCGTTGTTCGTCGTGAACTGCGTGCGCAGCTGATACAGCCTTGCCGGGCGGACATACATCGTCAGCCGGTGAAGGTACGTAAACACCTTCGTCAGCGTGTCGCGCAGCCAATCCTGCCGCACATCATAGCGGATGACAAGGCGGCTGAACTGCCCGACACGGACGATTTGCGACTCAATCTCCGCCACAAGCGCCTGATCCTCCCGCAGCGCCTGAAACAGCATGCTATCGTCATTGCCGCCGGTGATGGTGGACAGCACCTCCGCCGCAACCGGATACACCTGATCGCTGTCAATATCAAACGACAGCTGCACCGCGGCAAAATCCCCATCCGCCTCGCCGAGCAGGTCGCTCTGCGCGTCGCGCATGCAGAAGCCGATGGGCTGCGGCTGCGCAAACGGTGCCTGCGCGTCATGGTTCTTGAGCTCCTCAAGCGCCTCCACCGCCGCAATCTCCATGCCGTCGGAGAAGTTGCCCGCCATCACAAAGCACGCGTTCTGCGGCTGGAAAATCAGCTGCTGCCACTGCGCGATGTCCTCCTCGGTCAGCGCCGCCAACGCTTCCTCCGTGCCCAGCGCCGGATACGCGCCGCTGCCCGTCATGCGGAAGAGCCGCGCCGCCTCATCCAGCAAATCCTCCCCTTCCGCCTCCATCTGGCGCAGCGCAACCTGCTTTCCCGCCGAAATCTGCTCCGGTGTCCACGGGGTGCCGGCAAAGAAGCGCAGGAACAGATCAAGCGCCGCATCAAAGAAGCGCGGCAGGCATTTCAGGCGGAACACAAGCCCTTCATCATATACGTCTGCGTCCATGCTCGCGCCGAGGCGGTTCATCTCGCGCTGCAAGCCTTCGCGATTCAGCCCGCCGAGCGCACGGAAGCACAGATGGGACAGGAGGTTGCTGATGCCCTGCGTATGCTCGTTTTCATAGAGCGGCCCGCCCTTCAGATACAGCCCGAACGCCAGAGAGTGAAGGTGCCGCTGCGGCCAGCAAAGCAGCGTCATTCCGTTTGACAGCGTGTGCTCATGGATGTTGGACATCGGGTGCGTCAGCTCCTTTTGCAATCAATCGCTGATCCGTTTCAGTTCAGCACTTGTCTTGTATTATAGCGTATTTTTGCATGCATTGCAAGCCGCGACAGCTCTGCGCCTCGCAGCTTGGCTCTGCGCCTCGCAGTTCGGCATCATGTGCAGCAGGCGTGCGCCGTTTTCGTTGAGCCATTTGTTCCACTTCCAATAATCCGGAAAGACGCGCAGCACCTCCGCATAGAACCGCTGCGAGTGGTTCATTTCCTTCCGGTGGCACAGCTCATGGACAACGATGCTGTCGAGCACCTCCGGCGGCGCGAGCATCAGCATGCAGTTGAAATTCAGGTTGCCCGTGTTGGTACAGCTGCCCCACCTGGTGTGCTGATTGCGGATGGTGATGCTCCCGTACGTCACGCCGACAAGCGGCGCGTAGTGCCTGACGCGTTCAGGGATGACGACAAGCGCCCTGTCCATCAGCTGCTGGAACGCCGGAACCGTCAGCGGCGTGATGCCTGCCATTTCCGCCTGACGCGTCTGCGCCCTTTGCAGATGCTTCTCAATCCACGCCCTGTGCTTAAGCAGAAACGCGTTGATTTCTTCATTTGTGGCGCGCAGAGGTGCGCGGACGAGCATTTTCGTCTCCCGAATCTCCACCGAAAACGTCCTGCGCTTTGAACGGATGACCTCGCAATCCATGTCCTATGCCTCCTCAGCCCATGACCTGCTGAACCCTGCGCAGGTATTTCGCCGGAATCACTTTTTGCCGCCCTCCGCCGCTGTCATGGACTGGTAAAGCTGCATCAGGTAGGCCACACAATCATTACCCCTGCTTATGCTCCATGCTCTGCCATATGCGTCCCACACAGCGCGGTCATTGTTTTGGTGTGCTGTACGTAATTCAGGCGGCATTCTCAAGTCGTCGTACAGGTCTGCAAGGCTGTCATTTGGATAAAGCGCCCTTGCGTCTATGATTGCCTGCGCCGTCTGTTCTATCCTTGCAATCTGGGCAGGGGTAGCGTCAGGCCACGGGAAATTGTTGTATACTACATTGACAGAATAGCGATAGTCGCTTTTAATGCGTCCGCATACAGTCCGCATCCATGCATTATGAACATTTGACATTAGTATGCCAAATTGATACAGATTTGCGTTGGGCAGCAGCAAATTGGAATCGCCGCATATGATTTCAGGAGACACAAAGCCCATAGGTATATACTTGCGGTTTTCGGATGTATGCCGAGGAATGATGATATAATCCTTTTCAGGCTGTCTGATTTCTCCGAACAAATAGGGCGTATCTGCAAGTTTACGCGTGCTTTCTCTGTTGCTTTCCTCACGCATTTTTTTGACGGCGGTGATAGCGTCCATAACGGGTTTTGCCTTTTTCATCTCAGCTGGGGCTATGCCCTTTAGCCATAAGCACCAACGTTTCTTTCCATGCAAAAATTCCGTTGCTCCTAAAAACGGGCGGAACATGGTTTTGGCTATCGGGTATTCTTGAACGATGGTTTGCATAGCTTCATCTGAATAATCCGATAAATATCCGCCGTCATTGGGCATGCTGCCAAATACCACGCTTGCGACATTGCAGATAGGCTTTTTTCGGCTGTCAATCAGGATGTTAGGCCCGCTAACCAAATAGGCGTTAATATTGTCAACAATCTGATAGCTATCAGATTCATACAGTTTGCAGTCTTTCCATTTCTTGTATGAGAAACCTATAATAACACAATGAACGTGTGCTTTCTGCTTTGCTTCACTGTCCCAACGGAAAGTTCTGTAGGCAAAATTGATGATAATACCTTTATCGTTCATTCTGTTCCATAGCAAAGGAACCTGTTCACCCTGTGTGATAGAATTTGTCGAAACAAGCGCCGCACGGATGTTGGTATTCAGCATATATTCAGCAGCTTTTTCATACCATCCCGAAACATAATCAAGATTTCCGTAATTCTTCATTCCGACAAATACTTGCCCTAAATCGTCTTTCTGCGATGCGCTCATAAGACGTGCGCCGACAAACGGCGGATTTGCTGGTGTTAAGCAAAGACTAAAAAAATATGGGGCTGTCAAAGCCAAGC
>CAVEOA010000045.1:0-11700 GCA_963617205.1 Alloprevotella sp. | reverse complement strand
ATCGGCATTGCCCGCAACGCCAACAAGGTTCGCAAGAACCCCCTGCGCGTTATCCTGAACGGTCTGGGCAAGGACGCTGCCATGATCATCAGCCGCATCAACGGCTTCACCTATGTGCAGACCAAGTATGACTACCTGTCTGCCGACGTGAAGGAAGACCATGCGCTGACCATCGTGAAGGAAACCGCCTATTCCAACGGCGAGCGTGCGAAGGTCAAGTGCTACGGCGCTGACGACGTCCGCGAGGGCGTTGCCATCATGTGGCATGAGGGTGTCGGCGTGTCCATCACGGGCAACTCCACCAACCCGACCCGCTTCCAGCACCCCGTTGCCGGCACCTACAAGAAGGAAATGATCGAAGCCGGCAAGAAGTACTTCTCCGTGGCGTCCGGCGGCGGCACGGGTCGTACCCTGCATCCCGACAACATGGCGGCAGGTCCTGCCTCCTACGGCATGACCGACACCATGGGCCGCATGCACTCCGATGCGCAGTTCGCAGGCTCCTCCTCCGTTCCGGCGCACGTGGAGATGATGGGTCTCATCGGCATGGGCAACAACCCCATGGTCGGCGCGACCGTCGCTGTGGCTGTTGCTGTCGAAGAAGCGCAGAAGAACGCGTAATTCACAAGGCTGCATACAATGAGCACCTCAGGCGTCCTGCCCGGGGTGCTTTTTTCATATCAGGAGAATGGAGCGCAGCAAAAAGAGCAGGGCGCGTGTCCCTGCTCTTCGCGATTGTCTGCGGTTGATTAGTTGCCTGTGCCCATCAGGAGCGTCAGCGCGCTGTCCGGCAGCGCCAGCATCCAACGCATCGGCATGTTGTTCACATTCGTCATAACGCCGGAGAGCCACGTTTCAAACGCCGTGTCGTCCATCGCGGCGAGGTTGGTCACGTCGCCGTCGCTCAGCAGCGCCTGCGCATCGCAGGTCACGGTTTCGGCGGTAATCGTGAGGACATCCATGCCCACGAACTGCAGCGCGATGTTGGTTGTCTTTGTTGCCTTCGCATCGGAAATGGTTTCTTCGGTCGTTATTGCAAGACCAAAGGTGACCTCGGAGCCGCCGCTATACACGGTCAACAGCGCGTTCATCGAGTCCGCCATCCAGTTGAGGTCAAGGCGCAGAATGCTTTCGTAGGCGCCATCCTCTTCTTCTTCAATGAGCGTGGTGACTTCAAGGCTGTCTGCCTTTAACGTGGTTTCCACAGTGACGCGCTCTTCCTCATCGACGACCGTCACGACGGTATATTTCGTGGCATCGTCGCTGGTCAGACGGTTGAAATCGAACGTCAGCTTTTCGGTGTCGTTGTCCTCCTCGGTGATGACCATATCGGTATGCGCCTTCGCGATGCTCGCGTTGTCATCGAGGTAAAGCACAACCTGCACGCTGTCCGCATTCACCGTCAGATTGCTGTCCAGTGTCGCGTTCTTGTCAATCGTGGTGAGGTAAGCGTTCGTTTCAGCGATGTAGGCCTTGAGGGAGGGCATCTCCTTCAGCTCATTCACGATGGCCTGCAGCAGGTTCGTCAGCTGCTCCTTCGTGATGGTCAGCGTGATCATCTGCTTGACGGGATCGCAGCCGTCGGGCTGCTCCGTCACCTCGGCGAACTCGCAGGACTCAAGGATTTCATCGATGATGGCGCCCGTTTCCTCCCAGTCGGCATTCATGATGTCGCTGATGATGGCGTTAAAATCGGCAGCCGGCGCAGAGGCAAAGGAAGACGTGAGCGATTGCAGCTCCTCCTTGATGTTTGCCAGACCGGTTTCGATTTCCTCATCCGACATGCCCTGCATCTTGCAGACGGCACGGATGAGCATTTCGGTGACCTTCTCGAGATCCTTTTCCAGATCGAGCGACACCGTGCCGCCGAGCAGGTTGCTTGCCAGATACACAACGGACGTGTCTGTGGTCTGACAGTCGGTCGACAGCAGGGTTGTCTTGCCCAGCACCACATTGTAGCCGTACTGCTGCGCCTGCTGATAGGTTGTGATGAGAAGCGAGTCGAGCGTGTCCTTCACAGCCGTCGCGATTTCATCACTCAGACCAAGCATTGACAGCATGTTCGTGTTCAGGTCGTGCAGCGTCACGGTCGTTTCAATGCGCGCCGCGTCCGCCCATGCATCGCCCTCCGCCAGCGAAGCAGCCGGCAGAATCAGCATCATCAGCACAAGCAGCATCGAAAGCAGTTTCTTCATTCCCTTATCCTCCTTGTAAACGCGATTTTGTTCGCTACCACCTTGATTCTATCATATAAAATCGGGAAGTGCAATCTTTGTGCGCGTTTATCCCGAATTGTTACAACTTCTCGTCTGGAAATTTTTTGTGAATCAGCCGATTCTGCGTCTTTTGCTCTTGAGAAGCGCGAAAAAATATGCTACAATATCCATCGTATACACCGATTCTGAAAGGAGCAATCACGAATGGAGTTTTTGAACAAGCTGTTCGGCATGGCCGTTGCGTTCGCTGAGGAGGCCGCTACCGCTGTGGCCGATGGCACCGCTGAGGCCGCTGCCGAGACTGCCGCAACCGAAGCCACCACCGGCTCGAGCATCCTTGCGATTCTCATCCAGCTGTCCCCCCTGCTGCTGATCTTCATCGTTTTCTACTTCATGATCATCCGCCCCGACAAGAAGCGCCGCAAGAAGGAGCAGGACATGCTTGCATCCCTGAAGAAGGGCGACCGCGTCTGCACCATCGGCGGCATCTATGCCACGATTGACAACATCAAGGACGACACCATCACCCTGAGCGTCGGCAAGGGCGACCAGACCATGGTTGTTGCCCGCTGGGCGATTCGCTCCGTTGAGGATGTCAAGATCGAGAACGAAAGCGAAGCCCTCAACTGACCGGCTTCACCGACTTCGCCGACTTCGCCGGATTTGATTCAGTCACAATGCGCTCAAGCCCTTGAAAGGTCATGGCTTGAGCGCTTTTTTTTGATATCCCTGAGATGAAAAGAGGGGACGCGATGATTTACACGGCGCAATACAGGTCGCCGCTGGGCGCAATGACGCTTGCATGCGATGAGGAGGCGATCATTGGGCTGTGGTTCAATGATCAAAGGCACTTTGCCATCACGTTGCCGGAAACGGCTGAAACGAAAATGCATCCGCTGCTGACAGAAGGCGTCAGGTGGCTGGAGTGCTATTATGCAGGGCAGGAGCCGGATTTTCTGCCGCCGCTGCGGTATGCTTCGACGCCCTTCCGCAAAAGGGTCGGCGATGTGATGCTGACGATTCCATATGGCAAAACCATGACGTATGGTGAAATTGCCGCCCGCGTTGCCCAAAGCATGGGCGTTTCCAAAATGTCTGCGCAGGCGGTCGGCGGTGCGGTCGGTCACAACCCGATTTCGCTGATGATTCCGTGCCACCGTGTCGTCGGGACAAACGGAAGCCTCACCGGATACGCTGGCGGCATTGAACGCAAGCGGAAGCTGCTGGCGCTGGAAAGGGTGGACCTGACAGGCCTGTTTGTGCCCGGGAAGGGTACGGCGTTGCAATGAGAGCGCAGCAAGAGCAGACGGCGGCGCGGCTTGTTTTTTGCCCTCCGCTTTGATATAATAAGAAAAAAACGATGAAGGAGGTTGCTGCCATGATTTCGATTTTGTCCGAGGAAAATTATGATGCTGTCATGGCTGGAACTGTTGAGCCTGCCCTGAAAAAGCGCCGCGAGGATATTTCTCTGCCGCTGACTGCCGGCGGAACGCTCCATGCCGAGGTTTATGAGCAGCCGAACGCCGTCCGTGCCGTCGTTATCCTGCACGGCTATACCGAGTCCGCCGAGAAGTTTCACGAGATGATGTGGTATTTCCTGCGGTCAGGCTTTAACGTGTACGCCGTTGACCATCGCGGACACGGGCAATCCGTTCGTGAGGTGGACGACACCTCCATCACGCATGTTGCGCGTTTCGATGATTATCTGAGCGATTTGGAGGATTTCATGGCGCAAATCGTCCTGCCGCGGACGACGAATCTGCCGCGAACGCTCTATGCGCACTCCATGGGCGGCGCCATCGGTGCGTTTGCGCTGATGCGCCATCCGGACTGGTTCGAGCGTGCTGTGCTGACTGCGCCGATGATTGCCGCGTCCACGTTTCCGCTGCCGCGCCGTGCAGGGCTTGCCATCGCCGAGCATATGGTGCGCAGGGGCAAGGGCAGCAAACGCGCATTCATCGGCAAGCCGTTTAATCCGGATGACGAGAAATTCGAGTCCGCCTGCTCCACCAGCCGTGCGCGGTTTGACTACTATTTACAGAAGCGCATCACGCATCCGCTGCTTCAGAACTGTTCGCCGTCCTATGCATGGGTGCGGGAGGCGCTGAGCGTCACGCCGAAGCTGCTTGCGCCCGATCAATGCCGCAAAATCATCACGCCGCTGCTGCTCTGTCAGGCGACACGCGACAAGGTCGTCTGCCTGCCCGAGCAGGAGCGATTCGTCCGGCAGATTCCCTGCGCAAAGCTCGAACGCTTCGATGCCAAGCACGAGATTTACATGTCCGGCAATGATGTCCTGGAGAAATATGTTCCCGCCGTGATTTCATTCTTGCTGGGAACATGAGGAGAGAGCGCGATGAGTCCCCATCAAGAAGCCATTACCAGCCTGAAAAATCCCAAGGTGACACTGTGGAAATCCCTCAAGGAGCGCAAGGGGCGCAGAGAAACCGGCTGCTTCCTGGTCGAGGGGCGCAGGATGGTTGAGGAAGCGCTGGCCTCGTCCTTCCCGGTGCAGGCAGTGCTCGTGCAGGAGGGCATCGAATGCCCGCAGGGGCTGCAAATGCCCGTGTACGTCCTGCCGGAGCACGTCCTCGCCGCCGTCTGCGACACAAAGACGCCGCAGGGCATCGCTGCAATCGTCGGCATGAAGCATCAAACCGCGCTCGGGCGGCGCATCGTTGCGCTGGACGGCGTGCAGGACCCCGGCAACGTCGGCACCATCATCCGCACGGCGGACGCGGCAGGGCTTGACGGCGTGCTGCTTTCCTCGCAGTGCGCGGACGTGTTCAGCCCGAAGGTGCTTCGTGCGACGATGGGCAGCATCTTCCGCATGAACATCCGCGTGACGGACGATTTGCCGCAGGAGCTGACGTCCCTGCGCAGCGCCGGATACAGCGTTTTGTCCTCGCAGCTCGACGGTACGCCGTTTTATGAGCGGCAGAACGTCGCCGACCATTTTGCGCTCATCATCGGCAATGAGGGCAACGGCGTGAGCGAGGCGGTTCAGCAGACCGCGACGCACCGTGTTCGCCTGCCGATGCGCGGCGGCGCTGAAAGCCTGAATGCAGCGATTGCCGCCGCCATCATGATGTATGAGCTGATGCGCGCCGATGACGAACATGTCAGCCCGCTTCCTTCAGCAGCGAACGCAGGTACCGCAGCCGCAGCTGATTGACCCGCGATTTGCTCAGGTGCATCTCGTGCCCGATTGCGGAATCCGTCATGCCCATCACATAATAGCGGTGGATGACCATGAGCGTCCGCGGATCATCGATTTCGTTGAGCAGCGCGCGCATCCGTACAGCACGCTCCGCGAGGGACGCTTTGATTTTTGCCTGCATCGCCTGACGGAAATGCTCGTCCTGCGCCGTGACCGCCATGCTGAGGTGCGCGGCATCCGCCTTGGCCAGCACGAGGCGGCGATACGATTCCAGAAACTCCTGCTGTGACATGCAAATCTCCTCCCTACAAAAGAGAACATTGGTTCTCACTAAACCTGTGGGTATATTAACATAACTGCAAGTTCTTGTCAAGCGAAAATGTAACTTTTCGCTTGATTTCTTTTTGGCTGTATGATATAATCATGGCGAGGTGATTCCGATGTACGGGGATAATATCAGATACCATCGCAGAAAGCATGGCATGAGCCAGATGGAGCTGGGGCAGATGCTCGGCGTAACCGCCGTTTCTGTCAGCAAATGGGAGCGCAATCAGACGCAGCCGGACATCAATGCCCTGCGGCGGATGTCGGAGCTGTTCAGCGTGACCATCGATGAGCTGTGCGGCGGCACGGTGCCGGTGGAGCTGGACAGGCAGGATAACCTGTACGTGATGGCGCGCGCGTTCCGGCAGATGAAGCCGGCGGAGCAGGAAAAGATGCTTGCCATCGGACGCGTGCTGTTCGCGGACGCGTTTGCGGACGAGAATGGGGAGCAGGGCGTTAAACCGGAGAGTAATGATGCAAAGTGACGGAGGCGACCGCGCAGCGACGATGGCGTACCGCGTGCTGGTGCGGCTGGGCGTGCAGGCGCTGCCGGTCGATCCGCTTGCGATTCTTTTGCGATGCAGCAATACGCGTGTCTGGACGGATGCGGCTGCGGCGGATCATCTCGGCATTTCGCCGGCGGAGCTGCACAGCTGCATGGGCGATGCGGATGCGCTGACGTTTCTCGACGTGCACGGCGGGCGCGAACGGTACCTCATCGTCTACCGAAAGGATGAAAATCCGGCGCGGCTGCGCTTCACGCTTGCCCATGAGCTCGGGCATCGGCTGCTGCATCACGGTCAGCCGAATGAAAGGCAGGAGGCGGAGGCAGACTGCTTCGCGAGCCATCTGCTTTGTCCGCGGCCGGCGATGGCGCTGCTGGCTTCGCGAACGCCGCACTTCACCGCTTCGCAGGCGGCTGTGCTGGCTTACGTTTCCCTGTCGGCGGCAAAATGCCTCGGCAGCCGCGAGAACCGATGCGTGGATGTGGCGCTTCTGCATCAGGTGGAGGAACAGCTTCGCCCGTGGTGCGAGCAGACGGTCATGCCGCAGGAGGACGCCATGCAGCCTGCGCTGACGCTGGGAACGCGCTTCAGATGACGGACGCGGCGTCGCCTGAGCCATATATTGATCATTGCCTGCGGAAAATTCCGAAAAAAGCTTTACAATGTCTTCTTCCTGTGATATACTGGCTGACGGTAATCAAAGCAATCCTTTAATCCCAGCACGAGAGGCTGGAAAGGCACGCAGAGAACCGGCAGCATAGACGGGAAGCGATTCCCCGATGATGAGCGATAAAATGCGCCTTTCCGGCTGAAAAGCTGGACAGGCGTTTTCTTTTTGGCAGCGGCAATGAGGCGGCTGGGGAAGAAACGCGGCAGCATTGAAAGGAAGATGAATCTGTGCTGAATATGCAGGCGGGAATCCCGAAGGCGCAGCTGATGGCAGGCGACGCGATGAACCGCGCGCTGACGCGCATGGCGCACGAAATGATGGAGCAGCTGATGCCGCTGGAAAACGTGGTGCTGGTCGGCATTCGCCGGCGCGGTGTGCCGCTGGCGCAGCGCCTGTCCGACCTGATTGAAAAGTATGAGCATGTGCGCATTCCGGTCGGCGAGGTTGATATCGCCATGTACCGCGATGACCTCGACCCGGCGCAGCTGAATTTGCAGGTGCAGGAAAAGCATTTGCCGGTGGACGTGACGGGCAAGGTGGTCGTGCTGGTGGATGACGTGCTTCATACGGGACGCACGGTTCGCGCCGCAATGGATGCCATCCTCGATCAGGGGCGTGCGGCGCGCATCTGCCTGGCGGTGCTGATTGACCGCGGTCACCGCGAGCTGCCCATCCGTGCGGATTTCGTCGGCAAGAACGTGCCGACCTCCAACAACGAGCAAATCGGCGTGCAGATGGAGGAAATTGACGGCGGCGACGGCGTGGCGCTCTACGATGGGCGCATGAACCGGTAACATTGGCTTGCAGCTCCCGAAATCGCGGAGCTTCAAACGCGCTCTTCATCTGAGGAACGCATAAAGCTATTTGGAGGAAGGAAGAATCCCATGACAAATCAAAAGCTTTCCCCTGCGAAGTTTACTCTTCTGGGCTTCCAGCACATGTTCGCCATGTTCGGCGCAACGGTGCTTGTCCCGACGCTGACGGGTCTGTCTGTCAGCTCGACGCTGCTCTTCGCCGGTCTGGGCACGCTGCTGTTCCACCTGATTACGGGCGGCACGGTGCCGGCATTCCTCGGTTCGAGCTTCGCGTTCCTCGGCGGCTACGCGACCGTGAAGGGCATGGAGCAGTTTGCTGACGGCACGGTCAACTGGATTCCCTATGCCGGTGCCGGCGTGGCGGTCGCAGGTCTGATTTACGTCGTTGTGGCGGCGCTGTTCAAGGCTTTCGGCGCCAAGAAGGTCATGCGGTTCTTCCCGCCGGTCGTGACGGGACCCATCATCATCTGCATCGGCATGATTCTGGCGAACTCCGCCATCAACAACTGCTCCGCGAACTGGCTGATTGCCGTGCTGGCGGTCGCCATCGTCATTTTCTTCAACATCTGGGGCAAGGGCATGTTCAAGATCATCCCGATTCTGCTGGGCGTTGTCGGCTCCTATGCGGTGGCTGCGATTGCCGGCATGGTCGATTTCACCCCTGTGCATGACGCCGCATGGATCGGTCTGCCTGTCAAGTGGGAGGAGACCACGTTCTCCCTCTTCGGCAACTGCGACGGCACGGCGCTGCTGAACAGCATCATCACGATTGCCCCGATCGCGCTGGCCACCATGATGGAGCACATCGGCGACATCTCCGCAATTTCCTCCACAGTCGGCGTGAACTTCATCGAGAAGCCCGGCCTGCACCGCACCCTGCTGGGCGACGGTCTTGCAACGACCATGGCGGCGCTCTTCGGCGCACCTGCCAACACGACCTACGGCGAGAACACCGGCGTGCTGGCGCTGACCCGCGTTTACAATCCTTCCGTCATCCGCATGGCGGCTGTTCTGGCGATTATCTTCTCCTTCTGCCCGAAATTCTCCGCGCTGATTCAGTGCATGCCCGCCGCAACCATCGGCGGCGTGTCCCTGATCCTCTACGGCATGATTTCCGCGGTCGGCGTCCGCAACGTGGTGGAAAATCAGGTTGACTTCACCAAGAGCCGCAACGTCATCATCGCGGCTGTGATCATGTCGCTGGCGCTGGGCATCAACTTCTCCAATGCCGGCGCCATCTCCTTCACGGTCGGCACCGCGACGGTCAGCCTGTCCGGTCTGGCAGTGGCGTCCTTCGTCGGCATCCTGCTGAACGCGATTCTGCCGGGCAACGATTATGTCTTCGGCAAGAACGAGCAGGGCGATCAGTCCGTGAATTTCAAGGTCTAATCAACCAATCAACGACAGGGAATCCCCTTTGCGGAAAAAGGCAAAGGGGATTTTCTGATTCGCCGAAAATGAAACCTGCGCTCATGAGCGAGTTTTTACATCGCTGCACTTGCGAAAATCCGCCGTTTATGGCATAATGCATAGAGAAGGTAGCATCTGCAAAGACAATAGAAGGGAACAAGCATGATGAAGGGAATTATTCTGGCTGGCGGCGCCGGTACGCGGCTGTATCCGCTGACGATGGTGACCAGCAAGCAGCTTCTGCCCGTGTACGACAAGCCGATGATTTATTATCCGCTCTCGACGCTGATGCTCGCCGGCATCCGTGATATTCTGATTATCTCCACCCCTGTGGACACGCCTCGCTTCCAGGCACTGTTGGGTGACGGCAGCGAATTTGGCGTGCATCTGGAATATGCGGTACAGCCCTCGCCGGATGGACTGGCGCAGGCGTTCATTATCGGCGAAGCATTTATCGGCAACGACAGCTGCGCCATGGTGCTGGGCGACAACATCTTCTATGGCAACGGCTTCTCCCATGTGCTGAAGGATGCTGCGGCTAACGCAAAGTCCGGCCGTGCAACGATCTTCGGCTACTACGTGAACGACCCTGAGCGCTTCGGCATTGTCGAGTTCGACGAAAACGGCAAGGTTATTTCCGTGGAGGAAAAGCCAAAGCATCCCAAGAGCAATTACTGCATTACCGGGCTGTATTTCTATCCGGCGGGCGTGAGCGAGCGCGCCAAGGCCGTGAAGCCCTCCGCACGCGGCGAGCTGGAGATTACCACGCTGAACGACATGTATCTGCAGAGCGGCGAGCTGGATGTGAAGCTGCTCGGACGCGGCTACGCATGGCTGGATACCGGTACCATGGATTCTCTCGTGGATGCGGCGGATTTCGTGCGGATGATCGAAAAACGCCAGAGCATCAAGATTTCCGCGCCGGAAGAAATTGCCTACAGGAACGGCTGGATCAGCAAGGAAGAATTGCTGCTGTCCGCGCATCGGTACGGCAAGAGCCCCTATGGTGAGCACTTGAAGGCGGTCGCAGACGGCAAAATCCGGTATTAATCGAATCGAGGAGAGCATATGGAAAAGATCGCAACCGCCCTGCCGGGTGTGTTTATTATCGAGCCGAAGGTCTTTGGCGATCAGCGCGGCTATTTCATGGAGACTTACTCGCAGAAGGCGTTCCATGATATGGGCATCGACAACGTGTTTGTGCAGGACAATCAGTCGTTCACGGCGCACAGGGGCGTGCTCCGCGGCATTCACTTCCAGAACAACCCGATGGCACAGGCGAAGCTCGTGCGCGTCACCAGAGGCGCGGTCATGGATGTGGCGGTGGACCTCCGCAAGGGCAGCCCGACGTACCGGCAGTGGGTGGCGGTTGAGCTTTCCGCGGAGAACAAGCGGATGCTCTTCATCCCCCGGGGCTTCGGTCACGGCTTTCGTACCCTGACGGATGATGTGGAATTCTGCTACAAGGTCGATAATCTCTACAGCAGGGAGTGCGACCGAGGCATCCGCTTCAATGACCCTGCCATCGGCGTAGAATGGGGCGAGGTGGTCGAGGAATTGCTGAGCCAGAAGGACACGACCTCGCCGTTGCTTGCGGACAGCGACTGCAATTTCGTGTATGAGGAGGAAAAAGCATGACCATCATTGTGACGGGTGGCGCCGGCTTTATCGGCAGCAATTTTATTTACTATGAGCTCCGCGAGCATCCGGAGGACCGCATCGTCTGCCTGGACAGCCTGACCTATGCGGGCAATCTGGCGAACCTTGAGGATGCGATGAGGAAGGACAATTTCCGCTTCGTAAAGGCAGACATTACGGACAAGGCTGCCGTGGAGAAGCTCTTTGAAGAGGAGCATCCCGACATCGTGGTGAATTTCGCCGCAGAGAGCCATGTTGATCGCTCGGTGGAGGATCCGGGGCTGTTCCTGCGCACGAACATCCTCGGTACGCAGACGCTGATGGATGCCTGCCGCAAGTACGGCATCAGGCGCTATCATCAGGTCTCCACGGACGAGGTGTACGGTGACCTGCCGCTTGACCGACCGGATCTGTTCTTCACGGAGGAGACGCCCATCCACACCTCCAGCCCGTACAGCGCGTCGAAGGCGTCGGCTGACCTGCTGGTGCTGGCCTATGCGCGGACATTCCGCCTGCCGGTTTCCATCACGCGCTGCTCGAACAACTACGGTCCGTACCATTTCCCGGAGAAGCTGATTCCGCTGATGATCTCCCGCGCTCTGGCGGATGAGAGCCTGCCCGTATACGGTACCGGCGAGAACGTTCGCGACTGGCTGTACGTGGAGGATCACTGCTCCGCCATTGATCTTGTCATCCGCAGGGGACGCGAAGGCGAAATCTACAATGTAGGCGGACACAACGAGCGCACGAATCTTGAGGTCGTAAAGACGATTCTGCGCGAGCTGGGCAAGCCGGAGAGCCTCATCACTTTTGTGAAGGATCGTCCCGGTCACGATCGCCGCTATGCGATTGATCCCGGCAAGATTCACGCCGAGCTGGGCTGGCTGCCGGCCACTGCCTTTGATGAGGGCATCAAGAAGACCATCCGCTGGTATCTGGATAACGAGAAGTGGTGGAAGGA
>CAVEOA010000044.1:0-12378 GCA_963617205.1 Alloprevotella sp. | reverse complement strand
GTTGCCCCAAACCCCAGCAGGGACGCTGTCCCTGCACCCTGCAAGGGTCTTCGACCCTTGACCCTTTTTATATGTCAGGCGGTGGGATACATTCTCCTGCGCAGCTTTGCGATACATGTGAAATAGCAGGGGAAGAGGAACAAATCCGCCAGCACCCATGCGGTGGGATTCGCCATACAAGCGGCGGTATAGCCGAACGGCGGCACGAAGAGCATCGCGACAACGGCGCGCCCGACAAGCTCCATCAAGCCGGCAATCATGGCGATCATCGTGAAGCCGACGCCCTGAATGGAGAAGCGGACGATGTTGACGAACAGCAGCGGAATATAAAGCATGCTGTTGATAATCAGGTACTGCTGTGCCATGCTGATGACGGTTGCGCGGTCGGCGCTGTCCTGACTGATGAAGAGCCCGACAAGCGATTCGCCGAAGAAGTAGATCGCCGCAAACGCTGCAACGCAGTACAGGCAGCCGATGATGGACGATGCCTTCAGGCCCTCGTTGATGCGGTCGAGCTTCTTCGCGCCGACGTTCTGCCCGGCGAAGGTCGCCATGGTTGAGGCCAGCGCATCGAACACGCAGCAGAAGAAGGCGCTCAGCTTGCTGCCCGCGGTGACGGCGGCGACCGCAATCGTGCCGATGCCGTTGACGGCGTACGTCACCATCAGGGTGCCGATGGCGGTGATGGAATACTGCAAACCGAAGGGAATGCCCATGTTCAGCAGGCGGCGCATGAACGGCGCACGGATGCGCAGGTCGTCCGGCTGCATCTTGAGCACCGGGAAGCGCTTGAAGATGACGTACAGGCACCATACGCCGCTGACAAGCTGGCTGATGACCGTTGCCCATGCCGCGCCGTCCACATCCATGTGGAAGAGGAGAATGAAGGCGTAGTCAAGCACGATGTTCAGCAAGGCGGCGATGGTGATGGCAACGACAGGCGTCCGGCTGTCGCCCATGGAGCGCATGATGCCGCCGCACATGTTATACAGCACGGTGACGGGAATGGCGTAGAACACGGGCTGAATGTACGCAACGGCGCGGTCGAGGATATCCTCGGGCGTGTCGAGCATACGGAGCAGCTCTGGCGCAAAGAAGCCGGTCAGCGCGCCGAGCAGCACGGAAATCACCGCGCACAGGTACACCGAGTGCATGACATAACGGCGCATTTCCGTTTCGTCCTTCGCGCCGAACGCCTGCGCAATCGGGATGGCGAAGCCGGAGCAGATGCCCATGCAGAAGCCGTTAATCAGGAAGTTCAGCGAGCTGGTGTCGCCGACAGCTGCCAGCGCCTCCGTGCCCAGCACGCCGCCGACAACCATGGTATCCATAAAACTGTAGAGCTGCTGGAACAGGAAGCCGCCCAGCAGCGGCAGCGAGAAGGTCAGAATCAGCTTCAGGGGCGAGCCCTGCGTCAAATCGCGTGCCGCGTTTTTCTGCGCCATGGAAATGATCCTTTCTTACTTAGATGGCAGAGGAAATACTTGTTGACAGACGCTATTTATAGCACGTTTGCGCGCACTTTGCAAGAGGATTTTTGAACGATTTCAAGCTGTTTTTGTGCTGAATTTTCGCTTCCTTAAATCTGGTCAAAAAACGGCGGAAATATGCATGGCGCAGGGGTTTGCGGCTGCTTTTCCGGGCATGGAAAATTCAGCACAAAAAATCGTTCGTATGCTATTGACATGATGCGATTATTTTGCTATAATGCATCTCGTTTCAAGACAAGAAGGGGGTGTACCATGGGTAAGAAGGTGCTAGGATTCGGCTGGTATATCAAGCGCATCAGCAACGCATTGGCGAGAGAGGCAAGCCGTAACTTAGCAACGCACAATCTGACGCTGCAGCAGAGCAACCTGCTGTTCTGCCTGTCCGACATGCCGAACCAGACCAAAACGCTCAAGGAGCTGGAGGAGCTGTTCTGCTGCGCGCAGTCGACGCTGGCAGGGCTGGTATCGCGCCTTGAGAAGAAGGGGCTGGTCGAGGGCTTCACCGACCCGAGCGACCGGCGCATCAAGCATGTTCGGCTGACGGAAAGCGGTGCATCGATGCTTGAATGCTGCTTTCAGGATATCGTCCGTTCCGAGGAGCGCCTGACGGCGGGAATGAACGAGGAGGACCAGGCCATGCTGCTGGAATACCTGAAGAAGGTATACGTCAATTTGAAGGATGACATGGAGGATATGCCGTCATCCGAGGAAGAAGTTATCAAATAAACTGTACAGTAGGAAAGGAATGATTCCATGCTGAAAACGCTTGCCGCGCAGATTAAGCAGTACAAGAAGGCAGCCTTGCTGACGCCGCTGTTTGCTGCGCTGGAGGTTGTGATGGAAGTGCTGATTCCGATGGTCATGGCGCGTCTGATTGACGATGGCATTTCCGCGGGCGACACCTCCGCTATTTTGAAATACGGGCTGATTATGGCGGCGATGGCGATGCTGTCGCTTCTGTTCGGCACGGTCTGCGCCCATACGGCGTCGTATGCGTCCACCGGCTTTGCCGCGAACCTGCGCGAGGGCATGTACCGCAACATCCAGCGGTTCTCCTTCGCCAATATCGACAAGTATTCCACTGCCGGTCTTGTCACGCGTATGACCACGGACGTCACAAACGTGCAGAACGCCTTCCAGATGATTACGCGAATCGCCGTCCGCTCGCCGCTGACGCTGATTTTCTCCATGGTCGCGGCGTTCTCCATTTCGCCGAACCTGTCCTCGGTGTTCCTCGTGCCGTTCGTGTTCCTCGCCATCGTGCTGGGCATCCTCATCCGGCTGACGATGAAGCTGTTTGACCAGGTGTTCCGCAAGTATGACGACCTGAACGCGTCCGTGCAGGAGAATGTCGGCGGCATCCGCGTCGTCAAGGCATTCGTCCGCGAGGACTATGAGAACAAGAAGTTTACGAAGGCGGCTGAAAACGTCTACCGCATGTTCGTGAAGGCGGAATCCATCATCGCGCTCAACGGTCCTGTGATGATGCTGGCCATCTACAGCAGCGTGCTGGCGTTGAGCTGGCTTGGCGCAAC
Organism: Alloprevotella sp.; assembly: GCA_963617205.1. Classification (GTDB taxonomy): domain Bacteria; phylum Bacillota; class Clostridia; order Christensenellales; family Aristaeellaceae; genus UBA11524. The sequence continues at coordinate 9,353 of CAVEOA010000044.1, read as the reverse complement.
CGCCGTCACGAACGGCACCATGCCTGTCGGCGACCTGTCCGCCATGTTCACCTACATCATCAACGCGCTTTCTAACCTGATGATGCTCTCCATGATTTTCGTCATGCTGACGATGTCCGCCGCATCTGCCCGCCGCATTGCCGAGGTGCTGCAGGAGGAACCGTCGCTGTCGAATCCGGAAAAGCCGCTTGAAACCGTTGCGGATGGCAGCATCGACTTCGACCACGTCATGTTCAAGTACCATGCGGATGGTCAGGGCGACCCCATCCTGAACGATATCGACCTGCATATCCGCTCCGGCGAGACCATCGGCATTATCGGCGGCACGGGCTGCGGCAAATCGACGCTCGTCAGCCTGATTTCGCGCCTGTACGATGCCACGGAGGGCACCGTGCGCGTCGGCGGCGTTGATGTCCGCCAGTACGATATGGAAGCCCTGCGCAATCAGGTCGCTGTCGTGCTGCAGAAGAACGTGCTGTTCTCCGGCAGCATTCTGGATAACCTTCGCTGGGGCAACGAGAATGCGACGCTCGAGGAGTGCAAGGAGGTCTGCGCACAGGCCTGTGCAGATGAATTTATCGAGCGCTTCCCGGACGGCTATGAGACCCACATCGAGCAGGGCGGCACGAACGTTTCCGGCGGACAGAAGCAGCGCCTGTGCATCGCGCGCGCACTGCTCAAGAAGCCACGCGTGCTGATTCTTGATGACTCCACCTCCGCCGTTGATACCGCGACGGACGCGAAAATCCGCCGTGCCTTTGCCCAGCGCATTCCGGGCACGACCAAGATTATCATCGCGCAGCGCGTTGCCTCCGTGCAGGATGCCGACCGCATTATCGTCATGGACAATGGCCGCGTTGAAGCGTTTGATACCCCTGAAAAGCTGCTGAAGGAATCGCAGCTCTACCGCGAGATTTACGAGATGCAGACCTCCGGCGGCGGCGACTTCGACAGCCCCGACCAGCAGAAGGGAGGCGACGCGCAATGATGGGAGGACCTCGCCGCAGAGGCGCACCGATGCCCCGCATGTCCATCAAGGGACAGGGACATACCCTCAGGCGTCTGCTCAAGGTTGTTCTTGAAAAGTACCTCTGGCATGTGATTGCCGTGGTGATCTGCATTTGCTGCACGTCGTATGCCACCGTCCTTGCCAGCACCTTCACGCAGGATCTGATTGACGTTTACATCGCCGGCATCTTGAACGGCACGAAGACGCTGGGCGATCTGGCGGCCGCCATGGTGCCGCTGGGCTGCTTCCTGTGCCTGGGCATCGTTGCGAACTACGTCCAGCAGCGACTGATGGTCTATGTCGGTCAGGGCACGATGCTCCGCCTGCGCACCCAGCTGTTCACGCACATGGAGTCGCTGCCGATCAGCTATTTCGACACGCATTCCCACGGCGACATCATGTCCATCTACACCAACGACGTTGACACCCTGCGCCAGCTCATCGGTCAGAGCATTCCGCAGATTCTCAGCAGCGTCATTTCCATCGTCATGGTGTTTGTTTCCATGCTGATTAACTCCGCGCCGATGACGCTTCTCTCGCTCGTCCTGCTGGCAGTTCAGATGTTCTTCTCCTCGAGGCTCACCAAGCGCTCCGGCAAGTATTTCACTGCACAGCAGAGCAACCTCGGCAAGGTCAACGGCTACATCGAGGAAATGATGACCGGTCAGAAGGTCGTCAAGGTCTTCTGCCACGAGGAAAAGGCGATCGAGGGCTTTGTCGCGCTGAATGACGAGCTCCGTTCCTCCTCCCACGAGGCAAACCGCTGGGCGAATACGCTCGGCCCGATCAACAATAACCTCGGTCACCTCTCCTACGTTATCTGCGCCATGGCAGGCTCCGCGCTGTCCATCGCGACGGGTGGCGCCATGATGTCCACGGGTCGCCTGATTGCCTTCCTGACGCTGAACCGCAGCTTCTCGCAGCCGATTTCGCAGGTCATGCAGCAGATGAACTCCATCATCATGGCACTCGCCGGTGCAGAGCGCGTTTTCGCCCTGCTGGACGAAAAGCCTGAGACGGATGACGGCTATGTCGAGCTGGTCAATGTCGAAGAAAAGCCCGATGGCACCATCGCCGAGACCACGGAGCACACCCGCCTGTGGGCGTGGAAGCATCCGCACGCTGCGGACGGCACAGTCAGCTACCGCAAGCTCGCCGGCGCGGTCACATTCGACGATGTGGACTTCGGCTATACGCCCGAAAAGATGGTGCTGCACAACATCACCATGTACGCCGAGCCCGGACAGAAAATCGCCTTTGTCGGCAGCACGGGCGCCGGCAAGACGACCATCACGAACCTGATTAACCGCTTCTACGACATTCAGGACGGCAAAATCCGCTACGATAACATCAACATCAACAAGATTCGCAAGGCGGATCTGCGCCGCAGCCTTGGCATGGTGCTGCAGGATACGCACCTGTTTACCGGCACGGTGCTGGACAACATCCGCTTCGGTCGCCTCGATGCCACCGATGAGGAATGCATCAACGCCGCGAAGCTTGCCAACGCCGACGAATTTATCCGCAAGCTGCCGGAAGGCTATCACACGATGCTGACCGGCGACGGCGCAAACCTCTCGCAGGGTCAGCGCCAGCTGCTTTCCATCGCGCGCGCTGCCGTGGCCGACCCGCCTGCGCTGATTCTCGACGAGGCGACGTCCTCCATCGACACGCGCACCGAGGGTCTTGTGCAGAAGGGCATGGACGCGCTGATGAAGGGGCGCACGACGTTCGTCATCGCGCACCGCCTGTCTACCGTCAAGAACTCCGACTGCATTATGGTTCTTGAGCAGGGGCGCATCATCGAACGCGGCACGCATGACCAGCTGATTGCGCAGAAGGGGCGCTACTACACGCTCTATACGGGCAACGCAATCACGGAGTGACATGCAAAACGGGTCAGGGGACGAAATTGCCCTTGACCCATTATTTGCATTTTCCCCAATTCCGCCATTGACAGGCGCTCCCTGCCATGCTATAATGACACTCCAATCTACATTGACATCTGCAAGCATGCAGCGCTGTCCGAATCCGCAAATCTGCGGCAGGACGGCGCTGCTTTTTTGGCAACGGACAGGATAGGAGGGAAGAAAATTGGAACACACTGACCATCAGCCTTTCATCCGGACGCAAGGGCTGACAAAGACCTATATCCGCCGTGAACGGTCGTCCACGCGCGGACTTGCGCATCTGTGGCACAGGGAAACGCATGAGGTGCAGGCGCTCAGAGAGGTGTCGCTGACCATCGAACGCGGCGAGCTTGTCGGGCTGATTGGACCGAACGGCGCGGGCAAGAGCACGCTCGTCAAGCTGATGACGGGCATCCTGACGCCGACAGGAGGCACCTGCATCATCGACGGACGCACCCCGTGGGAGGAGCGCAGGGAGCACGTGCGGCACCTCGGCGCGGTGTTCGGACAGCGGATGCAGCTCTGGTGGGACGTGCCGATTCGCGACTCGTTCGACCTCCTGCGCGATATCTACAGCATCGATGAAAAACGCTATCAGCGCCGGCTGTCGGAGCTGACGGACGCGCTTGACCTCGGCGAAATCCTGCATTCACCGCTGCGGCAGCTCTCGCTCGGTCAGCGGATGAGGGCAGAGCTGTGCGGCTCGCTGCTGCATGAGCCGGCGCTGCTGTTCCTGGATGAACCGACCATCGGGCTCGACGCAGTCAGCAAATTGAAGCTGCGCGAGTTTCTGCGGCAGGAAAACGAAACGCGCCGGACGACCATCCTGCTGACGACGCATGACATGGAGGACATGCGCGCGCTGTGCAGCCGCGTGATGGTGCTCGGGCACGGGCAGCTGCTCTATGACGGCGCCTTGACGGAGCTGCTGCACCGCTATGACACATCGCACACGCTGAAGGTCACGTATGACGGCGCGGTCAACCCCTCGATGCTGCCGGAGGGGACGACGCAGGACGGCGGCACGTGGCGGATTCTGCTGCCGAAGGATGCCAATGTGTCCGCCATCATGCAGCAGGTGACGTCAGCCGGAAAGCTGCATGAAATGTCGATGGAGGAGCAGAACATCGATGAGATGATTGCGCGGATGTATCGGGAGATGCGCCTATGAAAGAGCGTTTTGCAGCATGGCGGCCCTATCTGTCGCTCTACCGGCTCAAGGCGCTGCAGGAAACGCAGTACCGTGCGGCGGCGCTCGGCGGATTGGTGACGCAGGGATTCTTCGCGATTCTGTACGTGTTCCTGTACAGCGCGCTCTTTCAGGGCGAAAATCAGCAGGAGCTGGCGGAAACCATCACGTACGTCTGGATTCAGCAGACGTTTTTCCGTATGCTGCTGATGGATGATACCGAGCTGAATCAGCAGGTGCTGACGGGCACGCTGGCCTACACGATGCTCCGTCCGGTTGACCAGTACCGCTTTGCGTTCGTGCGGACGATGGCGCAGCGGCATGTCAACGCGCTGATGCGCCTGCTGCCGATGGTTGCCCTGCAATTTGTGCTGCCGCTCTCGTGGCGCATGCAGCCGCCGGAAAGCCTGCTGGCGCTTGCGCAGGCAGTCGTGTCCTTCCTGCTCGGCGTGCTGAATCTGTGCGCCATCTGCGGCATTTCTGACGCGATTCTGATGCAGACGCTCGACAGCCGCGGCATCATCGCCATCATTATCTTCATTAACAGCACGTTTTCCGGCAATATCATTCCGCTGACGCTGTTTCCCGAAGGCATGCAGACCATCATCCGCTATCAGCCGTTTGCGCAGGCGCTCGATGCGCCCATCCGCATGTACCTGCACGCGCAGACGCTGCCCGAATGGCTGCTGAACATCGCCGTGCAGCTCCTCTGGCTGATGCTGCTGACCGCCGTCGGGCGCGCAATGTGGAAAAAGCAGCTGAGCCGGCTGACCATTCAGGGAGGTTGAGCAATGAAGTACGTGTTTCACGCGTTCCGGATGCAGTGGCGGTGCGCGACGGAGTACCGGATGTCCTTCTGGATGCAGACGCTGGCACAGCTGGCGATGTCCAGCGGTGAGCTGCTGGGCGTGGTGGTGCTGCTGAACCGCTTTACATCGGCAGGACAGTGGTCGGCGGACGAGGTGCTGTTCTTCTTCGGCATGATGCACCTGACGTTCGCCGTCACCGAGTGCATCGGGCGCGGGCTGACGATGTTTGCACGGATTGTGCAGGCGGGCGAGTTTGACCAGATGCTGCTGCGCCCGCGAAATCTGCTCGTACAGGTGCTCTGCTCGCGCACAGACCCGCGGCGACTCGGCACGGCCGTGCTCGGCATCGTGCTGATGTGCATTTCGGTCACGCGCCTGCAAATCCCGTGGACATTTGCGCGAACCATCCTGCTTCTGCTCTCCGCGGCAGGAACGGTGATGCTGCTGCTCGGGCTGTTCCTCATCCAAGCGACCGCCGCCTTCCTGTCTATCCAGTCCATTGAGGCGGTTAATGTGCTGACCTACGGCGGCAGGACGGCTTGCGAGTATCCGCTGGACATCTACCCGAAGCCCCTGCGCCTCTTGTTCATGTACATCGCGCCGTTCGGGCTGTGCATGCACTGGCCGGTCAGCGTGCTGCTGCGCCATCCGATGCTGACATGGGCAGAATGGACGGCGTTCATCGCGCCGATGGCAGGTGTGGCGTTTTTCTTTCTGATAGCGTATGTCTGGCGGAAATTCGGTATCCGGCACTATTGTTCAACGGGGACGTAAAACGGGTCAGGGGAGCAATTCCCCTGACCCGTCTTTTTAAACAAGCGTTTTCGTTTGCCATTTTCCGCCTCTCCAGCGGATGATAAAGCATACAATCCGGAACACCCAGTCAATCTGCATCGCCAGCCAGACGCCCAGCACGCCCATGCCGAAGCTCTTCGCGAGGATGAAGCCGAACAGAATCCGGAATGCCGCCATGGAAAAGGTCGAAATCGTCATGGTGTACCGCGCATCGCCGGCGGCACGCAGGGCATTCGGCAGGACGAAGGACATCGGCCAGAGCAGCACGCAGCCTGCGCCGTGCAGGGCGACAATCTGCCGCGCAAGCACCGTCGCCTCGTCGGAGAGGTTGAACGGCTTTGTGATAATCGGGTTGCACAGGAGCATCAGGATGTTCAGCGTGCCCATGCACAGGTAGGCAATCTGCATCAGCCGCCGCGTGTAGAACCGCGCCTGATCATATTCGTGCGCGCCGCAGCATTGCCCGACGACGGCAATCATCGCCAGCCCGATGGCGTTGCCCGGCAGGCACTGGAATGAGCCGAGCGTGTTGCCGACGGCGTTCGCGGCGGTGCTTGCCGTGCCGAACGTGGCAACCATGCTTAGCAGAAGCAGCTTGCCAAGCTGGAACAGCCCGTTCTCGAAGCCGCTCGGCAGCCCGACGGACAGAATCTTCTTGACCTCGCCGAGATCCCATGCAAACGGCAGCATGCCCGGATACGGCACGCGGCATTTCGGATTGCGCAGCGCACGGTTCGTCACCCATGCGCCGACTGCGCGTGAAATGAGCGTCGCCAGCCCCGCACCGATGACGCCCCAGCCGAACACATAAATCGTCAGGCTGTTGCCGATGAGGTTGACGATGTTCATGATGAAGGACGAGTGCATGGTCGCACGCGGATTGCCCGTGCAGCGCAGCAGGGCGCAGTACGCGTTGTAAATGGCCATGACGGGATAGGACAGCGCGGACATCAGGAAGTAAGACCGGCTCGCCTCCATGACCGCTTCCTCAACATCGCCGAAAATCAACGTCAGCAGCGGATTGCGGAAAATCAGGCAAATCGCCATGATGACCACCGAAACGGCCAGCACGACGTAAAACAGCATCTTTTCGGCAGCCTGCGCCGCTTCAATCTGCTTTTTGCCGAGATGCTGGCTGACGAGCACAGCGCCGCCGGTTGCAAGCGCGGAGAACACGCCAATCAGCAGCACGTTGATGCTGTCCACCAGCGAAACGCCGCTCATCGCCTGTTCGCCGCAGGAGGACACCATGACCGTGTCCATCATGCCGATCAGCACGACCAGAAACTGCTCTGCGAGCAGCGGAATCAGCAGCTGCTTGAGGTCGTAGGCGGAAAAGAGCATCTCGTCCTCTTGTTTCGGTGCGGTTGCCTTCAAAATGTTCATGATACCCTCCTGCTGTTATGAGAAAAGCTGCATCAGCGGAAGAATCGCAATCGGGAGGAACATCGCCGGCAGCATGTTGCCGACGGAAATGTGCTTGTCGTAAATCATGTTGAGCCCGACGCCGGCAACGAGCAATCCGCCGACTGCGCCCATCTCCGTGACGACCGCGTCCGTCAGCACGGATTGCAGCAGCCCGGACAGCAGCGTAATCAGCCCCTGATACAGGAACACGGACACCGCCGAGAGCGCCACGCCAACGCCCAGCGAGCTCGCGAGAAATACCGAAATAACGCCGTCCAGCAGCGCCTTCGCAATCAGGGTGCTGTGGTCGCCGTGCAGGCCGCTGTTCATTGCGCCGACAATCGCCATCGCGCCGACGCAGTACATCAGCGTGCCCGACACGAAGCCGCGCGCGATGCCGCCGTTTTCCTCCGTTTTGCCGCGGAGAAGGCGCTTTTCGAGCCGTTCGCCGAGGCTGCCGAGCCGCCGCTCAATGTCAAGCCCCGCGCCGAGCAGGCTGCCCAGCACGATGCTGAGAATCATGCAGAGGGTGTTTGCCGTCTTGAGCGCACCGGAAAGCCCAATGAGCACGATGCACAGCCCCTGTCCCTGCATGACGGTATCGCGGAGCCGTTCGGGGATGCCGCGCTTTGCGAGCACGCCGCAGAGGGTGCCCAGCAGAATCGCCGCAGAATTGATGATTGTTCCTATCATAGCGGTCAAAGTCCTTCCCGAAGGGGATTAAGGGGGCAATTCAAGACCATAGAAATCAAAACACCTGATGACGCATCGCTGCGGTCATCAGGCGGATGGACCAAGGGGAATGAGTGCAGTTTACTCCGCCACAGGATAGACGGAAACCTGCTTCTTGTCGCGGCCGAGGCGCTCGAAACGAACAACGCCGCTCACCAGTGCGAACAGGGTGTCGTCCTTGCCGATGCCCACGTTCTGGCCGGGATGAATCTTCGTGCCGCGCTGACGAACAAGGATGTTGCCAGCCTGGGAGAACTGACCGTCTGCGCGCTTCGGTCCGAGGCGCTTGGATTCGCTGTCGCGTCCGTTACGGGTAGAACCCATACCTTTCTTATGAGCGAACAGCTGAAGATTAAGCTTCATCATGGTAATACCCTCCGTTTATATCAATCAAGGTCGGCGGCTCATGCTGCCCGGCGGACAGAGAGCCGGAAAAATGCCGGATACTGTTCAGCGATGGCTTCCAGACCAATGCGCAGCGCCCCGAGGAGCAGCTGTGCCTGTTCTGATTGCTTCTCTGTCAACTCCGGCGGCAGCCAGACCTCCACATAGCCGTCCTCACCGCCCCGTTCGATGGGCGAAAGACCGACCAGACGGCAAAGCGCCTGATCCGTCGTGACGACGAGCACGGAAATCGCTGCGCACACGATATCGCTGCCTTCCTCGGCATAGCCTGAATGACCCTTCACGGAAATCCCCGTGACCTGTCCGGCAGCGTTCTCAAAGAAGACCGCGCGTGTCATTACGCGTTGATTGCGGTAATTTCCACCTTCGTGTAGGGCTGACGATGACCGGCACGGCGATGGTAGTTCTTCTTGGACTTGTACTTGTAGATGCGGATCTTTTCGCCCTTGACCTGACCGACGATCTTGCCCTCAACGGTCGCGCCTGCGACAGTGGGGGTGCCGAGCTTCACATCGCCGTCATTGACGATCATGATGGCGTCGAAGGAAATGGCGGAGCCATCTGCCTGATTCACCTTGTCGATGTAGATGGTTTCACCCTGAGAAACCTTGTACTGCTTATTGCCAGCGCTGATCACTGCGTACATGACAAAAAGCACCTCCTAATATATACTCGCCGGAATCTGAGGTTGCGCAGATGCGCATTTGGGCATACCTCTCCCGTGCGGCTCAAAGGACAGTATAGCACAGAATGCAAGCTGTGTCAAGGATTTTCGCCATGGAGTTGCGTCATTTTTGTAGGAGTACAATACATCTTGGACAAGGAGCAAAAAAGAGTAGAAGGATGGCGAGAAATCGGTTATAGTAAGAGTAGCCACACCCAACCACAACCGAAAGGAGCGCATCCTTCATGAGCAACAGTATAACACAGGACATGAACTATCGGCAATCCCTGATGAAATACGCGGAGAAGTACGGCGTAAAGCGGGCAAGCCGGAAATACAACAAGAGCCGCTCATACATCTACTTCTGGCGTGCCCGATGGGATGGATCAGTAAACTCTCTGGCCTGTCACTCGAAGCGCCCACACGGGCATCC
>CAVEOA010000043.1:0-13493 GCA_963617205.1 Alloprevotella sp. | reverse complement strand
AGGAAGCCGGGGTCCTGATGCGTGAAGCCGTTGTGGTCCTGCTGCCAGACGTTGGAGGACAGAATCAGGTTCAGCGACGCGATGGACTGCCTCCACGGCAGCTGGCTGCAAACCTTCAGCCACTTCGCATGCTGTGCGCACATGGAGTCGACAATACGGATGAACGCCTCGTAGCTTGCAAAGAAGCCATGGCGACCGGTCAGCAGATAGCCCTCGAGCCAGCCCTCGCACATATGCTCGGACAGCATGGAGTCCATCACGCGGCCATCTGCGGCGAGGAATTCGTCCGTGTCAAGGCGTTCGTTGTTCCAGTCGCGGTTCGTGACCTCGAACACCTTGCCCAGGCGGTTGGACATCGTCTCGTCCGGTCCGAAGATGCGGAAATTGCGGGAATCCTGATTCAGCTTGAAGACATCGCGCACGAAGCCGCCAAGCTCAATCATGTCCTGCGCCTCGGTCGCGCCGGGATGCGGCACGTCAACCGCGTAGTCGCGGAAGTCCGGCAGGCGGAGGTCACGCAGCAGCTTGCCGCCGTTTGCATGCGGATTGGAGCCGATGCGACGGTCGCCCTTGGGTGCCAGCTCCTTCAGCTCCGGAATCAGCTTGCCGTTCTCGTCGAACAGCTCTTCCGGATGATAGGAGCGCAGCCACTTTTCCAGCATTTCGAGGTGCTCCGGCTGATCCATCATGATCGGGACCTGATGTGCGCGGAAGCTGCCCTCAATCTGCTTGCCGTCAACGACCTTCGGTCCTGTCCAGCCCTTGGGCGTGCGCAGGACGATCATCGGCCACTTCGGGCGCGTCGTGTCGCCGGTCTCGCGGGCATTCTTCTGGATGGCATGGATTTCGTCCATGCAGGCATCGAGCGCGTCCGCCATCTTCGCGTGCATCGTCATGGGATCGTCACCCTCGACGAAATACGGCTTCCAGCCGCAGCCGTCCAGGAAGTGCTCCAGCTCCTCGTGGGAGATGCGCGCCAGCACGGTCGGGTTGGAAATCTTGTAGCCGTTCAGGTGGAGAATCGGCAGCACTGCGCCGTCCGACACGGGGTTAAGGAATTTATTGCACTGCCACGAGGTCGCGAGCGGACCGGTTTCCGCTTCGCCGTCGCCGACGACGCAGGCAGCAATCAGGTCAGGGTTATCAAACACAGCGCCAAAGGAGTGCGCCAGCGAATAGCCGAGCTCGCCGCCCTCGTTGATGGAGCCGGGCGTTTCAGGCGCCACGTGCGAGGAAATGCCGCCGGGGAAGGAGAACTGCTTGCACAGCTTCTTCAGACCCTCCATATCCTCGCCGATGTTCGGGTACACCTCGCTGTACGTGCCCTCAAGGTACGTGTTGCCGACGAAGAAGTTGCCGCCGTGACCGGGGCCGGAAATCAGAATCATGTCCTGATCATACTTCTTGATGACGCGGTTCAGGTGGACATACACGAAGTTCTGTCCGGGCACCGTGCCCCAGTGACCAACGATCTTCTTCTTGACATGCTCCGGCTTCAGCGGCTCGCGCAGCAGCGGATTGTCCAGCAGATACAGCTGTGCAGCGCCGAGATAGTTCGCGGCACGCCAGTATGCATCCATTTTCTTGAGATATTCCGCAGAGGTACTCATGTTTTTCCTCCTTCACACCGTTTCGGTGTATCCTACTTTCGGCAATTCACCCGCCCGGGCAAACCGCCATGCCTTATGCCGACGCCTCTCCAGCATAAGACCACTTTATCTACGCGATGTTTGACAGACTGCAAACTATCACGGTTTCTTATTTTCTCTCTTCCCCTGCTTTTTTCCTGCTAAATAAACGACTGAACGCAATCAAATTTTGTCTGAATTTTAACAGTTTGTGCTGAACGTTCAGCTGAACAGAAAGCAGGCACCTCGCATGTTTTCTGCCGCCTGCGAGATGCCTGCTTTTTATGCTTCAGGGTCAACGTAATTCGGTTCCTGCCACATGTACCAGTCGATGCCGTCCGTCAGCATAACGATGCTGCCGTCGCCGGAATAATACACGCCGTCAGCCGGCAGATACTTCCTTGCCCATCCGGCGAATTTCGCCTCGCAGCGCTTGGATGTGTTCGGCACAAAGACCGCCTGCGGATGCGTCGCCTCCAGGAACGACTGCGGAATGCTTGCCAGCCCATGGTGCGGGATTTTGAGGATGTCGCAGGCGAGCCGGTCGCCGTAGGCTTCGGCGTACCACTGCATCGTCACGTTGTCGATATCTCCTGTCAGGAAGATGCGCGATGCGCCGAATTGCACCATGCAGGTGGCGCTGCGTGCGTTCGCGCCCCACGCCTCCGGGCAGCGCATGACCTCGATGGCCGCACTGCCGAGCGTCAGCGCATCGCCGTCATAAATCTGCACATACGGGACATTCATGGCGTTCGCCGCCTTGACGAGCAACTGATGGTAGCCGCTTGCATCCTGATAGGCCGTGTCGTTGGCGGACAGGAGCGCCTCCACCTGATACAGTCCGGAGCGAATCAGGTAAATAAAGCCGTGAATGTGGTCGTTGTCGCTATGCGTGGCGAAGAGGTACTTGAGCGTCGTAATGTTCGCCGCATCGAGCGTCGCATAGACGCGCCTGCGATACTGCCCTGAGCCGCCATCCACCATCATCGCCTCGCCGCCGCATTCCAGCAGGATAGCATCGGAGCGATCCGTGTCGATGCACGTCATCCGGAGCGTCTCCCTGTCCGCCCATTCCGCCGGAACGTCCGCTTCGCCGGATACATGATAAAGCTCTGCCTGTGCCGATGAAATCAGGAGCACAAGCGCACACAGCAGCCCAATCAGCCGTTGTCTGTTCATGCTGAGGAGGATTCCTTTCCTTGTATTAGCTAACGCAAAGGCATATTCGGTGCGCCGCCGACTTGTGCGCCAGCGCCTTTATTCGCCGCTGACCCAGCCGCGTGCGACGGCAATCTCATAGACGCCCTGCGCCATGCCTTCCGCCAGCATCTGCTGATATTCCGGCGTGACAAGCAGATATTCCTCCGCCGGATTGGACAGATAGCCCATTTCAACGAGGAAGCACATCATCTGCGCCCAGTTGTTGCCGACGTAGTTGTCGTTCAGATACGCCATGCCGGTGCTGTTCGTCAGCTTCAGCCCGACGCCTGTTTTCATGGCATCGAGCAGCTTTTGTCCCATCGCCTGATACGTATCCTTGTCCGCAACCGCCTTGGCGTAATCGCTGTTGAGCGGACCGTAGACCTGGATGCCGGACTTCGAGGTGTTGCTGGAGCTGTTGCAGTGCAGGCGGAGCATGATGTCCGCGTTGCCTGCCGCCGCGATTTCACAGCGCTCGATGTTCGTGTGGTAGGTCGTCTGGTCGGTGCGCGTCATGACGACGTTCGCGCCCTGCCGGAGCAGCTCATCGCGCAGGAGCATTGCAATTTCAAGGCAGACGATGCTTTCGCGGCGGTTTGTTTTGCTGCCCTGCGCCATGCCGCCCTTGCCGCTGGTGGAGCCGGAAAGACCGGGACCAATCGGTTCGGTGACGAAGCGCCCGTTCTCCTGATGACCCGGGTCAATGCAGACCGTCACGCCGGTGAGCCGACCTTCCTGCTGCGCTGCGGCTTCGGGCGCCTCATAGCCCTTGCGGACAGTGGCCTCCTTCTTGACGCTACCGGAGCCGTTTTTTACCTGCACGGTGAAAAGCGTCCGCGCAAAGGTCAGCGCGCTGACAACATCGCCCTCATAATGACCATTTTCGTCCGGATAAATCGGCTGGGTGACGGTCTGCTCCTTGCTGCGCCAGTACAGGAGCATATAATCGGTATCCTGCGCGTTGAAGGCATAATGAAAGCCCTCAGGCGTTTCCGTGAGGGTAAGGTCGGTGACCTTGCCGTTTGTCCTACCGGTCGGCGCGGTGTAATCAGCCGCCTGAGGGAGATTCGCGGTGGCCTTGCCGATCTGGTACGTCGTGCGTGAGGAGGTCACGGTCACGGTCGCCTTGCCGCCTGCGCCTGAATACGCAAGGGAAATATCCCCCTCGAACTGACCGTTTTCGCTGTAGAGCGTCATCCAGCCCTTTTCAGAGGACGTGCTGTACTCCAGCAGAATGAAATCGGTGCCCGCGTCAAAGGCGTAATGCAGTGCATAATCGGATGCAGTCAGCGTGATTGGCACGGCATCCGCGCAGGCAGCGTTCATGCACAGCAAAAACATCAGCGCCAGAAAAAGCGCGATGGCTTTTTTCATCTTGATTTTCCTCCGTGGGTGCGTTTCCAGCGGTGCGACATGCGCCGGAGCCTGCCGATGAGCGTGCGCGACTTCTTCAGCGCGACCGCCGCCTCCAGTGCGCCCTGACGGAACAGGTTGTTGTTCGGCTCGCGTCGGATGGCCTCGCGGTACGACTGATGCGCCGATTCGTACTGCTCCAGCGCCATCAGCACCTTTCCCTGCATGGCGTACCAGCTACTGTCGCGGCTCGATGCACGCAGCAGGTGCCGCAGCGCCGCCTCGGGGTTATCCTGCCTGAGCATCTTGCCTGCCAGCGCCACGGCATCCTGCGGCTCAAGCTCCTTTTTGAAGGTTGCTGCCGCCGCGGTTGTCCGGCTGACGGCAAGCTTCATCGCTTCCTCGTAGGCGAGGTTGAGCGTAATCATCTTTTCCTGCGCCGCCCTGCGCTCGTTTTCATCCTGAAACATGTCCGGATGACAGCGCTTGACCAGCGTGCGGTATGCCGCACGAACCATCTCGGCGCTGGCGGACGCATCGAGTCCTAAAACGCCAAATGGATTTTGCATCCTCCAACACCTCCCCTGACAGGACACGGCTGCTTATGCCTCGAATTTTTCTCTCGAAATGACCGCGCCGAGGGAACGCAGCTTGTCCTCCAGATGCTCATAGCCGCGGTCGATGTACTCCGGCTCGTAGATTTCGGTTGTGCCGCGTGCCATCAGCCCGGCAATGACAAGCGCCGCGCCGGCACGCAGGTCTGTCGCGGTCACCGGTGCGCCGTAAAGCTCCGGCACGCCCTGAATAACCGCCATCTTGTTGTCGAGAATCTGCACCTGAGCGCCCATGTGCTCAATCTCGTGCAGGTGCTTCAGCCTTGATTCAAATATCGTTTCGCGGATGATGGACTGCCCCATCGCGGTCGTCAGCAGGGTGCTCATAGGCTGCTGCAGGTCGGTCGGGAAGCCGGGATACACCTGCGTCTTGATGTTGACACCGCGATAGCCGGACAACGAGCCGCGAACGCGCAGCGTGTCATCCGACTCCGTCACGCGTGCGCCCATTTCCAGCAGCTTCGCCGTCAGCGCCTCCATGTGCGTGGGAATGCAGCCGGTCAGCAGCACATCGCCGCGCGTGGCGGCAGCGGCAATCATCAACGTGCCGGTTTCAATCTGGTCCGGAATGACGGCGTAGGTCGTGCCGTGCAGGTAGCCGCGTCCGAAAATGCGGATGACGTCCGTTCCGGCACCTCTGATGCGCGCACCCATGGAATTGAGGAAGTTCGCAAGGTCGACAATGTGCGGCTCCTTCGCCGGATTATAGATGATGGTCGTGCCGTGCGCCTTTGCCGCAGCAAGCATGACGTTGATGGTCGCGCCAACGGACACGCAGTCGAAGAACACGTCCGTGCCGGTCAGGCTCTCTGCCGTCGCCTTGATGCGTCCGCCCTTGAGGGAAACATTCGCGCCGAGCAGCTCGAAGCCCTTGATGTGCTGGTCAATCGGGCGCGAGCCGATTTCGCAGCCGCCGGGCTGAAAGACCTCCGCCTTGCCGCATCGTCCGAGCAGCGCGCCGATAAGGTAATAGCTGGCACGCAGGCGCTGAGAATCGCGGTAGGACACCTGATAACCATCCGCCGTGCGCGGATCGACGGTCAGAAAGCGGTTCGGCTCATACTCGACCTTCACGCCGAGCGAGCGCAGAATATCCACCAGCGCATGAACATCCGAGATGTCCGGCAGATTTTCAATCGTGCAGGGCTCATCGCACAGCAGCGTCGCCGGAATAACCGCAACCGCCGTGTTTTTGCCGCCGCTGATATGAACCGTGCCTTCCAGGGAATGACCGCCAGTTATCAGCATACGTTCCTTCATGGCCATGGTTTCCGGCGTTTGCCGGTTCACCTCCCGTTTTAGGAATAATATATCATCATCACCGCGCAATGCGGAACAAAATCGATGCTTGCTTCCCATTGATATGAAACAACAGGCACTTTGGACATTTCATTATATCACGAAGAAGCAAAATGCGCAACTGTCTGAAGCAACATGCGAAATCCACCTGAAAGCGTGCTCAACGCCGCCTTATGATGCCCTGCGCTTTACTCCTTCATGCGCTCCAGAAGCGCCTGACGATCCATCACAGGCAGTTCCCGCCTGCTTTCGCCGGGCAGAGTCGGGTCTATCTTGCAAACAGCGGCGTAGTCGCACCATTGGCAGGCGTCCCAATCCCCGATGGCGGCAGGCGCGGCGCTGATTTCACCGGAGCGGATGCGGTCGGTCAGCTCGGCGGCCATCTGCCTGGCGTGCCTGAGCAGCGCCTGCATCTGCTCGGGCGTGTAGGCATCGGCGGCGGAGGCGATTTCATTGCTCTTGGTGAACACCTTTGAGAAGCTGTAGCCTGCCTCGCTGTCGAGCGCGTCAACGACCTCGACATCCGCGAGCACGACGCCCTTGAGCTTGAGCTTCTGGGCGATTGCCTTTTCCGCAGCCTCCTGCACATCCGCCGTATCGACGACAGGGTCCTGAATCGTGAAGTAGAACGCGCCGGCAGGCTGACCGTTCAGCCCATTGCATGCCGCCTGAAGATATAGCATGAGCTGCAGCTGCAAGCCATACCACAGGCGCGTCGGATCGATTTCGCGGCGGCTGCTCTTGTAGTCGGACACGAGCAGATACACGCCGCTGTCGCCTTCCCAGCGGTCGATGCGGTCAATTTTGCCGCGCAGGGCGACCCGTCTGCCGTCGCTGAGCGTCAGCACAACCGGCGGCAATCCGTTTTCCTCGCCGAACACGACCTCCTCGCCAATGACATGAAATCGGCTGTGCTGCGCGTGGTGCGTGAACATCCATGCGGCGCGCTGCACCGTCCGGCGGTACTTTTCGCCCTGCAAACGAAGGCTCGGCGTATCCCCAAGCGGTCCATCCGCCCATGCCTCGGTCAGCGGCGACAGGACACTGTCCATCACGGCGCGGATTTTGTCATCCGAGAAATTCGGGAAGGACGCGTCCTGCAATGCCGCGGCGGCGTAGCCCTCCATGGCGGCATGGTAAAAATCGCCCACGTCCGCCGGGTCAAAGGCATACGGCTTGCGAATGACCGGCTTCAGCCCGTAATCCACGAAATGCCGGTACGGGCACTGCGCGAAGCCCTCCAGACGGCTGATGGACACCTTGTCCTGCGTGAAGAGCCTGCGCGTCTGCTCCTGCGGCAGGTATGCGGTCAGATTCTTCCGTCCGAGCGCATCGAGAATCGCCTGACAGCGGTCATGCCACTCGATGTCGCGGTACAGCCAGCGAAGCACGTCGTCCCACGGCGCTTCCAGCGGCTGATTTGTGTCGATGGAACGGCGAAGCTGCTGCGGCAGGGCGTCAAGCGCCATCGCGGGCGACAGCGGCACGGCTGCATCCGTCAGCACGCCGCCTGTTTCCTGAACCTCAGGGTACAGATGAAGCAGGTCAATCACCAGCTGCGCCTGACGGAGCGCGCTGCCGTCCTGACCACCCTGCGCATAGGTCAGCGTCAGGAAGCGGCGCGGCACGGCGAATGTCCGATAGAAGTCCGATTGGCGCAGGGATGACGTTTCTGCCTGCGTCATGCCGATGGTGCGCTGCATGCCTGCGCTGAGGGTGCGCCGTTCCGCCTCGGTCAGCAGGGAATCCATCGTGCTGCCCAGCACGCCGTCCTGCATCCCCATGACAAGCATCGCATCGATGCGTCCTGTCATCAGGTGACCCGGCTCGCCTATCATCACGGTGTCCGGCTCAGGCGGCAGCGACGAAATCGCCACGCCGGTCAGACCGGATTCGATGAACCGCGCCAAATCGCGCTGATTCGCCTTCTGCGTGCCCAGTAGCGTGTAGAGCTGGTCGAGCAGCGCCATCAGCAGCGTCCATACCTGCCTGTTTTTTGTCGCCTCTGCCGGCATGTGATGCGCAAGCAGCTCCTCCTCGCGTGCCATCAGCCGGTCATACGCGTTGACCTCCTCCAGAAAGCGGAAAACGGCGGTCACGGATTCGCCGGCAGTCTTTGCACTGCGCAGCTGCGAGCGAAGCGACTCAATCGGCGCAATCAGCCTCACGCGGAGCTGCTCCATCTCCTCGGCCTGTTCGCCCTTTGTGAACGGCTGCAGCCAGCGCTTGCGGTCGATTCCGCATTCAACGGCGTAATTCTCCAGCGAATCCGCCTCGGACAGCGTCAGCGGCGAAAAGCCGCTCTTGGCGGTCTGCAAAACGTCTGCAAGCTGATATCCGCCGGATATGCACCGCAGCGCACCGAGCAGCATCCTGCAAAGCCCATGGCGGACAGGGCTGTCCTTCTGCGCCAGATAATACGGGATGCCTGCGCGCTGCAGCGTGACGGACAGAATGCCGGACATGCGCTGCAGGTCAGCCGCCGTCACTGCCATATGCTGCCACGCGATGCCGCTGTCGTGCCAGCGCTTGAGCGTCTGCGCGGCGTACACAGCCTCCGCATACGGGTTTGCGGCAGCATGAACGGAAATGGCGTCCGTCTTGTGCGGATAGACCGCCGCCACGCCGGAAAACAGCTGCTTTTCCAGATGCGCCAGCGCAGGATCCACATCGCGCGGCTCATTGACCAGCTGCTTCTCCTGATACGTGATGCCGCTCTTCCTCAGGCACGCCGTCAGCTCCTTCACGCTGCGCCGCTGGGAAACAAAAACATGCCCATCCGGCGCGTTCCTGTCATCCATCGTCATGACAACCACCATGCGTGCGCAGACCTTCGCGCCCTCGCACAGGAGAAGACAGAGGGGCATCGGCAGCATATCAAACTGCCAGACAAACACCGCGGCATCCTGCATCAGCCCGCTCGCCTGCAACCGCTCGACCATCTCCAGCTGCTGATTCGTCGCGTCCTGAAAGCGTTCTGCCGTCAGCGACTGATACGTTTCCCACAGCGTGACAAGATCCCGCATTTTCGTTTGCAGCGCACCGCCGGACAGGTTCTCCGCCTGTTCGGACAGCTCCTTCGGCGTGATGCCTGCGCGCTGAAAATCCGCCAGCAGCACGGACAGCTTCTCCGGCAGCCCGGGCGACAGCGCCACGCGGCGGTAATAATGCAGCGATTCCTGCTGTGTTGACAGCGCCTGCGCAAGCGCCATTCTGCGGCCCGTTTCGCTCAGCGGCAGCAGCGGCGAATGACCTGCCGCCTCGAAAATCCTTCGTCCAAGGCGGTTCGGCGACAGCACGTCAAGGTCCAGCAGCCCCGGCAGCGACAGCTCTTCAATCAGCTCGCGCTCCGCCTGAAGCGTATACTGCTCCGGAACGATCAGCAGCACCCGTTTCCCCTGCTTCCGGCTCTGCCATATCGCCTGAAAAAGCCGATTTTTGCTCTGACCGGCTCTTGCACCCCAGATTTCGACCTCGCTCATCGCACGTCCCTGCCTTCCGTGGTTTCTTCTGATTGCATTATAGCAGAAAGCGGCGCTTTTGAAAATGGTTTGCTGTAAACGCCTTCGCAGCCAAGCTCCGCAGGCGCAGGAACGCCGATTGACAACCGCCGCATCCGCATGTATAATATCCCTGACAAATGAACAGCCCACACAGGTGCGCAGCGATGCGCGGCGGCAGGCGCGGGAACGTCTGCCGAGCATGGGAAGCCGGTGCAAGACCGGCGCTGTCCCAGCAACCGTGAAGCGGACAAAGGAGCATGTGCCGGTTTTTCGGCGCGGTCACTGGCGAAATATCCGCCGGGAAGGCGCTCCCAAGAATGAAGCCAAGCCGGGAGACCTGCCTGTGAACGGGAAAGCGCATCCCCTGGGGATGGGATGAAAACAGTTTGCGCATTACGCAGGTCGTAAGGCGCTTTTAAGCGGCTGTCTTTCCCGAAAGCATCGGTTAGGCTGCCGCTTTTTTGTTTCCCTCCGCTGTTTCATTTGATTTTTTCTTTGGAGGGGTCCCCATGAAAATGAACAAGCTCCTTTCCCTGCTGCTCGTGCTGGCGATGCTCCTCGGCGCGTCCGCGCTGGCGGAAGGCGTCGCCCTGACCGACATGGCTGACCGCGAGGTCACGCTGGACGCACCGGCAACGCGCCTTGTCGTGCTGCAGCCTGCCGACGTTGAGATTCTCTGCGCCATCGGTGCGCAGGATACCATCGTCGGGCGCGGCGCGTACGTGGATTATCCGGACAGCATCGTGGATGTGCCGGCGGTTGATTCCGGCGCTGAAACGAACATCGAGGCGATTCTGGCGCTGGAACCTCAGGCGGTCGTCATGAGCAAGATGAGCCAGACCACCGAGCAGGTTGAAGCGCTGGAGCAGGCCGGCGTGAAGGTCATCGTCAGCGACGCGCAGAACATCGAAGGCGTCTACACCGCCATTGAGATGCTCGGTCAGCTGGTCGGCAAGGAAGCCGAGGCCGCCGCGCTCATCGATGAGATGAAGGCTGGCTTTGACGCTGTCGCGGAGCAGGCTGCTGCCGCCGGCATCACCGGCAAGACCGTGTATTTTGAAATCAGCCCGCTCGTCTACGGCCTGTGGACAGCCGGTCAGAACACGTTCATGGATGAAATCGCGTCCATCTGCGGTCTGACGAACATCTTCCACGACCAGAATGGCTGGGTATCCGTCAGCGAAGAGCAGGTCATCGCGGCGAACCCCGACCTGATTGTCACAACGACGGATTATCCCGTGAACGACATGGACGGCGTGACGGAAATCTGCTCGCGCACCGGCTGGGAGACCGTTTCCGCCGTGCAGAACGGCCTCGTCGTGCTGGGCAACAACAATGCCATGACGCGCCCGGGTCCGCGCCTTGTCGAGGCTGCGCAGTTCCTGCTGGAGCTGGCGCTTGGCGAGGATGCCCCTGCGGTGGAGGAAGCTCCTGCCGCCTGATCAGCCGCATTTCTCCGGCTGTCCGTATCACCGCAGCTGCGGTTGCGGGCAGCCTTTTCTGTTTTTCGGAGAAGACCGCATGAAAAAGACTTCCCTGCCCCTCTCTATTCATCTTCTGCTGTCGCTGCTGACGGTTCTGACGATTCTGCTGTGCATCTGCGTCGGCAGCGTCGCCATTCCGCTGGACAAGACGGTCGATGTGCTGCTTCGCGCCCTGCAGGGACTGCCGCAGGAGGCGGGCGCGACCGTTTCCATCATCCTGTATACGCGCCTGCCGCGCGTTCTGTGCGTGGCGCTGCTGGGTGCGATGCTGTCGCTTGGCGGCTGCGCGATGCAGGGGCTTCTGCGCAATCCGCTGGCGGACGGCTCGACGCTCGGCGTCAGCTCCGGCGCATCGCTCGGCGCGGCCATTGCCATCCTCAGTGGCATTTCGATTCCGTTCCTGCCCTTCAGCGGCACGGCCGGCATGGCGATGGTCTCCGCATTCGTGTCGCTCGCGGCAATTCTGGCGCTCTCCTACGCCCTCGACCGCTCCCTGTCCACCAACACGCTGATTTTGCTGGGCGTTGTGTTCTCGATGTTCGTGTCCGCCGTGCTGTCGCTGCTGATTACGTTCTCCGGCGAAAAGCTGCGCTCCATCACCTTCTGGACGATGGGCAGCCTATCCTCCGCAAGCTACGAAAACGCGCTGGCGCTGCTGTGCACGCTGGTCGTGTGCGGCGCCGTTCTGCTGCTCCATGCCGATGCGCTGAACGCCATGAGCATGGGCGAGGAATACGCGCTGCATGTCGGCGTGCCGGTTCGCCGCGTCAAGCTGACCGTGATGATCTGCGTCTGCGCGATGACGGGCATGTGCGTATCTGTCGGCGGCGGCATCGGGTTTGTCGGGCTGGTCATGCCGCATATGGCACGGATGATTGTCGGCGCGAACCATCGCCGGACGCTGCCTGCAAGCCTCTACGGCGGCGCGATTTTCCTGCTGCTGGCGGATTTGCTCGCACGGACAATCGCCGCGCCCGCCGTGCTTCCTGTCGGCGTCGTGACGGCCATCATCGGCGCATTCGCATTCCTCATCATCTTCCTGCAATCAAGAAGGAGGCAGAGCGCATGATGCTCAAGGCGGAACACCTCTCTGTCCGGCGCGGGCGCAAGGAAATCGTCCGTGATGTGTCCTTCGAGGTGCACGAAAACGAGTGGCTGATGATTTGCGGACCGAACGGCGCGGGCAAGTCAACGCTGCTGAGTGCCGTCAGCCGCGAACTGCCCTGCACCGGAAGCGTCACGCTCAACGGCTGCAGCATCCTGCGGATGAGCACGCGTGAGCTTGCCTCGCAGATGGCGGTGCTGCGGCAGCTCAGCGACTTTTCCTACGCCTACTCCGTTGAGGAGGTCGTCGCGATGGGACGATACGCGCATCGCGGCCTCCTGCGCACGGATGAAGGCGGCGCTGCGGCCATCGAATCGGCGCTGGCAACCGTACACATGACCGACAAGCGCCGTCAGAGCATCCTGACGCTTTCCGGCGGCGAACGACAGCGCGTGCTGCTGGCGCAGGTGCTCTGTCAGCAGCCGCAGGTGCTGCTGCTCGATGAGCCCGGCAATCACCTTGACCTCGGCTTTCAGCAGGAGCTATACGAGCTGATTGACCGCTGGCGGCAGGAGGAAAATCACCTTGTCGTGTCCGTGGTGCATGATTTATCGGCGGCAAGGAAATTCGGCACGCACGCGCTGCTCATGGCGGATGGGCGCGGCCTATTCGGCGGATGCACGGATATTCTGACGGCAGCGCATCTGCAAGGTGCCTGGGGGATGGATGTTGTCGGATGGATGCAGTCCCTTCATGATGCATGGCTTCCGTAACGCGTGAAACGGGTCAAGGGTCGAAGACGGGTCAAGGGTCGAAGACGGGTCAAGGGTCGAAGACCCTTGCGGAGTCCGGAGGCAGCGCCTCCGGTGGGGTTTGGGGCAAAGCCCCAATCAAAAGGATAACGTCATTAATGAAAACGTCCTCAACCATGCCTGACGAGCGCTGAACAGAGAAACGAACGCAGTTCGCTGAACGTCTTCAGCGCAGCACATGGAGCTAAAAAGCAGTTGCTTCATCCCAATCGGCTGCATTTTTCATAATGGATGCCTTTTGGTGCAAAGGTTTCGCCCTGTGGCTTTTTTGGGGGGCTTTCCGCTCACCCCAAGCCCCTTCGGGCACGCAGTTTTCTTTTCCGTAGTGGTTTTGGCCTGCTGATTTTGGGGGCTTTCCGCTCGCCCCCAAGCCCCTTCGGGCACGCATTCTTCTTTTCCGTAGTTGGTTTTGTCTTGTGACTTTTGGGGGGCTTTCCGCTCGCCCCCAAACCCCTTCGGGCACGCATTCTTCTTTTCCGTAGTGGGTTTGGTCTGCTGATTTTTGGGGGCTTTCCGCTCGCCCCCAAGCCCCTTCGGGCACGCATTCTTCTTTTC
>CAVEOA010000042.1:0-15027 GCA_963617205.1 Alloprevotella sp. | reverse complement strand
TGCCCATCAAAGCCGCACCAACAACCGACCTATGCGTCCTTTGAAGTGGGCTTCCCCGAAACAAAAACTTGCTTCCTATCGTGTCCAAGATGATTGACAAACCAACACATTTGAAATTTTGTCACTATTCCATCCTTCGGTTACAAAAAACAGGATGACGACAATTTTGCCGCATCCTGATGCATGGATTTTATTCCGCTTTCTTCACGGTTTCGAGCTTGTCCGCGTTGATTTGCGCAGGAATCGAGCGCGTCATCTGCCCATCATACGTCACGGTGACGGTATCACCCGAATCCGGAAACGCTGCCGGCAGAACGGTATCGGAAGACAGGTTGACCTGAATCGTCTGACCATCCGCCGTTTCGATGAGCACGTACGCCTCGACAACAGTGCCGGTGATGGTCGGCGGCGCCTCCACAATCTTCATGGCGCTGATTTGCGCAGGCAGGCTGAGCGTCATCGTGCCGTCGCAGGTGACCGTTACGGTCATGCCGTCCGTCAATCCGGCAAGCTGCTCCGCAGTCGCGTTCACCTGAATCGTGTCCTCTTCGGTCGTCAGGAGAAAGCTGCTCTCCGTGATATCGCTGACGGTTCCGGTGAACTCGTCGGTGTCGGTCGTGCCCGTTACAGCGGCAGGAAGCATCGCGATCAGGATGCTCATCAGGAGAATAAAAAGGTTCTTCATGGAATTTCTGCTCCTTTGCTTGATTTCCTTACGAGGTTAATAACGACAAAAAGCATCGGATTGTTCCCACCAAAGCAAAAGCACCGTGCAGAATGTGTCCGCACGATGCTGATGGAAAAAATCAGAACAGCCCGACAATTTCGCCGCGCTCATCGACATCGATGTTCTCGGCAGCAGGAGCCTTCGGCAGACCGGGCATCGCAATGATGTCGCCGGCGGACGCGACGACGAAGCCTGCGCCCGCACTCAGGCGAACCTGACGGATGTGAAGCGTATGACCGGTCGGCGCACCGAGTGCCTTCGGGTTATCGGAGAAGGAATACTGCGTCTTAGCGATGCAGACCGGGCAGTCCCCCCAGCCTTCGCTCTCAAGCTTTTCGAGCTGCTTGAGCACGCCTGCGCCAAACGCGACATCCGCCGCGCCGTAGATGCGCGTGGCGACAGCGGTAATCTTGTCCTTCAGCGGCTGATCCGATTCGTATGTGTAGGATGGTGCGGACTTTTCCGCGTGGTCAACCAACTCGCAGACGAGTGCAGCCAGCTCCTTCACGCCCTCGCCGCCCTTTGCCCAGCCCTCGCAGAGGGACACGGGCGTGTTCTTCGCCTCGCAGGCGCTGCGAATCATCGCCATTTCCGCCTCGGTATCGCTGGAGAAGCGGTTGATGGCGACTACGACAGGCCGCTTCCAGACATTGCGAATATGGTCGATGTGGCTGAGCAGATTCGGCAGACCCTTCTCAAGCGCATCGAGGTTCTCCTGCGAAAGCGCGTCCTTCTGACAGCCGCCATGAGACTTCAGTGCGCGAACCGTTGCGACAAGCACGACTGCGTCCGGCCACAGTCCGCTCATGCGGCACTTGATGTCAACGAATTTCTCCGCGCCAAGATCAGCGCCGAAGCCTGCCTCCGTGACGACATAATCCGCCAGGCGCATGGCGGTCGTCGTGGCGATGACGGAGTTGCAGCCGTGCGCGATGTTGGCGAAGGGACCGCCGTGCATGAGGCAGGGCGTGCCGTCAATCGTCTGGACGAGATTCGGCTGAAGCGCATCGCGCAGCAGTGCCGTCATCGCGCCTGCCGCGTGGAGGTCGCCTGCCGTGACGGGCGTGCCTGCATACGTGCGTGCCACCTGCAGCCGGGAAAGGCGTGCCTTCAAATCCTGCAAATCCTTCGCAAGGCAGAATACAGCCATGACCTCGCTCGCCGCAGTGATGTCAAAGCCATCCTCGCGCGGCGTGCCGTTCGGCTTTCCGCCCAATCCGCTGACAATGCTGCGCAGCTGGCGGTCGTTCACATCGAGGCAGCGCCGCCACGTCACCTGACGCGGGTCAATGCCGAGCTTATTGCCCTGCTGAATATGGTTATCGACCATCGCTGCAAGCAGGTTATTCGCCGCGGTGATGGCATGCAGGTCGCCCGTGAAGTGCAGGTTAATCTGCTCCATGGGCAGCACCTGCGCGTAGCCGCCGCCAGCTGCACCGCCCTTCATGCCGAAAACAGGTCCGAGCGACGGCTCACGAAGCGCAAGCATCGCTTTCCTGCCGATTTTCGTCATGCCGTCCGCAAGCCCGACAGAAACGGTCGTTTTGCCCTCTCCGGCAGGGGTCGGATTGATGGCGGTAACAAGAATCAGCTTTGCCTGATGATCCGTTTCATCAAGCTGCTGCGGATCGACCTTCGCGATATAGGAGCCGTAGGGGCTGAGCGCACGTTTGGGAATGCCTGCTTTATCTGCGATATCCCAGATTTTTTTCGGCATCGCCGCCTGCGCGATTTCAAGATCCGATGGCATAGAATCTCTCCTTCAGATGAAAGTACGTCCATCATTATAGCGTGAATTGACGGACATTGCAATCATTTTTCAGAAAAATGTTCACATTTTTGACCGATTTATCTACGAAAGTGGTCAGGAGCGGCGTCTCTTGTGACGTTTATGGCAACGTTCCAATCAGGCATTCGCAGCAATGCGAAATTCCTGCAACAGCAAAAGACAATCATCGGTAAAAAAAGCAACAGCTCGGATTGAGTTGCTGCTTCTATGGTTACTGCGCTGCGCTGAAGACATTCCGCGGACTGCGTCCGCTTCTCTGTTCAGCGCTCGTGAGGGCGTGTTTGGGGACATTTGCATTGTTGACTGATACCGTTTTGTTGGGGGTGTTGCCCCAAACCCCAGCAGGGACGCTGTCCCTGCACCCTGCAAGGAACAGGAAACGGGACGAAGTCCACCCTTGACCCGTTTCGCGATGAAGGTACGCCATCTGCATACAGGTTGCGCGTGTTATGCTTTAGACGAGGTATGACGTAAATTCAGACTGATCGGCGCCGTCAATCGTCAGGAAGGTGCATGTCGGATGCCCGTCATCGAGATATGCCTGATCCGTACCGGGAAACGGCGGCTCCTGCGCCATGGGTGACAGCCAGAAATACGTCTGATGACGCGGACTGACGCGGCGCTCGTAGCTATCCTTATACGGCGCGCGGTTCAGCGGACAAAGCACCTTATCCTTGAGGGCAGCGGCAGGAATCGGCGGCGCGTTCAGGTTGCAGACGGTCATCGGCGGTGCGCCGCGGAGCACGAGCTTCTCCGCCATTTCAACCGCCCAATCCGCCAGAAATTCGAGCGTGTCAGCCGGCGTCTGCTTTTCGGCGGACACGGCAATACCCGGCTTCTGCTGGAATGCCGCCTCGCGCGCCGCGCCGACCGTGCCGGACACATAGACAGCCGTACCGGCGTTGTATCCGACATTGATACCGCTGATGACGGCGTGAACATCCTTGGCGATGCTCATCAGGGCGATTCGGCAGCAATCCGCCGGTGTGCCCTCAAGCACCCATGCCTCATCGGCTTCGGGCATATCGACCTGCCTGCCGAGGATAGGCTTCTCGATGGTGTAGGCATGCGCCTTGCCGCTCTGCTGGGTTTCGGGCACGCATACGGTCACGCGATGACCGGCTTTCGCGCAGGCGTGCACCATCATCGGCAGGAACGGGCTGCTGATGCCATCGTCATTCACAATCAGGAAATGCATATTATTCTCCCTCTGCATCGGAATCAGACGTCAGTGCGGTCAGCAACGTCTGCATATTTTCGCGCATCTTGTCCTCATAGTACGTCAGCGGAATATCCGTTTCCGGTCCCGTCACAACCGGATCAAGCGTATAGACCATCGCACCCGTTTCACGGGAAAGCGTTTCTGCCGCCATATCATCGTACTGCGGCTCGACAAACAGCGGCGGATTGCCCAGCTGGCGAACAGTCTTGACAAGCTGTGCGAGCGCTGTCGGCGAAATGGCGTCGCCCGGCTCATGGTTGACCACAGCGGCGACATTCAGCCCATACGCGCGCGCAAAGTACGGAAATGCCTCATGGAAGGTGACAATGTCCTTATTGGGCACATCAGCCAGCCCGGTTTTGAGCTCCTCATCTAGCGCGGTCAGGCGTTCGACATAGGCAGCGCGGTTGCCTTCAATCTGGTCGGCGAACTGCGGCATGGCATCCGCAAGTCCGGCAGCAAGATTATTCACCATGGCGACAGCATTCTGCGCATCGAGCCAGATATGGGCATTGGCCTCGCCCGCATGTTCCTCGCCGTCATCAATGATTTCATCCATGCCATCCTCGGACAGCAGCGCAATACCGGTCGACGCATCGACCACGGGCAGCTTCGGGAACGTCTCCATGACGCGCGTCAGGTAGCTCTCCATGCCGGCTCCGTTAATCAGAAACACGTCCGCCTTATTCAGCACCTTCATGTCGCCGGTGGACAGCTGATAATCATGCAGGCAGCCCGTATTCGGCGCGGCAAGGTTGCGGACAGTCAATCCGTCAATGCCGTCGGTCAGGTTGAGGGCGAACAGATAAATCGGGTAAAACGAGGTGACGACCGTTTCCGCCATGGCGATTGTCGGCAGAAGCAGCAGCGCCAGCATCGCGGCAAACAGCTTTTTCTTCATGATGATTGCTCCCTTATTCAGCAGATTCAGTGTTTTCACGCACGATTCGCGCCAGCAGCGCACGTTCCGGCTCGCTGAGCGGATAGAAATTCAGCAGCGTCCGCATCGCGCAGAGGCTGCCGGACTGCATGGCGAAGGACATGAGCGTCTCCTTCGGCATCCCCGCGGTGCCGAGCGCCTCAAACAGCACGCCGAGCAGGTCATCCGCCAGCACAGGCAGCTCCTCCAGGCGGATGCGCGTGCTTTGACCATCCGGCAGCGTGACGTTCATGCGCGGTCCCAAACGCTTATACAGGTCATGGAACAGCACGTCCCGCAGCGACTGCGCCAGCTCCGTCAAATCATCGCCCGCGCGATACTGACGCAGCAGCGAAACAACGTTGCTGGACACGATGGAATTTGCCATTTCTGTGCCGATTCGGCCGCTGAGCAGCTGCCGGACGCGCGCCATCGGAATCGCAATGGCCATAGAGCTTCCCCCTTCATGCGGACACTTTCCTGCATTCTTTTTCGACATGGAGGGCGGAAATCCCTTGTTTTCAAATTCGAGATTTTTTTCGCGGCTGCATCCCAAAGAAATATGCATTTTCGATGCATAAACATACCATCAGGCGGATGTTATCCACAGGTGATTGTGGACAACTTTTCGCTTCTCTACAAGATTTTGTTCTGCGGATGGCACGTTTTCGCCCCTTCATGCAGGAAAACGGGCAAAATGGGGTGCTTGCGATTTTGGGAAAGCTATGATATGATACTGAAGAAAGAAATTCAGTCACGAAGGCAACCGCAGTGCAGCGCACGGTCGTGATACGGTCGTGTGTTTTTTTCGCCCTCTGCGCGAAGGCGCGGTCAGTGACATACCGGCTGCATCCGGCATAGAATACGGAGGAAATCCCCTGATGGACATGGAAGCTCTTTGGTCGAAAACGTGCGAACTGCTCCGCGAGGAAGTCAACGTGGTGGTCTATAATTCCCTGCTCGGCAGCAGCAACCTCGTGCCGGCGCTGCTTGACGGCGATACGCTCGTCATTCGCGTCGTGATGGAGAACCTGAAGCTTCTGGTCAACAACGGCTATTATTCGATGATTGTCCGCGCGCTCAGCCAGGCGGCCGGACATCAGATGGATGTTGAAATCCTGACGCAGGAGGAAATCGACTCCCGTCCGAAGCTCAAGCAGCAGGCAGTCGAGGAGCAGGAGACCGTTCTGGAAAGCGCCGTCGCCCTGAATCCGAAGTACACGTTCGATACGTTCGTTGTCGGCAGCGGCAACCGCTTTGCCCACGCTGCGGCGCTTGCTGTCGCGACCGACCCGGCGCATGCCTACAACCCGCTGTTCATCTACGGCGGCGTTGGTCTGGGCAAGACGCACCTGATGCATGCCGTTGGCAACTTCATTCGTGAGAATGACCCGAGCAAGCGCATCCTGTATATTCCGGGCGAAACCTTCACCAACGAGCTGATTTCCGCCATTCAGCAGGGACGCAATCTGCAGTTCCGCACGCGCTTCCGCAGCGTTGATGTGCTGATGGTCGACGATATCCAGTTCATCGCGGGCAAGGAGTCCACGCAGGAGGAATTTTTCCACACCTTCAACACGCTGCACACCGCCGGCAAGCAGATTATCCTCACCTCCGATCGTCCACCGCAGGAAATCGCCCGTCTGGAGGACCGTCTGAAGAGCCGCTTTGCGTGGGGTCTGACATGCGACGTCAAGAAGCCGGACGTTGAGACGCGAATCGCCATTCTGCGTGAAAAGGCGCGTCAGGACAATCTCGTGATGGATGACGAGGTGTTTGAGGCCATCGCGACGCGCGTTGAATCAAACATCCGTGAGCTGGAGGGCAGCCTGACAAGGCTTGTCGCGTACGCCCAGCTGACGAACCGCCCGATTACCGTGCAGCTCTGCGAGGAGGCGCTCCACGACATCTTCGCCAAGAAGGTGCGCAGAGAGGTGACCGCGCAGGTCATCATGCAGACTGTCGCGAATTACTATTCCATCACCGTGGACGACCTCATCCGCCCGACGCGCCGCCGCGAAATCGCCGTGCCGCGTCAAATCGCCATGTACATCACGCGCGAGCTGACAAACCTGTCTCTGCCGCAAATCGGGCAGGTGTTCGGCAACCGCGACCACACAACCGTGCTGCACGGATGCAATCAGATTGCCTCCGCCGTGAAGGACAATCCGTCCATGGCAAACGTTGTCAACGACATCAAGGAAATGATTGTCGAAAATAAGTAATCCTTCAGGGCTGTGGAGAACAAGTGCGTTCCTTCACAGTCCTTTTCTGTAGCTTCCAACCGTGGATGACAGCCGAAAGCAGGGAGAAATAGCCCCTGATGCTTGATTTTTCCTGAAAAAGCGGTATACTGATGCATAGAATACATCGTCCGAGGAGGGTGCCCCATGACCATCACACCTGCCGATATGAAAGCCCTCGAAACGCGCTTCCTGACCGAAACAGGCATTCCTGCGGTTCTGCTGATGGAGCACGCCGCGCAGGGCGTTCTGCAAGCAATCGCCCGCCATGCACCTGCCGGAAGCCGCGTCCTGTTTCTTTGCGGACCGGGCAACAACGGCGGTGACGGCTACACGGTATCTCGCCTGTGGGCGATGCAGGGTGGTCGTGCGGACGTGTGGGAGGTCACAAGCGCTGTCCGCGGCGATGCGCTGACGAACCGCAAGTTGGCGCTCCTGCACGGCGTTCGCGTGCTTTCCTCCGTGGAGGACATTGAGTGGGCGGATTATGCCGCTGCGGTTGACGCGCTCTACGGCACAGGTCTGAATCATGCCATTGAGGGAGACGCGGCATACGCCATCCGCTGCTGCAACGAGCATCCGGCGCTTCCCGTGATTGCGGTCGACATTCCCAGCGGTCTTGACGGCACGACCGGCGCTCCGCTCGGCAGCGATGTCATTCATGCAGCGGAGACCGTCACGTTCCATCGGATGAAGCAGGGATTGCTGCTGCGCCACGGACCTGAGTACACCGGCAATGTGACCGTTCACCCGATTCTGATGCCCGTCGGCGACGCGCTTGACCGCGATTTTCCCGGCATGACGATGCTGAACCCGTCCGACCTTGCCGGCGCCTTCCGCCGTCTGCCAACCATCCACAAGGGCGATTGCGGGCGCGCCGTCATTTTCTGCGGCTCGAAGGGCATGGCAGGCGCGGCGGCGTTCTGCGCCAATGCGTGCATCCGCGCCGGAGCCGGACTGACAACGCTGCTCTGCCGTGAAAGCCTGCTGCCGCTCCTGCAGATGCTCGCGCCCGGCGCAACGTGCGTCGCGCTGCCGGAAATCAACGGTCTGCTGACGGCCGAGGCGGCGCTGATGACGCGTCACGCGCTTGCCAAGGCAGATGCTGCCTGCATCGGCTGCGGCTGCGGTTTGACAGCGGACGTCACGATGCTCCTGCGCGTGTTCGCCGAAGCGGAATGCCCCATCGTCTGGGACGCTGATGCGCTGACGCTTCTTTCCTCGCATGACGGCATTCTGCCGCTCAAGGAGGACGATGTCATCACGCCGCATCCGGGTGAAGCCGCACGATTGCTGGAGCTGCCAACGGAGCAGGTCATCGCAGAGCCGCTCGATGCGCTCAATCAGCTGCATGACCTGTGCGGCTGCTGCGTTGTGCTCAAGGGGGCGCGCACGCTCATCTCTGACGGCGAAAGCACCTTCATCAACCGTTTCGGCACGCCTGCCCTTGCCAAGGGCGGCAGCGGCGATGTCCTTGCCGGCATCGTGACCGCGCTGCTTGCCCAGCGCCATCGTCTGCCGGACGAAAAGCCCATCGCGGAGCTGACCGCCTATGCCGTGCTGATTCACTCGCTCGCCGGCATCCGTGCCGCAAATCGCTTCGGCGAAAACTGCGTCACGCCCCAGACACTCCTCGATGGCATTCGGGTGGACGAGGAGGAGCTGTAAAGCGACTGGCGACAACTCAAATTGAGAATATCTATGGCAACACGCACCCTTCAGCGGCACCGCCGAATTGCATGGTGATTGCCCTAAATCATTTTGCACCGCCTCCTGCCACATCAGCGCAGAAGGCGGTGCATTTCAATTATCTTCACTGAATCCCATTGTCCTGCAGGAAGGCGAGCATCGCTTCGCACGCCTTTTCGTGATTCTCGAGGAAGAAGCCGTGATCCGCACCCTCGATGGGCACGAGCTTCGCATTCTTGTAGATGGTCAGCGCCTTTTCGGAGGAGCTGTACGGCACAAGCTTGTCGTCCGTTCCGTGGACGAGCAGCACCGGCTTCTCGAATGCGGCGATTTCCGTCCATGCATCCATCGACCGTGCGATTTCGTAGTATCGTCTGCCGACCTGCATGCCGAGAATGCTGACCGTTTCGGTGATTTCCGTGCCCTCGGGGAACTTCGCGCGCGCGTCATCCGGAATCGTCAGCGCCGGATACAGCAGCATCGCCGCCTGTACATTCTCCGAATGCTTCGCCGCATAGAGCGCCGACAGAAGTCCTCCCTGACTTTCGCCGGAAATGACAACCTTGTCCGCATTGACCTCGTCCACGCAGTCCGTCAGGAACG
This sequence comes from Alloprevotella sp., assembly GCA_963617205.1. GTDB lineage: Bacteria > Bacillota > Clostridia > Christensenellales > Aristaeellaceae > UBA11524. The sequence goes on along the minus strand of CAVEOA010000042.1, from coordinate 5,835 downwards.
ACATGACCTGCTCGAGGTCATCCAGCTCCGTCATCAGCGTCATATCGGTCGTAGCGCCGCTGCTCTGACTGGTTGTGCCGCCGCCACAGAAGTCGAACACGTAGCACAGATAGCCGCGGTTCGCCAGATATTCCGCATAACCCGCAGTATTCTTGTGCGAGCCGTTGAAGCCATGGCACAGCACGACCGTCGGGAAACTGCCATCACCGCTTGGCACGTACAGCCAGCCGGCAATGATGCTGCCATCCTCCTTCTCAATGTTCATCTCCTCAATGTGATACGCCTCTGTCTTCGCCATTCCCATCACTCCCATCGTCAATGCGATAATTGCCGCAAGAAAGCGTTTCATGCTCAATATTCCTCCTGCTCACCGTACAGCACGGCATCGACCAGCGTCGGCAGAATACCACTGCTTTCCAGCTCATCCATTGCCGACTGCACCAGCGATGCAGGCAGGACTGTCAGGTAGTTCAGCGCCGTTTTGCCCAGCGGCAGGGCGACGCTGTGCATCAGCTCGGACAGCGACGTACCGTTTACGGACAGCACATTCACGCCGACAATATCGTCCGCCGAATAATGCACCTCGTCATCTGTCACATCGCTCAGCAGCGCCGTCAGCTGCAGCAGCGGCTGATGGTCCGGCAGCAGGAAACTGACATTGATTGTCTGCCCGTCGCTTTCGCCCGACACCTCGATTTGCACCGCCTCCTCGCCGACTGCCATGCCTTCCGCTCTCGCCGTCAAGGAGATCGCTCCTGCGGTCGTCAGGCTGGCCGGCACAGCGAATGTCACATCCGCGTTCAACACGGTCGATTCTACGGCGACATTGCCGGAATATTGCATGTCGTCCCGATTCAGCGCGATGTCCAGCGTCAGCAGGTCAGGCAGATTCAGCGAAAGCATCCGGCTGCCTTCCGTTTCCGATTGCCGGAATACGACCTCCTCGCCATGCAGCCACGTTGTCTGCTGCGCCGTCTGCTCCACCGTCAGCCCATCCGGATACATCTCCTCCAGATAATACGGCAAATCGTAGAGCAGCGCAAAAAGCTCTTCATCCGCGCCGGTCGTCCGCCCAATCGCCTCGATGTAATAATACAGCGTGCGATCCTCCTCGGCGAGCTGCGCCAGCTTTTCGGCACATGTCGTCAGCGCGTTCAGCGGAATCACGCCGTCAACCGCCGAATCCGCCAGCTCCTGAAGCGGCTGCGCGGCGACTGCCCACGCGCTCGTATGCGTGTACGGCGAAATCAGCAGGCAGACGTGTTGAAGCGGCAGCGACAGGTGCTCATACGCCTTGTTCGCGAACTCCAGCAGCGCCAGTTGGTTTATCATCAGCGTTTCCGAACCGAGCATGCTGCCCTGCACGCCCCAATGACTGTCCAGCCCGAAGACCCGCAATGTCGTCGTCGTCCTGTCCGGCGCCTCGTCAAGCGCAAACTGCATCTGCACATCGAAGCTGTCGTCCGACAGCGTCAATTCTCCCAACACCGACAGCTCCGACAAAACCGCCGCAAGCTCCTGCAGCAGCTTCGACTGCGAAGATGCCGTTTCATCCACCGACACGTTCAGGGTGAACTGCGCCTTCTCCGCCATTGTCGCCGAGCACAGCATGAAAGCGGCAAGCAGCGCCGCCAGCAGCCGTTTTGCCCCGTTGACCATTCTCATCACCCCCATAGAAGCGCCAGCGCAGGCACAATCTGCTTTTTCCGGCTGACGACCTTCGGCAGCCACACATGGTGATTTTCGATTTCATCCTCGATGTTGAACGCCTGACGCACCACGTCCTCGCCGCCGAGGAAAACAAGCTCCGTGCCGCAGCGCAGCACATCCGTGAGCATCATCAGGAACATGTCATAACCGTGCGCCTGCTTGATTTTGTCCATTTCCGGCAGAATCTCCGGAAGACGCTCCAGCATCCGATCGATATCAAGGCAGGTAATCTGGCAGATGCCCAGATTATGTCCGGCGATATGAAATTCCTTGAAGTCCGTGTTCAGCAGCTGCTCGACGGGCTTATCCGTGCCGCTGCCTGCGGAGAACATCTCACGCCCGAGCGTCTCCAAATCAATGCCGGCAATGTGCGCCAGTCTTTCCGCCATGCGCCGGTCGCGCGGCGTACACGTTGGCGACTTGAACATGACCGTGTCCGACAGAATCGCCGCCGTCATCAGTCCGGCGAGCTTCTCCGACGGCTGCAAGCCGCGCTCCTGATACATCGTCGCGACAATGGTCGTCGTCGATCCGACTGGCTCATTGCGCATGAACACAGGACCGCCGGTCTGAATGTCCGCCAGACGGTGATGGTCGATGATGGCAACGATTTCCGCCTGATCCAAGCCCGGAATCGACTGGCTCATCTCGTTGTGGTCGACAAGCACGACATGCTTTCTCCTCGGGCGCAGCAGATGATAGCGGCTGAGCGTGCCGACGACCTTCTCGTTCTCATCCAGCACGGGATAGGAACGGTAGCGGCTCTGCAGCACGGCATCGCGGACGTCATCGATAAAGTCATTCAGGTGGAAGAACACCACGCCCGTATGCTGGGCGATGCGCTTCACCGGAATCGCCTGATAAATCATGCGTGCGGCGCGATAGGCGTCATGCGGCGTCATGATAATGCACGTCTTGCTGGAAATGCCGCGATATTTTTCCGTCATCGAGCCCTGACAGATGATCACGCAGGACGCGCCGATTTCCAGCGCCCTGTCGACAACTTCCTCCTGCTGTCCGCAGATGATGACGCTGCCGCCGCTGACGCCGCGCAGGCATTCGCCCGGCGTCGGAAGCGCAATGACCACCTCGCCGGAAATCGTGTCGAACGCGTCCTCCTCGTTGTTGATGATGTGCCCCTCGAGCGCCGACAGGAGATTAAAAATCGGCACATCGCTGATTTCCGGACGGAAGATGCTCTCCATGTCCTTTTCGGCGATGCCGCCTGCGGTCAACATACCGTAGAGCGTGCCATCCTCATTCGTGACAGGCACGGCGGACAGGTTCTCGTCCGCACGAAGCACCTCCCACGCATGGCTGATAGGCACGCTCGTCCCCAGCGTCGGCGGCCGGTCAAAATCGATATCGCGCACCTGAGTTCGGACGTTCGTCAGCACTGCCGGCGCGGTAAAGCCAAAGCGGTCGAGCAGGAACTGCGTTTCGTCATTCGGCGCGCCCTGCATTGCCGCAACATAGCCGTTTTCGCCGAGCGCATTGTTCAGCGCGGCATACGCCATCGCGGACACGACGGAATCCGTATCGGGATTGCGGTGTCCGCAGACAAATATCGGGTCAGTCATATTGAAATGCTCCTCTATTGCGTCAAAAATCGAGAGAATCGTCCTCGTCATCATCCTGCACGCCTGACCACGCAGTCGGGTCGGTGTATTGCAGCAGACGGTATTCCTCGTTCAGCACCTTCTGTGTCGCCATGTTCGCGATGCCGAGCGCCTTCAAGCCAAGCTTCGTCTGATAGCTTTTCACCGCTTCGACCGTCGACGTGCCGTATACGCCGTCCACCTTTTCCTCCGCGAGAAAGCCCAGATAAGCCAGCTTCTGCTGAAGCTCCAGCACCTTTTGCCCACTGTTGCCGCTGCGCATCGTCCAATCCGCCACGTCATGCACCGTGCCGTACCCTAAAATCCGGTTGTAGGTCAGCGCGTATTCCGTCCGCTTGACGGATATCGGCGTGTTGCCCTCGATGACATGCACGGTAACGCTGCCATCCTCATCCTGCGAGCAGTACTCCACCATTGCCACATGGTCGGTGTCTGTCGTGCTCGTCCACGTGAAGAACACCCAGTCGCCGGGCTGCGGGATGTACGTTCCGGTCGTGATGTACGTGTCGTCATCCTTGAGCCACTGATAGCCCCAGTCCTGCAGATTGCCGTTACGCGTCACGTACCTTCCCTGCTTGATAAACCAGTTGCGCCCGGTATTCTGCCCTGAATAAAGCGGATACGTGTTCTTCAGCAGCGATGTGCCGTGCTGCTGATCCACCTGATTCACGCACCAGCACAGGAATTCAGCGCACCACTGCGCGTACGGGTCGCCTGCCCACTCGCCGTATTTCGTGTAGCCGTGCTCGCCCTCGGTATAGCCAAGCTCGCCGCGCGCCGTGTCCAGCAGCCATTCGACATACTCCGGAACATCCCACTGCGGCTCAAGAATGGTCTCCTCCGCACTCGCGAAGGATGTAAGAACGAGCATCAGCAGGGCAATCCATGGAAGCAGACGTTTCATGTGGCTTGGTTCTCCTTTCGGGCTGAATTCCAAATAGGGAAAATTCGACCTGTATCCGCTGAAATCCTGCATTTCATGTCTGAATTCTTGTCGAACATGAAAACAGGCTGCCTTCCTGTAAAAATCCGGAAGACAGCCTGCTCTTTATTCGGCGGATTCGTCCGTGCCATCATCGTAGACGCGGTAAATCAGCATGCACAACGCGCCGTCGCCGCTCGTATGACCCTCGATGCGAATCGGGAAATCGTAATCGTTGCGGAACTTCAGGTTCTGCGTGTCGTTACCAACTGCGGCGTCAACACCGTGCGGCAGATAGCTCGCAGCATTCGCGCCGTGCGCACGGCGGTACAGGATGGTGATGCCCGGAAGCTGAAGCAGGGCGTTGTAAAGCGTCGAGGACACCTGACACGTGCCGCCGCCGTAGCTGGTCGTTGTCGTACCGTCCGCCAAAGCGCCTGCCGGCAGATAACCCTTGGAGCGGTTATACGGACCCATGCGCTTGTTGCCGTCAAATAACTCGCCGGGCTGGTAGACGTCAGAAATATAGGAGCAGCCAAGGGAAATGTTCACGATGCGGTTGCGGTTTTTCTCCGTATCATCCATCTTGTAATAGGATGTGTACGCCGCGATGGGGCTGTCCTCGCGAATCGGCTCATCGGTCGGCGAAACTGGAATCAGGTTCGTCAGCTCGTTGACATTGATGTAGCCGTACGTCCGCCAATAATTCACAACCGCCCAGCCGTCAATGAAGCACCAGATGGACAGCATCGTGCCCTCGTTCAGCACAACCCAGCTGTCGTCCTGGTCGCTCATGGACTTGCGAACATGGCATGTCGTTGCCGTCGTCGCGATGTACGTGTGCTTCTGCGTGCCGTAGGGCGGCGTGGTTGACTCATCAATCGCCTTGACATTGTAAATTCTGCGGCGCTTGACATACGCAATATCGTCCTTGTAGCGCATAATCACCCAAGTCGGGTCGACGTAGAGAACCTCGCCCTGCGCGGCTGAATCGCCGATGCGGAAGACACGCTTGCTCTCGATATCGCGCTCTATGTAGCCGCTTGTATTCCCGAGCATCATTGCCTTATACAGTGCGGGGGATTTGCTGTCAAAATCAGACAGCACCTTATCCGGATAAACATCGCCAACGACAGTGACGACCTCATCCTCATTATAGCCCTCAACATCGCCGCTTTCGACCAGCGTGCCGTCGTCCTCCGCCCATGCCGTTTGTTCCGGCATGCATAATCCAGTAAAGCCGATGCAAAGCAGCATCAGCAGAGCCATCAATCGTTTCACTCGGAAGTGCTCCTTCCATTCAATATACACCGGTTATTATATCATCGCTTTCAGCCTGAGGCAAGAGGCAGGAATGAGTTTTTACAAGTTAAAGACAGCTTACAAAGGAAATGTTGCTGGACTTGCCACACAACAAAATCCCCCTCGACAACCAAGCCGAGGGGGTAAAGGGAATCCGGCAGCGACTTATCCTCCCGGGCCGTTTCCAGCCAAGTACTTTCAGCACTGGAGAGCTTAACTGCTGTGTTCGGTATGGGAACAGGTGGGACCTCTCCGTCATTGCCACCGGAAATGGTAGCTATT
>CAVEOA010000041.1:0-15396 GCA_963617205.1 Alloprevotella sp. | reverse complement strand
TCCTGTGTTATACTGTTGCTCATGAAGGATGCGCTCCTTTCGGTTGTGGTTGGGTGTGGCTACTCTTACTATAACCGATTTCTTGCCATCCTTCTACTCTTTTTTGCTCCCTGTCCAAGATGTATTGTACTCCTACACTGACCCGCTTTTGAATGCGGATTGCACACTTGACCCTCCTCCGATTACGTTGTATAATGGAAGATGGTAAATTGGCGGTTTTCGCAGAAGGAGGCAGGTGCATGTACGCGCAGGTCATTGTGGACATTGTGCACGAAAACGTAGCGCATACGTTTACGTACCGGATTCCGGATGCCATGCACCTGACTGCCGGACAGCGCGTGGAGGTTCCCTTCGGGCGGATGCGCAAGGAGGGCGTCGTCCTTTCTCTGTCGGATCATGCGGAAATCGAACAACACAAAATTCGGGATATCCTGCGCCCCCTGGAGGATTATGCGGCGATTCGTCCGGCACTGCTGACGCTTTCCGAGCAGATGGCGCAGGAGGTGCATTGTCCGCTGGCAGAAACGCTTCGGCTGATGCTGCCGGCGCAGATGCGCGGCGGACGCATTCAGGTGAAAACGCAGACGATTGCGCAGGCGGCGCAGGACGGTGCGGCGCTTACAGCTGCGGCGGCGCAGGAGAAGCGTTCGCCGAAGCGGCGGATGCTGCTGACGCTGCTTGCCGACGGTCGGGCGCATCCGGTCGAGGAGCTGAAGCTGCTCGTGCGCGAACCGCTGCCGGCGCTCAGGCGTCTGCAGGAAGAAGGCTTTGCGGTGCTGCGCGAAGAGGAGGTGCTGCGCATCCCCGGCGGCAGCATTCCGCAATCCTCTGCGCCCGACCCGGCGCTGACCCCCTCGCAAAAGGAGGTTCTCTCGGTCATGCTGCCGGAGCTGCGTCACGGGCGCGGGCGATTCCTGCTGCACGGCGTGACAGGCAGCGGCAAGACGGAGGTGTTCATCCGCCTCGTTCGGGAAACGCTTGCGCAGGGACGCTCAGCGATGATTCTCGTTCCGGAAATCGCGCTGACGCCGCAGATGGTATCGTGGTTCCGGTCGCGTTTCGGCGCAGTGGCGGCAGTGCTGCACTCCCGGCTGAGCGCCGGCGAGCGCTTCGACGAGTGGCGGCGGATTCACCGCGGCGATGCAAGGGTTGTCATCGGCGCACGTTCCGCTGTGTTTGCCCCGTGCGGCGATTTGGGACTGATTATCGTCGATGAAGAGCATGAAACGACGTATCTGTCCGACCGTCATCCGCGGTACGATGCGCGCGAGGTGGCGGTGAAGCGATGCGGCAACGAGGGTGCGACGCTGCTGCTCGCCTCCGCAACGCCCAGCATCCTTTCCTTTGCACGGGCGCGGCGCGGCGATTACACGCTGCTGGAGATGCCTACGCGTGTCAGCAATCGCCCAATGCCGCAGGTGACGCTGGTGGACATGCGCAAGGAGATGGAAAGCGGCAACCGCAGCGTGCTGTCAGCCCAGCTGGTGACGGCGCTGCAGGGCTGCCTGTCGCGCGGCGAGCAGGCGATGCTGCTGATGAACCGCCGCGGCTACAACAGCTTCGTGAGCTGCCGGAGCTGCGGCTATGTCGTCAAGTGCCAAAACTGCGATGTTTCGCTGACGTATCACGTTTCACCCGACGGGCGCAGTGAGCCGCTGATGCAGTGCCATTATTGCGGCTATACTGCCGCGCCGCCGCAGCTTTGTCCGAATTGCGGCAGCAAGTATATCCGCTATTTCGGCGCAGGCACGCAGAAGGTCGAGGAGGAGCTGCAAAAGCGCTTTCCGCAGGAGCATGTCGTCCGCATGGACATCGACACGACCTCCGGCAAGGACGGACACGCGAAGCTGCTGGATGAATTTCGCTCGGGGCGTGCGCGGCTGCTTGTCGGCACGCAGATGATTGCCAAGGGGCTTGACTTCCCGAGGGTGACGCTCGTCGGCGTGATTGCCGCGGACATGACGCTGAATCTGCCGGATTACCGCGCAAGGGAGCGGACGTTCCAGCTGCTGACGCAGGTCGCCGGACGTGCAGGGCGCAGCGTGCTGCCCGGGCACGTCATCATCCAGACCTACAAGCCGGAGGATGAGGTCATTCAGACGGCGGCGGCGCAGGATTACCGCGCATTCTTCGAGATGGAGTTCAGCAGGCGGCGCACGGGGCTTTATCCGCCGTTCACGGTGCTGGCACGGCTGCTGATTGAGAGCAGTCTGCCCAACACGGCGGAACAGACGGCGAGAGCGCTTCATGCGCAGTGCGAGCAGCTGCTTTCGGACCATCCGGCATGGAAAAAACGCACGCTGATGATGCGCCTTGATCAGCCCGGCATCGCGGTGCTGCGCGGCAAAACGCGCTGGCAGGTGCTTTTGAAGCTGCTTGTCCATCCGGATACGGAGCTTTTTTCCGCCGCGCTGAGCGATCTGGCGCGCGCGCCGCACGAGGATGCGGACGTTTATTTTGAATATAATCCGACAACGATGATTTAAGGAGAATAACAGCTATGGCGATTCGTAAAATTGTGGAGCTTGGCGATGAAAGCCTTCGTCAGGTGTGCCGGAAGCAGGAGAAGTTTGACCTCCGGCTGAGGATTCTGCTCAAGGACATGGCGGACACCATGTATCGCGCCGAGGGCGTCGGGCTTGCAGCGCCGCAGGTCGGCATTCTCCGGCGCATCGTCGTGATTGATGTCGGCGAAGGGCTTGTCGAGCTGGTCAACCCCGTCATCACGATGCGCGAGGGCGAGCAGTGCGGTCGTGAGGGCTGTCTGTCGCTGCCGGGTCGTCAGGCGGTTGTCAAGCGTCCGAGGCGCGTAACCGTGCAATATCAGAACCGCGACGGTGCGCTGTGCGAAAAGACGGTTGAGGGGCTGTTCGCGCGCGCCGTCTGCCATGAGCTGGATCATTTGGACGGTCGGCTCTACATCGACGTGATGGAGCGCGAGCTGACGCCGGCGGAAATCGAGGGGCATATCCCGGAGGACGATTTGCAGTGAGAATCGTATTTATGGGCACGCCGGACTTTGCCGTGCCGTCGCTCAAGGCGCTTGTCGAGGGCGGCTATGAGGTCGCAGCGGTATTCACCCAGCCCGACCGCCCGAAGGGACGCGGCAAGAAGCTTGCCATGTCGCCGGTGAAGGAATATGCGCTTGCGCACGGCATCGCGGTGTATCAGCCGGAAAAAATCAGGCGCGACAGCGTGGCGGATTTGAAGGCGCTTGCACCGGATTTGTGCGTGACGGCGGCGTTCGGGCAGATTCTCTCGCAGGAGCTTCTGGACATTCCCCCGCTGGGAACCATCAACGTCCATGCCTCCCTGCTGCCGAAGCACCGCGGCTCCACGCCGATTGCGTGGGCGATGCTTCAGGGCGACCGGCAGACCGGCGTGACGACGATGATGACCTCGCGCGGCATCGATGACGGCGATATGCTGCTTCAGGTGCGCACGGACATTGACCCGACGGAAACATGCGGCGAGCTGACGATTCGGCTGAGCGAGCTGGGCGCATCGCTGCTGCTGGAAACGCTGCATCAGCTGGAAAACGGCACGCTGCCGAGGCAAAAGCAGGACGAAAGCCGGATGACCTACGACCCGAAGCTGGAAAAGGCGATGGGCGTGATTGACTGGACGGCGCCTGCGGACGCGATTGTCCGGCGCATTCACGCGCTGAACCCGTGGCCGGGCTGCACGACCGCATCGCCGGAGGGCACATGGAAGCTGCTTCGTGCGGAAATCGCGCAGGGAAGCGGTCAGCCGGGCGAGGTGCTTGCAGCAGACGGCAAGGCAGGGCTCATCGTCGCGGCAGGAGAAAGCGCCGTGCACATCCTGCAAATGCAGGCGCCCGGCGGCAAGCCGATGGCATCACGCGATTATCTGCGCGGTCATCCGATGGCAGCAGGAGCAATATTGAAAGAGGAAGAGCAGCATGAATAACGGAAATCGTCCCGGCTTCGACGGCAACGGCGGCAATCGCCCGAACGGCGGTCGCGGCTTCGGTGGGAACAGTGGCAATCGCCCGAACGAAAATCGTGGCTTCGGTGGAAGCAACAGCAATCGCCCGAACGAAAATCGTGGCTTTGGTGGAAACAGCAGCAATCGCTCGAACGAAAATCGTGGCTTTGGTGGAAACAGCAGCAATCGCTCGAACGAAAATCGTGGCTTTGGTGGAAACAGCAGCAATCGCTCGAACGAAAATCGTGGCTTTGGTGGAAACAGCAGCAATCGTCCGGCTGGAAATCGCAGCTTCGGTGGAAACAACGCCAATCGTCCGAACGAAAATCGCGGCTTTGGTGGGAATAGTGACAATCGTCCGAACGATAATCGTGGCTTCGGTGGAAACAACACCACACGTCCCGCCAACAATCGTTCCTTTGGTGGGGAACGCCGCGATATGCCGCGCGAAAATCAGCCGCGTGATGGCAGAAGCATGACGCCGGAAGGTCAGAATCGCCCTGTCGGTGGAACTCGTCCCTATTCTCCCGCGCCGAAGGCAGATCATCCGGTTCGCAGTGGGGACAAGCGTCCATTTGATGGTGCAAAAAAGCCTTACAGTGGCGCTCACGGACAATTCCGCGCAAAGCCGGCGCCTACTGGCACGCATGGTGCTGGAAAACGCCCCTATCCGGCGAAGCGTCCCACGCCTTATGCACCGGCGAGGTCGGTCGCTCCGGCCGTGCCGGTGAGCGATGGGATGCCTGCACGCCGCCTTGCGCTGGAGGTCATCCGCGCAGTGACGGAGAACAACGCCTACGCTTCCCTGACGCTCGATGAAAAGCTGAACAGGTGCGCACTGCCTCTGGTTGACCGCCGTCTCGCCGCGCGTCTGGTGTACGACACGCTCGAGCATATGCTGACGCTCGATTACGCGCTGAATTCACTGATGGCGCGTCCGGATACGGACATCAAGCTCCGCAACATTCTCCGCCTCGGCGCGTGCCAGATTCTGCTGGAGGACCGCATTCCGGAGAGCGCCGCATGCAACACGTCCGTCACGCTCTGCAAGGAGCTGGGCATGGAAGGGCTGGCAGGCGTATGCAACGGCATCCTGCGCAACCTCGTTCGCCAGAAGGACGCCATTGTCTACCCTGACCCGGAAGTGGAGCCGATCAAATCGCTGTCCATCCGCAACAGCGTGCCGGAATGGCTGGTCGAGCGCCTGCTGGACGACTGGGACGCGGACGCGGAGCGCCTCATCAGCTATCATCAGCCAAACGCGCCCGTTACCATTCGCCCGAACATGATGCGCATGGATGCAGCGTCCTTCGAGGAATTTCTCCGGAGCAAGGTCTGGGATTGGGAGAAGGGCAGCCTGCCGTTCAGCTGGCACGTCCGCAACATGGCGGAAATCGCGCATGACGCGGGTTTCGTCGGCGGCAAATTCTCCATCCAGAGCGAAAGCAGCATGATGGTCTGCCTCGCCGCCGCGCCGAAGAACGGGATGCAGATTCTCGACGCGTGCGCCGCACCGGGCGGCAAGAGCTGCCTGCTGGCGGAAATGATGCAGGGCACGGGTCGCGTGCAGGCGTGGGAGCTTCATCCGCACCGGACGGATTTGATTGCCGCGCAGGTGAAGCGCCTCGATCTGGAGAATGTTCGCCCGATGACGCGTGATGCGCTCAAGCCCCGCGAGGATTTGATTGAAACGATGGACATCGTGCTGCTGGACGCGCCGTGCTCCGGTCTGGGCGTGATGAGCGAAAAGCCGGATGTCCGCTACCGCGTAACGCCGGAAAGCGTATCGGAGCTGGTGACGCTGCAAAGCAATCTGCTCGACGCGGTCTGCCCGTACGTCAAGAAGGGCGGCACGCTCGTGTATTCCACCTGCTCGGTGCTCAAGGACGAAAACGAGCGTCAGGCAGAGCAGTTCCTCGCACGCCATCCGGAATTTGAGGTGCAGCGTCTGCCGGATACCATTCCGGAAAAGTACCGCCAGTATGAGCAGCTGGGCTTGCAGCTCCTGCCGAACCGCGACGGCGTTGAGGGCTTCTACATGTGCCGGATGCGGAGGAAGCGCGTATGACAGAGCTAACCGGCATGACGCCGCAGGAGCTGTCAGACTGGTGCAAAGCGCAGGGGATGCCGGCTTTCCGCGGCAAGCAGATTTTCCGCTGGATTCATCAGGGCGCGGACTTCGCGGCAATGAGCAACCTGCCCGCCGCGATGCGCGCGCAGCTGACGGAGATTGCCGTGGCGCAGCCGGTCACGCTGCTGGAGGAGCGACGCTCGCAGCTCGACGACACGGTGAAATTCCTCTTCGGGCTCAAAGACGGCAACTGCGTCGAGGGCGTGCTGATGCACTATCATCACGGCTACACGCTGTGCATTTCCACGCAGGTCGGCTGCCGGATGGGCTGCAAATTCTGCGCAAGCACGCTGGAGGGCTGCGTCCGCTCGCTGACGGCAGGCGAAATGCTCGGCGAGGTGCTGACGGCAAACCGCTATCTCGCCGGCAGGGACCATGTCCACAACATCGTGCTGATGGGCAGCGGCGAACCGCTGGACAATTACGACAACGTCTGCCGGTTTCTGCGCCTGCTCCGCGAAGAGGACGGCGTGAATATCGGACTGCGCAACGTCAGTTTGTCCACCTGCGGTCTCGTGCCGAAAATGCGGCAGTTCGCGGAGGAAAATCTGCCCGTGACGCTGTCGGTCTCCCTGCACGCGCCCAATGACGAAATCCGCCAGCGCACCATGCCGATTGCCAAGGTCTACCCAATGGAGGATGTGCTGGACGCGTGCCGGTATTACATCAGCAAAACAGGGCGCCGCGTCATCTTTGAGTACGCGCTCGTCGGCGGCGTGAACTGCGAGGAAAAGCACGCCGAGGAGCTTGCAAGGCGCCTTCGCGGCATGCAGTGCCATGTGAATCTGATTCCGCTCAACGCGGTTGAGGAGCGGGATTTGAAGGGCGTGAACGAGCAGACGGTGCAGCGCTTCCTGCATAAGCTGGAGGAGCTGCACATCTCCGCGACGCGCCGCCGCGAAATGGGCGATGACATCGAGGGCGCATGCGGTCAGCTGCGCAGGAAGGTTCTTCACAACGACGAGCATCGGGATGGTGAGAACGCATGAGCCGGAAAATCCGTTTCAGCAAGGAAACACAAAGCTCGATGATTGACTTTTTCAGCCATCGGGAAACGGAAAAGCAGGAGCACAGGGAGGAAGAGCACATGCCGAAGAGTCTTGCAGTGGCTTCGCGCACGGATGTGGGCAAGGTGCGCGCAAACAATCAGGACACGCCGATTGTCAGCGAAAAGCTGCGCGTATTCGGCGTCGCGGACGGCATGGGCGGTCACAAGGGCGGCGAGGTTGCGTCTGCCGGTGCGCGGGATGCGCTGCTGGAGGCGCTGAACGGTCAGGAGCCTTCCGCGCAGGCGCTGCGTGCCGCCATCGAGAAGGCAAACGAGACCATCTTCCATCAGCAGGAAAAGGACGATACGCTGACCGGCATGGGCACGACCCTGTCCGTCCTCTGGATGAGCGATGAGTTCGTCTACATCGGGCACGTGGGCGACAGCCGCGTTTATCTGATGCGCGACGGCAAGCTCGTGCAGAAGACGACGGATCATTCCCTTGTCGAGCAGATGGTGCAGGAGGGCATCCTGACGGAGAAGGAAGCGGAGAATCATCCGCTGCGCAACATTATCACGCGCGCTGTCGGCACGGAGGAGACGGTCGAGGTCGATTTGCTGGTGGATGAGCGCCGCACGGGCGACACATGGCTCGTCTGCTCGGACGGCCTGCACGGCATGGTGGAAAAGAGCGTCCTGAATGACGCGATGCGCATGAAGGTCATCGAAAAATCGGCGGACAGGCTGCTGAAGGCGGCGCTCGATGCAGGCGGAAAGGACAATGTGACGCTGGTCATCGTGCATGACGGGGAGGAGCGGGCATGAATAGCAACATTCAGCCCGGACGAATCCTCGCAGGCCGCTACCGCATCGAGAAGCAGATCGGCATCGGCGGCATGGCGGTCGTCTACCGCGCCGTCGACCTGAACACGCAGCATTATGTCGCCGTGAAGGTGCTCAAGGCGGAGCACATTCAGGACGAGGAGTTTGTCGCACGCTTTCAGCGCGAGGCGGAGGCGGCATCGAAGCTGACGCACAGCAACATCGTCAATCTGCTGGATGTCGGCATGGATACAACCGGCAACCGCTTTCTCGTCATGGAGTATGTCGAGGGACAGACGCTCAAGGACGTCATCCGCGAAAAGGGGCAGCTGAGCGAGTCGTCCGCGGTGCAGATCACCATCCGCATCCTCTCGGCGCTGCAGCATGCGCACGAAAACGGCATCATTCACCGCGATATCAAGCCGCAGAACATCCTGATGCAGTCAGACGGTCACGTGAAGGTGGCTGACTTCGGCATCGCACGGATGGTGAACAAGCACACGCTGACAAAGGGCGATACCGTCATGGGCACGGTGCACTACTTCAGCCCCGAACAGGCATCCGGGCATGAAATGGGGGTCACGACCGACATCTACAGCGTCGGCGTAACGCTCTACGAGATGCTGACAGGGCGCGTACCCTTTGACGGCGACACACCCCTTGCCATCGCCGTGCAGCACCTCCGCAGCGCACCCCCGCCCATTCATCAGTTTGCGCCGAATGTTTCGGATGCGGTATGCCACATCTGCATGAAAGCGATGGAAAAGAATCCGGCGTACCGCTATCAGTCCGCATGGGATATGGCGGCTGACCTTCGGCGCGCCACAAGCGGCAGAATCGATGAGATGGAGCCGCGCATTGTGGATACGGCAGCCAACACGGGCTCGCAGCGCCGTCAGCCGAGCAGCCGCATGGTGCGCAAGGAGCACTCCGCCAGCTGGTGGGTGATTACGGTGCTGATTTCGCTGGCCGTCTGCTACGGGCTGTTCGCAGGCACACGCCTCATCTACGACAGCGTCGTCAACAGCGCCGTCGTCGATGAATACATCGGCATGGACGTGACGCAGGCGCAGAAGCAGATTCAGCGGCTCGGGCTGCGGTCAGAGGTAGTGGAAATCAACCATCCGAGCGTCAAGGCAGGCGAGGTCATCCTGCAGGCGCCGCAGGAGGGCACAACGCTGCGGAAAAATGACGTGGTCGTGCTGACCGTGTCGAAGGGACCCGCCACGCAGAACGTGCCCAAGGTGACCGGCATGAGCGTAACGGACGCGATTTCGACACTCTCTGCCAGCGGCTTGACGCTGACGGTGGTGGAATACGTCGTGTCGGACAGCGTGCCCTCCGGACAGGTGGTCGCGCAGTCGCCCGAGGAAGGCAGCACCTGCGCGGCAGGCGACATCATCAACGTGACGGTCTCCGGCGGCAGAGCGGTTGTGCCGAACGTGTACGGCTGCAAGCTTTCCGAGGCGCAGAAGCTGCTGACCGAGGCAGGGCTGACGCTCAATCCCGATGTGACCTACGAAGAAACGGACGATGAATCCATGCACGGGCGCATCGCCCAGCAAACGCCCTCTGCGGACAGCGAGGTCATCGCGGCGGCGAGGGTGTCGCTGATCGTATACCGCGTACCGTCGATGATGGCGAAGGCAACCGTGAAGCTGTCGCTGCCGCAGACGGACAGCATGATGAGCGTGCGCGTGATGATTGTGGACAGCGGCGTGGAATACACCGCGTATGAGGCGGATTATCCTGCCAACGCAAGCCGCGAGCCGGAGGTTGAGCTGACCGGCACCGAGGCGGGCACATACACCTACCGCGTGTACTGCAATGACGATTTTGCTTATCAGCAGCAGGTGAATCTGGAATGAGCGAAAATGAAACGCAGCTGATGCAGGGGGTGCTCGTGCGCTTCTTCGGCGGCTTCTACGTCGCATCGGATGAAAAAGGGCAGGAGTACATCCTGCGCTGCCCCAAGAAATTCCGTCATCAGCGATTGTCGCCGCTTGTGGGCGATCATGTGCGCTTTCATCCCGGCACAGGCGAGGAGGAAGGCTGGCTGGAGGAAATCCTCCCCAGACGCTCAGAATCGCTTCGCCCACCGGTGGCGAACGTGACGCTGCTGCTGGTGGTCGTCTGCCCATCGCCCGTGCCGGATTTGCTGCTGGTCGACCGGCTGATTGCAAGGGCGCGCAAGCAGCAGATGAAAACGGCGCTGATTGTCGGCAAATGCGATTTGGATGAAAAAACGCTCCTGCAGGAGATGCAGCAGGAGTACGCAAGGGCGGAATGTCCGGTGCTTGGCGTGAGCGCCCTGCGCATGGAGGGGCTCGAACAGGTGAAAACGCTTATGCGCGGCGAGGACTGCTGCTGCCTTGCAGGGCAGAGCGGCGTGGGCAAGTCAACGCTGCTCAACGCGCTGCTCGGTTTGCAGCTGGAAACAGGCGAAATCAGCGAGAAAATCATGCGCGGCAAAAACACGACGCGCTATGCGCAGCTGCTCATCCGCGACGGCATCCGCGTACTGGATACAGCCGGCTTCAGCCTGCTTGAAACGGAAAAGGGCATGGCGCCGGAGCAGCTGCAGGCGCTGTATCCCGAATTTCAGCCGTACACGGCAGCCTGCCGCTTCCAGCCGTGCCTGCACGACCGTGAGCCCGGCTGCGCCGTGACGCAGGCGATGGAAAACGGCGAAATCAGCCGCGAACGCGTCGAGCGCTACCGCACGCTCCTTTCCGACGTCCGCCTGTCGTGGAAAAACAGATACCAATAACGGACTTCACGGACTTCGTCCGTTTTCATATTGCAACACTGCAAGGGATTCCAGAAAATCAGACGAAGTCTGCACTCCGGCACTGCTCCATCGCAAGTCAAGCTGCATGGCGTCGTAATCGCCATCGCAGCGGCATATTCTGATATTAGGAGGCACAGCATGAAAGTAGCTCCTTCAATTCTGGCAGCAGATATACTGAACCTCGCCGGCAGCACGCAGCAAATGATCACCGCCGGCGCGGATTGGATTCATATCGATCTCATGGACGGTCATTTTGTGCCGAACATGAGCTTCAGCCTGAGCGTGGTGGAAGCGCTGCACCGCCGCTTCACCATTCCGCTGGACGTGCATCTGATGCTGGATAATCCGGAGCGGTACGCCGAGCAGTTCTGCCGCGCCGGCGCGTACATGCTGACCATCCATGCCGAGGTGCGGACGGACCTGCCCGCCTTGCTGAAGCGCATTCGTGCAACCGGCACAAAGGCTGCGCTCGCGCTCAAGCCGGATACGCCGGTGGAGCAGATTCGTTCCCTGCTTCCGCTGTGCGACATGGTGCTGCTGATGTCGGTGGAGCCCGGCTTCGGCGGACAGAAGTTCAATCCGGTCGTGCTGGATAAGCTCCGCCAGCTGCGCACGCTGGGCTATCAGGGGCTGACCGAGGCAGACGGCGGCATCAACATGGAGAATCTGCCCGCGCTGGCCGCCGCCGGACTCGATGTGGCGGTCATGGGCACGGCGCTGTTCCGCAGTCCGCATGTCGCCGCGGATATCGCGAGAATCCATGGCATGAACGCGCAAATCAAGGAGACCCGTCATGACGCCTGAAACGCCCGCGCTGCTCCGTGAGCAGCTTGTGTCCCAGTACGGTGCGGAAATCGCTGATGAAATCGAGCGCGGCTTTGTCCGCCGAAAGACCACCTTCCGCTTGAATCCGCTCCGGGGCGACCGCGCGCAGGTGCTTGCGCAAATCGCCGATGCCGGATTAACTGCCGAGCCTGTCGCGTGGTATCCTGATGCATTCGTGCTGACGCAGGGCTGCGAGACGGATCTACAGGCGCTGCCGTGCTATGCGGACGGCGCGGTATATCTGCAATCGCTTTCCTCGATGATGCCGGCGCTTGTGCTCGACCCGAAGGCAGGCGAATCCATCCTTGACATGGCGGCGGCGCCCGGCGGCAAGACCACACAGATGGCGGCGCTGTCAGGCGGACGTGCGCTCATCACCGCATGTGAGAAGAACCCGATTCGCGCCGAACGGCTGCAGTTCAACCTGACGCGGCAGGGCGCAGGGCGCGTCAGCGTCATGAAGCAGGACGCACGGCAGCTCGACAGCATGCTGCGCTTCGACAAAATCCTGCTGGACGCGCCGTGCTCCGGCAGCGGCACCATCTGCCTTGCGGAGGGCGAGCCGCAGCGCCGCATGACGGCTGACTGGCTCCAAAGGACCGCGAAAACGCAGCAGACCATGCTGAAAAAGGCGCTGGCGCTGCTGTCCAAAAAGCACGAGATGGTCTATTCGACCTGCTCCATCCTCCGCATGGAGAATGAGGATGTCGTGATGAGCGCCGTCAGGGCAGGGCTGTGCGAAATCGTCCCGATTGCGCACGACTTCCTGTCCGATGTTCCGCAGCTGCCGGTCAGCATTCCCGGCGTCGTGTGCGTCCGCCCAAACGAACGCTTCGAGGGCTTCTTCGTGGCAAAGCTGAGAAAAAAGTAAATCAAAAGGCACAGCGCTGAGCTGATATGTACCCCCAATCCCGGACACGCAGGATTGGGGGTATATTTCGTTTCCGCATTCTATTTTTTTCTCTTGACATTCGACGATACTATGCTATAATAACCAATGGTAATTACCATCAGTAATTATCAAAGGAGAGACTATGAACAGCGAGAAAATCAAGCGCGTAATCGACGCCTGCTATCAGGGCAAGCGAATCCGCGACCTGCTGCCGCCGCTGCCTGACGGGGTGTCGTCGTCCTTCATCCATTATCTGGATGTTATTGCCAGCCTTGGGCAGCAGGGGGATGTCCGCGTCAGCGATATCAGCGATGCATTGAATCTGCCTCGTCCCGGCGTTACGCGTACGGTGAAGGACATGGAGGCGAAGGGCTATCTGCGCAAGATTGCCTCGCAGACGGATGGGCGCGTGACGTACATCGCGATTACGGAAAAAGGCGCCGCGCTGCGGAGCAAATACGATGAGCAGTTCTTTGCGGCGCTGTCGGATGCGCTGTCGGATGTGCCTGATGCGGACGCGGACTGCACCGTCCGGACCATTGGGCGGCTCTATGATGTGATGTGTGAGGGGAGGATTCGCATTGAATAACGAAAAAGCAGATTTTACAGAAGGCAATATTCTCAAGAAGCTCGTATCGTTCATGCTGCCGGTGCTGGCGGCGCTGATTCTGCAGGCGGCATACGGCGCGGTTGACCTGCTGGTCGTCGGGCACTTCGGCTCGACCGCAGGGCTGTCCGCCGTGTCGACCGGCTCGCAGGTGCTGAACCTTGTCACCTTCGTGATTACGCAGCTCTCGATGGGCATCACAGTGCTGGTGGCGCGCTATCTCGGCGAAAAGCGGGAGGAGCAGATCGGCGGCGTAATCGGCGGCTCAACCGTCGTGTTCGCCATCATTTCCGCGGTGCTGTTTGTGCTGATGATTGCGCTTGCACGACCGATTGCCGTCCTGATGCAGGCGCCCGAGAAGGCTGTCAGCCTGACGGCGGATTACGTGCGCATCTGCGGCGGCGGCATTTTCTTCATCGTGGCTTACAACGTGCTCTCCGCCATTTTCCGTGGACTTGGCGACAGCAAATCGCCGCTGCTGTTCGTGGCGGTGGCGTGCGTGGTCAACACCTTCGGCGACCTGCTGCTTGTCGCGGTGTTCCACATGGACGCGGCGGGCGCTGCACTGGCGACGGTTGCGGCGCAGGCAGTCAGCGTGATTTTCGCGCTGCTCCGGCTGAAGAAGCTCGGACTCCCCTTCCCCATCGGCAAAAAGGATTTCCGGCTGAATGTCCAATGCAAAAAGGCGTTTCTGATCGGCTTGCCGCTGGCGTTGCAGGAATTTCTGACGCAGCTTTCATTCCTCGCGCTGTGCGCCTTCGTGAACCGGCTGGGGCTGGAAGCATCGTCCGGCTATGGCGTGGCCTGCAAGGTCGTCAACTTTGCCATGCTCGTCCCGAGCGCGCTGATGCAGTCGATGTCGTCCTTCGTATCGCAGAACGTCGGCGCCGGCAAGGAGCATCGCGCACGTCAGGCGCTGTTCACAGGCATGGGCGTCGGGCTGGTCATCGGCTGCCTTGTGTTCCTGCTCGTGCTGTTCAAGGGCGACTGGCTCTGCAGCATCTTCACGAGCGAGGGTAATGTCATCCAGCGCGGCTTCGACTACCTGAAGGGCTTCGCGCCCGAAAGCATCGCGACGGCGCTGCTCTTCAGCATGCTGGGCTACTTCAACGGACATGACAAAACGATATTCGTCATGGCGCAGGGGCTGATTCAGACGCTGCTGGTGCGCCTGCCGCTGGCATACTTCATGAGCATCCAGCCGAACGCGAGCCTGACGAATATCGGCCTGTCCGCGCCAATCGCAACGGTCGTCGGCGTTCTCCTGTGTACCGGATACTACCTGCATCTCCGGAAAAAGGAACAAAAAGCATAAAAGCAGGGCTGCGGAGGCGTCATTTCCCTTCGCAGCCCATTTTTTTATTCGCCTTGCAGCGCCTTCAGGTAGCGGCTGAGCGCATCATGCCAGTCCGGCAGGGGTGCAAAGCCGTTCGCGGCAATTTTCGACCTGTCCAGCCGGCTGTTAAACGGTCTCGCTGCCTTCGACAGCCCGTATTCCGCCGTCGTGACCGGCAGCACCCTTGTCGGATAGCCTGCCTGACGGAAGATTTCGCACGCGAAGTCATACCAGCTGATGTAGCCGCCTTCGTTCGTCGCGTGATAGGTACCGTAGCGGTCGGACGCCACCAGCTCGCACAGGAAACGCGCCAAATCCGGCGTGTAGGTCGGCGTGCCGATCTGGTCGCTGACAACGCGCAGGGTATCGTATTTCTGCCCGAGCTTCAGCATCGTCTTCACGAAATTGCCGCCGTTCAGCCCGAACACCCACGCCGTCCGCACGATGAACGCGCGCGTCAGCCGTGCACGCACCGCCTGTTCGCCATCCAGCTTGCTCTGCCCGTAGACGTTCAGCGGCGCATACTCCGTGCAGTCCGGCTGCCACGGCGTGCTCCCCTGTCCGCTGAACACGTAGTCCGTGCTGATGTAGACCATCTTAGCATCGATTGCTTTGCAGGCATCCGCGATGTTCGCCGTGCCAACAGCATTCACCGCATGCACCTTCGGGCGATTTTCCTCGTCCTCTGCTGCATCGACCGCCGTCCATGCCGCGCAGTGAATGACGGCGTCCGGCTTGACACGGGTGATGGTCTCTGCGACAGCCGACGCGTTCGTGATATCCATCGAAACATACGGTGCACGCGTGACTGCCGTGTCATCCTGCATCCCGGCGTACTTTTCCGACACATCGCTGGCAACGCCCTCGTGTCCGCGCAGCGCCATCTCGTTGATTACGTCATGCCCCAGCTGACCATTCACGCCGGTTACAAGTACCTTCATGCCTGACCCCTCGATCCGTACATCTTCTCGTAGTAGTTCTGATAATCGCCGGCGAGGATGTCCTTCCACCACTTCTCGTTATCCAGATACCAGCGGATGGTCTTCTTGATGCCCT
>CAVEOA010000040.1:0-15812 GCA_963617205.1 Alloprevotella sp. | reverse complement strand
TCGGCACCGGCAGCGAGATGAACAACGGCGCGGTCATCACCCACGAGGAAAAGAAGATCAAGGGCGCTCTGTGGGGCGCACAGGCGGAATTTGCTTTCCTCGACCCCAGCTACACCCTGTCCGTCCCCATGAAGCAGGTTATCTCCGGCGCATTCGACACGCTGAGTCACGCCATGGAGACCTACTTCGGCAAGCCGGACGAGAACAACCTGTCCGACGACATCAATGAAGCCGTGATGCGCAGCGTCATCCGCAATATTCGGGTTTTGCTGACTGATCCGGAGAATTATGACGCCCGCAGCGAACTGGCATGGGCGTCCGCCATGGCGGAAAACGGCGTGCTGAAAATCGGCAAGGTCACGGATTTTCAGGCACACCAGATCGAGCACCAGCTGGGCGCTTACACCAACTGCAACCACGGCGCAGGGCTGGCGGTCATCCATCCGGTTTTGTACCGCCACATCTACAAGTCCGGCGCGGTCCGCTTCGCCCGTTGGGCGCAGAATGTCTGGGGTATTGCGCCTAAGAGCAGCGATGAGGAGACCGCCCTTGCCGGCATCAACGCATTGACCAGCTTTATCAAGGAAATCAAATTGCCCACTTCCTTTGCCGAACTGGGTATCCCCGCCGACACGGACTTTCGCGCCGTTGCCGATTCCACCAACATCACTGCGGGCTGCTGCAAAAAGCTGACCCACGATGAAATTTACGGCATTCTCTGCGAATGCAGATAAAAAAGAAAGGATGATTTTACCATGAAAAAACTGACTGCACTTCTGCTGAGCCTTGTCCTTGTGTTCAGCCTCGCTGCCTGCGCTTCTACCAACAAGCCCGCGGCTTCCACCACACAGCCCGAAACCTCTGCACCGACCGAACAGCCCATCACTGCCTCCACCGAAAGCGCCTCGAATACGCCTTCGGAAACCGAACCGGAGCCCCAGCCCGAAACCGGCAGAACTCTGGTCGTTTACTACTCCGCCTCCGGCAACACCAAGCGGGTAGCCGAAGATATTGCCGAAGCCGCCGGCGCTGACCTCTTTGAGATTGTTCCCATCGAAGTCTACACCAGCGACGACCTGAACTGGACCGATTCCAACAGCCGCGTCAGCCGGGAGCACGACGACGAGACCCTGCGGGATGTGCCCCTGACCACAACGGAAGTGCCCGATTGGGATTCCTATGACACCGTGTTCATCGGCTATCCCATCTGGTGGGGCATTGCGGCCTGGCCTATGGATGTTTTTGTAAGAGCCAACGACTTCACCGGCAAGTCAGTTATTCCCTTTGCCACTTCTTCCACGTCCGGCATGGGTCAGAGCGGCAGTTTGCTTGCTGAAATGGCTGGTACCGGCGACTGGCAGGAGGGTCGGCGGTTCTCCTCCGGTGCTTCCAACGCTGATGTACAGTCTTGGGTCAAGGGGCTTGGTCTGTAATGCGTAGGAATCGATTTCTCGCCGCAATGCTTGCACTGCTCATGGGCGTGTCGCTGACCGCCTATGGCCAGGAGTCTGTGGAGGTTCCCGGCAGCGAGCTGGAAAACGGCGTTACAGCCATTGAGGATGCTATGACAACAAAACCGGGTGAAAGCAGCTTCACACCTGCCGAACCGATTGACGATCTGCGTGACGGATCTTCAGTGGATACTGTGGCGACACCCGATGATTTCCCGGCGGCCTACAACTACGGCAGCGGCAAGATCTCCGATTACTCCCGCACGGCCATGCTGCAAAAGCTGCCGGAGCCAGCGGGAAATGATACGGTGCTGAATACGGCGGCAGACCCCACGAACATTCAAGTCCTGTACCTGTGGGAGGAGGACAATGTCCCTGCCAAGACGAGGTTCACGCAGGACATGACCGGATACTTCGACAACTACGACTTCCGCCCGTATGTGACCGCCATTCCTGTCCGGGAGGGTGTGGAGCCGAAAGGCACCGTGGTGCTGATGGCATGTGGTGCTTACCAATTTCGGGGCAACTACACCGATTCGCTGCCTACCGCCGCAGCGCTGCGGGAGCTGGGTTTCCAGACCTTTATCGTGGACTATCGCCTTTCTCCCTATACGCAGGAGGAAGGTGCGCTGGATGTGGCGAGAGCCGTTCGGTTCATCCGCAAAAATGCGGAGGTCTACGGCATTGACCCGGATGATATTGCCGTCATGGGCTTTTCCGCAGGCGGTATTCAGGCTGGTGAATTTCTGATGCACTACGACGAGGACGTGAACGGTACGGCGCTGGACAGCACCTATGTGCCGGACGAGTTGGACGCTGTTCCTGCGCACGCCTCCGCTGCGGGCATGATCTATTCCTTCTATGGCCGCCTCAGCGTGGGCAACATGGACTCGGACTGGCTGAAAGAGGGCAATTTGCCGCCGACCTTCTATGTCTACGGCACCGAAGATCCCTTCTACCGCCAGTTCCAGCAGCAGTATGATGTGATCTCCGGCATGGGCATCCCAACCGGGCGCATCGTGCTGAACGGCTGGACTCACGGCTTCGGCTCAGACGGCGGCTGGGTCAGGGATTATGCCGCATGGTTGGAAATAATCTTTGCATAAAAGAAAGGAGTTTTATAATGCGTTATCTGTTCATCAACGGCAGTCCAAACAAAAATGGCAATACCGCTTCTCTGGCGGCGGCACTGCTGAAAGGCAAAGAGTATGAAACCCTGAATCTCACCGACTACACCATCGGCGCTTTCGGTCAGAACCTCCCCGGCGATGGGTTGGATACGGTCATTGCCGCGATGGAAAAGGCGGACACGATTGTTGTCGGTTCGCCGGTCTACTGGCACAACATCTGCGGCAGCGTCCGCAATGTGCTGGATCGGTTCTATGGCAAGGTGGAAAACGGTTCGCTGTCCGACCGCAAGCTGTATTTCGTGTTTCAGGGCGCTGCGCCGGAAAAGTGGATGCTGGAAGCGGGCGAGTACACCATGAAGCGGTTCGCCGCACTCTACGGCATGAGCTACGGCGGCATGGCGACCAACAAGGCGGAAGCCGAAAAGCTGAATCAGACCCTTTAAGGAGGCATCACCATGGAATATGTAACCCTGAACAATGGAGTCAGAATGCCCATGGCAGGCATCGGCACGTTCCTGCTGACACCGGATGAAGCGGAGGCTTCTGTTCTTTCTGCACTGCAAGACGGCTATCGTCTGATTGACACGGCAAACGCCTATGTGAATGAAAAGGCCGTTGGTCGCGCCATGAAGAAGTCCGGTCTGTCTCGGGAGGAGATTTTTCTCGAAACGAAGCTGTGGCCCAGCTTCTACGAGCAGAGCGACGCAGTGGACAAGACCCTTGCCCGTCTGGATACTCCCTACATCGACCTGCTGCTGATTCATCAGCCTGCGGGCAACTATGTGGCGGGCTACCGTCAGATGGAAAGGGCATATAAGGAGGGCAAGGTGCGCGCCATCAGTCTGTCCAACTTCAACAAGGCGCAGATCGAGGAGATTCTCTCTATCTGCGAAGTGAAGCCCACGGTCTTGCAAACCGAACTGCACCCCTATCATCAGGATCCGGAGCTGAAAGCGTTCCTGAAGGAGAACGGCATCGTGCCACAGGCGTGGTATCCGCTGGGACACGGTGACAAGACCCTGCTTCAGGAACCGCTGTTCTCCCAGTTCGGCGCGAAGTACGGCAAGTCCGCACCGCAAATCATCCTCTGCTGGCACATCCAGAGCGGCAACATCGTCATCCCCGGCTCCAAGAATCCGGAGCATATCAAGTCCAACTTTGACCTGTTTGACTTTGCTCTGACGGAGGACGAAATGGCGCAGGTCGCCGCCCTCAACAAGAATGTGCGCTACTACACCAGCACCCCGGAAATGCTCAAAAAGTACGCGGAAATGGTTCCGCCGGTGGACGAGCAGAAGTGAAGCGACTTCTTTCGCTTGCTCTGGCGCTTGTGCTGGTACTGGCTCTTGCGGGGTGCGGAGCCGGTATGGCAGCGCCAAGTCAGCTGGAAATAGCACCTGCGACCTAATAGAATACGCACATGGGCGCTCCGAATTGCCGGATATTCCTTCGCCGCCTACGGAGCTATTGCCTTTGTCCGCCGGGATGTGGGACTTTACCTGCTGCTGAAAAGCCATTTCGTATTCTTCGATTATTCCGAGCCGCTCATCACTTTCCTGCTGGACTACCTTGCCGTGATGGGACTGTTTGTGGCAATCGGTTATTCTATGAATATTCTTTTTTAAAAAATCAATTTTGGCACTAGAAGATAGAAAGCCCCGCCGCCCGAGATGGGAGGCGGGGGAGAAAAAATCAAATCTTCGACAGCAGCTCGGATTTTTTCTGTTGGAACTCATCGTCCGTCAGAATACCCTGTTCGTGGAGCTTTGCCAGCTTTTCAAGTGCTTCAATGCTGGTTGCGTTATTATTAACCGCAGCAGGCTGAACGGGCGCAGCGGTTTGAACCTGTGTGGCACACACTTCTTCTTCCCAAGGCGAACCATCCGCAGGGCGAAGAGAGCCAGTGCAAATCATAATCAGGTCAATCAAAGTCCAAATGCCAAAGCCGCCCAAGGTCAGCAGCTTCACCACACCCAGCGTAGTATAGCCCAAATAGAAACGGTCAATACCAAGACCACCCGTGAAGATGGAAAGAAGAATTGCCGTCAGTTTATTCTTGCGTGCCATTGTCGAAACGCCTCCTTGATTATTCTGAGTCTGAATTGCTTGTTCGCTGCTTATCGTTTTCTTTTCTACAGCTGCGAAATCATCAGATGCGAACAAAACGCCCGAACCAAACACAAAATACAGTATAGAACGACTAAGAGGGCATAAATAATAATAATATCCCGCCATGACATCATACAGAATAATGCTGATAAAGCCTATCATGAAGAACAATATAGCCAGTATTTTCTTGTTTTTCATTACGCCCATTGCGTTAAGCAGCAGCAATACACTGGCAATAACATACATCGACCAACCTATTGGTACTGTCAGTGGTGTATAATACCCAAAGTCCATTATTACATAAAACATAGAAATGGTAAGAAAAACCGCCAGCAACAGGTTGATGATGGAGAAAACAATTGAAACTACTTTCTTTTTTGTACACACAATCGCTAACAAGGGAAATGCCGCAAACACAATACATAGGATTCTTAAGGGAATATTGTCAAAATTTAAATCATAACCCCAGTTTTGATAAAATACCACACATAAATACGCTCCATCTATCATACTGGTTATGCAAAATGTTACAATCGACAATATGAACAATACAGTTATTGCTCTGTTCTTTTTTGCTTGCTCCATGGTGATTACTTCCTCCCTAGTATAATCCAGATTCATTTCGCCTGCTTCTTCAATGACTTTGTTCAGTTTGTCCACCTGCATATAGTAGGATTCGGGCACAAGGAGCGCCTGTCAATCCGTGTCAATAGCGATTTACTTTGGGTTTTCCTCCAATCTTTGGTTGTATTATTGTGATAAGGTGTTGCGAAAGTTGATAGTCCTTCTGACCTCCCTTACTGTATCGTTATCTATGCCAAATGGAACAACAAAAAACGTGCTTTTACTGTTCCGAAAGCACGCAAAAACAGACCCGTCAGGGCGAATGGTCATATTCTATAATGGCAAGAGAAGAATTGGTTGTTGAAATTAGCCAAAAATCCTCGGGTGGGGGTGATGTAATTTGCACAATAATCCTGTATGTTCCTCTGCGCGAATTGAGCAGCAAACAAACGCTTCATCTTCGTTCCCCTCTTTCTGATTTGTTGTCAATATGATAGCAGGAAAACCACAAATAGTCAAGCGATAACTGTCTTTTTTTGTGCGTATTTGATAATTTCTGAAAAGCGTTCGAGTCCAATTAGCAAATATACATCATGCGGCGTATAAAAATCTCCCGGTAACGGAAGTGAAATTACCGGGAGAAGGAGGAACAAAAAAACGCTGCAAACCCCGAAAAAAGGCTTGCAGCGGTGCTTTCTGGCGTCCCAGAGAGGATTTGAACCTCCGACCCCACGCTTAGGAGAGATGCTCACCGCTTCCCTTTCAGAAAACTGTACTGCCCTGTAATGCCCGATTTTCCTGCGTTTCCAGCACATTTCTACGTTTTCGATGGTGGGCAAAGGAACGTAAAAAACCGCAATTTCCAACCGTGCTGTTAGATAAGTGTTAGATACGCTAACAAAGGCGGTAGTACCCTTCGCCAACGTCGGAATTTGTTAGACGAAAATGCGTATATAATCATAACAAAGTAAAAGTAAAGCATTGATTGTAATTTGAGAAATATAAATTCGTGTGTTGCCGACCATATCGTCAATAGTTTTTACTGAAATTCCAGAAAAACTTTCCGCATTACAAATGTTTTCGGTTTGTTTAGCATTTCGTCCGACAGAAAGTCGGAGAACAAAACAGAAAAAAGTTTGCACTTTCAAAACGTGATTTTCATGTTTTCTGCGACAAGGCAGTGCCGTGTGCTGAGACGCAGAAACGCAGACCGCCTTTTCTCTGTGAAGAACGAAAAATTAAGCTGCCGCCCGTCGTTTGATTGCCTTGCTATTTCCCAAAATCAATGGTAAAATGAGAGTAGGTTAAGTAGGCTTTAACCTCAGCATGAATCCTCTGGAAGGAAGTGTGTCAGCGCATGGGCGTGTTTGTGAATCCTGATAACTCTGCGTTTCAGGTTGCCTTAAATTCTGAAATTTATGTGGATAAAAGCGGACTCATCCAGTACACCAATAAGGTTTTGAATACACTGCAAGGTTATATCTGCAACAGCCGTCCGCGACGGTTCGGGAAGTCCATCACTGCCAATATGCTGACGGCGTATTACAGCAAGGGCTGCGACTCGGAAGCAATGTTCGCCGGATTGGAAATCAGCAAGTCAGACGACTTCAAGAAGCATCTGAACAAATACGACGTGATTCACATCGACGTTCAGTGGTTTCTGGCAAACTGCGTTGACGCGGCGCATGTTGTAGCGTACATTACGAGCAGCGTGCTGGCTGAACTCCGAGAAATCTATCCAGCTGTTCTTCCAGAGAATGCTGCAACGCTGCCGAATGCGCTTTCGCAGGTGAAGGAAAAGACAGGTCAGAAATTCATCATTATTATTGACGAATGGGATGTTCTGATTCGCGACGAAGCTGCCAATGCGAAGGTACAGGAAGATTACATCAACTTTCTTCGCGGCATGTTCAAGGGAACGGAGCCGACGAAGTATATTCAGTTGGCTTATCTGACAGGCATTCTTCCTATTAAAAAGCAAAAAACGCAGTCTGCACTGAATAATTTTGACGAGTTTACTATGCTTAGTGCATCTATATTTGCACCATATATTGGATTTGCAGAAAACGATGTACGCTATCTTGCAGAGAAGTACAAGCTGGATTTTCATAAGGTACAGCGTTGGTATGATGGCTATTTTTTGAATGATTTTCATATCTATAACCCTAAAGCAGTTGTCAGCGTGATGCTGCGAAAAGAATTTAAGAGTTACTGGTCAGAGACGTCTGCCTATGATACCATTGTGCCGCTAATCAGCATGAATTATGATGGACTCAAAACTGCCATCATCGAGATGCTTTCCGGCACAGAGGTTAAGGTAAACACAGCAACTTTTAAAAATGATACAGTCAACATCACAAGCAGGGACGATGTGCTGACCTACATGATTCATTTAGGCTATCTTGGATATAATCAAAATCGAAAAACAGCGTTTGTGCCGAACGAAGAAATTCGGCAGGAGCTAATGATTGCGGTTGAAAGCAAGCGATGGAATGAGATGATAAGCTTCCAGCAGGAATCCGAGCGCTTGCTGGATGCGACGCTGAACATGGACGGTGCAGCCGTTGCCGCGCAGATTGAAAAAATCCACCATGAGTACACATCCGTCATCCAGTATCATAACGAAAACTCGCTGAGCAGTGTGCTGACAATTGCGTATTTGAGCGCAATGCAGTATTACTTCAAGCCCATCCGCGAATTGCCGACTGGTCGAGGATTTGCTGATTTCGTGTTCGTACCGAAGCCTGAATACAGGAATGACTATCCGGCATTGATTGTAGAACTGAAATGGAATCAGAATGCTCGGACTGCCTTGCAGCAAATCAGGGAGAGGAATTATCCCGCTTCGATATTGGATTACACGGGCGACATTCTGCTGGTCGGCATCAATTATGACAAGGACAGCAAGCAGCATCAGTGCCTGATTGAAAAGTATAAAAAGGAATAAGCAAAAATGCCCGTCAGCAGGCGGCAAAATAGTGCGGCTGCTGACGGACGTTTTTTTAATATTTTCGCGGAATTGCGATATATTTCAAAGCAGGCAATGGGCTTACATAGCCTCTTCCGGCATTGCCTTACGCCTCAGCCGGATTCTCGACCGTCTCAACGCTCTTTCCCTGCGTCAGCCACTTCTCGAACACCGAGTTGCCGCTGTACGCTGCGAAAACAATCGTCGCGTAGTTGATGTACGTCCGAACCGTGCTGACCAGCGCTTCCGTGTCGCTGCGGAAAAAGCATAGCACCATCGCCAGCAGCGAAATCACTGTCACTGCAATAGTGACCAAAAGAACAATTCGCTTGCTGAACTGGACGTATGCTTTCTGCTTCGTCATTTGCTTTGCCTCCCTTCTGGCGGCGTTTCCGGCAGAGCAAGAATGTCCTGCTCGTAGCTTGCGGACAAGTGATTTCGTCCTTTCGCCGCGTAACTTTTGTGCATATTCAGCACCTGCTCTTTTTCAGCCGCAGTGCACCAGCCCTGCCGCGTATAGTTGTCATGCGCATTCTGCAAAAACGCCCATGTCAGAATCGCAAGATCTTCCTCCTGCTGCTGTTCCCTTGCAATCAGCTGCTTCATCGGCTTTCGGAACCAGCTGTACATCAGCGTCAGCGCCGTCACAAGTCCAACGATGGTTGTCGCGTGGTCGCGCAGCTGTTCAAGAATCGCCCACATCTGCGTTCGCCACCTTCACCGTAAAATCACCCACAGGTTCAAACACATTTCCGGCGCTATCGACGATTCGGATGCTCATCTGCGCCTGATTATCCGCGTTTTCCTGCTTCGTGAGGAACTCCGCCGCGCACCAGCCGGTGCTGTTTTTGTACTGCACGCGCCACCAGTCATCCGCTTCCATAAGAACAGTTACGGTTGCGCCCTGCGGGATTTTCGCAATCACTTCGGCGGACTTGCTTGCCGTTTTGCGCATGTTCAGGCTGCCGGATGCCGTCGTCACGACCGCCAATTTCGTTTCACTCATTGCAATTTGTTCTCCTTTCTCGGCGTAATCCACGCCTTTCAGTTCACCCCAGTGCGTCCATCCACTGCCGATTTTCGACTTGACCACGCCATACGCTGTACCTTTGGCTTCGATGACTCCGCCCTCGCCGATGTACAATCCGACGTGGTGGTACCCCTCCGAAGCGTTGAATTTGTAGACAGCAGTTCCGGGTTTGAGCGGCTCGCCATCGGTTCGTTTTCCGGCGGACAGGCTGCCGGATGCGCTGCTGTAACGGCGAAACATGGTGTTGCTGCCGTGATAGCAGTACCCGCCGAGCTGCCGAAACGCCCACGCAAAAAGGCCGGAGCAGTCCGCCACGCGGTGTCCGACCCATTTCTGACCATATTTTTTTGTCTGTTCACGGCTCGCGGCGTTCTGCTGTGCCTGCGTCCAGATTTCGCCCGACGCGCCGTAGATGTACCCCCAGCCCTCGCGCAGTGCCGTTTGGAACTGCACAATCAGCTCGGAGGATGAAATGTTTGGCATGTGACCTCCTGTTTTGTATCAGTATAGCGAACTTTGTCGCGTTGTTTTCTTGTGATCGTTCGGACATATAAATAAATTTGCTCAAAAGCAATCCAATGGCATTGACTCTGACTTATAAGCATCTTTACGATGTGGGATTTTCATTTACAATATAGTAGAATACAATGGTGTGTTTTTGTTCTGCAATCAGAACAGGATGATTGACACATCACAGTGCGAATTTCCCCTGAATCCACGACTTGCTGGGGGGAAGAAGGTGAGGAATCATGCAGAAATACCGTGTCGAAACAATTTATGAAAATAACATGAAAGATTTTGTTCTCCTATGCAATGTTTTCCTGCACGGTCAGACAATTCACGGTCTGGGGTCGGAGGATATTGTCCAGCGTGTTATGCTGCAGGCATGGGAGAAAAAAGAAAAGTTAGAGTATCATGACAATCTCATCGGCTGGTTTGTCGTCGCCTGTTCCAAGGAATGCAAGGCGCTTTATCGCCGAGCCTACACGGAACGGCGCAACGTCGGCCATGCGGTTGAACTGAACGAGAATATTATCGCTACCCCTGTTCAAGACCGGCTGCTGCGTTGGCTTAGCCAGACGGAAGCAATCGAGTTTCTTGACGAGTTGCAAAGCCGCCTGACCCCGCTGGAGCACAGCGTGTATGTGGAATACTACCAAAATGACAAAACTGCCGAAGAAGCTGCAGCTGCATTAGGCGTGGAGCGCAGCACCGTGAACGATGGCGCGCGACGCATCCGAAAGAAAGCCGCCGCCATTCCGTTTTACATTATTGTCCTGTATATACAAGCGCTGTTTACGAGGCACTGATGATTTTTCTCAGCTTGCCAGCTGATTCTCCGCATCCATCCCAGCAGGGGACTGGACAAAAAACTGCGCGGCGGTGACCTCTGTCATAACAACATCGCCGCGCAGCTTCTGCGTCAGGTAGCCCTTGACATACACCCACACACCGGGTTTCAGCGTCTGCACCGCCCAATTCGCAAGGCGATTCCACGCATGAACCGTGTAGGTTTCGTGAATCACCTGCTGCTGACGATTGCGGTGCGAATGCCGCAGCTGGCAGACGACGTGCGAAGTGTCGCCCGTCGTGGGCGTCTTGACAAGACTTAGAATCGTGCCGGAAAGGAAAAGTTCGTTCATGGTTAATACCTCCTTTGGGTAGTGTGTTAGAAAATTGTGTAGTAAGTAGAGGGGTGGAATAAAAGCCAGCCCGTCGGCGGCTTGTGCGAAGGGCACAGGACGCGACGGGCTAGTATAAAGACTCAAAAAATGAGGCTCTTCACGGAAAGTTGGGGGGACAAGGCGAGGCAAAGAAACGTGAACAGCATGGAAGGAAAGACCGCGCTGCCAAACACGCATATTTCCTTCTTTGCCCGTTCTCTCATGGCGAAGCCATGTAATCTATTGCCACTCTGGACTTACATTCCCCCCAAGATTCCGTGATGAACCAAAAATGATGTAGCAAACAAGGTCATCTGTTTCTGCTCAGGTTATTAATTGATGCAAAACTCAAGTACAAAACAGCTTTCTCTGATTTGTTTTCTGATCAATATATACTATTGGGCCTTGGCATATCATGCTATTTTTCAACGTCTTGGCTATACTTGGGATTTTCTTTTCATCTTTTAAGTACAACTCAAAGTTACACCCATCGTAACAGCAAAACGCTAATAAGTAATCCATCGCTAAATATTTCGCCATTGTTTCTGGATGTTTACCGTTAAATATTTCCTTATCGGTTGCAGCGAAAATATCAAAACTCTCCGCACTTTCATTATCGGTCAAGTTTTCAATCGCATTCTGTATATCTTTGAGTGTATACACTTGTTCATTTAATCCATTACCAAATGAAAGAATCCAGTATCCTGCAACATTGAAGTACTTGCAATTATCCGGAAGTAGCGAAAACACTGTTTTTAATACTACCTTTATTTTTTCATACGTTTGAAAGCTAATGCCTATTATCATTTTATATTTTCCCTCTCACGGTGTCACCAAAACTAATAAACTCGCACCACCTGTTGCTGGTATTCCCATAACAGCAATTGCTATTTTTCCCAAGCAATAAACAATCACCCCTCCACAAGCCCAAATTCCCGCAGTGCGAAGCTCATTACCATAGTCTACAGTTGATGAATTCTCCTTCTCATATTCTTCCTTCTCTTTTTCCCATTCGTCCTGTCCTTCCCAACGTTCGGGCGGATCGTTAATCTGACGCCGGTTTTCGTGCTTTGGTGCTTCCCCCGGATTTTCTCTTTCCCAATAATGGTCATGTGGATTTGTGTGCGAATTAGGAGCACCATGGTCGCTCCAATGGCGATCGTTCACTGGATACCCATCTGCACCATACCAGCGCTCATATAATTCTCCATGCGAATTATAACCCCTCTGATAGTCAAATGGTGTTGATTTAAAAGGAAGTTTGTCTCGAAATCCATCCGGATCAAAATAAGTCGTTGGGTTATTTTTTACATAGCAATAGCAATTGCTAAGCAGCGCGGCATATGACAAAATGCTATCCGCATTAACAAACCGACCCAACCCCGGATTATAGTACCGGCTCCGCAGATAGTACAGCCCCGTTTCCTCGTCAAACACATACCCGCGATAGCGGAACGGCTGCACCTTGCCCAGCGTTTCCGCCAGCTCACCGGTACACCACAGCGGCGCGCCCCATGCATCGTAGCCGTAGCTAACGGCGGTATTGCCATTCTCATCCAGAATTGCAACAATATCGCCCTGCAAGCTCTTGACATACGCATAAGGAACTCCGTTGTACACCACCACCGCCGGGCGATTCTGGGCATCATAGAAAATGTGCAGCTCATCCGTGCCGGAAGTCATATGCACAACATTCTTGCCGTGCAGCGTGTACTTCGTCGCCACGCCGTTGACCGTTTTCTGGACGCGCAGCCCGTCCGCGTTGTACACAAATTCAGCCGTCACGCCCGATTTCTGCATCTTTTGCAGCTGCCGGCCGTTCTGCCAAGTGTACGTCCACGTCCCGTCGCTCAGCGGATTGCCAATCGCATCATAGGCAATGGCGTTCCCGTTGACCGCCGTGAGCTTGTCGCGCCAGTTCGCGTCACCGTAGGTATAGGTAATGGTTTCCAGAGGATTCGTCGTGTCCTTGTAAGCAAATCGCTGCTTCTGCAAGATATTGCCGCCAAGGTCATAGCTGTACGTCCACGTCGTGCCATCACTGCCGGAGCGGGTATCGCTGCGGTCGTTGACCTGCACCAGCTGCCCCAGCGCATCGTAGGTGTAGCCAGTCCACTTGCCGTTCAGCGTCGCGCTCGCAATGTTGCCGTTGTCGTCGTAGCCGTAGCCACAATTGCACCCCGGCTGGGTAATCGACGAAACGAGATTCGTCACACTGCCGGTGCCGTAGCCGCCCGCTGTGAAATGGTACTCGCTCGTGAACGTCTTGCTGCCCAGCTTGACCGTCGAGAAGGTCGTTCGATTCAGCTTGTCAATGGTCGTCGTACTCTGCCCAATGGTGGTTGCACCAACGCTGTACGTCAGCGACGTCGGACGATTTTCGTCATCATAGCCGAATTTCGTCCCATATTCCTGTCGATTTTCACCCACTTTCTCCGTAAATTCGCTCAAGTTGCCGTACACGTTGTCGTATGCGACCTGACCCGTATACACATGCTGACCAGCTTCCGCAGTCTTCACACGCACCGGACGATTCGCCAAATCGTACTCGCTCTGCGTCGTCCGATTCAGCAGATTGTCGCGGACTCGTGCCACCTGCCCCTTCGCGTTGTAGTCGTACTCGTATCGCGGCGCGGTTTCCTCGCCGTACACCACCCCCGTCACGCGGTTGAAGTCATCGTACCGACTGCTGATTTTCGCCCCGTTGCCGTAAGTCGTCGCGGTCAACGTACCGAAATTCGGCTTCGTCGGATCGTTCTGATACTGGCTCTGCGACAAGGTCTGATTCCCGACCTTGACCGCCGTCTGGCGACCCAGCGCGTCCTGCTCGAAGCTGTACACCACGTCGTTCGCGGTGTTCCCGTCCGTATTGTGACGGATTTCGACCAGATTCCCACGCTGCTCGTCATAGGTATATTTGTTATGTACTGTCGGAATTCCTTCTTTTGCGCCCACGTTTGCAGAAGTTTTTACAACTCGCCGCAGATTGTCGTATTCATACGTCACCGTCTGCCCCTTCGCGTCGGTCACGCTCATCGTCGTGCCGCGCTGCGGGTCAGTCTCCGTGCGCACAATCTTGCCGCGCGCATCCTTCTGCTCCGTGACATAATTGCCGTCATCCGTGTACGAAGTTTCGCCGCGAATGAAGTAACTCGGATTCGCATCCGCATCCTGCACCTGACTCGTCAGCGGATTCCCGAAATTGTCATAGGTGAACGTGCTGACGCTGCCCAGCGGCGCAATGCTTTTCAGCAGCAGATGCTTCTTCTGCTCCGCTTCCGTATCGCCATACGAGAACGTACTGGACACCGTGCGGCCCGCGGCGGTGTGCTTCGTCAGGTTGTCCGCGTCGTCAAATTCGGATTTCTCCTGACCACCGTAGAGCATCTTCCGCGTCTTGCGGTTGCCGTTTTTGTCATAAATATACTGCGTACC
Source organism: Alloprevotella sp. (assembly GCA_963617205.1). Taxonomy (GTDB): domain Bacteria; phylum Bacillota; class Clostridia; order Christensenellales; family Aristaeellaceae; genus UBA11524. The sequence continues at coordinate 1,461 of CAVEOA010000040.1, read as the reverse complement.
GAACGCTTCCGGGTAGAGATAAATGCCGGTGAAATCCGCGAAATTCATCTGCCGATTCATCTGCAAGACCACGCGGATGTAGGTGCAGTTGTTGGGCGCAACAATGCCCGCGCTCGCGAACTGCCAGTTGCCTTCCTCCGCGTTGAACACCGCAGAGCCGCCTGTTGCCCAGTAGCAGTTCGCGTTGTCCGGATTGCCCGCCGTAAACAAAACGGTAATTCGGCAATAGATGTAGTTATCCGGATCATTCTTCTTCGCGAACGAGCTGCACCAGCCGCCCACCGTGAACCGGTCGCCGATTTTGCCGTAGTGTCGGAACTGCTGGTAATACGTTACCGTGCGGTCATAGCGACCTGCCAGACGAATTTTCTGCGTGTTGTCATGCTTCAGGCAGTCCGGCGCGTGAAATTCATCCTTCGGCGCGTCCAAAGGCAGCACTTCAACATACGACGCATCGTTTTTGCCAATCGTCCATGCCTTCGGTTTGCCATCCGTGCCAACTGCAGAGAAGTCACTGTTCTGAACCATGTTGAAGTGATTCAGCGTCAGCCCTTCTTCCAGCTGCATCGCATCGAACCAGCAATTGCCGCCCGCGAAGCCGTCCGCCATGTCGCAGTACGCCATGCAGTAAACCTTGGGTTCTGTATTCTCCGGCAGCGTGAAGGACACCGACACACGCTCATACGGCATATTGTCCGTCTTTTCCCACACCTTGCCCGGCTCGGAATCCAGCGTAATTTCCTGTCCGCCGACGGTATACGCAACGCGCATCACACCGCGCGGGCCGCCAGAACGGACATAGCCCGACAGCGTGTACGACTTGCCCGGCGTGAGCGTCACTGCCTGACGGACATACACGCAGTCACTCGACCAAATCGTCAGCCGATACGAAACGAGACCGAACTGCCGCGTGGATTGGTCGCGCGTAATCGTGCCCGTGCTGCTCTTTTCCCAGACGCTGCTGTTTTCCTCGCACATCGGGTCAAGCAGAAGGTTTCGGATAACCCGCTGCATCCGGGAGCGCTCCGTCGCGTGGTTAATCGGCGCATTCGCGTTGTCGTCGGTGCGGTCGTAGCGGGTGTACATCGCGTAGCCCAGCTCGTCATCGACACTCACTTGATTGCCGTCATCGTTGAAATGGTAGCGAAGCGTCTTGCCAGAAATTTCATCCCTGACCAGCGCCATATGATTGCCGTAGGTGTACGAGACGTTCGCCGCAGTCAGAGTTTCATCATTCTTCATGCCCGTCACGGTCGCGTGGGTGATGCAGTGCGGCAGTCCGTCGATGGCGTTCGTGTTGCTGTATTCGTAAGTCACGTCCGCCAGCTTCTTATCCGGCTGCTGGTCAACATGCTTTTCAATGGCAGATGCCGACACGAGCAGGTGATAACCGTTCACCACTTTGTATACGCCGAGCATTTCCGCCAGTTGCTCCTGTGTGAGATTCAGTATTCGGCGCTT
>CAVEOA010000039.1:0-15887 GCA_963617205.1 Alloprevotella sp. | reverse complement strand
GCAAACTCGCAGATGTGATAGAGGTTGCTCCCGATCTCCACATGGTAGTCGTCGATGTAGCGGCAGGTGAGGATCTGTTCTTCATTCCATGAATAGCGGATTTTTACTTTTCCGCCGTCCGGAATGCGAAACAGCTCTTTGTAGCGGCTGTTAATAAAGCGGATTTCTTTCTCGGCGTTCTTCATTGGTCTATTCTTTATCATCTTTTTTTCTTCCTTTCTGCCATCGTACCTCCGTGGCGGGCTTTAGAATCAACGTAGTACCTACTTTTCATGCATTCCTCAGCGCCCATTTGCAGAGACCTGCTTGCTGACCAAACATCATTGCAACGCCGTTGATAACCTTTATTCTCAACGATGCCCTGAGAATGACAGCCTTGTGAGCTTCGTGGATGTCGAACTTATCCTTCAGTCCGGTTTCCACGCGCTCGGCAACCTTTTCAATCGCTTCGCGTCGTTCATCGGTCATCTGGAATGAATACTTCGCGTTGTGAACTTCGTTCCACGCCTTGCGCAAAGCGAAAGACATTTCAACCCCGTCCACCCTGTAAATGTCCCATGCACGTTCCATCACGTAAACTCGGTCAAACTTTGTCATCGCAGTCGCCCTCCTCTGGTTTTTATCGTATTGTAGAACTCGATGAGAATCGTTGAGAATTTATTATGTGGAGGATTAGTAGGGGTATCAACGTGAAAATCGATTAGAATCGACGTTTTGGCATACTATATGTTGTTTAAAAGAAAAACCAGATACTATATATCTGGTTTTTCCTCATTTTGCTATTTCATACATTTTTGCTACAGCATTATCCCTGATTTTTTTCAATCGTTGCCGCGTGTATATCTCACCATACTCTTTTTCGAACGCAGATACGACTTCACGCCAGAACATGCCTTCGAGCATCTGGTGCTTCACGATGAAACGTTCTCTTGATGTCAGACATTTCATCCACGCATCAACAAAGATTACCGTTGGACGTTTCATTTGGAGTTCTCGTTTTCTCGCCATCACTTCTCTTTCAACAGTTTTGATGTAGTCGGGCTTGAACTGCTCTATATCCATAAATGCCAGCTTTTCAACTGGATTACTAACTCCAGTCGAATGTGGCATGTCGGACAGCGTCTGAGTGATGTGTACATTGTCTTCAATGAACATAGAACGCATCTGTTCAATCCATCTTTCGAGTTCGGCGATCTCCTTCTCAAGAAAGTCGCAACGTGCAGTGTACTCACGGTAATGTGCCAAGCACTCATCCACCATTTCTGCTGTCATCACTTAGCTCCTTTCTCGATTTGTTGCACCCAGAACGGCAATTCCTCATTTTCAACAACCGTAAATGCATTCGGGTCATTCGGTGAATTCAAGTCGTGATGCGTCGCACCGTACATGTCGCTATGCGCTTCGCCAAATTCGGAACGGTTCGGATTCGATGACGGTAAGAACGTGAAATCATCAACGAGGATTTCAAATCCGCTTTTCTTTGCTCCGGTCTCCTTGTCGCTGTATGTATACGTTCTCATGCGTCCAGTTACGCCGAGTTTTGTCCCTTTCCGGCAATACTGGGAAATCACGTTGGCTCTCTTGCCATACGCTCTACACGGAATGAAATCGGCTTCAGTCACGCCGTTCGGGTCTTTGGGTCGGTTGATTGCAATGCTGAATCGGCACGAATCAACGCCGCCTTGCGTAACGCTCGTTTCGGGGTCTCGAGTTAGATTCCCGATGCCATTAAACTGATTCATCCTCTTTCTTCTCCTTCCTAAATGCCTATTCATAGCTTTGCCGCATCATGCGACAGATCACATCAATCTCGTTTTGCCTGAACTGTGATTCTCCCCTAAGCTTCTTCGTTGCCGCTTCATGCGAGATTCCAATGCAACACGCCATTTTCTTGACGCTGATGTTTTCATCTGCCATCATCTGCCTAATCTGTGGATACACGATCTGCTTCAGGCTTTTTCTGAAGCGATACAAGTCCTTTTCATCAGCAAGAATTTGCCTAACTCGCTCTCGCGTGACACCGTACTTGTCACCGATGTTTTGCAAGGACACCCCTTTCTTTCGCATCTCGCGCATTTCTTCTTTTTGCTTGTTCGTAATCATGTCAGATATTATCCTCCTTTTTCAGCACGCCTTGTTGCCGTGCCGATACGGACGAGTTAGGTTATACTCATGCTTTGCAAGCAGCAGTGTTTCTGGATCTATGCCTTGATACCGAATCCAAAGCATGACCTTCGCGCTCGTTAGTGCCAAGATTCCAAGTGCCATCCAAACATTATCAGCATCATATGCTCTCGACACCATCAAATGCGCCTTTGCAACAATTTCAGGGCATGTCATCTTCTTGAACGATTCCATGTCCTTCTCGGATTCTTCTGCCTGACGAATCACCTCATCAATCGTAAGTTCTTCCTCAATTTTACCATTTTCCTGCCCAATCCAGTCGAAAATCCGGATAACAGCATCAATCATCTCTGTTGCTATACCCGCTGGCTTGTGATACTTTCCTTCGTCATACCAGACCATCGCGTGATGATTCCGATACTCTTCGAGTGCTTCCGAAAGTTCGGAGTGAATGAGAGCGACTGTTTCGTAGAACGGCTTGTCCGTCTCCCACCATCCATGTTTCCGAGCATTATCGTTGACCATCTTCACCACTTCGTCGACTTTTCTGCTCATTTTGCGTTTCCTCCATCACTGGTTCCATTTCGCTTCCATGGCTTTCCGCAACTTAGCTTTCCCTCTGGGCAAGCGCCGCGAAGGCACGCTGGACCGACGTTAGAAAAGATCTGCGGTGCTTCTTTTACGGCAAGGCGAAACATTTGCTGTGCCACATCTCGAATCTCCCATTGTGCTCTCCTGCACAAACGAAGCTCAAGAAAGTGAATCAGTTCACGTGCGTTCATGGTAACCATCATCTTCGTTGCACATGCATTCGGCAGAACCATTCTTGCATCTTCGGGCGCGATACCGTGGTTTCGCCAATGCTCGTACATTTCATGCATCTGACTCATTTGCCATTCATATTGCTTTACATACACCTCCCCAAGTGCAACAATCTTCGGTGGAATGACATACTCAAAACCGTCGTCCATCTTTACGTACCGTTGACTTTCAACAGAGAAGCTTGCCAGCCTGTGTCTCGTGATCTGTGCAAGCAGTGCTCTCGAAACGCCTGTAATTATGAAAGTGAACGTTGCATGCTCAATCACGCTTTCATGGTGCTGCCCAAGAGCGATTTCAAGCGACCGTTTCGGATTCTTGCCGTCATAGCAAATTGCCGCCGCCTTGCCAGCAAGCTCGTCTGCACAGCAAGTGCAACTAACGAGTTCAACTTTCGCTTCTGTCTTCTGCATCAATCAACGCTCCTTTCGTATCTTCCGCAAAGTAATGCAGCTTGATTACTTCATCGTCTTCGAGCATGTTCAATAGGTCATTCAATTTCACGTGTCATTCTCCTTTTTCATTCAATTCACACACCGTCTACATGGCTTGCGAGCATATCTGCCTGATGCGTCCACAGGACGTTCGGATATTTTCTGACAGCCGCCGTGTAGTCTCCCCATTCTCTCTGACTTGTAAAAGCGCCCATGTGATACTGGATGCACATTGCCTCCTCATCGGACAGATCATCAAAAAGCCGTTTCGCCAAGATAACAGACTTCGTCCCATGCCCTTTTAACTCAGTGCTCGGATTACATCTGATTTCACCATTCATTGACACGATGTACTCATCGCACTTGCACAGGTCATGGAACATGCCGACTATGGCAGGGGCAAGCTGCCCATGCTTTTTCCATTGAAGTGTGTTACGAGCTGTCAGCTTAACGAGATGCTCTGTTACAGCAAAGCTATGGTCAAACAAGCCACCAATATATGCTCCGTGAAATCGGATTGATGCTGGGGCTGTGAAGAAGCCCATTTCTTCAAGACGGTTGACAATTTCCCACTCAATCTTTCCGTCTGTAATCTCAATAAAAGCATTCTTCCTTTTCTCGATGTCATTCTTCACTGTGCTTCTCCTCGTTCGTCAGCCATCTTTTCGTTCCATTTTGCAATTGCTCTATCTTTACTTTCATACGTCTCATCAGTTCTTCTACCGCAAGAGCATTCGACAAGCCATTCGACGTGTCCATACACGTCTTTGCATTTCCGCGTTCGCGGTTTCGAATGGCATACGCACTTCTTCAGCTTAATCATCGTTTCCTCCGCCATATCTTTTACTTCTTGTTCATCTTCCACACATCCATCGCAGTCTTTACTACCACGCCAACTCCAACTGCAAGTGCAAGTACAGCGGCAATTGCAAGAACAATCGAGCCAATCATTGCGGAGAACTCAAGTAACGCCATCGTGATCGTTTTCATTTTGTCAGCTCCTCAAACATACTTATCTGGTTATCATTCGGTTCATCCTCTGTCATTGCCTTTACATTCCTGTACGAATACAGAGCACAATTCTCTATACGGCAGTGTTCAACGGCATTTCGGTCTCTTCCTGAGCAATCCATGCACTTTTCTCTGATTGCTATCAGCACATCTTCTACTGCTACTCTTTTTCTTGCCACTACTTCGCATTACCAACTTTCTTCTCAATCACGGCTCTCACAGCTCCTGTCGTGGAACAATCATAGGCATCTCCTCCGTCTTGTTGTGGTGATTTTTTACTGTTTATTTTATCACATTTTCTTATAATCGTCAAGCATTTATTGCGATTGTATTCGTATTTACGAGTTTATGAGTGTTTTAAAAACTTACTCCTGTACATGCCTATCTGCTGTCTGCTCCAGAAAAAAAGTGGTCGATATACGTCATAAGAGCAAGCATCGTGCGCCGGAGTAAAACATGTCATTTCTTCCGGCAGACCGTCAATGGCACTGTTCTCGGTTGTCATCACGAGAGTTATGCCGCGTTCACGCACCAACTTTGCTACTGTTTCTGCGTCATTCCCGGTTTCGATGACTGTCAGTTCGTTACAGTCATCGATCATTTGAATATAGTCTTCTACAATGTTCACCAGTTTGTCGCCGCATTTTGCTCGAATTCCAATCCGTTTGTTCTTGGCAAGCTTCGACCGCATGACGAGATAGGTGTTTATGAACTCGAAAACTCCTTCAAACTTTTCAACCAATTCGGATTCCTTCACTTTTCCACTTGCTTTTTTCATTTCTCTTCACTTCTCACTTTCCATATTTCGATTTCAGTCCGTGGTCTTTCCTTGTCCTTCAACACTCGACTTCCATCGTGCGCTGCTACTATCTTCGAGTTGTCATCCAGCAGCACTCTGCCCTTTACGAGCATATCACATGTGGCTTCGAGCAAATTCACGAGGTCAACTCTTCGTTCTGTCGGCATGTAATACACACACTTTAGATTGACTGGTTGGTCGATTTCCAGTTTTGCCTACGGTGGGATCTGCCATAAGCTGTCGGTTTCATACTGCTTGTAGCTCTGACTCGGCATGACAAACGGTTTACCAGTATGTCGGTTCATCATTATGCTCTGGCTGTTTTTCTTCGTCCTTGGTGTTCCTTCGATTGTGAATTTGAGTAGTTTTTCGTCTGCAAGCACGTTCTATTCCTTCCCTTCTTGCATACTGCACTCCTCGCATCAAAGCATGTGCGAGTCTGCCTTTGTCAATTTCTTCAAGCGACACGTTAAGCGCCGCAGAGGCTTCTTCTGCAAATTTCTTGTACTCATCGTAGTCTTTCATGCCCGCTACGATTCCTCTAACAAACATCAGAATCATCCCATCAGTATTCCTTTCAAATCATCGTAGCTGGTCGATGCTGCTTTCATTCTCCATGACTCTCCAGTAAACTTCACAGGAAAACATACTTCGAAGATGCGTTCGTAGACTCTGCGTTTTCTGATATCAGGTTCATTCTGCATCTGCTGCAAAGACAAATTCGTTGTGATAATCATCGGGCGTTTTTCTCCATATCGGCTATCAATAATCTCAAACACTTGTTCCATCTTGTAGTCGGTGACACGCTCTGCACCAAAGTCATCAAGAAGGAGAAGCTTCGCTGCATTCATCTTATCAATGAACTTTCGCTGCTCTTCAGTTTCTTTGCTGAACGGACTGGACGCATTCGTCAGCTTGATGATTGAGGTTACAATCAGCGGAACGTTCTTCTGAAGCAGTGCATTCGCTATACAGGACGCGAGAAAAGACTTGCCAGTGCCCGGCTCTCCATAGAAGAGCAACCCTTTGTTCTTCGCATACAGTTCATCGAAGTGCTCAACGTAGTTCTTGGCTATCTTCAGCACCTTTGCGTTCGATTCATTCTCTATGTAATGTTCAAACGTGCTTTCTTTGAATCTGCTGTCAATCAGGCTAAATTTAAACATCTCATCGCATTTGCGAACCGCTTCAGCGTTTTTTAGTCGCTCTTCAAATTCAGCATCCTCCTTCTTGTCGCATTCGCACATAATCGGAACAATTCGCGTGCCAAAATTGCCGAAGTCAAAGACCATCTGCTTTCTCTTTCCACATACTCCACACGTGAGAAATCCTTCATTGTCGCGGTAATCAGTCGAGCGACTATATGGGTTTGCGGTAGCAATCAACAAATCGACAAGGTTCTCACCAATCTCCATTGTCATCACCTCTTAAACGGATTGCTATCATCGTCAGGTAACGTATCAGGAACAGGAACGTAGCAATTTTTCTGCGCCTTCGCATTTCTATCTTGCTTGTAGCCGTTCCGCCTTGCCGAGTTCTGAGAACGTGCAAGCCATCCATTAACGAAACGTCCGACACCTTTGCGAGTCTTCTTCGGGTTCTGGTTGCACCAGCCTATCATGTTCCTGTACTCCTGTTCTATATCAGTGTCCGGATACAGTCCACGATATATTTTGATTTCTTCCGCACCAACATTATAGTACGTACCGTCACTCAGCGGGATTCGGAACAAAGCCTCCTCGTCTGTCACCTCTTTCTTCTGCTTCTTAGTAGTTTTTCCATTACTATTATCTTCTTTTTTTTCATCTATATCTTTATCTACATCTACGGCATCGATGTCAGTCGATGTTTCGATCGATGTTCCGTCGATTTTTGTGTCGAGTTGCGGCTCAATCGTTCCTTCAAGAAGGATTGCTCGTTTTTCCATCCGTTTCCGCTGCTGATACAGTCTGTCAGCCGCCTTGTGCTTTTCGTATGCATCAAGACTCTGGTGCTTATGCCAAGTCGGTATCGTGACAGTGTCGTTGATGATTTCAATCATGCCGAGGCTCTCAAATGCTTTCATTGCCATCCGCACACTGTTCAGCGAGCGCCTGAACACTGCGGCGAACATTTCTTCTGTGAACGGCATTCGTTCGCAAATCGTGAACACACCGCTGTTATTTTGCTTTCCAGCCAAGCATAGCAGCTTGAACCAGATGACGATGATCGTGTCAGCATCTGGCATAGATTCGATAATCAGAATCTTCTCATCATCGAAGATGTCAGTAACAATCTTAATCCACTTCACCTCTGAAGCCATCTTTTCACATTCCTTCTTCCACCGCAGCTTGCAGGAGCACAACAACCATCAGCACTCCTGCAAGCATGACTTTATCACTTTGTCCTCTGAGTCTCCTTGGCATCCATTTCCATCTGTTCAGCGACTGACGGTGCAGGAATAGCTGTCGACCTGTTCTATTTTGCTTCTCCGAATCCGGCAATGACATTCATCAATTCCTCATAACGTGTTGCCGGGGTGTCAGCGAACTTAGCAATGCCCATCTGCTTCATGATGTCGCTGATTGCTCCTTGTTTTCCAGTTCGAGCCGTCGCTTCCATCAACGCCTTTGCCTGTTCCTTCGTAACAGCCGAATCGCGTTCGTTTGCAGCGAGGTGGGGGAAGAACTCCTCAATGCCAGTTACGTTATCCTTGATGGCGTTGTACATCTCCTTGAGCTTCAGCATCGTGTCAGCGTTCCAGTTTTCGACGTTCGTCCGCATCTTTTCTTCGAGATCTTTCTGCTCAACACCGAACTTGGCGTATAGCCGGATAGTCTCGGATACAAGTCGGTTGCGTTCATCCGGATTCTTCATTCTGGCAGAAATACCAGTCGATTCGGTCTTACGGCATGCATTGACAGCAGCGTATGTGATATCACCCGGAATCATCTGCAAGATACATGCTCTCATTCTGCGGCTCGCCATGTTCGACTCAAGCTCGTAGATATCGCGGTCTTGCGTCAGTTCATATCCGCCACTGCGTGTATCACGAAAATGCTTCAATTCGAACTGACGGCTGATATAAGTGTTCGTTTCCAAGTCCCAAGCATACGCTCGGACAACGGAAATGCCGATGCCAACGCTGTTCTTCTTACGTTCGAGCACCTCGTAGCCAAAGGTGCAGTTGCCCCAGTTGCGAGCAAGCACTTCTGCGAGGCGAATCGATGGTCCAGTCACAGTTTCCTTTCCACGACTGAACGTGTAGACTGCTGCTTCGGCGAGTGTTGGTCTCATGCACTCCTTTAAAATGCGGTCAGTTGCGTATGCAGGGTCGCGAGGGAACTGGCGAGCCATCAGCACCTGTGCTTTCACTTCAGCAATCGCTCGTGCTTCGCTATTCGCCGCGAGAGCGTTGCCGGAATCGTGATTGTGCTGCTCGTTGATCGTCATCGACTGCGCAGGCGCAATCATGTACGGATTAGAAATCGCATCTCCGTTGCCATAGAATTCAGACATTTTTATATGTACCTCCTATGAAACTTTGTTTAACCAATTTAAACTTCATTTTAGCTGTGGGTCGTCCTTTAGTGAAGGAAGTGGAAGGGTTTTTATTCAAGCAACTGATTCGACGCGTTTTGTCTTCTTTACAGGGCTGCATCACAACCGAGTACCAATCGTCTGTTCAACGTAGAATTCAACCCCATCCACCTTCATCTCGCCATTTGTCATTCTGGCAAGGTTGTTCAGTGCAGACAGGCTGATCTGCCGAATCTCGATGCCATTGACATACGCCGGAACTTTTTCGGGTTCAGTCACACGTGCTTTCCACGTCTTTTTTACGAACGTTCCAGCCGCCTTAGGCTTTTCGACAATCGGCGTTGCTTTCATGTCGTTCACAATCTCTGCCATCGCAACATGGATAGCCGCAGACTCGATATTGCCCTTCTCTTCTTCCTTGACAGCTTCAGCAAGCAGGCGCTCGGATTCTTCTCTCTTTTTTCTTTCAGCTTCAGCCTCTGCTTCACGTCGAGCCTGTTCGACAGCAGCCTGATACTTCGCCATATTCGTCTTTACGATTTTCTCAGCGTCATTGAACGGCATAAGCATCTGCTTCTCGCGTTCACAGATCGTCTTATGAGCAGCAGAGGCGTCCGCTTTGGGCTTTGCCCAATAGTCTTTCACTCGCTTCATCTGCGTCTTGAGGCGAACCAGAAATTTACCAGCGTTCTCGTAGTCCTCGTTGTTCTGAATCGTCATCGTCTGCGCTGCCGCAACGATTTCGTTCGATGCAGTCTTAATCTCGTTCTGCATCGAAGTGTCAACTTCAACGATCATTGTTTCGGTATCCATATCATTTCTCCTTATTTCATTTCCACTGCCATTGCATTATAAATCGCAAGGCAGTGGAGGAAGTTCTTGAAACCATCGTCTACTCTTTCGAACCTGTACTTTCCGCTTTTTAGCAGTTGCAGACCATAAAGGCTTCTTGTCTTAATACCGTGACTCTCAAGCGCCTGAGCGTATGCACCGAGCTGTGCACCAAGCAAGACTGGATGAAACGTCGCAGTTGTCTTCAGGTCTATCACATCAACGCCAGTCCCATTATCTGGTTCGATGTAGCCAACTAAGTCAATCGTACCAGCATACCTTAGCAACTTGTGATACGTCCGATACTCGCTGTCAACGAACTTCGGATTGACATCATCATTGAATCGCATGTACGCTGAAACGTACTTGTCCGTATCGTTATCCGTTTCTGCAATTCCGTACAGGACGAAGTTACTGATCTGCTCATGCACTCTCGTGCCACGGTTCGATGCTGCCATCAGGATGTCATTGGCAACGTTTCCGTACAGCATGCTGCTCATCGGCTTCATGATCTGCGTAACTGACGGCAGCGTTACGCCATGATACTTATACAGATGGTTTCTCTCCTCAAAATCAAGCGGAGCTTCTGGCAAACGTTCAACAATCAAATAACACTCCTCCAATATTCTTCGTTCTGTCTCTTTGTTTCTTCTGCGGCGTAGGTCTTCAAGATTTCGTTCAGTTCATCAAGACGTTTTTCACTTTCGTTGACAAGTTCTTGCAAGCTGCGCATCAATGCAATCTGATTCGGAGCTTCTTTCAGCTCGTCAATCACAACGCGAAGCGTATTCACCGCTTCATCAAGAACAGCGTACTCATTGCCGGCTTTTTCAACAGTGTCCCACGAATACTTCACACTTTTCATTTTTCACTTTTCCTTTCACTTGCTGGCTCCGAGTTCTCTCATGCATTCAAGCACATCATGCTTGCGCTCCTTCGGATCTGTGCCGTCTTGACTGCACAGATACTGGACAAAGATATTCACGTCGACCATCTGTCCACGTGCACTTTTCCCGCACCTAATGGTCTTGCCTTGCTGTGCAAACATGTACAGCATATTCTGTGCCGCCCTGACGCTCATTCCAGTGACTTTCGAGATGTCTGAGCTTTTCAGGAACATCTTAGGAGCTGGCATAATCTCACTTCTTTCTATTCAGCAGATTAAGCAACGATTGTCCTCGTCCTACGATTGATGAAAGATTCTCCTTCAGCCTATCTTCTGTGGGCTTGTCATCAATTTTTCCATCAGCCGCATCCTTCATGACGTTCATCAATACTTCAATCATTTCGTTCGAGATAGCAAACAGTGACATGATACTTCCAGTCAGGTCGTAGGATTCGATGTCTGGATGAACACGTCCGTAGCTTGTCGGATACTCGGTCCTCATCCAATCTATCCAGCGGTCAACATCGCCAAGTTCATAGCAGATCTGATACATCACATCAGGATTTGGCTTCAATTTCTCGCTCTCATATCTGTATACAGTCGTCACATCGCAAGAAATGCGTTCAGCGAGTTCAACCGCAGTGATTTTCTTCATCTCTCGCCATGCTTTTAGGTCGCTTCCTGAAAACACCGCCATTTTCTGCCGCCTCCTTATCCGTTATCCTTTAACTGTACAGCAGAGCACCTCTTACTTTCTGTCATACGTGCATCTGGACAGGATGTTGAGCGCCTGACGCGAAAACTCGAACCACTTTTCCACGCTGCTAAACCCGGCACTTTGAGCTTGCGCTTTCATTTTCTCGTACTCGTCCTTACAGATGCTGATCGTTTGCATTTCCTCCGGAGCGGCTGATAGGTTTAACTCGTGCTCACCGTACAAGTCGTTCGGATTGCAGCGGAACGTTTTGCAAAGGCTTTCAAGCATTTCACGTGTCGGCATGACGTAACCGTTTTCTATCAGGCTCACGATCATCTTTCCTTGACCGCCGATGCTTTCACTCAACTGTCCTTGCGTCATCCGAAACTTGTTTCTCATTTCCCTGATGCGGTTCTCTGCCACAATGCTCACCTCCAATTCTTCTCGAAGTAGCCGTCACCAAGGTCATACATCTCGGTCAGCTTCTCTGCAACTTCCTTGGGCGGCTTTCCGTAACCGTTCTCGATACTACTATATGCAGACTGGGAGATACCAAGTTCTACTGCAATATCGAGCTGCGACTTCAGCGACATCTTTCGCTTTCGAATCAGTTCTTCGCGCTTTCCGTAGTACATCATGGCTTTCACCTCCTTTGCCTTGATTTCACCGCATTTCTGTGATATACTGTAATTGTGTGGTGATATTATTATAATAGCACTATATATCGTATTTGTCAAGCTGCTTATCGTATCAAATGGAGGTTTTTTACGATGTCCGAAACAGATTTGCTTTTGCATATCGTACTAACAGCTTTGAATGAGTCCGGTATTTCAGACTACAAGCTGGTCAGGGATTGCGGCTTGGGCAGCGCTTTCATGAGCGACTGGAGGCACGGACGCCGGAAATCACCGAGCTTCGACAAGGCGTTGAAGATTCTCAAGTATCTCCACATCGATGTCAACACGATGGACCTTGAAAGTGGCACGTTCACATACATCAATGATGTGCCATCGTCTGACAGCTGCTCTCAAGATCTGAACTTGACGCAAGACGAACTTCGTGTCATTACGAAATATCGTGCTCTTGACTTGGATGGCAAAGACGCCGTTAAGGGATTCATCATTTCTGAAGAACGGCGTCAGGTTGAGTATAGGGGAAAGACGAGCGAAGGTAATCTGGCTATTTGACAGGCATAATTTTTAAACTTCAAGGAGGCGTTTCTCTATGTTCAAGCGTATTCAGCTGCTCATGATGTCTCACGGCATGAAGAAGGTCGACTTTGCAAAGGCAGTTGGCGTTTCCTCCGGCAACCTCAGCGATTGGTCGAATGGTCGGTCGCAGCCGAGCGTTGACAAGCTTATCAAGATTGCGGATTACTTCAACGTGTCGCTCGACTACTTGGTTGGCCGCGATGCGGACTATCCTTCTCTGTCTCCCGATGCAAACGAGCTATGTCGGATTTACGAAAACCTCGACGCTGAAGGACGCACTATCGTGCTTGGTCAGGCATACTTGCAGAAACAGCGTATGGCACAAGCCGAAGTGAATGAACAGGTCAAGGCAGAAACCGAAGAACCAATCGGAGGCGATTCGCAATGAACGAATATTCACTGAACGAATTCGCAATGAACGAATATTCACTGAACGAATTCGCACAGAACGCCGCTGACATTGCTGCCAGCGTTGCGTTTAATTCAGAGCAAGCAACCATCCGCGTTGGCAACGGTTACACGGCCGTGCTTATTGATGGCGGCGAATACGAAATGTTTCAACAAGCCCTGAAGCTATGCGAGGAGCATCCATCATGGCAGACCGAGAAATGAACTCAGGGCGCAGCAAGCGAAAATCTCGTGGACTTCGACCAGACAACAGAGTTCAGGTGACGCTCACAATCGGCAGGGATGAATACGGCAAACCGATTCGCAAGTCTTTCTACGGTTCAAGCAGGGCGGACGCAGTTAGGCAGCGTGACGAGTACAAACTCAATCGCAGGATGGGTCTTTCTCAAGACAAACACAAGACAGTTTCTGAGTGGGTTGATACATGCCTTGAACTGTACAGAGGCAACGTCAACGATGCGTATATCAACGTTGACTCTGTGCCTTACAAGCGGCTTAAGCGTGAAATCGGAACAATGCCTCTTTCTGCTGTCCGAGAGTCTGATTTGCAACGTCTTCTCAACCGGATGGATGGCATGTCGTACTCAACCGTCACCAAGTATAAGCAAGCAATCATGCTCGTTTTCTCAAAGGCGTTCAAGAACAAGCTGATTACAGACGATCCGTCCGAAAACATTCAAACGCCCCGCTGCGAACGTGGATCACATAGGGCGCTTGAACGTTGGGAAACAGACTGCATCATGCAGAACTGGCATCAGCATCGCTGCGGACTCTGGGCAATGCTGATGCTGCTTTGTGGTTTGCGTCGCGGCGAAATGATTGCATTGCGGTGGGATAACGTCGACCTTGTGAATCGTGTTATCCACGTTCGAGAAGTTGCGGTCATCAAGACGAATCAGGCAAAGATCGAAGAGCGAGCCAAGACGCTTGCCGGAATCCGTGACATACCAATCTGCGACGAACTATTTGCCGCGCTGTCAACAATTCCGAAGGAGATGCGTCTTGGCTACGTTTGCACTTCTGCTCACGGAGAGTTGATTTCCGCGAGTGCTTTCGACCGAGGCTGGAACAGCTTCAACCTTTGCATGCAGCGCATCTGCAACGGCGAAGATATCGTTCAGTCGGGCAGACGGAAGTCGCTCGAATCCAAGATCGTCGATGCACGTGCAATCGGCAAGGAATATGTCATCTTCAAAGCACAAGCACACGATTTGCGACATACATTTGCAACCGCGCTTTACGATGCTGGCATCGATGTCAAGACTGCACAATACTATCTCGGACATGCCGACATCCGAATGACGCTTGACCTCTACACGCATCTGTCGCACGAGCGTGAGAAGCGTTCGAGAAGTCAACTGGTCGGTTTCCTTGACGGCTGGCTTCAGAAACGGTGAGTTTTTTACATGCCACTATGTTTTTCGCTTCAATCCACTTACATGAAGCATTCAAATCGCAAAACGTGGTCAAAACGTGGTCAGTTTTTTTCAAGCTTATATTCATCCAGTATTTGACCACATATATGCCAGAGTTATTCACTTGTTTATCAATAGTTCGCAAAAAAATACATCGATGCCTTTTTGCTTCGGGACCAAAAGGCCGTGGGTTCGAATCCCACCACTTCGACTCCCGGAAGGCTTGATATAAGGCTTTCCGGGTTTTTGCTTTTTGTATCCAATTTCCGTTTTTTCCGAATGCAACCAGCCGGGTTGCTTTTGAGCGAAAATGGCACTTTTTTAAAGGCGAAATTTGGTTCTTCCGTAATTTTCCGGAAATTTCCGGTTTTTGCATACCAGATTGCACATGCCGGAAACTGCCCTTTATTTCAAGGAGGCCTACCAATGAAATGTTCTATCTGTGGCACGGCTGGTCCCTTCACCTTGGAAGCATGCGTGATTGATGAAAAAAGGCCCATATGCGATAAGTGCGCAAACGCTCTCGACAATATTAGTGATGCCGACGGACAAACGGGTGAATGGGAAACAAGCTTTAAATGGATACTGGAAAACAGTAAAAGAATTCAGGACAAAGAAGTTTCTGACTTTATTGCCGATATTATTGGAACGGCAAAGGATAGTCAACAATATGTGAACGCTCAAAACATGGCTCGCGTTGTGGCAGCACGTGCTCATGATAAGGAAGTGGCTCCTTATAACCCTGTGTACGAATATGCTGTGGAAGCAATCACAGACAATGTTGACGGCAGCGCAAATACAGGAGCCATTGAACTAGTCCTGACTGAATATGCAACCCATGGTTGGCGACTGCACCAGACTATAGTCAATGAAATCGGAAAAGAAAGTCAGTCTTATGAGTTTTTAGGCATAGCAAGAGGCTCTAACGCAACGATTGAGCAAACCGTTCTGATCTTTGAAAGAATTGTAAAGCCAGCAGAAAAGAAAGATTGACGAACAAACCCGGTCACCAATGCGGCGGTCGGGTTTAATTCTTTTTGGTCATTTTTCATTTCGCCTCGAAGCCCTTGACAGCCAGCGCGGCGATCAGGTCCGCGTCCTCCGGCCCGGTCAGCGCCTGACGTTACGCAGCCGGGAACGTCCGGGACGACGGCACGGAAGCCGCCTTCTTCTTTGCGGGTAAGACAAGCAGCATAAACAGCTTTCAAAAACAACACCTCCAATCTATCATACACAATATTAAGTAAAAATCAAGCATTTTGTGCAATATTGTGTAAATTAATTCTCGAGGTTTCCTTTCAAAGGTGTTGACCTTTGAGCGCACAGGAATTATAATAAATTGTTGAATCATCCAGCCTGCCTCCTGACGTTTTTTGTGAGAAAGGAGCAGAAGCCATGACCAGACCCAGCAAGTACACCTTTTTAGCGGTGTTCACCAAGGAAGAGGACGGCGGATACAGCGTGCGTTTTCCTCAGTTGGAAGGCTGCTATACCCAGGGAGACACCTTCGAGGAAGCACGGCAGATGGCTGCGGATGCCATGAGCCTGCACCTGTACGGCATGGAGCAGGATGGGGAGACCATTCCCACGCCGAACCTTGACATGCAGGCACCCAAAGGGGGGATGGTGGTACCTGTGACCGCATGGATGACCCCCTTCCGGGAGGAAATGGAGAACCGGGCGGTGAAGAAGACGCTGACCATTCCCGCCTGGCTGAACGAAGCAGCGGAAAA
>CAVEOA010000038.1:0-17201 GCA_963617205.1 Alloprevotella sp. | reverse complement strand
GGGGGACTTCGTCCCGTTTCCTATCCCTTGCAGGGTGCAGGGACAGCGTCCCTGCTGGGGTCTGGGGCGATGCCCCAACAAAAACGGCATCAGTCAACAATGCAAATGTCGCCACCCCCGCCCCCACGAGCGCTGAACAGCGAAGCGGACGCAGTCCGCGGAACGTCTTCAGCGCAGCACATCTCATCTAACGCAGCACGCGAAACCTGTATGTAAATGTGCTCAACCCAATCGCGAAACGGGTCAAGGGAGGAACTCCCTTGCAGGGTGCAGGGACAGCGTCCCTGCTGGGGTTTGGGGCAACGCCCCAACAAAAACGGCATCAGTCAACAATGCAAATGTCGCCACCCCCGCCCCCACGAGCGCTGAACAGCGAAGCGGACGCAGTCCGCGGAACGTCTTCAGCGCAGCACAGGTAACTAAAAAAGCAGCTACTTCAGATATGATATGTACTCCCAATCCTGCGTGTCCGGAAAAATGGGTACATATCATCTGAGCAGCTGCTTTTTATTATCCATGATTGATTTCCTTTGCCGCAGAAACGAAATTCCTGAAATGCCAAAGGCTATGGAAGAGGTGAAGTCTGCGGTTGCGGATTTTGCCCGGTTTCATGTCCTCCGGTCGCTCCGCTGAGCGAAACACGTGCGACAACGGGCGCTGATTATGGATTTTTAAAAGCGGCTGCTCGGCATTGAGCGGCGGCTTTTATAAGTTACATGCGCTGCGCTGAAAGCGTTCCGCGGACTGCGTCCGCTCCTCTGTTCAGCGCTCGTGGGGCATGGTTGGTGACGTCTTCAAGCTTGTTTGATATGGATTCGGTTGGGGCTTTGCCCCAGACCCCACAAGGGGCGCTGCCCCTTGACCCTGCAAGGGAGTTCCTCCCTTGACCCTTTTCGCGATTGGGTTGAGCGCATTTGCATACAGGCTGCGCGTGTTTGCGCTCTGTCACATTTTTTACTTTTTGCGGCTTGAAAGATTCCTGTCAAAACCTTGTCAACAGGAGAAAAAACAGGTATAATAACCCATGCGGAGCGCCTTTTTCGGCTCTGCACGAGGAAGAAACGCAATTTCCTGCCGTTTATGGTCATAAGGAGAATTTCAACACATGAAAATATCGACAAAAACCATCGTTTTATGGGTGCTGCTGCTGATTCTTGTTCCGGCAGCGGTGTTGGTGCTCGTTCCGTCACCGTGCGCGAAAGCCGTTGATCTGGTTCAGCCGCTGAATGGCTCGGAGGAGCTCGCCTATGAGCCGGAGCTGTTCTATCTGACGAAATACGGGCTGATTGCCGCCATCAGCGCATTGCTCGGTCTGCTGCTGACGATGGTGCTGCCAGACCGGCAGACAAAGTGCGCGGATCGTCTGCCTGTCGCGGCGTGGGGGAGCGTGGGTGCGCTGCTCGGCGCGAGGCTGCTGTACATGGCGACGCGCTATTCCTACATCATGGTTGATCTGGGTGGAACGGATTTCCTGTGGCAGTTCTGGCAGGGCGGATATACGCTCTATGGCGGATTGCTCGGCGGCATGGCGGCGATTGCGATTTACGCACGCGTCAGCGGCAAAAAAATCATGCCGCTGCTGGACGTTGTCACGCCGGGCGCTCTGTTGACGCTGTTCGGGCTGCGCATGGCGGAATCAGTGACGGGTCAGGGCTTCAGCAAGCTGATGGATGACATCGGGCTGATGTTCCTGCCGTTCCAGACGGAGGAGGAAACGGTGCTCGTCTGGGCATACGAGGCGATTGTGGCGCTCGCCGCGCTGATTGCCGTGATGCTCATGCGCCGGAAGGAGCAGCCGTCCGGCAGGACGATGGAGGTCGGGCTGAGCATCGTGAGCGCGATGCAGATTCTGCTTGACTCGTGGCGTGCGGATGAGCTGATTCGCTTCGGCTTCGTCCGGCTGAACATGCTGGCGGCGGCGCTGACGCTGCTGGCCGTGCTGACCTGCCGCATCGTCCGCTGCATCCGCCGCGACGGCACAAAGCAGAAGGCTCGCTGCATCGTTCGCGGTGCGCTGCTGCTGCTTGGCGCAGGCGTGTGCATCGCGGTGGAATTTGCGCTGGACAAGTCCGCCGTCAACAACGGCATTCTCTATGCTGTCATGATGGCGGCGGTCGCGGTCATGCTTGCGGTCGTGCTCATGGATGACGGCAGAACGTGTGAAGAAGAAAGGAATTAAAACATGCAGGTAACGCAGCCAACGGAAGCGTATCAGGGCATTCCGAAGGAGGATGTGTTTTTCGTCCAGGATGATCAGGGCAATCAGATCGGCGAGGGCTATTTGATTTATCAGTTTCAGCCGTCCATTTATCCTGCCCGACCGGTGAATATCTATTTCAGCCTGAACAGCAAGCCGGAGGGCGAATACTGGCTGCTGGGCTCTCTGGCGGCGCGCGCGCGTCAGCTGCGGAATCAGGCGCCCGGCGCCGGTGCACGGCTGTATACCGCCGTTGCAGTCGATGACGAGCGCCGGCTGGCGTTCTACGAGCACAATGGCTTCCATATGGAGCACACGGAGGATCTTGTCCGCCTGAATGACCCCGATGATTCGGTGCAGCTGTTCAACAGCGCGTGCATCTCGCTGACGCTCAACACCGTCGCCGAGCAGATGGATCTGGTCGCACGGATGCGCAATGCCGGCTTCAGCTACTTTGATCACGCGTTCCTGCTTCAGCAGATGAACAAGCAGAATTTTGTCGCGCTGGGCATTCTGTACAATTCGGCGCTTGTCGGTGCGTGCGTTGCGGCAGGGCAGTACACCTCCGCGGAGGTCATGGGGCTGTACATGGAGCCGAATTTCCAGCGCAAGGGGCTCGGCACGAAGCTGCTGCAGCAAACGAAGCAGGCGCTGGCAAGCATCGGCGCAACGGAGCTGACCATGCGCGTCATGAGCGACAGCGAGCCGCAGGTGCGTCTGGTGCAGCGCTTCCGCGCCGAGCTGGTGGAGCACACCACGGTATTCCCCTCGATGCAGATCTAACGGGCTTCGTCCGTATCCCATTTCGTCCGCATCCCACTTTGCCTAATTTCCGCTTCGTCCGTATTCTCCGTGCTTATCGGCATCATGCTTGCTTTATTTCCATGATTGAAATAAATATAGATAGTTGCATTACAGCTCAAGCTGCGAAGGGGTTCAAGAAATCAGGCGAAGCCTGCGAGCGCAAAGCCCCCGAAAGCAGCAAGTTAGCTCAAGCATGAAAAAGTGTACCGCGAAGCAACTCGGAAATCAGGCGAAGCCTGCAATAATCTATCAAACGAGTTTCCCGCTCATTTTACAAAGGAGGATCCCCAGCCATGCCGGACGTATCCCTGAAGGACTACCGCTATAACGGCAGCCATCCGCTTTCCATCAGCGATGAAAAAACCAATGCCCCCGATGGTCTCGATAAAAAAGCCCTGAAGGCGCAGACGACGCAGAACCTGCTCAAGGCATCCCTGCTGCAGGAGAAGCTCTACGCGCAGGGGCAGGAGGGTCTCATCATCGCCATTCAGGCGCGTGATGCAGCCGGCAAGGACAGCCTTGTCAAGAAGGTGTTCGGGCTGCTGAATCCGGCGGCGCTGGAGGTTGTCGCGTTCAAGACGCCCTCGAAGGAGGAGCTGAGCCACGATTACCTGTGGCGCATCGAGAAGAACCTGCCGCCGCGTGGGAAAATCGGCGTGATGAACCGCAGCCATTACGAGGATGTGCTCGTGACGCGGGTGCATCAGATGGAAAAGGGCTATGCCATGCCGCTGCGCGTGACGCAGGATGAGAATTTTTATCAGAAGCGCTACCGTCAGCTGCGCCATTGGGAGGAGTACCTGTACGAAAACGGCTACCGGATGGTGAAGGTGTTCCTGAATGTCGGGCGGGAGGAGCAGAAACGCCGCTTCCTTGACCGCATCGAGCGCGAGGACAAGCACTGGAAGCTGTCGGTCGATGACATGTGCGAGCGCCGCCTGTGGAAGCAGTACAATGAGGCGTTCGAGGACGCCATCAATGCGACCGCGACGGACGAATCGCCGTGGTACGTGCTGCCGGCGGACGATAAGTGGTTCACGCGGTATCTCATGAGCGAAATTCTGCTGAAGACGCTCGAGGACATGAACCCTGCCTATCCGCCGCTTGACCCGATGGAGGCCGCGAAAATTCCGGCGATGCTGACAGAGCTGGAAAGCGCCGACTGAACCTGACAACCGAAGAGGAGAAGAAATTGATGAAGAAAAGGATAATGACCCTGCTGCTTGCCCTGCTGGTCCTTCTTTCCGCGGCGATGGCGGAGAACGCGGAGGAAATTCCGCTCCCTGTGGAGGAAACAGCGGCGAATACCCTGCCGATTGACTTTTCGCCCGGTATGGCGGCGGACCCGAACGGCTTCACCGTCAGCGATGGCAGCTGGATTTATGAGGACCCGACCATTCGCGTCGAGGTGACGCAGAAGCGCAGGTCTGAATGCAATTACTGGGTTGCGCGCATCAAGATTGCCGATGCCTCGCAGCTGCGAACGGTGTCCGCCGGCGGCTTTGACTCCACGCGCACGGTCAAGGGCACCATCCTTGCCGAACGCGTCAACGCCATTCTCGCCATTGACGGCGATTATTTCTGCTATACGGGCATCGGCTACATCGTCCGGCAGGGCACGGAGTACCTGAATCATCTGCGCGGCGACCGCGATGTGCTGCTCATCGATGAGAACGGCGATTTTCACTATGTTTTGCAGCCCTCGCGCAACGAAGTGAAGATGGAGATTGACGGCAAGAAGGTCATCAACAGCTTCTTCTTCGGTCCCGTGCTCGTTCGGGAGGGAAAGGCGGTGCTCAACCCGATCGGCAACGGCATGGCGTATGACGAGGCGCGTCAGCGCATGGCCATCGCGCAGGTTGGCGAGCTGGAGTACATGGCCATCTGCTGCGCATCGCAGGCACGCGGTTCCATGGGCATGACGCTCAAGCAGTTTGCACAGCTCTGCGCGGATGAGGGCGCGTACATCGCCTACAACCTCGACGGCGGCGACTCGACCATGATGATTTTTAACGGCGAAAAAATCAATGATGTGGAGAACGAAAACACCCGCGCCATCTCTGACATCATCTATTTCGCATCCGCATGGAATGGCGGGGAGGCGGAGGAGTGAACGCGGCTTATCTGCTGCTGATGGGGATCGGCGCGGTGCTGTGCGCGGTGCTGATGAATGTCCGGCTGCGTCAGCAGGGCATGAAGTGGCTGCCGATTCTGCCGAGTGTGCTGCTGGGCGCGGCGCTTGCAAAGATCGGCTATGTGCTCCTGCAGTGGCATTATGCGTATCCGCGCTGGGGCTTTTCTGCCTTCCTGAAGACGCAGGCGGACACTTTCTGCTTCCTGACCGGTGCTGCGGGCGTGGTGCTGGGCGTGGCGCTGTCCGCACGGCTGCGCAAAATGCCGGTCTTGAAGGCGCTTGATGCATTCGCGCCTGCCGGTGCACTCCTTGCGGCGGTGGCGCGCTTCGCCGAAAAGCACCTCGATCTGCTCGGAACGGCCGGCTTCGAGATGCCCGAATCGCTGTCCTTCTTTCCCTTCGCGCTGACGAACGAATGGGGCGAGAGCTATCCGGCGGTGTTCATGCTGTCGTTCCTCGCATGCCTGATTGTATCGGCCTTTGCCTTCCTTGCGCGCCGGGATGCTCGCCCGGGCACGCTGTTCCTCCGCACGTCCTTCTATCTTGCGCTGCCGCAGATTATGATGGAAAGCCTGCTGGCGGAATGCATGAAATGGGGCTTCGTTCGGGTGCAGCAGGTGCTGTGCGCCGTGGTGCTGCTTGCCGTGCTGATTGCGGAATGCCGCCATTGCAAAAAGGGCACGCTCCTGCATGCATGGGCGCCGCTGATGGTGCTGCTGCTGTGCGTGGCAGGGCTTGTCGGGGTGGAGTTTGCGCTGGATAAGTCCGGCTTGCCCGCGTATGTGGGTTACGGCGCAATGGCGGTGCTGCTGATTGCGATTGCCGTCGCGGAATGCACCGCACACAAGCATGAATCGGCCTAAAAACGGGTCAAGGGAGGGGAACTCGTCCCGTTTCCTGTCCCTTGGGGGGCTTGGGGCAACCCCCCAGCCAGAATCGCCACAACCAGACCATGCAGAGGTCACCAACTGTGCCCCATGAGCGCTTTCGGCGCAGCACAGGCAACAGGCAGCAGCTGTTCAACCGAGCAGCTGCTGTTTGTTATCGGTAGTTGGTTGCATTTTTTGCCATGAAATGCTATACTGTATTTATATACATGATAAGAAAAGAAGGATGCATCGCGGCGACGCGGAAGGAGCAAAAGCATGTCTGAACAGGAACAGCGCACGGTCGACCAGCAGCAGGAGGACGCCCGTCAGGAGGCGGATGACCGGCGCAGGAGCAGAGAAGAGCAGGGGCAGGCCGCACAGGAGGATTATGAAAGCCGCCATGAAACGACGTCCGCGCTGGCGCTGTTCCAGCAGGATGCGGCGGAGCAGCTTGCAGGCGGAAACCGCAGAAATCGGCGGGAATATTATCAGCGGCTGCTGTCGCGGATGTATACGGAGCTGTCGGATCTGGGCGTGTCGATGCTGCTCAGCCAGCTTGATGACCAGCTGACGCGCAACCCGAACGGCAGCTGCTCGATGCTGCTCTACAGCGTCGTGACGCAGTGCTACCAGATGATTGTGCTCGATGCGCCGATGACGGACCCGTCAAACGCCGTGCCGAACGTGTTCACCGCGAATCAGGAGCCGATGACGTGGGAGATGATTGCATCGTACGCGTCAGACCCAGAGCTGCCCGTGCGGACGCCGTTCAAGACGCGTGTGCGCGTGCTGCGGTCGGTCAGCCGGCTGCTGTATGAGGCGCGGCGCGATGCACGGACGGCGGCGCCGGAGGAAGAGGTGCTGAAGCGGCGGCTGGATGATTGTCGGACGGCAATGCGCCTGCAGGATGAGTCGCTCAAGCACGCGGCGGAGCAGGTGGAGGAAGCGAAACGGCAGGTCGAGCGCATCCGCAGCGGTCAGGCGGAAAAGGAGCTTGAGCCGATTAAGCAGCAGATGATGAGCCGGTTCGAGGCGGAGATGCGCGCGCAGGAGGAGCAGATGCAGCAGGCGGGACGCGCGAAATTTCAGGAGGCGTTCGGCGAGCAGCAGAAGGCGGTGCGCATCCGCATGGAGGATGAGGCGCGCTGGGCATCGGAGCTCTTTGAGGATGCGGGTGCGCAGTACGACAAAATCCGCACGGAAATCGCGAAAATGCAGGAGGAGCAGAACACGCGCATGCAGCAGTGGCAGGCAGCGCTGTATCAGGCGGACACGAGGATGCTGGGGCAGTGCTATGTCGGCATGGCGAAGTCGCTGTCGGACGCGCTCGATGATGCCATTGCGAAGCTGATGACGCCGGACATGTCAACGGAGCAGGCAAAGCCGCTGCTCGACCTGCGCGCGGCGGTCATGGGGCAGCTCACACGGCTGGAATACGCCATGAAGCGGCTGGGACTGCGGGTCATTCGCCCTGCACGCGGCGATGCGTTCCAGAGCGAGCTGCACACGCTGACCTCGGTGTCCTCACAGACGGTGAATGTCCCTGAATTTGCGAAGATTGACCGGTGCATTACGCCCGGCGTCGTGGCGGAGCGGAGTGATTTGCGCTTCCGCGAGGTCATCGTCCCTGCGGTAGTCACCCTGATGGTGGAATAAGGCGAAGCCCAAAACAGAAGAAAAACATTTGATGAAGAAAGAAAATCCCTTCCTCAAACGTTAGTTAGGTGGATGATAATCTAAGTCTCCCACGATGGGGAAAAACAGGGGTGAAAACCATGAAACAAATTCATCTGCTTCTGCTGACGTTGCTGCTCATCCTGCTGACGATGACGGCAGCCCTTGCCGAGGACGTCTGTACGGTCGATGCGTCGCAGGCGACTGCCGTGACCAGCGATCAGGGCTATCTGCGCGTCACCTGCACGCTTGAAACGACGGGCAGCGTGACGCTTGCCGTGTCCGACGAATGGGGCGGCATGCTTTATCAGCGCGGCTACGGCGAGTGCAGCGGCGCATTTTCCTCCGAGGACATTTATCTGCCGCTGAACGGTACGCAGACGATGTATCAGGTCACCCTGACCACGCCGGATGGCGCCTACACCCTGCAGGTGCAGCGCGTTAAGCCGCGCATGACCGATACCAACGTGACGAGCGCCGGTCTGCCGCTGTCAGATATCAGCGGAGCCTCTTCGCCGCGCGAGGCGTATGTGCTCGACCTGAGCGCCATGGGTCAGCAGCCGGTGATTGTGCCGATGGTGTCGGGCGATTTGCAGCTGGGCTATGTGACGTTCAAGCTGAGCAAGGGTCAGCTGACGGTTTCTGCGGAGCTGACGGCGGAAGGCGAGATTCAGCATGCCACGGTCTATATTGCCGGCACGGCGGAATCCGCCATGTCGCTCGGCACAAGCCGCTTTGACGGCAAGAAGGTGCGGCTCGGCAAGGCGACAGACGTGACCGGCATGAAGTACGCGGTTGTGCTCGTGCAGCTGACGGTTTCGTACGACCAGAGCACCGCCACGCCGCTGTGGCTCGACCAGAGCTTCACGCAGAATCAGCAGTCGGTCTGGGATACCATGCAGCAGGAAACCGCCGACAACGCGGTTGGCTGATTGAGAGCATACGAAACAGCTTGTTGGAGGGTGACACGATGGAATTAACCGTCCTTGGCATGAACGGCCCTTTTCCGGCGGCACTGAGCGCCACATCGGGCTATCTGCTGCGCGGCGAAAGCACGTGCGCGGCGCTTGACCTCGGCACAGGCACGCTCAGCCGCCTGACCGCGATGATGATGCCGGAGGCGCTCGACGCGCTGCTGCTTTCCCACTGGCATTATGACCATTGCAGCGATGTGCTGCCGCTTTTGTTTCGCCTGCAGGCATGCGCGAAAAAGCCGCTCCATGTGTACGCGCCGGTCGATGAAGCGTCTGCAATCCGCAAAATTGTCATGCAGGACGGCAGCTTTGTGCTCCATGACGTGCTGCCGGGCGATGCACTGCAAATCGGCGAGTGGACGGTGAATGTGTTTGCGGCGCGTCATCCGGTGCCGGGCGTGATGCTGCGGATTTCGGACGGACAGAAGACGATTTGCTATACCGGCGATACGAACACAACGGACAGCCTGACGGCATTTGCGCAGGATGCCGATTTGCTCCTTGCGGATGGGCTGTTTCCGGCAGCAAGGTGGAACGAAAGGCTGCCGCATCTGTCCGCTGAAAAGGCGGCGCTGCTGGCGAAGGCGGCGAACGTCAACCATCTTGTGATTACGCACCTCAATCCGAGCATCGACCCGGAAACGCTGCTCCGTGAGGCGCGTGCAATTCGCCCGGATGCGGAGCTGGCGCGAATCGGCGCGGTGTTCCGTGTTTAATGCGGGCAGGGACAGGGCATTGCTGCGCCTGTCCTTTCTGCCGTTGGCGACGCTGCTGCTGGTGGTCGGGCTGGCGGCGGGCTTTCATGCGCCGCTGTCCGCGCTGACGGTGCTGCTGTGGGTGGCTGTGCCGTGCCTGCCGCTGCTGGCGGTCAAAAAGGTCCGGCTGATTGCGAGCCTGATGCTGGTGCTCGTGCTCGGCGCGCTTCTGGGGTACGGCGCGATGAATCCGGTGCGGCCATCTGAGGGCAGCGTGCAGGTGACGGGCGTTGTCGAGGAGGCGGCGCTTCGGGAGGAACGCGGGCAGGTGCGCGTGATTCTCCGGGACGTGACGCTGGACGGCAAGCGCGTGTCCTCCGGCGCGTACTGGACGTATTACCTCGCCAGCGGCGAAACGATGCCGGAGGCGCTGACGGCAGGCGCGCGCATTTCGGTGGCGTCGAAGGTGTATCATCCGCAGGGACAACGAAATCCGTACGGCTTTGACTTCAACGAGTACCTGCTTGAAAGGAACATGAGCTTTGGCCTGTACGGCGCATCGGAAATGCAGGTGATGCCGGACGGGCTTTCTCTGTATGGGCTGACGGCGCGAATCCGCCGGACGCTCTCGGACAGGCTGAAATCGCTCTGCGGCGAGGAAGGCGGTCAGCTGGCATCGGCGGTGCTGCTGGGTATGCGCAGCGAAATGCCGGAGGAAAATGTCGAGCAGTTCCGGCGGCTGGGCATTGCGCACATTCTGTCCGTGTCGGGGTATCATGTCGGCATCCTGACGGCGATGCTTGCGCTGCTGATGCACCCGATGCACAGGCGGAAGCTCCGCATGGCGCTGACGTTCGTGCTGCTCCTGCTCTACGCGTTCCTGACGGGCGGCAATGCGCCGGCGATTCGCGCAGTGCTGCTCTGGGGCTTCATCAGCTGGGGGTCGCTGCGCCATCGGCGGGTGATGATGCTGCATGTGCTGTGCGCATCGGCGATGGTGCAGCTCGTGTTTACGCCCCTGCAGCTGCTGACGGCATCGTTTCAGATGACATACGGCGCGATGTTCGCCCTCTGCGGCATCCTCATGCGGACGAATCATGAGGAGCGCCCGAAGGTGAAGATCGGCGCGCGCGTGCTGGATATGGCGGCGGCATCCGCGGTGGCGCAGTTCGGCGTTCTGCTGCCGGAGCTGTATTTCTTCGGCACCGTCCCGCTGTTTGGCATCGTCGCGAACGTGCTGCTGTTCCTGCTGATGAATGCGCTGATGATGCTGGATTGGGCGGTGCTGCTTCTGATGGTGATTCCGCTGGCGGCGCTGCTGCCCGGCATGGCGGCAGGGGCAGTCAGCAGCGTGCTGCTCGATGCGGTTGACTATCTCGGACAATATTCGCCGGTGCTGAGGACGAGGCAGCCGG
This sequence comes from Alloprevotella sp., assembly GCA_963617205.1. GTDB lineage: Bacteria > Bacillota > Clostridia > Christensenellales > Aristaeellaceae > UBA11524. Next base: position 6,439 of record CAVEOA010000038.1, on the reverse strand, counting down.
ATATCTGGGTGTGCATCGGCTGGGTGCTGGTGTGGCTGGCGCTGCTGCCGTTCGGGAAGGACAAAAGCCGGTGGAGGAACCGCCTCAAGCGACTGCCGATGCTCGCGGTCGGCACGGCGTTGATGCTGACGATTCTCCTGCCGGTCAGGACGGATGGCACGAAGTACATTCAGCTCGATGTCGGCGATGCGGACGCGGCAATCCTCCAGCATAATGACGCTGCGGTGATTGTGGATACGGGCGAAAACGGCAGCGACCTCGTGTCGTACCTGCAGGCGGAGAAGCTGCATGTCGAGCTGCTCGTGCTGACGCATCTGCACAGCGACCATGCAGGCGGTCTGGCGGATTTGCTGGAGGACGGTATCCGAATCGACCGGTGCATTCTGCCGGAAGGCGGTCTGAACGAAAGTGTGTCGGAAAACGTTCGCGCATCCATCGGGCAGCTGGAAAGGCAGGGGACAAGCATCGAAACCGTCACGCGCGGCGATGTGATTGCATGGTCAGGCGGCACATTCACGGTGCTCTGGCCGGACAATGAGCGGACCTTTTCCGACCTGAACGAGGGCTCGATGGCGCTGCTTTCGGAATCGGAGGGCGTGTCGATGCTGCTGATGGGCGACCTGACGTCCACCTACGGTCAATACGCCGTGGTCGAGGCAGACATCATCAAGGCGGCGCATCACGGCGCGAAGAACGGTACGACTGCGGAGCTGCTGGCGGCGGTTCAGCCGGAAACCGTGCTGGTGTCAACGGACAGGGAAAACGCTGCGACGTATATCAGGAGCCTGACGGACGCGGACGTCTATGCGACCGAGGAGGGCGGCGCGCTGACGGTGCGCATGAAGGACGGCAGCTACACGATTGAAGCATATGTGAGGGCAAAATGAACCGGAAGGAATTTACACAGGCGCTCAAGGCGGGGAAAATCAGCGGCGTATACATGTTTGAGGGCGTGGAGGAGAACATCAAGGAGGCGGCGCTGACGGCGCTGCGCAAGGCGATGTTGCCTGCCGGTCTGGAGGAGCTCAACGAGACGGTGCTGGAAAATCCGCCGGCGGATGATATCATCGCGTCGTGCGAGACGTTTCCGCTGATGGCGGACAAGCGACTGGTGCTCGTGCGCGAAATCAACGGCGCGTCAGGACGCAGCGAGGCGGATGAAAAGCTGCTGAGCTACCTGCCGAACATGCCGGAAACGTGCGTGCTGATTCTCTACGTGCGCGGCAAGGCGGATAAGCGCAAGAAGCTGTACAGCGCGGTGAAGAAGAATGGCAACATCGTGTCGTTTGAGCCGCTGAGCGAGGCGGAGCTGAACAGCTGGATTGTCAGCGTATTCCGCAGGGACGGCAAGAGCTGCTCGCCGCAGGTTGCGTCGCTGCTGTCGTTCACGGTCGGGACGGACACGGCGCTGCTGCGCACGGAAATTGCAAAGCTGACGGCGCTTGCAGGCGACCGCGATGTCATCACCGAGGAGGACGTTCGCACAGCGGCAACGCGCTCCATCGAATGCACGGTGTTTGAGATGGTGGATGCGGTGGTTGCCGGTCAGCGCGCGAAGTCGCTGCGGCTGTTTCGCGATATGCTGCTGAACGGGCAGGAGCGCCTCGGCATCCTCGCGATGCTGCTCAGGCAGTACCGGCTGATGATGCACGTGAAGCTGATGCAGGCGGAAAACCTTCGCCGGAACGAAATCACGCAGAAGCTCGGCATCGCGCCCTTCGCGGCGGAACGCACCATCCGTCAGGCGGACGGATACACGCTCGCGCAGGCACGGGAAGGCGTGCAGATTTGCCTGAATACGGAATACAACGTCAAGAGCGGACAATACAACGAGGATGGCGCAGTCGAAACGGCGATCCTGTCGCTGCTCGCGCTGAGAGGAAATTAACATGCTCTTCTTTCATCTTTCCGACCTTCATATCGGCGCGAAGCTCTACGACCGCGACCTCCTCGAGGATCAGCGGACCGTGCTGACGGAAATCGCGCAGCTTGCAAAAATGCACCAGCCGGATGCCATCGTCATTGCCGGCGACGTGTACGACCGTTCCATTCCATCGGTGGAGGCGGTTGCCCTGCTGGATGATTTCCTCGGTATGCTCCGCAGGGACGTGCCTGACGCGGCGATTCTGGTCATTTCCGGCAATCACGACAGTCCGCAGCGGCTGGATTTCTTCCGCGAGGAGCTGCAGGGGCAGAAAATCTGGATGATCGGCAATCCGCCGATGCGGGAGGGCGAACAAATCGAGCGCGTGTCGCTTCGGGATGAATACGGCGCGGTGAATTTCTTTCTGCTGCCGTTTGTGCGCCCGGGCATGGTTCGTCCGATTGTCGGCGCGAAGGACAACGGCGATAACCTCAGCTATGCGGAGGCGTACAGGCGTCTTTTATCAACGGCGGAGGTGAATCCGGCGGAGCGCAACGTGCTTGTCAGCCACCAGTTCTTCCTGCCGGACGGCGGCGATGCGGATTCGGTTGAGCGCGCGGAGAACGAGGTGAAGCAGGTCGGGAATGTCGATGTCATTCCATCGTCCGTCATCAGCGGATTCGACTATGCGGCGCTGGGTCATCTGCATAAGCCGACGAAGGCAGGCGGCGAATCGATGCGCTATTGCGGCACGCCGATGGCATACTCCCTGAGCGAAGAGGGACAGGAAAAAGGCGTGCTGATGGTGTCGCTGGGCGAAAAGGGCAATGTGCAGGTGACAAGGCTGCCGCTTCATCCGCCGCGCCTTGTCAGGAAAATCAGGGGCACAAAGCAGGAAGTGGCAGAGGGTCAGAGCGACGATTATGTCGCCATTCAGCTCACGGACGCATCGGCGGAGGAAATGACGCGGCTGCGGGAAATCCTGCGGCAGTCGTATCCGAATATGCTGGAGCTGCGCAGGGATGCGGAGGAGTTCACGCTGCCGGAGGCGTCGGCAGAGGCGCTGCCGTCGACGTCCCCCTATGAGCTGTGCATGCAGTTCGCTGCCGGTCGGCTGAAGGAGGAGGAGCAGGCGCTGCTTCGGGAAATCATCAACACGGTGCAGGAGGAAAGCCTATGAAACCGATTTGCTTGACGATGCAGGCGTTCTGCTCGTATGGGGAGAAGACGGTGATTGACTTCAGCCGCGGCGGCGACTTCTTCCTGATCAGCGGCGACACCGGTTCGGGCAAGTCGTCCATTTTTGATGCGCTGATGTTCGCGCTTTACGGCGAGGTCAGCACGGCCGACAGCGGCAGGGGCAAGGAGCTTGCCAGCCAGTTTACGGACAATCCGCCGTATGTTGACCTGGAGTTTGAAGCGCACCAGAAAAAGTACCGCGTTCACCGTACGCCGAGGTATACCAGACCGGCAAAGCGGCAGGGCGCGAACCCGCAGAGCGTGGCGGAAACGGCGGAGCTGTATCTGCCGGACGGGTCGATGTTCAACGGCAAGCTGTGGGAGATCAACGCACGGATTCAGGAGCTTGTCGGGCTGACGGCGGATCAGTTCCGCAAGGTCGTCATGATTGCGCAGGGGGAATTCATGAATTTTCTCCGTGCGGACAGCAATGCGAAGACGGAGCTCCTGCGCAATTTGCTGAAAACCGACCTGTACCGGCGGCTGATTGACAGAATCAAGGCTGATGCGGGCGACAAGGCCACGGCGAAGAACGAGCTTGCGGCGAAATACGGGGTGCATGCGGCGCGAATCTGGACGGATGGGCTGACGGCAGAGGATGCGGAGCTTGTCGGTCAGCTGCGCGGCGCAGTGATGAATCCGAAAACCATCTCGCCGGAGCTTGTCGGTCAGCTCATTGACACCCTGTCGAACGTCTGCGGGAAATTAAAGCAGCGGGAAAATGAGCTGACCCAAATCAGGGAAGCCTCGCAGAAGCAGCGCGATGAGCGGATGAAGCAGCTGGAGGCGGCGAAGCAGATGACCGTGCGCTTCGATGAGCTGGCGCAGGCGGAGCGGGTGCTGGCGGAATGCGCATCGCAGGCGGAGGACATCAGCCGGAAACGGCAGCTGATCGGGCAGATTCGCAGCGCGTGGACGCTGCATGACCGCTATGAGAGCGTCAGCCGCGCAAGGAAATCGCTGACGGACGCGCAGAATGAGCTGAAACGGCAGGAGGAGCGTCTGCCATCGTGCTGTGTGGCGGCGGAAAGCGCACAGGCGCTGAAGCAGCAGGCGGATGAACGGAAAACGCAGGCCGCAGCCGCTCAGGCGAAGGTCATGCAGCAGACGAAAGCGGCGCTGGATCTGTTTGCACGTGCGAAAACGGCAGAGACGGATGCGAGAAACGCGAAGCAGCAGGCAGAGGAGGCAGAAAAGCTGCTGCATTCGACGCAGACAGAGCTCGAAAGGCTGCATCAGCAGAAGGAAGCATGGGAAAAGCGCGAGCAGGCGCTGCAGGGCGCAGAGGTGGAGGTGCAGCGGTGCAGTCAGCAGAAGAAGCGGCTTGAGGCGCTGCAAAATCAGCTCGGCGAATTAAAGAAGAACGGCAGGGAAATCAGCCGGCATGACGCGGCGGCAGAGAGCTTGATGGCGCAGTACCGTCAGGCAAGCGGCGAATATGACGCGGCAAAGGCGAGTTATGACGCGTATCGGACATCGTTCCTGAATGCGCAGGCAGGGCTGCTGGCCAGCGAGCTCAAAGCCGGCGAGCCCTGTCCGGTGTGCGGCTCAAGGGAACATCCTTCGCCGTGCCGCCTGACGCAGGACGAGCAGAAGCTCAGCCGCGAAACGCTGACGCAGTACCGCACGGAGATGGAAACGCGGGCGAAACGTCAGGAGGAGCTATCGTCCGCGTCGCGCTCTGCGCAGGACGTGCTGGCGGAGAAGCGGCAGAAGCAGCAGGAGGACGAAAAGCGTCTGCTGCAGGAGCTTTGTCAGGAGCTGCCGGAAACGGACGCGCAGTCAGCGTCGGAGGCAGAGAAAGTCCTGAAGGAATGGGAGAATCAGCTGACAGCAGAAACGACGGCGGCACAGGAAAAGCAGCGCGAGCTCTTGACCGTGCGGAAGAGCCTGAACGGTGCGAAGGAAACACAGCAGACGCTTGAAAGCAGGCTTGAGAATGCGCGCAAGGCGGACGGCACATCATCGACCGAGCGTGCAAAGGCGGAAAATACGCTTGCATCGCTCCGCACGGACATTGCACGCAGCGGCTATGCGTCGCGTGAGGACGCACTCAAGGCGCAGGCGGCCGCCGGAGACGCACTGAAATCCGCAGAAGAGGAAGCAGAGAGGCAGAATCAGCACCATCAGGCGGCGGAAAAGGAGAAAACAGCGTGCGAGACGCGCATCCGTCAGCTGAAGGAGGATATGCCGCGCCTGTCCGAGGAAGAATCGAAACTGGAAGAAAAATATCAGCAGATGCTGGCGGAAACGGCGATGTCGGAGGCAACTTGGCAGTCGCTGACGCGCACGTATGATGCACGGCAGCCAGATGCGTTTCAAGCGGAAATCAGCGGGTTTGAAAAGCGGCAGTCGGGCGCGGCGGCGCAGCGCGACACGGCGAGGAAGGCCATCGGCGCGAGCGAAAAGCCGGATATGACGCAGCTTCGGGCGGCGTATGAGGCGGCGAATCAGGCGCTGACGGAAGCGTCCGCGGCACTGGAATCGCTGTCGACGCTCCGGCAGAATAACGCGGTGGCGCTGGGCGATTTGCGGGCAAATCAGGCAAAATTCGCGGAGGCATGTGCGACGGCGGCGACGGCATCGCGCCTGTCGAGCCTGATGAGCGGCAGCGAGTCCGGCAGCCGAATGAATCTGGAGACGTACGTTCAGCGCAGATACATGGAAACCATCCTGCAAAACGCGAATCGCCGATTCCGCAGCATGTCGGGCGACCAGTTCGAGCTGCGCCTGCTGGATCTCGACAAGGCGGGCATCGGCGCGAACAGGGGACTTGATTTGGCGGTGTACTCGATTGTGACCGGCAAGACGCGCACAATCGGCACGCTGTCCGGCGGCGAATCGTTCATGGCGGCGCTGTCGCTCGCGCTCGGCATGGCGGATCAGATTCAGGCGGCAACCGCGGCGATTCACCTGGACGTGATGTTCATTGACGAGGGCTTCGGCTCGCTGGACGACCGTGCGCGAAACGAGGCGGTGAACGTCCTCAAGCAGATGGCGGGCGACAAGCGGCAAATCGGCATTATTTCGCATGTCAGCGAGCTGAAGGACGAAATCGAAAATCAGCTGATTGTCCGGAAGACTGACCGCGGCAGCTTTGCGGCGTGGCGGCCTTAAGGCAGAATCTGACATATGCACGAGCACCCACCCTGCGAAGAAGCCGCAAAAGAAGAAGGAGGAAGTCCTCGGCTGCTTCGCAGGGTGACTGCACCTGAACATTCCCACCAGTTAACCCGCAAAACCCATCCAAATCCCTGAACGAACGAGCGTGAGTCGGCCGGAAATGTTCGACTTTGCAAAAAGGGTCAAGAAAAAGATTCAGAAAAGGTAAAAAAG
>CAVEOA010000037.1:0-18118 GCA_963617205.1 Alloprevotella sp. | reverse complement strand
CCCTGCCATCATATCCGCGAATACCGATATGCATTCGGTGCGGTCGATCCGGTTTCGGGAGACGCTTCTTTTCTGGTCATGCCGTGGTGCAACACAGTCTGCATGAATACATTCCTTGAGCATTTGTCCAGGGAATATGCGCAGGAAGAAATTCTTCTGGTCTGCGACGGCGCGGCATGGCACAAATCCGGTACACTGGTTGTGCCGGATAACATCCATTTGATTCACATTCCGCCCTACACGCCCGAAATGAACCCCATCGAGCAGGTGTGGCGTGAAATTCGCACCAGAGGCTTCCGCAATGAAGTGTTCCAGACGCTCGAAAAAGTGATCGATCGATTGTGCTGCACGATCAGGTCTATTACTCCCGAAACTATTCGCAGCATCACAGGGCGTGAGTGGATTTTAAGGCTGTTTTAAATTGGGATTAGTATCATATAGCAATCCCCCCAATCCTGGACACGCAGGATTGGGGGGGACATATCACTTCGAGTATCTGCGCTGGAGGGAGCAGTTTGCATTCAATGGCACCGATGAATTTTGCGGTGTTACCTATCCGTTGCCACACAAAAAAACGCTGCGCTCAGTCGAAGCCGGGCGCTGCGTTCTTGCAAGGATGCATCGGTTACTTGAAAAGCTTTTGCAGGAAATTGTACAGTGCCAAATGCCAGTTGCCCATAGAATGCCATATGAAGGAAGAAAATCAGCTCTGCGAGAAAAATCTGCGGAATATAACCGTGGTTGATGGTAATTGCAAACAATTCCTGCCAGCTCATTCAGACACCTCGATTTCCGATGCAGCGGGACATTCTTTCCCAGAAGGCGTTCTTATGCGTCCGGCTGATGCTGAAGACCTGTCCGGCAATCATCACATCATTGCCCTGTACCGTCTGCACATGCGGCAGATTCACCATCACGGACGAATTTACCATGGCAAAGCCGTGCTCCTCAAAATACCCCGCGACATCCTTGAGCGTCGTGCGCTCGCGGTATTCTTCATCCGCCAGATGAAAATGCAGATAGTGCTTGTTGCTCTCGATGTAATCCAAATCGGACAGATGAATGCGCTTGATGCCGCCGGCAATATGAATGGCGTATGTTTCGTCCACATGCACGTGCGCCGCTGCCTTGTCCATCTTGATGCAGAAAAGCTCATAGCTGATCGGCTTGAGCACGAAGTCAAGCGCCGCGACCTCGTAGCCGCGAATCGCGTATTGCGCCATGCTGGTGATGAAAATCAGGCATGCTGCCGGGTCGGTCTGCCGCAGACGCCTTGCTGCCTCCAGCCCATCCATATGCGGCATGGCAATGTCCATGAAGATAATCTGGCAGTCCCCTTTGTAATCATCCACAAAGGATGCACCGTCCGAATAATGCTGAATTGCAATCAGCATCCCTTTTTCCTGCGCATAGCGTTTCAGATATGCATCCAGCGTTCCGGAAAATTCCTTCTGATCCTCGACAACTGCAACCGTTAGCATTGATGCTCCTCCATTTCGGCGGATAACCTGCTCCTATTATAATACGGATTTTCCATTGCGTAAAGACGAACGGAATCGCAATCGACACCATGTTTCAATCATGTAAAAAAGTGAGCGCGGTTCAGAAAAGGAAAGGCAGCATCTCGCCCAATCAAACAATTTAAGCAATGCAAATAATAATCTTTACATCAAGTGATCGAACGATTATAATAGCATCAGATTTGAGCCACAAATGCCTTTCAAGGCTCAACAGAAGATGGAAGGGAGAAATCAGAAATGGAAACGAAGCAATGCAGCGTCCTGATTCAAAACGGATTCTGGTCGCCAATCCGCGAGACCGTGCGCAGAGAAGCAATTCCCTATCAGTGGAAGGCGCTGAACGACCAGATTGAAGGCGCTGCGCCGAGCTACTGCATGCGTAATTTCCGCGTTGCCGCAGGGAAAGAAAACGGTCAGCACGGCGGCTGTGTCTTTCAGGACAGCGATGTTTACAAGTGGCTGGAGGGCGTCGCCTATTCGCTCGTGTGGCATCCGGATTCCGAGCTGGAAAAGACAGCGGACGACGCAATCGAGGACATTGCCGCGGCACAGCAGGCAGACGGATATCTGGATACCTACTACATCATCAACGGGCTGGAAAAGCGCTGGACGAACCTGATGGATCATCACGAGCTGTACTGTGCCGGTCACATGATCGAAGCAGCCGTTGCGTATTATCAGGCGACCGGCAAGCGCCGTTTTCTGGATGTCGTGCTGAAATATGTCGACCATATCGACGGCATTTTCGGCAGAGAGGAAGGTAAGCTGCATGGCTATCCCGGACATCCGGTCATTGAGATGGCGCTCATGCGGCTCTACGGCATCACGAAGGATCCAAAGCATCTGAAGCTGGCGCAGTATTTCGTGCTCCAGCGAGGTCAATCGCCCTTGTATTTCGAGCAGGAACGCATCCGCAATCAGAACAAATGTTACTGGCTGGACGGCGTGCTGCAGTACGGCTATTATCAGGCGGATAAGCCGCTGAAGGAGCAGCAAGACGCCGTCGGTCATGCGGTTCGCGCGCTTTATCTCTATGCAGGCGCTACGGATGTCGCCCGTGAAACGAACGATGCCGAACTGACGGAAACCTGCCGCCGGCTCTGGCGCAGCGTCACGCATCGGCGGATGTACATCACCGGTGCGGTCGGTTCGTCCGAATACGGCGAGGCATTCACTTTCGATTATGACCTGCCCAATGACACGGTTTACGGTGAAACGTGCGCATCCGTGGCGCTTGTATTCTGGGCGCAGCGTATGCTGGCAATGGAGCCGAAGGGTGAATACGCCGATGTGATGGAGCGTGCCCTGTACAATGGTGTTCTGAGCGGTATGCAACTCGACGGCAAGCGTTTCTTCTATGTCAATCCGTTAGAGGTGCTGCCGGAAGCATGCGAAAAGGATCAACACAAGCGCCATGTCAAGCCCGAACGTCAGCCATGGTTCGGATGCGCCTGCTGTCCGCCGAACCTGGTGCGGCTGCTTGCCTCGCTGGAAAACTACGTAATGTCCGTCAAGGATGATACGCTTTATCTGCATACCTACGCAAGCGGCGAAATGGCTGTGGCGATCGGCGGCGAAAACCGCGCCATCTCCATTCGGACGGATTATCCGTGGGATGGCAGGATCACCGTGAAGATTTCCGGTAAACGGCACGACACCTTCCCCATTGCGCTTCACATTCCGAGCTGGTGCACTGTCTGCACGCTGCGCGTCAACGGTCAGTCCCGAAACGAACAGCCTGCTGACGGCTATCTGATGTTGTCCGGCGCTTGGGGAGACAATGACGAAATTCAGCTCGATTTGCACATGACAGCCCAGTGGGTGCGCGCCAATCCGCACGTCAGCGAAAACGCAGGCAAGCTCGCGCTGACCCGCGGTCCGATTGTGTATTGCCTTGAAGAGGCGGACAACGGTAATAATCTGCATCTGATTCATGCCGGTCCTGCGGTATCCGGCGATATGAAGACTGCCTACGAGGATGATCTGCTGCACGGTGTCATGACGATTACAACCGCAGGGCTGCGGGAAATCACGGACGGCTGGGCTGAAGATACGCTCTATGCCGCAGCTGCCAAGCCGCAAATGCAACACGTCGCCCTCAAATGGATTCCCTATTACGCATGGGCAAACCGCGGCGTCGGCGAGATGCGCGTGTGGGTGCGCGAATAATCAAATTGTACTCAGAAACTGCTCACCATGATTGATTCACGGTGAGCAGTTTTTATTTCCACAGCATACTGTGCAGAAATTGCTATTATCCATGGCCGCTGCAATTTGTGCAGGAGCACTCTTTTTCGGTTGACTTTTGCTTCCTGCTGCTTTATACTAAAGCTACACCGCATCCTTGGGCGCGCCGCTGAATGTGCCTTTTGCATCCTCTGCGGCGGCGAAATCAAGCTTTATTTCACCGGTCTGACTTTTGCATCTGCCCTGAAATTCACGATTCCTCGTACCACCTCCTTTGTGCGGTATTGCCCTAACGCAGTTGAACCGCGGATGACCAATAAAAATCATTTAAAGGAAGATCAGCCATGAAAAAACGTCTCCTTTGTCTGTCGGTACTCCTCATGCTTCTTTTCTCTGCATGCACTTTGAGCCGTGCCGATTTCGGCGATTTTTCGGGCGGCTCCGACTACGGCGGTTCCGATTACGGCGGATCGGACTACAGCAGCTCGGATTACGGCAGCAGCGGCAGCTATTATTATGATGATGACGACTGGGGAATCGAAGGCGTGATTCTTGTCTTCGGCATGGTCGCAGTGATTGTGATTATCAGCATCAGATCTGAAAAAACGAAAAGCCGTCCAAAGGGGGCCAAGGGCGTGGATAAATCCACATTGAAGCCTGTCAGCGCTCTGAGCAATTTCAATGAGAGCGAACTGACCGGTCGTCTGTCCAATATGTATATCCGCCTGCAGGAGGCTTGGGCAAACGGCGATTTGTCCCCTGTCGAACCGCTTTTGACTGCCCCTTACTATGCACAGATGGCATCGCAGCTGAAGCGTGAATTTACCGACAAGGGCATCACCAGCCATTTGGAGCATATGTCGGTGCTGGAGGTCAACCTGCTTGGCTGCATTCCCTCAGCTGACGGTCAAACGCCCGACCGGCTGTATGTCTCCCTGCGCACCCGCTTTGTCAATTATCTGACCGACAAGGATGGCAAGGTGATTCGCGGCAGCCGCAAGGATGAAATCTATATGCACTACGAGTGGACGCTGGAACGCAGCGAGCAGATCAATGCGAAGCGCTCGATCAACTGCCCCAACTGCGGCGCGGCGGTGGACGCCAATCGTTTTGCCAAGTGCCCGTATTGCGGTTCTGTGATCGAAAACTCCGGCTACGACTGGGTGATTTCGTCCATCAAGGGCATTTCCAGAAAAACCGTGAAGCACTGAGCAGCCAGCATTTTCCTATAATGTTCCGGAGGTATTGGCTGTTCAGCTCAGAAAAACCAGCTTCCGCTTAACATCATCTGCCAAGGCCGTAACAGGAGGAACGCCTGATGGATTTTTTGCCCGTTCCAGAGGAAAAGCTGGTTATCAACAGTACAATGGGACACAAGCGGCAGGATTATGAGGCCTTCTACACGCTATCGCCCGTCATATGGCTGTCCGAAATTCATAATCACAATTTTTACGAAATCTATTTTCACCTGCATGGCGGACACACGCTGTATGTGAACGGTCATATTTATACGCTTGAACCGGGTTGCCTGATGATTTTTCCGCCCTTTCAGCTGCATGGCATCATCCAGAAGGAGGTGCTGCGCGACTACGAGCGTGCGGTGCTTTACATAACGCCCGAACTGCTTCGCACACTGGGCTGTGGGCTGATGGATTTTGAACGTCAGCTGCTTGCACCGTCCAGCAACGGGCATTATCAGTTTCATGTGAAGGCGGATGTGCTTCAGCACTGCATCCTGATTCTTCAGACAATCGCGAAAAATACAGATGATTTCTCGCCACAGACGAAGCTGCAGGACTATGCCAATATGATTAAGCTTCTGCTTGATGTCTGTCAGGTGATCGGCGATGGTCAAAACGCATTGGCCGCGCAGCCCGTAAATGATACGGTTCGTCAGGTGCTTGCCTACATTCAAGAGAACTATGCCGAGCCGCTAAGCCTTGAGCTGCTTGCAACACGCTTCAATGTCAGCCGTTCAACGCTTTCGCATGCATTTTCGCGCTGCACGAACAGCAGCGTATACGATTATATTCTTTTCTGCCGCGTCACCCATGCAAAGGAGCTTCTGGCAGCAGGAATTCATCCTGCCGAAGCAGCCTTCCAATGTGGCTTTGGCGACTATTCCAGCTTTTTGCGCACGTTCAAGAAGCTTACAGGTCTATCGCCAAGGGCATTTCAGCAGTTGATGTCGCACGATCGAAAATAAGCACGGTTAGGGTACATAATCTGCATGATGTGCGTTATTTAAGGCGCACATCCTTTTTCTTTGTCTAATACGGCATATATTCAGTCAAATGTTGCCATGCACATTGCAGGATTTGCATAGTTATGTGCACGATCTATATTGTCTTTTTGCAACCGCTGCCTGTATACTACAGACATAAGCGTGCCGGACATCTTTGAGCGTCTGTCCGACGGCACGCAGCGTTTGTTCCCCATAGAATCAAACATAGGAGGATGTACCATGAAACAGTTTCGTGTACTTTGTCTGCTGATGGCACTGCTGATAGCGGCAAGCGCTATCCCCGCCGTGGCAGAAAACACCGAGGCGCCGCGAGCTTACTTCCCTTATCCCTCTGAGCTGGAGCAGCTGGCTGATAATTTCAGCCTTCCTGATCCCTTCCAGTTCTTTGATGCCTCTGCCGATCCGAATGGCAACGGCACGGTTGATTCCCCTGAGGAATGGTCAGCGCGTGCGGCTGAATTGAAGGACATGCTACAGTATTATCTTTACGGCAGCCGCATGGATCCGCTCAAGGAGGATACGCAGATTGTCTCGATCGAGCGGAATTACCAGCTCGAATGGGCAGACGGAATCATGCAGGGCGAGCTTTTCTACTTCGGCTACACCGAAGCGCCTAAGCTGCCCGATGGTGCGGCGGAAGTTACCGAACTGGACTTTTCTGTATGGGGCATGGGCAAGTACTATTCCGTGTCCAAACTGAATGATGATTATGTTCACACGGGCGAGACCTTCGTCATGGCTGATACGCTCAAACCGTGGATGGAGGGCGATACATGGGCTGATCATACAGACGCCGTCGAAAAGATTGAACTGCCTACGCGCACCGTAACCATCCGCATCAAGGACACCAATCCTGATAACGAAGCTTACCGCTCCGAAGCGGCACAGGAGGGCGTTGAATTTTCCTTCGACATTCGCTATCCGATGGAAGCGCCCGTTGTTGATGGCGTGCTGCGTGATGAAAAAGCAAGCCGCAATGCCGACGGTTATCCGCTGTTGGTTACAATCGGCAGCCTGAGCGAGGAGCAGCAGCTTACCCTCAACAATAACGGTTACGCTTACATCAGCGTCAACGCGACCGCCAACCCCGACAATGGCGAACTGAGCGTTTATGAAATGCTTTATCCGCCGCAGAATCCTATTGTTCCCAATGACAATGTAATCGAGAATGAGTACGCGGTAGACAGCGGTGACCTGATGCACTCCGGTTGGGCAGCCAGCCGTGCTCTGGACGCACTGGAAAACTACAAGAAGCTGTCTGACGAGGAAAAAGCGCAAATCAGCGATGTGACGCTGCCGGACATCGATACGTATAGCTCGGCCGTAACGGGTTGCTCTCACAATGGCAAGCGTGCCATCATCACAGGTATTTTCGATACAGGCGACAACGGTGACACACGCTTTGACATCATTTGCCCGAGCGATCCTGGCGGTGGTGGCCTGACAGGCTTCCGCTATTCGACCGAAGGACAGCTTTTCAGCTATAATCCTCCTGTTACGAATGGCGCAGGCGGTACGGTGGTGCATGACTATGCGTACGGTTTGAATGAAAGCGTGCAGCGTGCTGTGCAGAACACCAGCGAGGATCAGTGGTTCGGCGACCGTGCGCAGATTTTCACGGTGCGCCCTGATCTTGCGGATAACACGCCCTTTGATCTGCACGAGCTGGCTGGTCTGTTTGCCAGTGCCGACGAGGATCGCTACTTCATCGTCTGGACAGGCGAAGCACAGGATGCATGGTTGTCCTCTCCTGCCACTGTGCTGAACACGATGGCTGCCAAGGAAATCTTTGAATACCTCGGTCAGGGTGACAACATCGCCTACATTGTCCGCGATCAGGCACATGCCAATCAGGATCGCGATCTGCCTGACCTGATTGCCATCATGGATCATGCGTTCTACGGCGAGGAAAAGATTATACGCAAGTTCCACGACACGCTGACCAGCTCTGTTGATCATCTTACAGCTGCTGACGGCAGCGGCACCATCCTGCCTGAAAAGGAATTCTCCAGCGTTGCGGAAATGACGCGCAATCCCTATTATATCCCCAGCGTGTACATGAATTGGTCGCGCCCGGACAAGCACACCCTGTGGACAGAATCCAACAGCGTGACAGAAGGCGTCGCCATGACATTTGCTTTCCACACGGACGCGCAGAAGGTTTCGCTGTTGCTTACCGACGGGGAGACCCGTTTGGAGGCCGAGGCAGTGGACGGTGTGGCAACCATCTCGCTGACCGCCGAGCAGGCAAAGGCCGGTCAGTACGCCGCCACGGCCATTGGCAACAAGGACGAGAAGACCATCGAAATCTGCGGCTTTACGCTTAACGATGCGCTTCGCCACTCCCTTTCGGACAACAGCGCGCTGGGACACGATGTCGGCACAGGCATCTGCTTCACCACGCCGCTTGTCAATTACAACAGTCAGACTGACGCGCCGAAGCTGTACCTGAACGGCGAATCTGTCCCGACTGACTTGTATGATTACGACAACAAGATCACGCTTGAAAACGGCGAAACCGTGCCGCAGAGCGGCTATCTGCAGCCCTACGGCGCAACGTTGACGCTCTACGCGGATACGATGGGCGCTGCGGTTCCGATGGGCGACAAAATCGTCTTCAGCCTGCGCAATGCCAAGATTGAAGCGCTTCAGGGCTTTGTCATCTCCATGGATGTGGAGCTGGAAAAGTACGAACCCTCCGCTGGCCGTCAACGCTTCAAGCCCACCTACACAACGCTCACCGCACAGACGCCTGTCTGGCAGCCTGATCTGCTGCAGAACACGCCCAAGAGCGGTCTGCCTGCCGGTGAAACCCGTTGGCCGATGCTGGGCTGCTGGCGAAGCGATTATGATGAGCAGGGCGTGCTCAAGGCGCTGGATGATATTCGTCCCGTCCTGTCTGAAAAGACTGATTGCGCCTATTCCACTCAAATCACGTTGACAGCAGCGAATGAAAATGGGCTGACCATCGCTTTTTCTGCCCCTGTCAGCACCAAGGACTTTGCCGTTGCCATCAATCATGAATCGGACGTCACCTTCCAATGGGCAGAGGATTGCTGCTCTGTGCATGTCTCCTTTGCAAGTCCTGCACAGAAGGGCGACGAAATCACCTGCTTCGTTTTCCGTTCGGTGGATGCGGAAGGCAACATGATTGGCGAACCCGTTGCTCTGAACGCTGCCCTGTAAATCCTCCTGTTCTTACAAGGATATCTAATCTTTCATAACAAACAGGCTGTTGCACAAGTCGGCAACAGTCTGTTTTGTAATATCCCCGCCGTCATATGCCCATGACCATGGAGGAGTGGACATTTACCTGCCGGCTGACGATTTGGAAGTGCTGAAGGATGCCGGCAAAATCTTGGCAGAAATCGCCGAAGCTCACGCAGAAACCGAAATACCGCATCATACAAGATGACTGTACCGAAGTATCGAGTGATGCAGTCAACGACCGGCAAGGTGCTGCTCTGTCAGCTGCTTGTACAAGGGTGGTGTTTTTTCTGATACGGTGGTGCTCTATGCGCGTGATACGCAACCGTTTGCAAGCAAATGATAGTTTATTCATTATTGATTTGCATTTAGCTTATTTGGCAAAATATTTTCCCTAATAGTATTGCATTCATAACTAAATGCTGATATAATAGCATCAGAAGAGATTGAAGCTTGACAGTCTTCAATCAAAAGGAGGATACTTCTATGAAAAAACTGCTTGCTCTGATGTTGTCTCTCACCATGGTTCTTGGTCTCGCCGTTGCCGTTGCAGAGGAGCATGAGCCTGTCACCCTGACGCTCGGCTCCATTTGGTCTTCCGAGTCTGAAGCCAATCACGCTCCATTCCTCAAGACCCTGGAAGAATTTAGCGAAGCCTATCCGTGGATTACCGTTGAAGTCGACTGGAATGAGGCAAATGCGTGGAAGGACAAGGGTGAGATTCTTGCCGAATCGCAGAGCATGCCCGATGTTTTTTACTGGAATGCCGGCGGCGTTTTGAAGGGAATCATTGACAAAGGCGCTGTCCTGCCGCTGGACGATTTCCTCACAGAGGATATTCTGTCTCGCATCGAGGGCGGCACCCTGACTGATATGACGTTCGATGGTCACATCTATCAGCTTCCTTACACCAAGGCTTGCTCGCTTCTCTACTGCAATACCGAGCTGTTTGAAAAATACAATGTGAAAATTCCTGAAACATGGGATGAGCTCATGGATGCCGTGAAGACCTTCCGTGCCGCCGGTGTTACCCCTATGGCCGTCGGCGGTAAGGATCAGTGGCCGACCAACATGTATGTTGACATCATTGCTCTTCGCTTTGTGGGCGATGCTGCTTGCCGAGCCTGCTACTACAAAACCGAAGGTGCTACCTTCATGACGGACGACTGGAAGGAAGCCATTCAGGCTTTTATCGACCTGATCGAAGCCGGTGCCTTCCCGGAAGATGCAATCGCGCTCACTCGTGACGAATCGGAGGTTCCCTTCTTTAATGGCGAAATCCCCATGTACGTGCATGGACAGTGGTTTGCGGGTTCCCTCTCCGAAGAGATGCAGCAG
Source organism: Alloprevotella sp. (assembly GCA_963617205.1). GTDB lineage: Bacteria > Bacillota > Clostridia > Christensenellales > Aristaeellaceae > UBA11524. The sequence goes on along the minus strand of CAVEOA010000037.1, from coordinate 7,621 downwards.
AAGGTAGCTGCCGTCAAATTCCCCGCTGTTGGCAAGGGCTATGACGACCAGTGGATGGGCGGCGCTGCCGAGGGCTTCTGTGTAAGCGCAACGACAGCACATCCGGAGGAAGCTTTCCTGCTGTGCCAGTTTATCGCTGAGCATCAGTCCACCAACGGTTATCTTTCCGGTGCGGGTCTGCCTGCCTGGAAGGCGGATTTCTCCAGCGCCGAAGGGCTGAATCCCGTGAACGTACAGATCGTCGCGGAAACCTCCTCCGCGGAATCCTTCCTGCTGTGGGGCAACACAGCTCTGAGCGGTGACGATTCTGCGCTGATTGGTCAAACCGTCTACGATGTTCTCGCTGGCGATATGACCGCCGAAGAATGGTGTGCGGAAATGGAAACCATTTTCGAAAACTGATTCTTTGCTTGCAGCCCGTTGGAGGGTGGTGGGAAGCCGCCACTCTCCTTTTCGTATTCATTGCATTTTGATTCAAATACCATATGGAGGTCGGGCCATGAAACGAGGTTTATCAAACAAGCTTTATATTGCAGCTTTTGTGCTGCCGACTGTCATATTCTTTTCATGTATTGTCGTCATTCCAATCTTTGTGTCTTTTTATTACAGCACACTTGATTGGACGGCAAAAACACGTCCCAGCCTGGATGTATTTATCGGGCTCCGCAATTACGTGTCCATGTTCACAAAAAATCGAACGTATTTTACCGAAGCAGCCATTCATTCTTTGCTCTATGCAGCGGTTTCTGTGTTTATCCAATTGCCCTTTTCTCTGTTTATTGCCCTTTTGCTTTCAGGCGGTGTTAAAGGAGAAAATGTTTACCGAAATGCGTTCTTTATTCCAGTGATTATTTCCTCTGTTGTCATTGGTCAGCTATGGCTGAAGATCTTCAACAACGACTATGGTCTGCTGAATATGGCGCTGCGTGCTCTCAACCTTCCAACGCCAAAGGGCGGGTGGCTCGGCAACAGTGACACCATGCTTTTGACAACCTTCATCCCAACATTGTGGCAATATGTCGGATATCATATGCTGTTAATGTACGGAGCATTGCGTTCCATTTCGCCTGATATTATCGAAGCCGCTAAGGTGGATGGCGCAACCGGCGCAAGGCTGGCATTTCGAATCCAAATTCCACTCATTAAACCGATGCTGAAGGTTTGTCTTTCCTTTTCGCTTATCGGTTCTTTCAAAATGTTTGATATGCCCTATGTGTTATATAATGCGAAGGTCAATAAACATGTTGCCTTTCCGGCGTTCACCATGTATTACGAAATGTTCAGTCGAAAGAATTATGGCATTGCAAGCGCTGAGGCCATGTTTATTGTTGCCGAATGCTTGCTGTTTACGCTGCTGTTGAATTTCCTTTTCCGTGAACGGAAAGAAAAGCTTGAAAAGGGGATGATAAACCAATGAAAATAAAAAAAATCAGGCTGAGCACAATATTAACTCAAGCCTTCTTGATTCTATGGCTCATTCTGAGCATTTTCCCACTGTATTGGCTGTTCACCTTTTCATTAAAAAGCAACACTGAAATTTTCGGCGGAAATGTAATCGGCTTGCCGCAAAATTGGCTGTTCTCAAACTATGCAGCAGCATGGGGGAACGGCGGCAAAATTGGTCTGTATCTAAGCAACAGCATTATTGATACGGTTGCTGTGCTGCTGCTGACAAGCATCTTTGGCTTTATGACTGCCTACGGTCTGTTGCGTATGCGCTGGAAAGGCCAGAAGGCTGTGATGGTTTATATAATGCTTGGCTTGATGATTCCAGTTCATGCCGCACTAATTCCGCTGTGGCGCATTCTAAACAGCTTAGGTGTGCTTAGAACGCATTTCGGTCTTATCATTCCATATACTGCATTTAATATTTCAATGACAATCCTCATTCTTTCCGGTTTTATTTCAGGCATCCCCTATGAGATGGAAGAGGCTGCCTATATTGACGGCTGCGGTGTGTTCCGAACCGCTTTTACGATTATTCTGCCAATGATGCTTCCCGCTATGGTTACAGCCGCCATTTTCGTATTTCTGCAGGTATGGAATGAGCTGTTGATGGCATCTGTCTTTGTTTCAAGTGAGAGCGTTCGCACGCTAACTTCTGGTGTTCAACAGATGTTCGGGCAGTATCAGACAGATTGGGGTCCCATTGGTGCAGCGCTTGTCATCGCAACGTTGCCAACGCTCATTCTTTATCTGTGTATGAGCGGGCAGGTTCAAAAGAGCCTTATTGCAGGCGCAGTCAAGGGTTAATTGTTTGTGGCAACATCGAATTGTGCGGTGTTGCCTTTTCTTCTGCAATCCGTCTCACTTATATACCTTCAAACCCCACATGAGCTTTTCGCGTTGCCCATTTGCCGCAGGAAATTGTGTTACTTGAAATTAAAATCCAGACCCGACTTTTTCAACATCTTGTGATATTCCTCAACAGACGCATCGTCCAGCATTTGGTCCTCAGTCACGTACTGTTTGAACTTGTCTCGCTTGTGGAGCAGCACATTTCCCCATCGTGCTATCCACATGGCCGGCAGGAGAATCGGCCACTTGTTCAGCACGGGGTGCAGTTGACGCATCCCGCTGTAGGCTGGGAAAACGCGGTGAAACCAGTTTAGAATCTTGACCTTCTGCACATTGCCACGACGGTTGACCTTCTTCAGCATGGTAGACTGGAGGCTGTTTTCGTGGGTGCCAAACACCCCGCTGGCAAAGAGCCGGTCGGCAATCAGCTGGGATGCCTCGGTGTGCTCGGCATCGCCGAACCACACATCCAGCATGTGCATGGTATTCTCATAAAAGCGGTTCAGCTGAAGACACGTCAGGGTTTGCAGGATGTACGTTTTGTCCATATGTGGATAGGCCTTGCGGTACACGTACAGATCCAGCGCCTGACGAATGCCGACACCCGCATCGCGGTAATGTTTGGCGTAGTGAGTGAAGATGTAGATGAACGTGTCCTCATGCGTCATCTCGAAGCGATGGGGCGTGGCTGTTGGTCTGGCCAGTTGCCATCCGTCACCGTAATAGGCGAAGTAATCCTTATTGTAGGACGGGATCAGGCGCTTGTGAAGCTCCACGTGCATGTGGGGCTTGTCCCAGACGTACTCATGGTCACTCTCCACGATCTCCTGAAAGCCTGCATCCAGCATGATTGGTCGAATTCGGTCGTACTGCTCGGTCTTCACGAGCACGTCGATGTCGCCCATGGAACGGAGCTCGTCCGAGGGATACAGCGGCTTCAGCACGCATCCCTTCAAAGGAAGATAGTCGATGCCCTGCTCCTGAAAAGACGTGAAAAGGCGCTTTCCTCCGGTCATCTGCTGACTGCTCACCATAACAGACTGCAGCAGAAAATTTCGGACATTCCGCGGCACCTGAACGTCAGCTTTCAGCAGGCCAGTGATAATAAGCGCCTCAATCTGTTGCTGTCTGGCAAAAAGCAGGTATTCGCTCAAAGGAAAATCCACAGGAATCTCGGCTGGGATGCCATCCAGGGCGGTCTGAATCAGCCTAATAACCACCTGATGATCGATCATGTTTACCCTTTTCTCCACACCATTTTGTCCACCACGCCTGTATAGCTCTGGATGATTTTTACAACCTTGTCCGACACGTTTTCGTCCGTATAGTCCGGCACCGGAATACCAGAATCGCCATTCTTGTGCATCTCGACCGCCACATCCACGGCTTGCAGAAGATGTTCGCCGTCAATACCTGCAAGAATGAAGCAGGCCTTATCCAGTGCTTCGGGTCGCTCGGTGCTGGTGCGGATGCAAACTGCCGGGAAGGAATGCCCCACGCTGGTAAAAAAGCTGCTCTCCTCGGGAAGCGTTCCGCTGTCGCTGACCACGCAGAAAGCGTTCATCTGCAGGCAGTTGTAGTCGTGAAAGCCCAACGGCTCATGCTGAATGACCCGCTGATCCAACTGGAAGCCGCTCTGCTCCAAACGTTTGCGGCTGCGCGGATGGCAGGAGTACAAAATCGGCATGTCGTATTTGGCAGCCAGCTTGTTGATCGCCGTGAACAGCGACAGAAAGTTCTTCTCCGTATCAATGTTCTCTTCGCGGTGTGCCGAGAGCAGGATGTATCTGCCCTTTTCGAGTCCGAGCCGCATGTGAATGTCTGACGCTTCGATCTTCGCGAGGTTCTGATGGAGCACTTCTGCCATCGGAGAGCCGGTCACATAGGTGCGTTCCTTCGGCAAACCGCAGTCTGCCAGATAGCGTCGGGCGTGTTCGGAATACGCCATGTTCACATCGGAAATGATGTCTACAATGCGGCGATTGGTCTCCTCGGGCAGACACTCATCCTTGCAGCGGTTGCCTGCTTCCATGTGAAAAATCGGAATATGCAGACGCTTCGCACCAATCACAGACAGACAGCTGTTGGTATCGCCCAGTACGAGGACAGCGTCTGGCTTGACGGCTACCATCAGCTTATAGCTTTCGGCAATGATGTTGCCCATGGTCTCACCCAAGTCAGCACCGACTGCATTCATGTACACTTCCGGGTCTGCCAGATGCAAATCATGGAAGAACACACCATTCAGATTGTAGTCATAATTCTGACCTGTGTGGGCAAGAAGCACGTCAAAATACCTGCGCGTCTTGTTGATGACTGCGGCAAGGCGGATGATTTCCGGGCGCGTGCCCACAATGATGAGAAGCTTGAGCTTGCCGTTATGTTTAAAGGAGACGTTGCTATAATCAGCCATATTTCACACCTTCTCGAAGAACGTATCCAGATGATTCGGGTCAAAAATTTCATTGCAGGTCATGACCGTTACGAGATTTTCCGTATCGGATAGATTGATGATGTTGTGCGTCCAGCCGGGAATCATGTGCACGGCTTCGATTTTATCCCCCGACACCTCAAACGACACCGTATCGCCAGTGTTGATGTTGCGCTCCTGAATGAGCCCATGCCCCGCAACCACGATGAACAACTCCCACTTGCTGTTGTGCCAGTGCTGTCCCTTGGTAATGCCGGGTCTGCTGATATTGATGGACACTTGACCGCAATCTGCCGTGTGCACCAGCTCGGTGAAGGAGCCGCGATCGTCCACGTTCATCTTCAACGCATACTTGAACTTGTCCGTAGGTAGATAGGTCAAGTAGAGGGAGTACAGCTTCTTGGCGAAGGAACCATTGGGCATCTTGGGCATCAGCAGAGTGCTGGGCTGTTGCTTGAACTCCTGCAGAAGATCCACAATCTCCCCCAGCGTCACCTTGTGCGTCACAGAAACGCAGCAATATCGTCCGTCTGATTGCAGCACCGTTTCCACACCGTCAAACTCACAGTGCTGCTCCTTGCCTTCCAGCAAGTCGAACATGCCTTCCACCAGATCATCAATATACAGGAGCTCGATTTCCGTGCTTCGGTCGTTGACGGTAAAGGGCTTGTCATTGGCCACTGCCCAACAGAAGGTGCTGACCGCACTGTTGTAGTTAGGGCGGCTGTGCCCCATCAGATTCGGAAAGCGGTAAACGGCAACCTTTGCACCAGCTTCATCGGCATACTGGAAGAAGAGCTCCTCGCCCGCTTTCTTGCTGCGTCCATACTCGCTGTTACCGAAGCGTCCTGCCAGCGTCGCCTGAATCGATGAGGACAGCATGACCGACGCATGATTGTCGTGCTTCTTCAGACACGCCAGCAATTCCGACGCAAAGCCGAAATTGCCCTTCATGAAGTCTTCCGGGTTCGTGGGACGGTTCACCCCTGCTAGATTGAACACAAAGTCTGCCTTCGCGCAGTATTCATCGAGCTGCTCATGGGTCGAATCGAGGTCATACTCGTAGATTTCACCAATATGCAGATTGGGGCGGGTCTTGTTGCGGCCATCCTGCAGGGTTTTCAGGTTGTTGATCAAAGCGGTACCGACCATGCCCTTCGCACCTGTAACTAGAATATTCATCCTTTCACCTCTTCAGCGAACTGTTGTGCAGTCAGGAATATTCGTACCGTCTGGCACAATTGCGCCATTGCAAACAGTGCAGTTGCTACCGATGCAAGCATAGCTTCCCACAGCAGCTCCGGTACGGATGACGCTATTGGTATAAACCAGTACGTAATCTTCTATGGCTGCATCACAGTGAACTTCGACACCGGCATTCAGCAGAACGCCATTGCCTACCACTGCACCGTTCTGAATGCAGGTGTTCTGTAGAATCACGCAACCAGTCCCTATTTTCGTGTAGGGGCTGATGTAAGCACTGCTTGCGATGATATTCGGAAAAGTATATCCGAGAGCTTTTGCTTTTTCATACACTTGCGCTCTAAACGCGTTATTGCCGATACCGACTACAAGCAAGCTATATTCCTTCCGAAGCTCCTGCAAGTGCGCAATGCCACCTGCGATGCGAATATCACAAATTCTATCACCAACTGCTTGACTGTCATCCACAAAAGCACAGTCGTATTGCAGCATCGCCTGTTCCGCTACCATCCGGCCAAAACCGCCGGCACCAACCAGAAGAAGTTTTTCCTTAGTCATTAGCAATACGCTTCAGTTCATTCTGTACGTACTCCGTGGTCAGAATCTTCTTCACCGTTCCCTCCACGTCCAAGCGTGTAGTGTTGTGGCTGGTGTAGCTTTCATCTGCCATGGTGTGTACCTCGCCCTGTACCACAAACTTGTCATAGTTCAAGTCGCGGTTGTCCGCCGCCACGCGGAAATACTGCCCCATGTCTTCGCTGCGCAGACGCTCCTCACGGGTCATGAGGGTTTCATACAGTTTTTCGCCATGGCGGGTGCCAATGATGTTCGTGCCTGTATCACCAAAGAGCTGCTGCACAGCCTTGGCCAAATCGCCGATGGTGGACGCATCCGCCTTCTGGATAAACAAGTCGCCGGGATTCGCATGTTGGAAGGCGAACATCACCAAATCAACCGCTTCATCCAGATTCATGAGGAAGCGGGTCATGTTGGGATCAGTGATGGTGATGGGGCGACCAGCCTTAATCTGATCGATAAACAGCGGGATAACGCTGCCGCGGCTGCACATGACGTTGCCATATCGGGTGCAGCAAATGGTGGTGCCGCCACGGTCCGCCGCCACACGAGCATTGGCGTAAATGACGTGTTCCATCATAGCCTTCGAGATGCCCATGGCATTGATGGGGTACGCCGCCTTGTCGGTGGACAGGCAAACCACCCGCTTCACGCCGGCGTCAATGGCAGCATGGAGCACGTTATCCGTGCCGACAATGTTGGTCTGCACCGCCTGCATGGGGAAAAACTCACAGGAAGGCACCTGCTTCAGCGCTGCTGCGTGAAAGATGTAGTCCACCCCAGGCATAGCATCCTTGATAGACTGCGGATTCCGCACATCGCCGATGTAGAACTTGACCTTTTTTGCGTGCTCGGGATGCTTCTGCTGCAGCTCGTGCCGCATGTCGTCCTGCTTCTTCTCATCGCGGGAGAAGATGCGGATTTCCTTCAGGTCGGAGGTCAGGAAGTGCTTGAGGACGGTGGAGCCGAAAGAGCCGGTGCCGCCGGTGATCATGAGGGTGGCGTTGGTGAATGGGGACATGGGAGGTTCTCCTTTATATATTAGTTTCAATTACTTACTTGCGCAAATGAAGGACTCTGCTATACCTGTTCCAAAGGACCATCATTTCATCT
>CAVEOA010000036.1:0-18503 GCA_963617205.1 Alloprevotella sp. | reverse complement strand
TCGAAAACGCACCGGGCGACCGCTTCATCGTTGAGATGACCGCGCAGCTCCTGAACCGCAGCAAGGTCAATCATGCCCCAGCGTGGCGCAGCGTGCTTCATGCTTCATCCTCCTCCTTGTCTTTCAACGCGTCGTAAGCATCGAGAAGCATCGAGATCGCGTCGATGTACGCCGCCGCTTTTTTCCCTTTTTGCGCGAACCGGCAGCCAATCGGCGGCACGTTCTCGCCGTTGAGAAGCGCGTTAAAGTCGTGGACGACGAGCGTATAAACGCGCATCTCGTCTTTTTTGTCCAAGCCGTACACGTCGATCAGGTCGAAAATCTCGGCAGAATTTTCTGCAAGGAGTCGGCAGGCGTAGTCAGCAGCCGCGCCGGAAGCGTCTTTCGCGCTCGGTGCAAGGTAGGTTTTGTTTGGTTTTGTTTTTTTTGTTTAATATTCATTGCATTTCCTCCTTTTGATTTGAATATGCAGATTTTAGCAGGCTAAAGCGTCAGCCGTTCCGCAGGAAGTCGTTGATGCTGTCGGAAATCGTCCGGCGATGCTTCCAGAAACGCGTCACCGTTACCCAGTTCAGGAAGTGGCTGAGGAAGCAGAAACCGAAGGGAATGACGAAGAACGTCAGGATGAATGCCGTCTCGAAGGTCATGGATTGTCTCCTTTCCGAAGTTTACGCCCTCTACACCGGAGGTTTGCCTGCGCCCTCGCCTGTGCAAGCTGAGCTCTGTACTTCATGCGACCGTTGTTGTCAATCTCTTCCGTGTCGCCGCGCTTGAGCTCCGCGTAGAGTGCTGCGGTGCTCCGGTGCAGCTTGGCGGCGATGTCAACCACGCGTGCGCCGGATGCGTACATCCTTTCAATCTCGCGGCGCTCATCAAGCGTTATATAGCTGTATCCGTTCATTGCTTTCACCTCCTTCTAAAAAAATAATGCAGGAAAAACCGCTACGGGTTCTTCTGCATTTAATATTACTTCTTTCACACCCGTTTATTTTGCATTGTTTCTCTTGACTAATCCCTCCTGAGCGCCTTATAATCGACAGCAATACTCAATCACGGAAGGATGAGCGATGTGACTATTTGGGAAATCCTCTTGCTCGGCGTTGGGCTGAGCATGGACGCGTTTGCCGTATCGATCTGCAAGGGACTGAAGGTCAAGAAGATCACGTGGAAGCCGCTGCTGTGCGTCGGAGCGTATTTCGGCGTGTTTCAGGCGCTGATGCCAACGCTCGGCTATTTCCTCGGCACGACCTTCGCGCGCTTTATCGACAAGTACGACCACTGGATTGCGTTTGTCCTGCTTGCACTCATCGGCGTGAACATGATTCGCGAGGCAATGAGCAAGGAGGAAGAGGAATGCGACAGCGACTTCAGCTTCAAGACGATGCTGGCGCTGGCCGTCGCGACGAGCATTGACGCGCTGGCCGTCGGCGTGACCTTCGCCCTGCAGGACACGAACGTGTTCCTCGCCGCCGGGCTGATTGGTCTGACGACCTTCGTGCTTTCGCCGATCGGTCTGCTGGTCGGACATCGCTTCGGTCTGCGCTACAAGAAGAAGGCGGAAATCGTTGGCGGCATCGTGCTGATTGGCATCGGCCTCAAGATTCTGCTGGAGGGACTTGGTCTGTTCGGTTAAATATGACAGTCGGGAAGCATCGCGCTTGCCCGACTTTTTTCTTGACACGCAAAAAAGCATGAAAAAAAGGTCCGAAGCGCCTTTGGGTGTGGAAATTTCGACCAGATTGTTGTACAATGGAATCATCTTGCTGAAAGGGGGCGGACACGATGCGCAAGCGGCTGACGGCGCTGCTGTTGTTTTTTTGCCTGTTTTGTCCGCTCCTGATATCATTTTCCGAGGACGCGGCGGAGGAAGGCGCGGGCACTCGCGTCAATCGTGCGCTGCTGATCGGCTGTGACCGCTTCCTGACGCAGTCAAACACCGTGCCCTCCTCCGCAAACAACGTCCGGCGCATGGTGGAAACGCTTTCCGGCAGCACGCTGGTCTTTGACAGGCTTGTCACCCGTGAAAACGGCATGGCATCCGCTGATGCGCTGCTTGCCCTGATTCATCAGACCTTCGCCGATGCGGGCGAGGATGATGTCAGCTATTTCTACATCAGCACGCACGGGCTGTGGGACGGCTGCAGCAACGGGCAGATGACCTTCCTGATTTCCGACGGTGAAAGCGAAAGCTATCTTACCGCTGAAGCGCTCCGCGCCGTGTTCGACACCATTCCCAGCAAAAAGGTGCTCCTGCTGGACGCATGCCATTCCGGCGCGGTCATCGGCAAGGGCGTTGTCGAGTCGTTTGAAAACGTGTTTTCCGGCGAGGATTACTATGTCATCTGTTCATCGGGCGGCGCGGAGGTCAGCTGGTTCTGGTCAGGCGAAATCAACGGTGAACGGCTGGCAGGCGCAGGCTACTTTTCCGGTGCGCTGGTGGATGCGCTGTCTGTGACCGGCTCGTTCGGGGCAGACGAGAACCGCGACGGCAGCATCACGCTGACAGAGCTCCGCCGCCGGCTGCTGCAAAGCCACGGCGAATCCACTGTGCGAACCTATCCGGAGGAAAGCGACTTCGTTCTCCTGAGCTATGACCTGTCTGCCGTCAGCGGTCGGCGCGACACAAGGATTGAGAACGTCGCCTTCACCGGCGATACGCTTTCCGCCGATTCGCCCACCATCGATTTTTCGTTTAACGTCATCCGCAGTTCTCAGGTCGCCTATCAGCTCGTCTATCAGCGGCAGGGCGTATGGGATTTCGACAACGCGACGCTCATTTACGACAACAACGGTGAATTTGACTCCTACGCCATTCCCGGCAAGAGCCTGACGCCGGGGCTCAAGAATCGCTCGCTCACGCTCAACGCCTCCGCCGCGCAGTCCTCCGGCTATGTGCTGCTGCAAATTCTTCTGGTGGACACGGGCGTGCCCTTCGTCATTTACTCCAAGGTGCTGTGCGTGCCGCCCTCCTCGGGCGACCCGATGCTTGCCATCCGCAGCGCGGATGCATTCTGCCCCGAAGGCGGCGAGGAGCTGACGTTCGTCGTTCGCCACGCGTTTCCCTGCGAATTGACCGTCACCATCGAGGACGAAAGCGGACAGGTTGTCCGGCGCCTTGCGTCCCATCAGGCGTCCCGTCCCGAGCACATCGGCGGCTCGACCTTCTGCTGGAGCGGCAGGGACAGCAAGGGCGCGATGCTCCCTGCCGGTCAGTACCGCATCCGCGTCAAGGCCTATGTCGGCGATGAATGCTATGAGCTGACGGGAGATTGGTTTACGCTGACGGAGGCGGGAAAGTAAAAAGGCGCAGTCTCATCAGCAGGGATTTCCCAATTTAACGATGCACCCATCAAAAAACGGCGCAGATATTCAACCAGATTGGTCGATATCCGTGCCGTTTTTAATTGGAAAAATTGTTTTGAGACAGCGGCTTTTATTCCCATTTCGGCGGCACAGCGGGGCATTTCTGCCTTTGCTTTGCCGTGCGCGCCTCGACATAGCAGCCGCACAGCGCGCATGTGCCGTTTTGCAGCGATGCGCACGCTTTGCAGGCATTCAGCCGCTGACTGCGCAGGGCTTCGTCAGCCCTGTCTCCATCCGACAGTGCGTCAATGTACTCGCGCACCAGCCGCGCCATGTCCTTCTGACCGCTCTCCGCCAGCAGGCAGCGGCAGGGCTTGCGTTCCTCAGCCACGAATGGTCAGCTCCGCCACCGCGCAGGCAGGCAGCGTCACCATCAGACCGTCCTGCGTCTTCCGGAAGCCGTCAAACGGCTTGACCGACACGCAGTCCTTCTGCTCGAACGTGTTCTTGTCGTTCATCGCACCCGTCAGGATGCGTCCGGAAACGTCCGAGGCGGCAGCGTCCAGCAGTTCAAGCTTCACATCCAGCGCATCGGTGCAGGAGGTGTTCGTCAGCGTCACGGTGATGACATTATCCTTCTGCGAGGCGGTCGCGGTCAGCTGCTTCACGCCGTCCTGCGCGTCATCGCACGAAATGGCAGACGGCAGCAGCGTCGCATCGTGATGCGCCTTATACAGGTCGAACACGTGATAGGTCGGCGTGAGCACCATCTCCGCGCCATCCGTCAGGATAACCGACTGCAGAACGTTGACCATCTGCGCGATATTCGCCATGACGACACGGTCGCAGTGCGCGTTGAAGATGTCCAGCGTAATCGCCGCAACCATCGCGTCGCGCATCGTGTTCTGCTGATAGAGGAAGCCGGGATTCGTGCCGGGCTCGCAGTTGTACCACGTGCCCCATTCATCGACAATCAGACCGACGCGGTGCTTCGGGTCATACTTGTCCATAATCGCCAGATGACCGCGGATGAGCTTGTCCATATGGCGCGCCTTTTTCAGCGTCGTGTAATACTCCGCGGCGTCGAAATCGGTCGCGCTGCCCTTGTTCTCCCATTCGCGCGGAACGGTGTAGTAATGCAGCGAGATGGCGTCGAGGTAATTGCCGGCGCCCGCCATCAGCTTGTCCGTCCAGTTCCAGTCGTCGGTGTTCGGTCCGCAGGCGATGCGGTAGAGCTTATTGTCGCCGTAATTGCGGCAGAAGGTCTGATAGCGGCGATATTCATCCGCATAATACTCAGGGCGCATGTTGCCGCCGCAGCCCCAGCTTTCATTGCCCACGCCAAGGTATTTAAGCCCGAACGGCTCATGATGCCCGTTTGCCCAGCGTTTCTGCACGACGGTTGAATCGCCCTCGGAATTCATGTACTCGACCCATTCCGCCATTTCGCGCACCGTGCCCGAGCCGACATTCGCGTTGACATACGGCTCGCAGCCGATTTGGCGGCACAGCTCCATGAACTCATGCGTGCCGAAGGAGTTATCCTCCACCACGCCGCCCCAGTTGGTGTTGACCATCCGCTTGCGGGATTCCTTCGGACCGATGCCGTCCTCCCAGTGGTATTCATCCGCGAAGCAGCCACCCGGCCAGCGCAGCACCGGCACGCCGATTTTCTTGAGCGCATTGACCACATCTGTGCGCATGCCGTTGACATTCGGGATGTCGGAGCCTTCGCCGACATACACGCCGCCGTAGATGCAGCGTCCGAGATGCTCGGAGAAGTGACCATAGATGTTCTTGCTGATTTTCGCGCCGGGGTTACCGGCGTTGATGGAAATGATGGCGGACATTGCTTTCCCTCCACAATGCATGTTTCGCCTGACCCTCCTCAGGCTGATGGGAAACTATTCGCCCTTGCAGCGCGGATTCCTGCCGTAAGCAAAAAAATTTCGTTGGGGGCTTTGCGGTCGCCCCCAAGCCCCTTCGCAGTGCGCTTTGCCGGAGTGATTCTGACTTGTTGCGATGCCTTGGGGGCTTTGCGCTCGCCCCCAAAGCCCCTTCGCAGTGCGATTTGCCCGAATCTTGTGGTTTGCCTTCCATCAAAAAGGGATATCCCTTTTACGAGATATCCCTTGTGAGCGTCAGCGTTGTTACCGCCGGCGAATTAAACAGCCGGAATTGCATCCACCATGGATAGATGCTGCCGTTGCCCAGTCCCGGGCTGATGTACTGCCAGATGCCGTTTTGATAATTCAGCCCCTGCACCTCGCTGTCCGACGGGAAAAAGCCCAGCTCCGGCACGTAAATCACGCCGATGCCCGGAATGCGCCATTGTCCGCCGCAGTAGCCGCCGGCAACAATCAGGTCAACGTAATTCATCGAGCAGATGGTCTTTGAATCCGCCGTTTTCTTGAGCGTTGTGATATACTCCTGCGTCAGCGGCATACTGCTGACGCACACCTGCACGTCCTTCTCCGTCATGCTCGCCGCGGCTTCCTCAATTCTGTCCATGCGCTCAATCTGGTATGATGCGAGTCGCTGCTGCGCCGCCTGATCCGCCGTCAGCGAGGGCAGCGCGTTCAGCCCATCGAGCTGCTTCTGGTACGCCTTGCGCGTGCTGGCGATGTTCAGCGTGTAGATATCCTCCGGCACAAACCAGATGGTGGAGCCTTCGCGTGTGAAGGAGACCGGCACGTCCAGCATCGTCACGCCGGCATCGATGAGCGCCTGCGCCCAGTCCGCGTAGGGAGACAGCGATGCGTGCGCCGCGTTCGCGTACAGGTTCGGGTCACTGCCGCCGGTCAGGAAGAGCACCGGTGCGCCGGCAGGCAGCTGCTCAAGGAGCTCCAGCACGGGCGTCACATCGCCGCTTTCGCCGACCATGTTGCCCGCAAGGATGACGCAGGACACCGCCTTCATGCCGACGGCCTGCCCGATTGCCGCCTGACGCTCGCCGCGCGTTTCGCCGTTCAGGTCGGTCAGCAGGAGGATGGACCACTGGTCGAGCGATGTCGGGATATTCGGAACGGTCACGGTCTGCCTGAGCGTCAGGATGGTGTTGCTGACGGCGAAATTGCCGATCAGCAGCGTACTGACAAGGAGAATCAGCACCACCAGCAGGGCAAGGAGGACCTTCCTTCCCCGACGGGGCTTTTCGTTGAAGAAATCATCGGCGTTTCTGCGCATAGTCGGCATTCCCCCTTTCGGCAGACGGTTCAGCGTGCGAATTATTCACCCTCGCCCGGCACATAGGGCATCAGGAAGCAGTTCACATAATATGCGTACTTTGCCGCTGTGGAATCGCTCGGCTTCGCGGTGACGACCGTGTAATCCACGCAGTCGCTTTCGGGAATCTCCCGCTCATCCTCCGGCACCTCGGACAGGTTGGTCGAGTCCTTCTTTTTCGTGTTGATCTCGACGTTCATGTCGTAGTCGTGAATGTACATCTTGACGCGGTTCGCCATGTTGCCCTCGAGCGTCGTAATGCGGTATTTGCCGTCGCCGAGGCTCTGCACGTCGTAGACAAGCGCGACATGAATCGTCTTGTTGAAGGAGCAGCCGTACACCAGCAGGAAGCCGGGCTGCGGCACATTCGTCGTGCGGTTGACGAGCTGATAGCCGCGCAGGAGCTTGCCGACGCTTGCCTCCTTGACATGGAACACGCCCTCAACCGGCATGAACACGCCGTCCTCCGACTTCTTTGCGGCGGCCTTGACATCCTCCAGCTCCATCATTTCGACATTCGCCTGCATCATGCACCACGTGACAAATCCGCCGCACCAGCCGAAGCCGACGCCCTTGCCGCGCCATTCGGTGTACTTGTTGACGCGCTTGAGCGTCTTGCCGTTCAGCTCCTGCCACTCATTGTAGGCAATGTCCAGCACCTGCTGAATCTGCTCCGGCACCTCCGCTGGCGCTTCCGTGGTGATGGACACAGGCGGCGGCGTAGGGGTTGTCTTGGCAAGCGCCGTCGGAATCGTCAGGGCAATCAGCAGCATCGCGCATGCGGCGCGGAAGAAGCGTTTCATGAGTGGTCATTTCCTTCCTGTCTTTTTTCCTTCTTATAGCATAGCACATTTGGGGAAACGGGTCAAGTAAGGGGCTTCGTCCCTTTTTTGCGCCGAGAACCTCCTCAGGTCGCTTTCATGCAACAAAACGATGTGATTTTCCCGAACAAAAATCAGAAAAATTTGATAAAGGTATGGAAAAATCAGATTTGCTGTGTTATAATAGCTCTGTTTCCCGGATAAGAGGGAAAAAACGAGGAATCAAGGGAGGAATTGATTCGATGGCTAAATCTAACAACCTGAGCGCGCTTGACCGCCGCTTTGGCTTCACCGCCAAGGGAAGCACGTTCAAGACGGAATGCCTGGCTGGTCTGACGACCTTCTTCGCCATGGCGTACATCCTCATGGTCAATGCCGGCATGTTCGCAAGCATTCCCGGCGTTGAGTACGGCGCAATCTACATTGCAACCGCCATTTCCGCCGTCATCGGCACCGTGGCGATCGGCCTGATGTCGAACCTGCCGCTGGCGCAGGCGTCCGGCATGGGTCTGAATGCTTACTTTGTCTACACGGTCGTCTTCGGTCTCGGCTTCAGCTACGCCAACGCGCTGGTGCTGGTGCTCTTCGACGGCCTCCTGTTCATCCTTCTGACCGTGACCGGTCTGCGCAAGATGATCTTTGAAGCGATTCCTCAGGCGGTCCGTGTCGCCATTCCGGCTGGCATCGGCCTGTTCATCGCATTCCTCGGCCTGCAGAATGCGGGCATCATCATCCCGAGCTCTTCCACCGGCGTTACGCTGGCTTCCTTCAACCTGCTCACCAACGGCTGGACCGTCGGCATCATGGGCATGGTCGTGACCCTTCTTGCCCTGCTGGCGATTGCCATCATGAGCCATCGCAATGTAAAGGGCGCTGTGCTGCTGGGCATCATCGGCGGCGCTGTCCTCTACTATGTGCTGGGCTACCTGACCATCCCGGGCTTCTCTTCCGGCATCACCATGTCCAGCCCCTTCGAGGCGTTCGGTCAGTTCTTCTCCGGCGCTTTCTGCAAGGTGTTCACCGAGGGCTTCAACTTCTCCGCTTACCTTGAGGCGCACGGCACCGCGAACGCCATCCTGACCATCGCGACCACCGCGCTTGCCTTCTGCATGGTTGACATGTTCGACACGATCGGCACGCTGTACGGCGCCTGCGCCCGCGGCAACATGCTGACCGAAAAGGGCGAGGTTCCGAACATGGACAAGGCCATGCTGGCTGACGCCATCGCGACGACCACCGGCGCCATCTGCGGCACCTCCACCGTGACCACGTTCGTCGAGTCCTCCTCCGGCGTTGCCGAGGGCGGCCGCACGGGTCTTGCTTCCATGGTGACGGCGCTCCTGTTCCTGATCGCCATGTTCCTCAGCCCGGTCGCTCAGCTGGTTCCCTCCTGCGCGACGGCGGCTGCGCTGATCTACGTCGGCGTGCTGATGATGAACTGCGTCAAGAACATCGAATGGCTCGACGCGAGCGAGGCGGTTCCCGCGTTCCTGACGCTGGCCATCATGCCCTTCGCTTACAACATCTCCTACGGCATCTGCTTCGGCCTGATCTCCTACGTGATCATCAAGCTCTGCACGGGCAAGATCAAGGAAATCAAGGCTGGCACGTGGGTGATCACCGCGCTGTTCCTGGCGATGCTCCTGCTGACCCACTAATTCCATTCGGTTCTCTCAGACCGCTGCATTTCACCGTGCAGCGGTCTTTTTTGAAAAAAGATTTCATAAATGCCAAAAAAATCTGCCCTGAATTTCGTTTAATGAATACAGGGAGAATCTACTCAGAAGGGAGGAGTCCTACCGGTGGAGCAGAGCAGCAGGGAGCAAACGCTGGAATCGTGGATGCGCGCCTACGGCACAGACATCCTCCGAATCTGCTTCGTGATTCTTGCCGATGCGCGTGAGGCGGAGGACGCCATGCAGGACACCTTCCTGCGTGCCTGGCGCGCGATGGACAATTTCGAGGCGCGCAATGCAAGCCCGAAAACGTGGCTGATCCGCATTGCCATCAACATCTGCCGCGATTACCGGCGAAAGCGCTGGTTCCGACACATCGACATGCGGACGGCGCTGGAGGATCTGCCGCAGGGCGTCGTCGGCGTTGAGCCGGAGGATCGTTCGCTGATGCTGGACATCCTGCGATTGCCGGACACGCTCAAGGAGCCGCTGCTGATGTACTACTATCAGAACATGACGCTGGAGGAAACCGCCGCATCGCTGGGGGTAAGCAAATCAACCGTTCACTCGCGGCTGAAAAAGGCGGAGGCGGCGCTGAAAATATCGCTGACGGGAGGTGAACGCGATGTCTGACAGGCTGAAAAAAGTAATTGACACGAATCTTGGCGGCATGCGCGTCACCGACAGGCAGATTGACGCGGTGATGCAGCGCATCCATTCGCAGGACGCGTCATCGCGGCGAACGTTCCCGAGGAGACGAACATTCCCGATGCGGGCAGCGGCGGCGCTGCTGGTGCTCTTTGTCGCTGTCGGCGCGGTGCTCGGCACAACGGTCTACCGCATGCACACCGCATCGCAACCCAAGGACGTGACGCGTCAGGGCGACTGGCTGACGTCAGAGCAGGCGCGTGATTTGCTGACGGACACGGATTTGCCTGTTTCCCTCAGCAGTGAGGAACTGGAAGCGCTGCTGGAGGACATGGACGCAGCCGGCGGCATCTCGCTGTCGGAGCTGCTGGAGAAAATCTGCGCGCCGAATACGTCCATCGCGCAGTGGCCGATTGCGTCGCAGGCTTCGCTGAGCCGGACGCTGGAGAAAATCGGCTATCTGGGCATTCTGCCGACCATGACGCGCGAGCCGCTGGAAAGCGAAATCACGCCGCAGGAGGCTGTTGATGCCGCCGCAGCGTACATCCGTGAAAACGACGATGCGCAGGCGGACTTCAGCCGCGAGGATTTCTACACCACCGGCATCCGCTTCCTTTCCGGCACAAGCGACGGCACCTGCGCGGGCGCGTATTACTGCGTATCGTTCGATTCGACGAACGCCTTCGGCACGAATTACGAGGTCTCGGTTGACGCTTCAACGGGCGACATCTGCCGGATGCGCAGTGAGCGCGGCGCAGGCAGAGGTCATACGGCGGACGAGGTGACATCCGGCTTCCGGCGTATTTTCGGCTACGATATGCACACATGGACGAATCAGCAGCTGCGCGTGTACGTGCTGGCGCTCTCGGATGCGGACGAAAGCACGCTGCAAACGGTGCATCAGCTTTTCCTGAGTGTCGGGCGCGACGGCTTCCCGGAAATTCCGGACACTGCCCTGACGCGTGAGCAGGCGATTGCCGCGGCAACAGCGCTGCTGAATGCGGACAGGAGCAGCGTCATCGCGGCGCAGTACATCGCCGGCGCATCGGGCAACATGTGGAAGGTCGCTGTTCGTCAGACGGGTGAAGCAGGCGGCCAGAGCCTGATCTATCTGGAGCTGGACGGCAACACGGGCGACCTGCTGACCAAAACGACCGGCGCACGATACGGCCTGACCGAGGAATTTTTCCCGAGCCAGCTGATTTCCACCATCGATTATGCTGACGTGACGCGCGGCGTTCCCGTGCTGGATGAGGAAACGGCGCTGTCCGCCGCATATTCCGCCGTCGAAGGTCGCTACGGACATGTGCTGGACGCCGCCTACAGCGCCTATGTCGAGGATTCGTTCGCCGAGCTCTTCAGCACGGACACCGGCAGCGCGGTCGTGATTTTCACGAAGGAAACGGAAGGCGTTGCGCAGGGCGACACGTACTGGGTGGCGCTGGACTGGTACGGCGAGGCACTCGATGTCGGCTGCAACCTGAATCCGCTCGATTCGGTACGTTTCACCATGCTGATGGATGGCTATCTGCCTTCAAGCTACAACGAAGCGTGCCTGACGACCATGAAATCGCTTCTGGCGGAGCGCATGGCGGAGGAATCTGCCGCCGCAAAGCTCGAAGCGGACGGCATGACCGCTCTGGCAGACGCGCTGTTGAATCAGGAAATCGCATCAGATCTTTCGGACAAGGTGACGCACACGCAGGCGGCAGCGATGCAGGCGGCGCTGGACACGTTGAACGCGCATGTCTGCTATGACTGGCAGATGCTGCTGCTTCGGGATAACGGCGAGGTCATCTGGCACTTCCTGCTGTCAACGGATGTCGGCTGCTACGCGGTGGACGTGCGCGACAGCGACCTGAGCAGCGCAGGCGCGGCGGAAATGGTATCCAGCGGCGCACCGTGGGCGCTGCATCTGCTGACCGTCCGCGCATGGAATGACCTGCCGGAGAACGTCCGCGAACGCACGATAACGCTTGGCACGTGCAGCAACACGCCGGGCATCATCTACGGCATGCAGGTGAAATACATCGTCAGCCGCTATGTCCGCCTGTACGGCGCAAACATGCAGGATTGGGAGCCTGCCACGCTGCGCGCGTTCCGCGAGGCGGTTTGCATGAGCACGGACAGCTCCGCGAGCCTTGCGCTGTCATGCCTGAAGCAGACGAATTACCCCGACATGCCGGACAACACGCTGTCAAAGAGCCTTGCGGCGGCATATGCGGCGCGTGCGCTGGATGCGGACGAATGGACGCTTCGCGGCGGCGTGCCGATTGAAGCCTCCGATGGCAGCACCGTCTGGAAGCTCTCCCTCACGCCAAGCGACGGCAGCGCCTATGTCGCCGAGGTCGATGCGCTGACCGGCGAGGTCTACACCATCCGTCAGCGCACCTCCAACGCGGCTCTGCTGGGCGCCGACGGCACGTCTCCGGATGAAAACTGGTTTGGATGCCTTGTGTTGGACGAAGCATTTAACTAACGTGACACCGCACAAATGTGAATTATCTGCACGAAGCAGGCTCGAACGCCCGAAAGGGTTTCCGAGCCTGCTGTTTTTTTGTTTCCAGTCCTGTCCACACTTTTCCAATCGGATTGCGCTTTTCTCCCCTGCCGTGGTATGCTTTCTCCGTAAAGAACAGGTGTTCCTTCAAGGGACATGGAAGGAGTAAAGCATATGCAAGATTTGATGACCACGCTGACCTACACATACGAGCTGACGCAGCCCGTTCGCCGCGTGCGCATTCCCTGCCTTTTCGCGACCGATGAGCGCCATGCGCACCGGCTTTGCGTGTCCGTGCTCAGCGGCGGCGAACCGGTTGACCTCTCCGGCGCACGCGTCAGCGGCACATGGCGTTTTCTGCGGACGAACACAACCGTCCTGCTGTCCGGCACGACCGCCGGTCATTCGGCGGAGGTTGTGCTGCCCAACGCGGCCTACGCGCAATCAGGCGAAGCCGAGCTGTTCCTCTTCCTCGTGCAGGGCGACACGCAGAGCTGCATCTTCAGCGCATCCGTGTGCGTCGAAGCGTCCTCCACCGACCGCATTCAGACGGACGCGGACAGCCCCTTCTCGCTCTCATCCCTGCAATCAAGGCTCGATACGATGGAAAAGCGGTTGACCGCGCTGACGGACGCGGATGCAGCAGAACAGCTCGTATCCGCCATGAGGCTCGATGCATGGAAATTCCAGTTGATTT
Source organism: Alloprevotella sp. (assembly GCA_963617205.1). Lineage (GTDB taxonomy): Bacteria > Bacillota > Clostridia > Christensenellales > Aristaeellaceae > UBA11524. The sequence goes on along the minus strand of CAVEOA010000036.1, from coordinate 5,633 downwards.
CGACCGTGTCAGACGAATCGTACGCATCGACCGCCGAGGCTGCCGCTGATTACGATGACAGCGCGTGGCGAACCGTCGCCGTGCCCCACGACTGGTCCATTGAGCAGGATTTCAATGCGGCGAGCCCTGCCGGACACATGGGCGGCTTTCTCGACGGCGGCGATGCATGGTATCGCACAACCGTCTGGGTCAGCAGGCAGCAAAGCTGCCGCTATCTCCTGCATTTTGACGGCGTGTACATGGAATCCGCCGTGTACGTGAACGGTCAGCCAGCCTGCACGAACTGCTTCGGCTATAATCCGTTCACCGCGGACATCGGTCCTCTGCTCACGGACGGCATGAACATCATCGCCGTGTTTGTCCGCAGTAATCAGCCGAACAGCCGCTGTTATTCCGGCAGCGGCATCCTCCGACCGGTCACGCTGCTGACGATGCTCGACACCCCTGTCCGCATGGCGCATTTCCGCGTGACGACCCCGAAGCTCGATGAGGATCTGACCAACGGAGAAGCCTGCGTCACGTTCAATGCCGTCAATACGGCGGACACGGCAGCGGACTGTGCGTTCACGCTTGCGCTGTACGCGCCGGACGGCAGGCTCGTCAGCAGCGCCGACGCATCTCTTCTCCTTGCGCCCGGCGCGGATACCGCCGTCAGCCTGACTGCTCCGTTCATGAATCCCATCCTGTGGCGCAGCGGCAGCGGCATCCTCTACGAGGCGCAGGTCACTGCCCGCATGAACGGTCAGGCGGTGCGCTCCGTGCGTATCCCCTATGGCTACCGCAGTATCCGGTTCGATAAGAGCGCAGGCTTCTTCCTGAACGGCGTGCACACCAAGCTCAAGGGCGTCTGCCTGCATCATGACGGCGGCTGCATCGGCGCGATGGAAAACAGAAGCGCCATCGAGCGGCGAATTGACCTGCTGCTGTCGATGGGCTGCAACGCCGTTCGGCTTGCGCATAACCCGTTCGGCGAAGCATTCCTCGATGTCTGTCAGCGAAAGGGCATGATGGTGGTCGAGGAACTGTTCAACGGCTGGGGCAAGGCGAAAAGCATCTACGATTTCGCACGGTATTTTGATGCGCATTGCAGCGAGGTCGTCACGGACGTCATTCGCCGCGACTGGAACAATCCGGCGGTCATCCTGTGGTCGCTCGGCAACGAGATGAACAGCGGCACGGTGGGCAGCGCCTATTCCGCCGAGGAAATCAGCGCCGTTTGCACATCGCTCAGCACTGTCGTCAAATCGCTCGATGTGACCCGTCCGACAACGCTCGGCAATAACAACGCCTACAGCGACCTTGCTCCGCTGCTCAGCCTTGTGGACGTTGTCGGCATCAACTACACCGGCAACGACCAGTCGCTCCAGACAGACCGCGCCATCTACGGCAGCGAAACGACATGCGCCCTGTCCAGCCGCGGCGTTTACGAAACCGACAGCGACCGCATGGTCTACACCGCTTATGACACGGCGGCGGTTTCATGGGGTGCGCCCGCTGCCGAAACGGTCAATGAATTCCTCGCCAGCAGCCGTTCCTGCGGACATTTCGTCTGGGCAGGCTTTGACTGCATCGGCGAGCCTGCAGAATGGAACCGGTATCCGGCAAAGAGCAGCTATTTCGGCATCATCGACACCTGCGGCTTCCCGAAGGACATCTACTACATGTACAAGAGCATGTGGCAGGATGCGCCGATGATTCATATTCTGCCGCACTGGACGCATCAATCCGGCAAGGTTGAGGTGTGGCTGTACTCGAACTGCGCATCGGTGGCGCTGTACCTGAACGGCACACTGCTCGGCAGAAGGACCCTCGCCGACCGCGGCACAAAGAACCAGTATGCCTACACCGTCGCATATGCACCGGGCACGCTTGTCGCAAACGGCTATGACGCATCCGGCAATCTCGTTGCGCAGGATGTGCAGTACACGGCCGGCGGCGCCGCGCAGCTCCTGCTCAGCGCCGACCATGACGCCGTCAGCATCCATTCGGATGACCTCGTGTGCATCACCTGCGATGTCGCCGACCGGAACGGCACGCGCTGCCCGAACGCGGAAAATCCCGTCACCTTCACCGTCAGCGGCGGCACGATTGTCGGCACGGATAACGGCTACGGCGCCTGCACAGAGCCGTACCGCAGTGCAACCCGTTCCGCCTTCAGCGGCAAGTGCCTGTGCGTTGTCCGTCCTGACGGGCGCTGCGGCACGATGTCGGTTATCGCCTCGTCCGATGGGCTGACGCCTGCCGTCTGCCGCATCGTGAAGGGCAGCACGACCATCAAGCCCATGCCGGAAGCTTGCCCCTTCATCGACGCGGAAAATCCGCCAAGGCGCGAAATCGAATAAAAAGACCCTCCGGAGAACGTTTTCGCTCCGGAGGTTTTCTGTGCTGTTCAAAAACAAACATGAGACAAAACGGGCACGAAGTGCCCCTTAACGGCGATTCATGATATCATCAGCCATTTCAAGCGCTGTCGTAAGGGCACGGTTCAGGCGCTTCATTTCGCTGACGTTGTAGTCCTTCGGCCATTCCTTCATCTGCTCGCGGATCGTTGCGCGGATGCTGTCCGCCATTTCGACGCCGGCAGGCAGAAGCATCACCAGCACCTTGCGGCGGTCGCCCTCGCAGCGATGGCGCTCAAGCAGACCGCGATGGCAGAGTCCCTCCACCAGCGGCGTGATATTCGGCTTCGCAATGCCCAGCCGACCGCTGATTTCGCCGATGCTGATTTCACCGGCGCGCAGCAGGCAGAGGATCTGCATCGTCAGGTACGTCAGGTCATAGGAGCGCGCAAGCTCGTCCATGTGCAGGAGGTATTTGGGGAGCTTATAGATCATATCAAACAGATGATCCGTCAGGCCTTCCACCAACGCGTCATCGTCCGTCCATGCTTTTGCCATTCGTATAGCCTCCAGTATGTATCCTTAAATTGCCTCTCAATCATTGCAGAATCAGTCAAAGTATGCCAAGACATGGATGTCTTCTATGTTTATTTTACCATAATTCCTTGTTTTCTGCAAGCTTTTTCCTGTGTGTGCGCCGAAAATTCATGAAAAGTGAACCAATGCAGCGCCTGTTTTTGTTAAAAATGCAACAATCTTCGCACTGTTTTTCGCATCAGCACAACAACATTCAGGAATTTCGCACGTTTTCTGTGCGCTTTTCGATGCTTTTTTTGCGTCCTGATTCACCTTTGCGCCGTTGTTTGCCATTGCCGAAAGCGACAATTTATGCTATAATGACATTGAAGACAATGAAGCCGTGTGTTGTCATGCCGCTTCATCCCGAAGAGGCCTTGCGCATGAAGGAAACGCTGCCGAATGCATCAGCGATTCCTAAAGAAAGAGAGGACAACGATCATGAAGACGAATTGTGTGATTACCATCGGTAGACAGTTTGGTTCCGGCGGACGCTATGTCGGACGTATGCTCGCGGAGAAGCTCGGCGTTCCGTTCTACGACAAAGAGCTGCTGTCCGAGGCGGCGAAGCAGAGCGGCATCTGCGAGGAAATTTTCGAGGATCATGACGAAAAGCCGACCCGCTCGCTGCTGTTCAACCTCGTCACCGGTATGCAGATGCATGGTGAAACCGGCTCTTATTACATGGATATGCCGCTCAACCACAAGATTTTCCTTGCGCAGTTCGATGCCATCCGCTCCATCGCGGACAAGGGACCGTGCGTGATTGTCGGTCGCTGCGCCGACTATGTGCTCAAGGACCGCGCCAACACGGTCAGCGTATTCGTCAAGGCGGAGATGCAGAGTAAGGTCGCCCGTGCGGTGAAGTATTACAGCATCGATCCGCAGAAGGCAGAGGATCAGATTCGCAAGCGGGATCGCCAGCGCGCCTCCTATTATAATTACTACGCCACCGCCACGTGGGGCGACGTCAACAACTATGACCTGTGCGTCGACACGGGCAAGCTCGGCATCGAGGGCACGGTTGATCTGATTATGCGCTTCCTGGAGCTGCGCGAAGCGGCGCTCGCGGACAAGAAGGCATGAGGACGCGTCTCTGTGCGCTGCTGCTGACGATGACGCTGCTCCTGCTGACGGTGAATGCCGCCGCATCGCAGTCGATTGATTGGGACACGGCTGCCGGACAGGATTTGTCTGCCTACCCTGCCGTCACGCAGCTGAAGGAGTACGTTTCTCGCGTGAATGACGATCTCCTGCAGGCAGGCGCCGGACAGCTTGCGCCGTGCTATGAGCTGTATCCGACGTTCGCGAGCCTCGGGCTGAACAGCGCCGAGCTGCCGGAGCATGCCGAAATCACCGTCACCATGGATGACGGCGGCATCGTCAGCCTTGTCCTACGGATGGACAGCATGACCTCCTTCGCGCAAATCGGCGGTGCGCTCGTGCATGAAACAAGCCCGGACGTCATCTCGCTTGATTCGGCAGTCGCGGCGGTGCAGTCCTATGTCCTCCGTGCGCAGACGCTCAATGGCAGCGGCAACACCGCTTCCTTTGAGGAAACCGTGTCCGAGCTGCAGGGCAGTCAGACGCGGATCTACGGCGCGTACTACCTGAATCAGTACGGCGATGGCGTCAGCTGGATTCAGCTGACCATCATCTTCCCGCTGGCAGGCAGCGAAGGCGGTCTGCTGACGGTCGAAACAGTCGTCCCCACTGAGGAGCCGGACAACAGCACCGGCGAGGGCGATGAAATCAGCGGCTATTATCCGTATGACGGGTTTCAGGACAACCACCTGGAGGTGTTTCCGTCGGATACGCCTGAGCCGGATTCCGCGGCGATGGAGCCATGGTAAAAAACCAAACAGCGGCACGGAGCTTTTGCTCTCCGTGCCGCTGCTTTTCTATGGGTTGAAGCGGATTGCGCTTACAGATCCCACTTCCAGTCGCGGATCTCAGGCAGATCCAGACCGACCTCGTGGATGTACTGCTTGTGCTCAACCAGCTTGTCGTTCATTTGCTGAATGAGGTAGCTGCCGCGGTTGCCGAGCTGCGGGAGGCTCTCAACAACGTCCTTCACGAGGTGGAAGCGGTCGATCTCATTCTGCACGCGCATGTCGAACGGCGTGGTGATCGTGCCTTCCTCCTGATAGCCGTGCACGTGGATGTTGCGGTTCGCGCGCTCGTAGGTCAGCTCGTGAATCAGCGTGGGATAGCCGTGGAACGCGAAGACAATCGGCTTGTCCGTGGTGAACAGCGCGTTGTATTCCGGATCGCTCAGGCCGTGCGGATGCTTTGCGGCAGGCTGAAGCTTCATCAGGTCGACAACGTTGATCACGCGGATACGAATCTCCGGCAGCGCGTGGCGCAGGATGGTGACTGCCGCCAGCGTCTCCAGCGTCGGGGTATCGCCGCAGCACGCCATGACGACATCCGGTTCCTGACCGGCGTCGTTGCTCGCCCACTCCCAGATGCCGATGCCCTGCGTGCAGTGCTTGACGGCCTGATCCATGGTCAGCCACTGCTGACGCGGATGTTTGCTCGTCACCAGCACGTTGACATAGTCGCGGCTGCGGATGCAGTGGTCGAAGCAGGACAGCAGGCAGTTCGCGTCCGGCGGCAGATACATGCGCACGACGTCCGCCTTCTTGTTGGCGATGTGGTCAAGGAAGCCGGGGTCCTGATGCGTGAAGCCGTTGTGGTCCTGCTGCCAGACGTTGG
>CAVEOA010000035.1:0-18871 GCA_963617205.1 Alloprevotella sp. | reverse complement strand
ACGGAAATGTGCACTGCGAAGGGGTTCGGGGGCGACCGCAAAGCCCCCGAAATAGTCCCATTACAAACCCACTACGGAAATGTGCACTGCGAAGGGTTCGGGGGCGACCGCAAAGCCCCCGAAAGGTTGCAAACTGAAACAAGTTTGCCTTTCCTTGGTTGAACTTTGACTAACGATAAGAATAAGTTACTTTATGAATCAACTATGGAGATGTGTATCCGAATGGCTTCGGATTGAAAAGGAGGAATCCGCTTGAAACGAATGCGATGGATGCTCTGTCTGCTGATGTGCATCGTGCTGCTTGCGGCAGGATGGCCATTTTCGCCGGCAGCGGATGCATCATCAGACGAAGCGCCGACCGTGCGCGTGCTCCTGCGGCGGCTGCAGCTGACCGACCGCGCCGACCTCACGCTCGAGGGCGCATACACCGTGCTGGTGAACGGTCAGGCGTTGCTTGCGCTGCCGGAGGATGCCGAAGTGACCGTGCAGATCCGCGCCGGCGAGCTGTACCTGTTCTACTGCGGCATGAGCCTTCGCCTTGGGAAAAGCGCGGTGTTCCAGCGGAATCAGTCCTCCATGGATATGCCCGGTCTGCGCTTCAGCAGGAGCGGCAATCTGTACCCCGGCACGCTGTCGCTGTCCATCGAAAACGGGCTGCTCGTGCCCATCCTGACGCTGTCGGTCGAGGACTATCTGCTCGGCGTTGTGCCGTATGAGATGAGCGACAGCTTCCCGCTCGAGGCGCTCAAGGCGCAGGCGGTCTGCGCACGCACCTACGCGCTGTCGCACCTGAATCCCTCCCGTGCCTATGACGTTGTCGACACGACAAACGATCAGGTTTTCCGCGGCGTCGATGCATCAACCACCAACGCTGCGCGCGCCGTCGAAGAGACTGCCGGCATTGTCGGCACCTACAACGGCAAGCTTGCGGAGTGCTTCTACAGCGCCAGCAACGGCGGTCAGACCGAGCTGGTGCAAAACGTCTGGTCCGGCAGCGGCGATTACAGCTATTATGCCATGGTCGATGACCCGTATGACCTGGAAAATCCGCAGAGCATCGTCCGCACGGTGAGAATCGGCAAGGATGGCAGCATGCCGGACGCGCTCAAAACGCTGCTGCACGAAAAGCTCCTCGCGGCGCTGCTTCAGGGCGGCTATTCCGAGGCGCTGGAGGATTTCCGCATCGACAGCATCTCCGCCGTATCCGCCGAAACGCCGCTGTTTGACGCGCCCAGCCGCCGCATGAGCGAGCTGGTCATCACCTTCACGTGGTCAGGCAAGAAGCAGCTTGCCGATATTCTCCCCACTGACACCGCTGCGCCCGCCGCCACGGCTGATTACGAGGTTCCCTCCGCTGTCGATGAGGACTGGGATTTGGGCGACAGCACTGCCGCGCCAGCCGACACGCCTTCTCCCCTGCCGACGGAAACGCCGACGACCGTTCCGACGCCCGACCCGACCGTTCAGCTGACGGACTTCCTTTCCGGCGGCGAAGCGACCGTCACCCTCAGCTTGACCAGCAGCGTCATCACATCGCTGTCCCTGCACATTTCCGGCAGCGAGGTCATTTCCGTCGCCGAGGAGGACAACCGCTTCCTCGTGCAGGCACGGCGCTACGGGCACGGTGTCGGCATGAGCCAGCGCGGCGCACAGTGGATGGCAAGCCGCTATGACAAGACCTTCGATGAGATTCTCGCCTTCTATTATCCCGGCATGACGCTGATGAAGACGTCCTCCGGCGCTTTGACGCTGCCGACCGTGCCGTCCTCGCTCGCCAATACGCCTGCGCCTGCCGCCACCGCGACCCCGAAGCCCACGCTGATGCCCGTCACGACCGATTCCCTTCCCGATGGCGCGACCGTCATGTACGTCAACGCCTCCAGCCTGAATCTCCGCGCAGAGCCCAGCATGGCTGCCGACCTGCTAATGCGCCTGCAATCCGGTCAGCAGGTCATCGTGCTGGAAACGTGCGACGACCCGGAGTGGGTGCACGTCCGCACGGATGTCATCGAGGGCTACTGCATGGTCAGCTTCCTCGCCGCCGTTGACGCTTCAGCCGTTACCGCCACGCCGGATGCATCCCAGATGCCGGCGCCGGATGCCGAATAATCCCCACAGAAAGGAGCATTTCCATGACCCTGACCCCATCTGATATCGCCGCCATGCTCGACCACAGCACCCTTCAGCCGTACCTCACCGAGGATGACATCCGCCGGGGCTGCGAGCTGGCGCTCAAGTACCACACCGCGTCTGTCTGTGCGCGTCCGTGCGATGTGCCGATTCTCGCCGAAATGCTCAGTGGCAGCGGCGTGAAGGTTTGCACCGTCATCGGCTTCCCACATGGCGCTCATGCCTCCGAAATCAAGCTCGCCGAGGCGCGTCTTGCGCTGCAGCAGGGCTGCGAGGAGCTCGACATGGTCATCAACATCGGCAGGATGATTCACGGCGACGAGGACTATGTCCGCGGCGAAATCCGACAAATCTGCGAGCTGGCGCATGAGCAGCGTGCGATTGTCAAGGTCATTCTTGAAACGTGCTACCTGACCGACGCGCAGAAAAAGCGCTGCTGCGAACTGGCAGAGGAAGCCGGTGCCGACTTCGTGAAGACCTCCACCGGCTACGGCTCGGCAGGCTGCAAGCTCGAGGACATCCGCCTGATGCGGGCAGCGGTTTCTCCGCGTGTGCGCGTCAAGGGCTCCGGTGGCATCCGCGACCTCGACACGGTGCTGGCGCTGCGTGCAGCCGGCGCTGACCGCTGCGGCGTGTCCGCGACCGAGAAAATCATGCTGGAAGCCGAGGAGCGCTTCCAAAAGGGTACGCTGTAAAACGGCATAGCAAAAGCCTGCTGCCAGTAAAAAAGCAGCAGGCTTCCTTTCGCCTCTTTTGAGCCCCTGACTTACATGCGTTCGGGAGCTTCAATGCCAATCAGCCAGAGCCCTGTCTTAATGACATCCTTGACCGCCTTCGTCAGCGCAACACGCGCCGCCGCAGTTGCAGGATCATCATCCAGAATGCGGTGCTCATAATAGAACTTGTTATACCCCTGCGCGATATCGGTGACTGCCCGCGTAATCATAGACGGCTCATACTTGTCCGCCGCCTCCGCAATGACGTCCGGGAAGCGACCCAGCATACGCAGCAGCGCCTGCGCCTCGTCATCGGTCAGGGCAGCCATATCCGCCTCCGGCAGCGTCAAATCCGCCGCCTTGCGCAGCACGGAGCAGCACCGCGCATGCGTGTACTGCACATACGGACCCGTCTCGCCGTCAAAATTCAGCGCGCGATCCCACGAGAAGTCAACGTCCTTGATGCGGTTGTTGCTCAAATCGGTGTACACGACCGCGCCGATGCCGACCTGCCGCGCAACCTCCTCCTTGTTCGGGAGGTTCGGGGATTTTTCATTGATGATTTCCAGCGCCTTCTTCTGCGCCTGATCCAGCAGATCCTCCAGATACACGACATGTCCCTTGCGGGTGGACAGCGCCTGACCCTCATAGGAGATCATGCCGAACGAGACATGCACGCAATTCTTCGACCATGCATAGCCCATCTTCTCCAGCACGCGGAAAATCTGCCGGAAATGCAGATCCTGCTGATACGCCACGACATACAGGCACTTATCGAAATGATACGTATCCTGACGATAGAGCGCCGCAGCGAGATCGCGCGTGGCATAGAGCGTCGCGCCATCGGAGCGGAGGATGATGCACGGCGGCATGTTGTCCTCGCTCAGATCAACGATGGAAGCGCCATCGGAGACGGTAAGCAGATTCTTCTCTTTCAGCTCGTTGATAACGCGGTCCATCTTGTCGTTATAGAACGATTCGCCGGCATAGGAGTCAAACGTCACGCCGAGCAGCTTATAGACGCGTTCGGTATCGCGCAGCGTAAGCGCCTTGAACCAGTTGAAGATGCGCAGCGCTTCCTCGTCGCCGTCCTCAATCTTCTTGAACCAGGCGCGGCCCTGATCATCCAGCTTGGGGTCCTTCTCGGCCTCCTCATGGAACTTGACGTACAGGCGCACCAGCTCCGTCACGCCGCCCTTTTCGACCTCCTCCTCATTCCCCCAGAGCTTATAGGCGCAGATCATCTTGCCGAACTGCGTGCCCCAGTCGCCGAGGTGATTGATGCCGACCGTCTTATAGCCGAGGAAATCGTAGATGCGGCGCAGGCTGTGGCCAATCATCGTGGTCGACAGATGGCCGATATGAAAGCGCTTGGCGATATTGATCGAGGAATAATCCAGGCAGATGGTTTTGCCGTTGCCCTGATCGGACGAGCCGTAGCGTTCTCCGCTTTCAAGGATTGCACCGAGCGTTTCCGCGGCAAAGTTCACGCGATTCAGGAAGAAATTGACATAGCCGTTGACTGCCTCCGCGCGCGCGACATCCTCATGCGACCACTTTTCAACCACCGTTGCGGCGATTTTCGGCGGCGCCATCCGCAGCGCCTTCGCCATGCGGAAGACAGGCAGCGCGTAGTCGCCCATCTGCGGATCCGGCGGAACCGCCAGCAGTGCGCGGATTTCCTCCGCAGTCGGCAATCCCTGCGCATCGGGCCAGATTTCCGTCAGGCAGTTTGCCGCCATGCCTGCCAGCTTCGTTTTCATATCCATTGGCTTCATTGCTCCTTGTCATCCAGTTTATCCGGAGCTATCATAACACATTTTTTCCTGCCGCGCAACAGGGGCAGGGAGGGACTTTATCGCTGTTGCGCGATTCGCAGCGCTTTCCCTTATTCCCTTGATTCGTTTTGCAGCTTTCAGGGCTTTCCGCTCGCGGACTTTGTCCGATTTCTTTGACCCCTTCGGGCATACTTGATTTCACTTCCAGAATTGAGCTTAAACAAACTTGCAAGGGGGCTTTCCGCTCGCCCCCTTAAACCCCTTCGGGCATACTTGGTTTCATTATCCATAATTGAGCCTTAGCAAACTTGCAAGGGGGCTTTCCGCTCGCGGACTTCGTCCGTTTTTGTGACCCCTTCAGGCATACTTGGTTTCATTTTCATAATTGAGCCTTGCCAAACTAACAAGGGGGCTTTCCGCTCGCCCCCTTGACCCCTTCGGCAGCATACTTGGTTTGATTTGCACAGTTGAACTGTGGCAAACAAAATAAAATAAAGAAGCTGCATTATCCAACCACAATGGCAATGAAGATTGCATGCCCGAAGGTTTCCAAAGGGCGATCGGAAAGCCCTTTGGTCGCTCCGCAGAGCGAAAAGCCGTTGGCAGCATACTTGGTTTCATTTCCATAATTAAGCCTTAGCAAACTCACAAGGGGGCTTTCCGCTCGCGGACTTCGTCCGATTTCTTTGACCCCTTCGGGCTTACTTGATTTCGCCTTCAGAATTAAAGTCCAACTGTTGAAAAGGATGATTTTCCGGCAATATTCACAAAATCTTCACATAATGAATAGCAATTTTACACCGATTTGATTTATACTGAAACCATCAAGATAAACGGAGGTGATCACCATGGCAAATGTCCAATGCTCCTTTGAGCGCGTGGAAAAGAAATTTCTGCTGACGCAGCTACAGACGAAAGCCCTTCTCCATGATTTGCGCGCCTATATGGAAATCGACCAGTACGGTCAGCACACGATTCGCAATCTGTATTTTGATACGCCGGATTATGCGGTGATCCGCCAATCCGTGCTCAAGCCGGTCTATAAGGTGAAATTCCGCCTTCGTGCGTACGGTACGCCGGCGTATGACACGCTGATGTTCGCGGAGCTGAAGAAGAAGTACAAGGGCATCGTCTATAAGCGCCGCATTGCCGCCGCACCGGAGGAGATGTCGCGCTTCCTGCAGGGCGACATGCTTCAGGACGGCTCGACCGTACAGATTCAGCGCGAGCTGCACCGGTATTTGCAGGAGCATCCGGTCGCGCCTCGCGTGATGCTGTCGTATGAGCGGATTGCGCTCTTCGGGCGTGAGGATCCGGCGCTGCGCGTGACGTTCGACACGAACCTGCGCTTCCGGACGGATCGCCTTGAGCAATTCACGGATGCTTCAGGACGGCTGATCTGCGATGACAATCCTGTCGTGCTGGAAATCAAGCTCCTGCATGCCGCGCCGATGTGGCTGACGCGCCTGCTGAGCCGCCATCACTGCTACATGACGTCCTTCTCCAAATACGGCACGTGCTACCTGAAGCACCTGTCCTGCAATGCACCCGATATCCGCACGATGATTCCCCGCGAAAACAACAAAGGAGCAAACGAATATGTTTCTTGATTCCATTCTCCCCTCGACCCTGACCATTCCCTCGCTGCTGCTGTGCCTCGGCGCTTCGCTGGTGCTGGGCATCCTCACGGCGCTCGTATTCACGCGTGGCTGCCGCCATTCCGCATCGTTCGCGCTGACGCTCGCGCTCCTGCCGATGACCGTCGCGCTGGTGATTATGCTGGTCAACGGCAGCATCGGCACAGGGCTTGCCGTCGCGGGCACCTTCGCCTTGGTGCGCTTCCGCTCGATTCCCGGCACGGCGCGCGAGATTGCCGCCATTTTTACGGCCGTCGCCATCGGGCTGGCAATGGGTACGGGTATGCTGGGCATCGCGGTGATTTTCTTCCTGCTGTCCGCTGCGGCTGTGCTGCTTCTGACTGCGCTTCATTTCGGCGAACCGGCAAAGAGCGAAAAGCAGCTGCGCATCACCGTGCCGGAGGATCTTGATTACGAGCACGCCTTCACGGAGGTATTCGCAGCGCATCAGGTGAAGGCGTCGCTGGAAAAGGTGCGCTCGGTCAGCATGGGCACGCTGTTTGAGCTGACCTATCAGCTCAAGCTGCCCGGGGATATCCCGTCAAAGGCGCTGATGGACGATTTGCGCGAGCGCAACGGGAATCTGCCGATTTTATTCACCTCCGCCACCGACAACGGCATGATGTGACAGACTTCACAGCCTTCGCAGACTTCGTCTGATTTCTTTTTTCCCTTATTGATATCTTCAATCTCAAGAGAGCAGGTGAACAGATGAAAAAATGCTTCTTTTTCCTGATAACCATCCTTGCAGTCCTGATGCTGACCACCGCATTGGCTGATGAAACCATCACGCTGTCGCCGGCAGGGTCGTCCTCCTCCGACAGCACCGTGACCATCGACGGGCAGACCGTCACCATCACGCAGGAGGGCACCTACATCGTCACCGGTGAGCTGACCGATGGCACGCTCGTCATCGAAGCCGGCAAGAAGGAGGACGTGACACTCGTGCTCAGCGGCGTGAGCATCACGAACAGCACCGGCGCAGCGCTTTCCGTCGTGCAGGCGGACGAGGTGACCATCGAAACGGCAGCCGGCACGGTCAATACGCTGCAATCCGGCGAGGAAGCGTCCGCCGAAACGGATGCTTCCGATGAGGAAACAGCCTCCGGCGGGGCGCTTTACAGCAATGATGACCTGATTTTCCGCGGCGAGGGCACGCTGACCGTGCTGGGATACCTGAACAACGGCATCCACTGCACGGCAGACATCGAAATCGAGAGCGGCACCATCCGTGTGACCGCCGTCAACCACGGCATCAAGGGCAAAAAGAGCGTCACCGTGACCGGCGGACAAATCGACATTGTATCCGGCAAGGACGGCATCACCAGCGATGAGCTGGACAACGCCGAAAAGGGCTTCGTGTCCATTGACGGCGGCGAAATCACCATCACAAGCACCGGCGACGGCATTTCGGCGGAAACCGCGCTGACCGTCAGCGGCGGCACAATCAGCATCGTCAGCGGCGGCGGCAGCGCAAGCGTACAGTCGCGCACGACGTCAAACGGCTGGTGGGACTTCGATACCGCGTCGGACACCACGGACGACATCAGCTGCAAGGGGTTGAAGTCGGCGCAGTCCATCGCCATCAGCGGCGGCGTGCTGACCATTGACGCGGCGGATGATGCGGTGCACAGCGACGATACCATCACCATCAGCGGCGGCGAAATGTCGCTTTCCTCCGGCGATGACGGCGTCCACGCGGACAAGTCGCTGACCATCTCCGGCGGCACGATCACGATCCCGACCTCCTACGAAGGGCTGGAGGCGGTCGAAATCACCATCTCCGGCGGCGACATTGACATCACGGCATCGGATGACGGCATCAACGCGAACGGCGGCTCAAACAACCTCGGCTTTGGCGGCGAATGGGGCGGCAGCCGAGGCGGACGCAGCGGCGAGCAGACATCTGAAGCCTCCAGCGAAGAGGAGGAAATGCCCACTCTGGTGATTACAGGCGGCAAGCTGACCGTCACGGCAGACGGCGACGGGCTCGACACGAACGGCGATCTGCGCGTTGAAGGCGGCGAAATCACCATCAACGGTCCGACGAACGGCGGCAACGGCGCCATCGACATCGGCACGGAGAACGGCGGCACCGCATTTATCTCCGGCGGCACGATCATCGCGCTCGGCGCCAGCGACATGGCGGAAGGCTTCGGCGACACATCGACGCAGTGCGCCTTCCTCGTGACCACGAACACGTACACCGCCGGGCAGACCATTACCATCGCGGACAGCAAGGGAAACGTCATTTACACCGGCGAAACGACCCGTTCGGGCAGCAGCGTTGTGTTCTCCAGTCCTGATTTGACCGTAGGCGAAACGTACACCATCACCATCGGCAGCGTGACCGCAACCGTCTCGCAAACCGCCACGGTTGTCGGCAGCGGCTTCAGCGGCGGCGGATTCGGCAACAACGGCAGCTTCGGCGGCAACGGCGGCTTCAACGACAATGGCGGATTCGGCGGACAAGGCGGATTCGGTGGCGGACAGGGCGGCGGCGGATTCGGCGGCAATGGCGGCGGCTGGTAAATCGCCACACAAACATTTCTCCGGAAGAGCAGTGCTCCTCCGGAGTTTTTTTCCTGCGATAATGCCGCGCAGAAGGCTCATTCGGTATCGATGCCGAATGTGCGGTGCTGCCTTGAATTTTTCCCGCGGCTATGCTATGATGATGGCAGCCTTCCAAATCAAGCATACCATCCGAAGGGGCAAAGACAGATGAAGGTAAGACGGACGAAGAAATAAAACGGACGAAGAGATAAGACGGACGAAGTCCGCGCCGGAAAGCCCCTTGCCGTATAAAAAACAGAGGAGTGAAATCACCATGATCGCTGCCAATCCACCCATGGGCTGGAACAGCTGGGACTGCTACGGCACCGCCGTCGATGAGCGCACCGTCCGCCAAAACGCCGACTACATGGCAAAGCACCTCAAGCCCTATGGCTGGGAGTACATCGTTGTCGATATCCAATGGTACCAGCCGACCGCCGTCAGCCATGCCTATGAGCCATTTGCCGCGCTGACGATGGACGAATACGGTCGCCTTCAGCCCGCCGTCAACCGCTTTCCGTCCTCTGCGAACCAGCAGGGCTTCGCACCGCTGGCGGCGTATGTCCACTCGCTCGGGCTGAAATTCGGCATCCACATCATGCGCGGTCTGCCGCGAATGGCTGCGCATCTCCATCTGCCCATCCTCGGCAGCACGCACAGGTGCGACGAGGCGGCTAATCCCAACAGCATCTGCGCATGGAACCCCGACATGTACGGTCTTCGCTGCGACACAGAAGCGGCACGCGATTATTATGACAGCATCTTCCGGATGTACGCGGAATGGGGCGTTGATTTCGTCAAGTGCGACGACATCGCGCGCGAATATCCGCATTGCCGACGCGAAATCGAGGTGATTTCCGAGGCGTGCCGGAATTGCGGACGCGAAATCGTCTTGTCGCTCTCGCCCGGACCTGCGCCGATTGAGCAGGCGGAGCATCTGAAGCGCTATACCAACATGTGGCGCATCACCGATGATTTCTGGGACGACTGGCAGCTGCTCAAGGGCATGTTCGAGCGTGCGGAAAAGTGGTGCATTCACGCCGGCGCAGGACATTGGCCCGATGCGGACATGCTGCCGATCGGCGCGCTTCGCCAGTGCTACGCTGATAACGGCTGGACGCACTTCACGCCCGAGGAGCAGCGCACGATGATGACGCTGTGGTGCATGATGCGCTCCCCGCTGATGATTGGCGCGGAGCTGACGAAGAACGATGCGTTCACGCTTGCGCTGCTGACGAACGCCGAGGTGCTGAACATCACGCGTGAAAGCACCTGCGCGCATCCGCTGACGCTGACGGACGAGGAAAGCGTCTGGATGGCACGGCGCAAGGACGGCAAGGGCTGCTACATCGCGCTGTTCAACCTGACGGATGCTCCACGCGCCGTATCCGTTGCGCCTGCGCAGCTTGACGGCACATTCAGCGCCGCCTGTGAGCTCTGGACCGGCGTCACGCAGGCGCCTGCCATCGGGCTGAGTGTCCTTCTTGCGCCCCATGACGCGGCGGTATTCCGGCTTGAATGAACGATTTGCCTGATTTTTCCCTTGGCGATATACATTGAGGGGGCAGTACCGCACAATTCGGCGGCGCTGCTCCCTCAACTATTTTTATTTTTCCTTCATGACCTTTGCCATCATGAAAATCGAAAGCGCCAGCGTCAGCACATCCGCGACAGGCTGACAATACTCCAGCCCCTGCAGCCCGAACACCTTCGGCAGCACCAGCAGCACCGGAATCAGGAAAAGCCCCTGCCTTGCCGCGGCGAGAATCGTGGAGCGGATCCCGTAGCCGATAGCCTGCGTGTACATGTTGCTCAGCGTAATCACGCCCCACGTCCACGCCGTGAGAATCTGCACGCGGAAGGTTTCCGTTCCGATGCGGATGACCTCGGGGTCAGAGCGGCGGAAGGCGGTGACAATCGGCTCCGCGAACGCAAAGCCAAGCACGCCGAGCACGAGCAGCACGCCCGTTGTCACCTTCACGCTGAAGAAGAATGCGCGGTGCATCCGGTCGAACTGCTTCGCGCCGTAGTTGAAGCCGCAGACAGGCTGGAAGCCCTGCCCGAAGCCGACAACGGTCGAGTAAATGAAATTCAGGCAGCGGCTGACGATGGAGAACGCGGCAATCGCCGGGTCGCCATAAACCGCCGCAGCGTTGTTGAGCAGCGATGTCGAAACGCTCATGATGCCCTGACGCCCCAGCGACGGCAGACCGTTGTTAAGGATTTTGCTGTACATTTTCGCCGTCGGACGATAGTTTCGGGGGAGGATGGACAGCGCATCGGCATGCGTGTTGCACATGACAAGCAGAATCACGAAGCTGATGAGCTGCGACACGGCGGTCGCGACGGCAGCGCCCGTGATGCCCATATCAAACGCAAAAATCAGCAGCGGGTCGAGCAGCATATTCAGGATGCCGCCGGTGATGATGCCGACCATGCCGTACACGGCAAGCCCCTGAAAGCGCAGGAGGTTGTTCATCGCCAGCGAGCCCATCATAAACGGCGCGGCGAGAAAGATGTAACGGGCGTATTCCACGGCGTACGGCGCGGCGGTGTCTGTCGCGCCCAGCAGGTACATCAGCGGCTCATTGAACACGTTGCCCGCAATCGCGATGACAACGCCTGCCGCACATGCGGAGAAGAAGCCCACTGCGCTGTAGACCTCCGCCTCCTTCTTTTTGCCCATGCCCAGCAGCTGGCTGACATTCGTGCCGCTGCCCATGCCGAACAGGAATGCCAGCGCCTGAATCATTGCCATGACGGAAAACACGATGCCGACGGCCGCCGACGCCGATGTGCCAGCGCTGCTGCCTTCCGCACCAATCTGGCTGACAAAATACGTGTCCGCCATGTTATAAATGGATGTAATCAGCATTGAACAGATGGTTGGCACCGCCATCCTGGGGATGATTTTCTCCACCGGCTGTGTCAGAAGCATCTGTGCGCGTTCCTCTGTGCTCATTGCCATTGGCAGGCTCCTCCCTTTCGCTGATCGCCTTGTAAGCTCTTTCAGCATTTGTTCTATTCGCCGCCAAATGCGAAATTCCTGTTAACAAAAGGCGTTTCAAGGAAATCTTGCTTGATTCGCCGCTTCGGGTGATGTATACTTTGGGAGAACAAACAACAGCGAACCCGACCGGACGAAAGGATATAGAAGCAATGAGCATAAATTCCACCGATATCATCCGCCGTCAGGCAGAGGAACAGCTCCATCAGGCCGAGCAAGCGCGCATGGCGAACATCTCCGCCGGCACGCGCAGGCAGCTGCTGCATCTGCTGTATGCACGCGAGGCGAAATCCCTTGCCTGCGTGGACGTGCTGCATGCACAGCCTGTCCGGCAGGAAAAGGACACCGGGCGCCTCCTGCTGCTGATTGCCGCCATCGTGCTGAGCCTCGGTTCATTCGCGCTGTGGCTTACGCTGCCCCAAACCATCTCAAGCGAAAACAGCGGCTGGGTCGGGCGTTTCGTCCTGTGCGCGGCGGTGCAGCTGCTGTCGCTGGGCGTATCGGGCGTATGCGCGGCGGTCATGCTCAGGCGTCAGCCGGAAGTGACTGTCACCGCCGAGGAAAACGACATTCACCGCCTTGTTCTCGAGGCCGACAGCCGCATCGCGCTGGATGCGCAGACGATTGAAGCGCTGTTCACGCAGGACAGCATGGCAAGCGTCAATGTCAGCGAGGATACGGCGTGCGAAATCTACGCCGCGCTGTACGAAATGATGCAGGATGCCCGTCTGAGCGGCAGCAGGCAGCAGGAAAACGCGCTTTCATGGCCGCTGTCGAACGCGCAGAGCCTCCTGAACAGCATGGGCTGCCAGACGGTTGACTACGCGCCGGATAAGGCGGCGTATTTTGACGTGATGGACAGCGACATTGACCAGCAGCGCTATCCGGCGATTGTCGCCAAGGAAAGCGGACTCATGCTCCGCCGCGGTCTGATGCTTCAGTCCCACGGGAAGGGAGGCATGCGATAATGCGTTACTTCGGCTTTGATTTGGGGGACGGCGAAAGCTGCGTCGCGCTCTATACCAGCCAGCAGCTGGAGCCAGTGGTGATTCCCGTCCACGGGCGCGGCAGCTTCCTGACTGCCGTTGCCGATTTTGATAACAAGACGGTCATCGGGTCGCTCGCGGGCGACAATCCGCAGGCGGAGAACCTGCGCGTGTGCTTCAAGCGCACCTTCCGCACCGGCAATGGCGACGCCGACCGCGCCATCACCGCCTTTGCCGCGGGGGTGCTGACGGCGCTGCGTGACCACACGACCATCCGCGATGTGCTTGATTCCGGCGACGCGAGCTTCGTTGTCGGCTGCCCTGCGGACTGGTCAAGGGAGGTGCGCGACCGTTATCACACGCTGCTGACCTCTGCCGGACTGCCGAACGTCCACCTCGTGTCGGAATCGCGCGCCGCGTTTCTCTCCGCCGCCATGACGGATGATCAGGATGAGCTCCGGCACCTGCTGATGGACTGTGCGCTCGTCATCGACCTCGGCTCCTCTACTCTGGATCTGGCGTACGTCTGCGACGGGCAGGAATACGCCGTCAGCACGATGGGCACGCAGGTCGGCGGCGGCATCCTCGATGAGCTGCTGCTGGAGCGTGCCATTTCGCAGCACTGCGCGGAGGAGGCAGATGTCATCCGCAGCGTCCTTGACAGCGAACCGGCATGGAAAAACCGCCTGATGCTGTCTGCGCGGCGGCTGAAGGAGCGCTTCTTCACCCTGAACAACGGCGAAGCGCTGACGAAGCAGGAAACCGTCTTCCGCGAAGGACGGCATGTTCTGGACATCACCATCAGCGATGCGGTCATCGAGGATCTCTCCGAGCGTCCGTCATCGCTGTTAAACGGCGAATCCTTCCGCAGCCGCCTGATGAACTGCCTGATGATGGCGCAGCAGGTGACATCAAAGCGTCCGCCGAAAATCATCCTGCTGACGGGCGGCGCGTCACGGATGGCGTTCTTCCGCCAGCTCTGCCGCGATACGTTCCCGAACGCGCAGTTCCAGTATTCCACGTCCCCTGAATACGACATTGCACGCGGTCTATCATGCGCCGGACACATCGATGAGATGCTGAAGCGCCTGAAGGAAGACGTCGCATCGTATGTCGAGAGCGATGCCGTTGAAAATCACGTGGCGCAGGCGATGCCGAAGCTGACGGAAGCGTTGTCCGGCGTGATGACGGATGCGCTGCTCGAGCAGGTGATTCTGCCGGAATTTCGCGCATGGCAGCAGGGCAAGACGGACACCTTCGCCGACATGGAGGCGAAATGCCAGCCCCGCGCCGAGGAGCTGCTCAAGACGGACAAATGGCGCGAGCAGCTCGCCACAGTCGTAACGTCGTGGCTGGACGGCATATTGACGGAGGTTCAGCACGACCTCAACGACCTGTGCGTCAAGTATGGTGTAGACATCCAGCGCCTGCAAATCCGCAGCGCCACTATCCCGACAGGCAGCCTCTCCATGCAGGGCGTGCTGACCATGCCGGGCATGACGGACATGCCGCTGGTCTCCGTGCTGTTCAACATCATCATGGGCGTTATTACGGCGGCGCTTTGCGGCGGCGGCGGTGTCGCGCTGCTTGTATCCGGACCGCTCGGGCTGGTCATCGGCTTCATCATCGGGCTGATCATCGCTTTTTTCGGCGAATCCGTGGTGGACACGCTCCTCCGTCCGATGCTGAAGCACTGGAAAATGCCCAAATTGCTGCGGAAGCAGGTCAAAGAGGAGCATCTGCGGTCCGGCAAAAGCCGCCAGAGAATCGCAAGCATCCTGGAGGAAACGCTGACAAACGAGGACGCCATGCAGAAGGAGCTCGGCGACAGGATTGGGAAATGCATTGATCAGGCGATTCTGCAAATGACCGAAGAAAAGGGCATGGCGGTGGTATAAGTTTCATGGGCTTTGCATTCTCCCCCAATCCCCTTCACAGTGCACATCTCCATGTCAGATTTATTGTGCAGCTATCTCGGGGGCTTTGCGCTCGCAGACTTCGTCTGTTTTTCATCCGAACCCCTTCGCAATGCACATCTCCATAGTGGGTTTGTATTGCAGCTACCTCGGGGGCTTTGCGGTCGCCCCCGAACCCCTTCGCAATGCACATTCCCGTAGTAAATTTGTGTTGCAGCTATCTCGGGGGCTTTGCGCTCGCCCCCGAACCCCTTCGCAATGCACATCTCCATAGTGGGTTTGTAATGTGACTTCTTTATTTAGTTTGCCACAGCTCAACTATGCAAATCAATACGAGTATGCTGCCGAAGGGGTCAAGGGGGCGACCGGAAAGCCCCCTTGAATAGCTTTCAATGTTCTCCTTGAAAACGAACGCTTTCCCCAATCCCTTCACAGTACATATCTCCATGTCAGATTTATTGTGCAGCTATCTCGGGGGGCTTTGCGGTCGCCCCCGAACCCCTTCGCAATGCACATTCCCGTAGTATATTTGTATTGCGGCTTCTTTATTTCGTTTGCCACAACTCAACCATGTAGAAGAAACCAAGTTTGCTGCCGAAGGGGTCAAGGGGGCGACCGGAAAGCCCCCTTGAACGGTTTGCCACAATTTAACCATGTGAAAGAAACCAAGTATGCCCGAGGTGGTCAAGAAACAAATCGGACGAAGTCCGCGACCGGAAAGTCCCTTGAATATCAGACAAAAACACACCCCGCATCGTGGAATACTTCCTGCGATGCGGGGTGTTGATTTTACTTCTGACCTGCCGGGCAGTGCTCGTAGGCGTACTGAATGGCCTCCTGATGGTAGGTGTCCACCTTGCCGGATTCATGCCCCTTGGAGTTGGTGAAGTGGATGCAGATCTGACCGGTCATGTCGTTGTCGGCAATCGTGTCGCCGTCAGGGTTGTGCGGCATGCCGAACAGCGAGCATGCGAATGTCCTCGTGCCGATGGTCACAAGGCACGGTCTGCGCTGCCACAGGTTGTTGTCCCAGATTTCCTGCGCCGTGTTGACACCGTAAATCTTGCAGAGGATCGCCGTGTCCGCAGCGGTCAGCGGCTCAACGTCCGCGTGATTCGAGCCGGACCAGCGGCGCGCCCACCAGACAAGCCCTGTCTTTACATCGTAGACCTTGTAGCTGTCGCCCTTCGCCCACAGCGTCTGAATGCCGCCGGTGAACCAGTCAATCTTTTCCGCCGGATAGAAGGTGAAGGTGCGGTCGGCGTAATCCACCGTGCCGGGTTCAACGGTGCCGAAGAGCGCGTGCTGCGTCTCCTTGCCGGCAATGCCGTCGACGGTCAGGCTCTTCGCCTTCTGGAACGCGATCACCGCGTCACGCACGGCGCTGGTGTAGCTGCTGGTGACGGTGCCGGTGTAGTAGCCCTGATTGATGAGCTCCTGCACGAGGTTCTTGACGGCGTCACCGGTCGAGCCGAGGCGCAGCGTCGTGTAGGTCGCCTCCGTAGGCGTTGTGGAGCCGGATGGCGTCGCGGTTGGCGTGGCGGACGACGATTTCGTCACCATGTCGGAGCGGATGTAGCCATCCACGCCGGACGAGGTGCGGATGCGGTACCACGTGTAGCCGCCTGCCTTGATGTTCTCGGCGTAGTAGGACAGCTGAACGCCCTTATCCACGCGGGTGAGGATGTTGCTGCCGTTGGCGGTTGCGCGGATGTTGACGCCGCCCTTCGTCGTCGTGACGGTGCCGAGTGCCGCATTCGGCTGAGGCGTTGCAACGGACGGATTCGCCGCGATATAAGCCTCGTATTCCGCCTGCGTCATGACCTTGACGCAGCTGCCGAGAATCCAGACCTCGGAGGAGTTGTACACGACGCGGTACCAGGTGGACGTGCCGGAAGTGGTGGACGAATTGTACGCCAGAACGGTGCCCGTGCGAACCTTCGCGACGGACGTGGAATCGCGGCTGGCGGACTTGCGGAGGTTGACGTAATCAAGCGTCGTCTGGACATAGGAGGAAAGGACGCTTACCGGCGTTGGCGTTGGCGTCGCGGCGGACGTGGTGACTGACGGCGTGTCCGTTGACGGATTGCCGCTGACATCGCACAGGACGACGCAGTCGCTGCGCATATAGCCCGTCTTGCCGTCCGGCGTGCGCACATAATACCAGTTGTATTTGCCCGAGGAGATGGTCGAACCGATGACGGGCAGAATCAGGTTGATGGTGTACTGCCCCTGCGTCCTGCCAGCAGGCGTTGCGCGCAGGTTGACATTTGTCTTGACGAGCTTGACATAGGCGGAAATAGTCGGCGCGGCAGTCGGTGCGGCGGTTGATGCAGGCGTTGCGGTCACGGTGCCGATCGAGTAGCCGTTCTGGTCGCACACAACGACGCAGTCGCCGCGCAGATAGCCTGCCATGTTGTTGTAGCGGACGTAATACCACGTGTAGCTGCTTCCAGTGGGGGTGACCGGATTGCCGATGCAGGGCAGCACGACGTTGCGCGGCACCTGCACGATGGTTTCGCCGCTGGGCGAGAGGCGCAGGTTCACGTTGGCCTGCGTGGTGATGACATAGCCATAGGTGCTGCTGCTCTGCGGCGTCGCAGTCGGGGAGGAGGGCGACGTGCCGGCGGTATACGTAACGATGTCGGCGCGGACATAATAAACCGTGTTGTTCGTGCCGTAATACACCGGATACCACGTGTAACCGCCCTTGTCCGTCGAGAGACCGGCAACCGTCAGCGTTGTGCCAAGCCCCTGCCAGACCGCCTTCGTTTCGCCATTGGGCGCGTTGCGGAGGTTGCCGGTATTGTAGAGCAGCTTGACGGTGCCATACACAGTGGACGGCACGGCCGTAACCACAGAGGTCGTCACGCTGATGAAGTTCGCCTGAACATAGCCGATTTGCCCGTTGTAGCTCACCTTATACCAGTGGTTGCTGTCAATGACGTCCGGGATGGACAGCAGCGACACCACCGTATCCCTGTTGAGCGTACCGAGCACACTGCCGGACATGCTTCCTTCCGCGCGCAGATTCGTGCCGCTTGCCGTGATTTTGCCCGTGCCGACCACGGTATCCGCGGCGGACGAGGTTGCAGCAGGCGTTGCCGTCGCCGAGGGTGCGGACGTCATCGTGCCGGCAATGTAGCTCGCCGTTTCGTCTGCCGTCAGCGGTCGGAAATACGTTGCGCGGACATAGCCGATGTAGGTGCGGCCATTGGGGGTCGGGTTCGTGCTGTTGACCTTATACCAGGTCGTGTCATCCTTGACAACCGTATCAAGAATTTCGCAGACGAATCCCGTATTGATGCGGAACCAGTAGTTCGCGCTGGTCGAGGGCTGCTTGCGCACAACGACATTATCCGTCGTGGCCATGCCGTACGCCGCCGTCGCAGTCGTATCCGCCTGCGCGGTTTCAAGCCGCAGCACAGCGCCGCTCTCCGGCACAATGCCGCAAAGCGCCAGCACAAGAACCATGACCAGGAATGACCGCATCCGTTGCCAACCGTGCTTCATCAATGGCTCACCTCAAGCTTCATGCAGCCCAAAAGGGCACAATTCGTTTGTTAACATTGTATTACAAATGGCCATGGATGTCAAGCAAGCGGACGAATGTGCATGAAATATTTACAATATAACACCTCCGCATTCCCTCGCATAAAAGCACACAAAAAACAGGTTCAAGAGAGCACTCAGAAAGTCCCCTTGATAGCTTGCCACAAGCCAACTATGGGAATGTAACCCCGTATGCCGCCGAAGGGGTCAAGAAAGAAATCGGACGAAGTCCGCGACCGGAAAGCCTCCTTGATTAGCTTGCCATAAATCAACCATGGAAATGAAACCAAGTCGAAGGCTTTTCGCTCTGCGGAGCGACCAAAGGGCTTTCCGGTCGCCCTTTGGAAACCTTCGGACATGCAATCTTCATTTCCATAGCGGTTTTGTAATGCGGCATCTTCATTAGTTTGCCCAAACTCACCTATGCAAATCAAGACAAGTGTGCCGCCGAAGGGGTCAAGAAAGAAATCGGACGAAGTCCGCGACCGGAAAGCCTCCTTGATTAGCTTGCCATAAATCAACCATGGAAATGAAACCAAGTCGAAGGCTTTTCGCTCTGCGGAGCGACCAAAGGGCTTTCCGGTCGCCCTTTGGAA
>CAVEOA010000034.1:0-19286 GCA_963617205.1 Alloprevotella sp. | reverse complement strand
GAATGCCGTAGGGAATGCTGTAATCCCACTCCACAGGAATGACCTTCAAAAGCGGATGTACATTCGCCCAACCGAGGATGGCCAGCAGGACATCGTTGGTGTTCTCACAGCGATTGAACACATCCATACTGTAAAAATCAAAATCTACGATATGAATCTTCGGATGGTGCTGCCACAGGTCATCCCGAAGCTGATCCACATAGTGGCTCCACCCACGGTGCATCAGCATAAGGTTTTCGCCGTAAAGATCCGTAATCTGTAATTGATCCTTTGCCGCCAGCTGGTGATGGATAGAAACGGCGCAGTGAAACGGGTCTCTGACCAGCTCCAGTCCCGCGCACCCCCGCAGCTTCAGCATGGTCTCATCGAAAATGCCGCCCACCACATCAATGTTCTTGCCGAGGTTTGCAAGTATCTCTCTCGCATTCTCCGGCGTGTTCTCAAAGGGAATGATTTGAAATTTGATGTCCGGGTGCATGATTTGAACCCTTGACCAGAGCTCCATCAGAAGCTGCGCCGGGGTCATGGGCGACGAACCGATGCGGATAATGTTCTCGTCCTCCTGCATGGCGTTTTTCGCCCGGGTCACGGAGTCTCGGCAATACCGGATGATATATTTGGCGTCCTGATACATGGAGCGCCCGGCCTTTGTCAGGGCAAGCCCCCTGTGGCTGCGGTCAAAGAGCTTTACACCGAGGGATTCTTCCAGCAGATTGATCTGCTTGATGACTGCCGTGGGCGTGATGTAGCTTTCTTCGGCGGCCTTGTTGAAGCTGCCTGCGTCGGCTACGCGGAGAAAAGTTTCCAGCTGAGGATTATACATCACATCACGCTCCTTCTCTGCTTTTGCTCTGAGCTTTACGAGGGTCGCTTGGCTTTTGTGCATCAGAAGGAATTGCCCACGAACGCCCGAATCGTTCTGCCCCCGGAATACGCCCGAGAGAACAGTATTGGTTGACCCGATGTTCCGAAACGCACCATTTGTAAGGGGCTTCCCGAATGGCAATATAGCCGTTCATTGTGATCCCTCCGAAGGCGGAAAATAGCCCAAATACATCATATACGAATATTCGTGGTTTTTCAAGCTAGCAAGCAATGCAAACTTGTACAAGTTCGCGTATTTTACGGGAGGTATCCATGATGAGTAACTAATTTTCAGTTTAACCGGCATTGTCCAGAAAAATGGGTACATATCACACTATCCTGCACCCTTCAGCTGCCCCTTTTTTGCAGTTGCCATCAGCCCCTAACCGGCAGATTCACCGTCACGCAGAAGGTGCGTTCATCTGGATAGGTTACCGTGATGCTCCCGTGATGCAGTTCCGCAACTGCCTTCGCCGCAGAAAGCCCGACACCGCATCCGCTCCCATGCGCATGCGTCTTGTCTGCGCGGTAGAAGCGCTCAAAAAGCCGCTCGGACTTGCAGGAGGGCAGCTCATCCGTCGTGTTCGTAATCGTCAGCTGAGCCTGCCTTGTCATGCGTTCCAGCATCACATGAATGCAGCTGTCCCGGCTTCCATAGCTGACCGCGTTGTCCATCAGCACATGCACCATCTGCCGCAGCGATTCGCGATAGCCACGCAGCATGCACTCGCCTGCAATCCGCTGGCTGATGGTCATCCCGCGAGCACGCATCGGCACGTCAAACGCATGTAAATCATCCATCAGCAGTGTGGATAAATCCACCATTTCCGCCGCATCACGGAACCGTGCTTCGTCCACGCGCGCCATCATCAGCAGCTGCTGAATCATCCGGTCCAGCCGTGCGGACTGTTCGAGAATATTCCGGCTGTACTTGCTCTCACCTTCAATCAGCTCAAGCGCCTCGGCATTGGACATGATGATGGCAACCGGCGTTTTCAGCTCATGACCGGCGTTTGTGATGAACTGCTTCTGCCGCTCCGTCTTGCGCATCCATGCGCCGGACACATAACGCGCCATCGGCAGGAGGATGATGAACAGCGCCAGCAAACCGACAGCACCGACAAGCGCGCCTGTACGCAGGACATTGTAGAGCGCGTTCATCTGCGCTGTCTGATCCGTCAGGACAATCCGCGTCAAGCTGTCTCTGGTGACTGTGCGGTACTTGTACGCGCCGATTTTGCCTTCCGTTTTGCCCGATTGAAGAATTTGTGCTGTTAGCGCATCGACATCCTCGTCCTCATTCTGCAGCATACCAATCCTCTCGACGCTTTCGATGCTGCCAGACGTATCTGTTTCAATGACATAGTACCCTGCCGGCGATGACGACCTTGTAAAACGGTAGCCAAACCAGTTCGGCGGTGGTGCCTGCTCAGGCATCTCGCTTTCCTCCAGCAAGGCTGCGGCGAATTCGTCATTCATCCTCTCCTGCTGATGATATGTCATAACGGCAATGCTGACCACAAGCACCACGATCAGAATCAAAAAAGCCGCCATGCCTGTTAACACGATTCGTCGTTCAAACGCCTTTTTCACTCCGACTCCTCCAGTGAATAGCCAATGCCATGCTTGCAGCGAATTACAACATTCGCGTGCAGTCCCGTCAGCTTCTTGCGAAGGTAGGAGATGTACACCCACACCACGTTGACATCCGCCTCGGAATTAATCCCCCAGACCTGATCCAGCAGGTGCGCTGCAGAGAATGACATGCCCGGATGCGTCATGAACAGCTCGAGCAGCTGATATTCCAGCTTGCTTAGCGGCAGCGTCTGATCGCCGCAGCACAGCACCGCCTGCTTCTGGTCGAGTATCAGATTGCCCACGCGCAGCTGATCCGGCATGAATGTCTCGCGCCGCCGCAGCAGCGCCCGAACGCGTGCCAGCAGCTCCTTCATCACAAACGGCTTGGCAAGGTAATCGTCCGCGCCTTCATCCAATCCACGGATTTTGTCCTCCACCGTGCCTTTCGCAGTCAGCAGCAGCACCGGCGTGGCGATTCGCTTTTCGCGCAGGTGCTTCAGCACCTCCAATCCGTCCATCACCGGCATCATGATATCCAGAATCAGCATATCATAATGCTGCGTGACGGCGTAGGTCAGCGCATCGCCGCCGTTGTCCACCACATCTACCGAATATTTATGATACTCAAGGATATCCTTCACCGCATCCGAAAGAGCCGGCTCATCCTCTGCATACAGAATCCGCATCAAAATCACCTCAAGCTTCAGTATATTCTCTTTTTTCGGCTGTAACAAGGCTTCCGGATGAATGTTCACAAACAATTCGCACGGCGTTCACACGCAAGGAACCCCGATGCAGGGGCAGCTGTCGTCTTGCCTGCATCGGGGCTGTTTTTTGTTTGGATAGGATTTACTGCATGCTCTTGAGCGTTCGGATCAGCTTGTCCACCTTGTCCGCTTCGACAATCAGCGTGCGCTCGCCGTCGGTTGCGGTGTAGTTGTCCGCGCTGTACTCCGCAAAGGTGAATGTAGCAGAAACGCCTGTCCTCGTCGTTACGCTGATCGTCAGCACGGTGTCACCCGTTTCCGCCTCGCTCCGCAAGGACGATGCCGTCACCGTCGTTACGAGATTCCACAGCGTTTCGTTCACATCTTCCTCTTCGGTTTCTTCAGCCGCTTCGGTCGATTCTTCAGCGTCCGCAGTTTCGGCGGATTCGTCAGCCGTTTCTTCGGCTTCTTCTGCCTTGGCGCTAAAGGAGTAGGTCAGCTCGCCTGCCGTGAAGGTCGCTTCCTGCACGTTGTCGTATTCAGTTTCAATGATTGCAAGGCTCAGCAGGCTGTCCGCAGAGGCATTCAGCAGCTTCGTCGCGGTGCTCGATGACACGGTGTATACCATGGTCGAGCCGGGCAGACGTGCGTAGTAGTATCCGCTGTCGTTCGTGGTGCCAAAGAGGACGGTTGCGCTCTCCTCTCCTGCGTAGACCGTAACTGCAATCGCGTTTGCATCATCCAAACCATACTCGGTCAGCTGGTCACCCGTGGCAACAGGCTCTGCAACAGCAGCCCATGAGAGATTCGTGAACGAGCTGACGATGGAATCTACGCCGTCCAGCGCACGACCATCCGCCGCGTACCAGAGCTCATCCGCGTTGATGGTGCTGCTCGTTTCGTGCTTCGATGCATCGAAGGTCGTGCCGACGGTAATGCGATCCACATCGGAGACAGACGGCACATCCTCTGCCTGGATGAAGTCATCCACATCCTTGTCGAACAGGTCGCTCAAGGAGTCCTCCGTCGTGTATACGGTTGTGGCATCGCCGCTCAGCAGCAGATAGTAGCTGCCCCCGAAGGGCGTTTCATTGCCCATCTGATAGGTCGTTTCCGTGCCGTCTGTCCATGTTGCAGTGACAGAGAACGCCGGCTCGCTCAGACCATAGATGCTGATATCGGTCACGCTCTCAATCCTGCGGCTGCCCTGCATGGCAATCAAGCTGTCCGCAAGCGCCTGCACCTCGTCCTGTGCGACAGGATAAGCTGTGTTGCTGGTCTTATACCACACGCCATCCGTCAGCGTGAAGGAATATTCGGTGTCATTCGCCATCCATGCAAGGGTGGCAATGTCCTCTGCCGTCTTTGCGGTCAACTCGAACGTGCCGCTTTCCTCCTGCACAGTTTCAGTTTCCTGCGTCTGGCTGGCAAGGAAATAGCATCCCACCATAATGACCAGGACGCCCATCAACAGGAGCATTTTCTTCGTTCTGCTCATCTACGTTTCCTCCTAACCCACACAACAATGCCGATGGCGACGAGAGCCAGCGGAATCACCGCAATCATGATGATACTCCACATGGAGGATTCGCTGCCCGTCAGCGTCAGACCCTCAGCGTCGAGCGACTTTGCGCGG
This sequence comes from Alloprevotella sp., assembly GCA_963617205.1. Taxonomy (GTDB): domain Bacteria; phylum Bacillota; class Clostridia; order Christensenellales; family Aristaeellaceae; genus UBA11524. The sequence continues at coordinate 14,501 of CAVEOA010000034.1, read as the reverse complement.
ATGGAGATGCTCTCCTCCTGCCCGCCCATCCAGTTGAGTGCATTCAGGAAGAGGTTGCTGTTCGCGTTCGACACGGCAGCATCAATCGAGCTGTTCAGGAACGTATCGCAGGTGACCCAGAACAGCTTGCCCGTGCCTTCAGCAACCGCCGCGACATGGAACGTGCCGACTTCGTCGCCATCCTCCTGTGCAGTCGTCTTCGTGTTCAAGCCTTCCGCCTTCGTGTAGGCGCTGTCGGAGGTCGTCAGCAGGTACGTGATTTCCGCATCGCCCTCGTCGGCTTCAACAATCGGCTGGGCAAGCGGCACAAGGATGTAGTAACCGCTGTTCTTGAGCGCATCCGTGATATCGTGGCTCTCGATGGTCGGCAGCAGATAGTAGGCATAGCGGTTAAGGTGCTTCTGGCTGCTGCCTTCAATGACGATGCCGGTGCCGGTCGTCAGACCCATCGAGGAGGTCACGCGCAAGAGCTGCGTCATTTCACCGTCTTCGATGTAGCCGGTTGTCAGGGCGACATTGCCGCCGTTCGCCAGATAGCTAATCAACAGGTCTGCTTCGTCCTCGCTCAGGTCGGACGTCGGCGCATTGATGATAACTGCCGTTGCATCCTCCGGCACCGCATCCATGGACAGCAGCGACAGGCTTTCAACCTCGAAGTTGTCCTTTTCGAGCATTTCTGTCACGCTGTCGGACAGCGCCGTTTCACCATGCCCGGACAGGGTGTACACCTTGGGCAGGTCGTCGCTGGAAACATAATGGATGGCGGTCGTCAGCGCGCTCTCGCCGTCGAAGGTCGTGGTGGAGGTGTAGGAGTAGGAATAATAATTCATCTCGTACTCGGTCACGAAGATGCTGTCATAGCCGATAAGGCGGAAGCGCGAGCCGCACTCAACCAGCAGGCTGTTTTCATACAGTTCGGAAATCTCGAGGTCATACTTGCTCAGGAACGTCGGCTCGAGGGTTGGGTCGACAGACTGCACCTTGATATGGCTCGACAGTCCTTCGTAGCGCTGCAGCAGACGCTCGATCGTTTCGTTCTCGTTGTTCTGCGTGCAGATGATGTAGATGTTGACATCCTCATCCAGCGCAGCGATAATCTGCTTCGTCTGGTCACTCAGGCTGTAGAGCGACTGGCTCGTCATGTCAATCTGCGTCGTCGTTGCAGGCAGCGCGGAGAAGATCATATTGACGACAATGGCAATCACGATTACAATCAGCGCAGCAAAGGCCGAATAGCTGCCCGCACGGAAGCGTCCGCCGAACATACGCTTGATTGACTGCTTCAGGTCCTTCATTCCGCCCACCTCCTCTTTTCCATGACCTGCACGGTCACAAAGAGCATGACCACGCTGATGGACAGATAATAGACCACCGCTGTCAGGTCAAACACGCCGTCAACAAAGGTCTCGAACCGGTCGAACACGCTGATGGCGGCCATCATTTCGGCAAACAGACCGGAGAACACCGAGGAATCGATGTGATACCAGACTTGAAGTCCGCCGAGGGCAATCACGGCAACCACACCGGCAACAATCGGATTCTTGGTCAGCACATACAGGATGACGGCGAAGAGCACTGCCATGACAGACAGCGCAATCAGCGAAGCCGAGGCATCCGTGGAGACGAAGCTGCTCAGCGACTTCATGAAGTACAGCAGCAGCATCGTAACGAGCGTGATGACAGCTGCCGCGACCTGACTTTCCGTCACCGAGGAGATGAACAGGCCGATAGACAGCAGGCAGGCGCCCAGCAGGAAGAAAGCTACCAGCGTGCCATATGCCGATGCGAACGACACCGTACCGAATGAGGACAGGATGAGCGGATAGAAGCCCATGATGACCGTAGGAACTGCCAACACGCACAGCATCGCAAGATACTTGCCGATGACCACATCCGACAGGCGAATCGGCAGCGAATACAGCAGCTGATCGGTCTTCTGGCGCTTTTCCTCTGCCAGAGAACGCATGGAGATGATCGGCACAGCAATCAGGTAAATGAATGCGATCGCGCTCAGCACATACTCGAAGTTTGAATAGTAGCCACTGAGGTTATATGCCATGCAGTAGATGCCCGCAAAAACCAGCAGGAACGCCGACAGCAGGTAGCCCATGATGCCCTTGAAATAGGCAGCGACTTCCCTTTTGAATATGGCTGTCACTTTTCCTCACCTTCCTTCTCAGGAACAACCTGCGCCGCATCAGCAGACGGGATAGCATCAGACGAGGTCTCTGAAATGGAATCAGACAAAGTCTGCGAAGTTTGCATCAGCTTTCTCTTTTTCTTCTTCGAGGAATTGTCTTCGTCCTGCGCAGCGCTCTGCGTCAGCTCGAGGAAGACATCCTCCAGCGTTGCCTTGATGCGCGTCATCTCCAGAATCGGTACGTTAGCCTTTGCAAAGGCGTTGAACAGCGCTTCACGAATGTCCTTTTCCTCTTCAGGCTTGATTTCGAGCTTGCTGGCTGTGCCCTCGCTCTGGTCGAAGTGGAAGTCCTCCACGCCGGACACCGTATTGATGATGGTGCGGACGGTCTTCTCATCACCCTTCGCTTCGAGCTTGATGGTGGTCGTGCCGGCCAACAGCGTCGTCAGGTTTTCCGGCGTGTCGCTTGCCACCAGATGTCCCTTGGAGATGATCATGATGGAATCGCAGACAGCCTGAACCTCGCTCAGGATGTGGCTGGACAGCACGAGCGTATGCTCCTTGCCCAGTTCGCGGATGAGCTCGCGGATTTCGATGATCTGCGCCGGGTCAAGACCGACAGTCGGTTCATCCAGAATGATTACCTCAGGATTGCCCAGCAGTGCCTGTGCAATGCCCACGCGCTGCTTGTAGCCCTTGGACAGGTTGCGGTTCAAGCGGTTCTGAACGTCCGTCAGCTTCGTCTTTTCCATGACGCGTGCGATTTGCTCATTTCTGTCCTTGTGCGGGATGCCCTTCGCCTCCGCGACAAAGCGCAGGTATTCCAGCGGCGTCATGTCCATGTACAGCGGCGGTTGCTCCGGCAGATAGCCGATGAGCTTCTTCGCCTTCATGGGCTCCTCTGTGATGGAATGCCCGTCAATGAACACCTCGCCGTCGGTTGCGCCAAGGCATCCTGTGATGATGTTCATGGTTGTTGACTTGCCTGCACCGTTTGGTCCAAGAAAGCCGTAAACCTTGCCTTTTTCGATGGTGAACGACAAATCCGCGACGGCAACATGATTTCCGTAGCGTTTTGTTAAATGTTTGACCTCGATCATGCGGTTTCCCTCCTTCGGTCATATTGTTTCACAATGAATATGATAGCGGGGAAACCTTAGAAAAACCTTTGAGCTTGTGTGAAGGCTTCAAAAAGTTTATGTGAATAAAACGTGACGCACGAGAAGAACACAAAAGCAGCCAGCCTCCATATATTTAAAGTCCTCTTCCAGAGATTTTTCGCCTTCATTTACGAAAAAAAGAAGGAACAACGCCTTCCATGTCGAATTTTTGTTAATATTATCAAATGCATTGTTCAGATTGTTTTCTGACCGTATCCGACATAATCGGGACATGCAATGGGTAAAGAGGAGGAGGCTTCAACATGAATTACTACCAAATCAGCCGAGAGGATCTTGGCAAGGGTGCAAAGATTCCGCTGAAGAAAATGGGCGACATCGGCGAGGTTTTCTATGAAATGGCGCTTGATATGTTTGAGGAGATCAAGCGGAACAACGAAAGCAACCGCCGCAGCGTCATTATCTGCCCTGTCGGTCCCACCGGTCAGTATCCGATTTTTGTGCGCCTGGTCAACGAGCGCCGTCTCAGCCTGAAGAACACATGGTTCATCAACATGGATGAGTACCTGAATGATGATGACACATGGATTGCAAAGGAGGACCCGCTGTCCTTCCGCGGCTTCATGCAGAGCACCGTCTACGACTGCATCGACCCTTCGCTGATTATGCCGCCGGAACAGCGCATTTTCCCTGACCCTCAAAACGTTGCGGCGATTCCTGCGCTTATCGAAAAGCTCGGCGGCGTTGACCTCGCACTCGGCGGCATCGGACTGAACGGTCATCTTGCATTCAACGAGCCGCAGGATGAGCTGACACCGGAGGAATTTGCCGCCCTGCACACCCGTGTGCTGACCATCAGCCGTGAAACGCGCTCATCCAATGCCATCAGTTCCCTGAACGGTGCTGTTGACGCAATGCCGAAGAAGTGCATCACCATCGGTATGGCGGAGCTGCTGTCCGCCAAGCGCATCCGCGTTGCAGTTCATCGTCCGCATCACCGTGCGGTTGTACGCCAAGCTGCATACGGTGAAGTTACGGCACACTTCCCTGCCACGCTGCTCCAGCGCCATCCGGATGCCATGATTTATGTGAACAGTATCGCCGCTGAACAGCCCTTCTGAGGATGAATATGGAGAATTTGCTTCTCAAAAACGCTTTGGTTTATCAAAACCATGCATTCCGTCAGGCAGACGTGCTCTGCGTGAACGGCAAAATCGAAGCAGTCGGCAATCTGACGAATCTGCCCGATGCGCAGACGGTGGACATGCACGGCATGCGCCTCTGCCCCGGCTTCATCGACATCCATTCGCACGGCGGCAACGGTGTCGATGTCAATGCAGCGGATGAAAGCGGGCTCGCAAAAATTGCCGCATTCTTCGCCTCGCAGGGCACAACCGCATGGCATGCCAGCATCATGACGGACTCCGAGGATGTCACAATGTGCTGCCTCTCCGCCATCTTCGCGCTGCAAAAGAAGCATGGCTACGGCGCACAGCTGATGGGAGCACATTTAGAAGGTCCCTTCCTTTCTGCCAAATACAAGGGTGCCATGCCAGAATACCTCCTGCGCGCAGGCAACGAGGCGCTTTTCCGCCGCTACGAAAATGCCTATCCGGGTGTGGTGCGCTACATCACGGTTTCGCCGGAGGTATCAGGCGTGCCGGAAATGATCAGCGCCATCAGAGATGATGTCGTGGTCGCCATCGGGCATTCCGGCGCGGATTACGACACCGCCATGGATGCAATTCACCGTGGTGCGCGCTGTTCCACCCACACATTTAACGCCATGCAGCTCTTTCACCAGCACGAGCCCGCCATCATGGGTGCCGTGCTTGAATCAGACGTCTGGTGCGAGGCGATTTGCGATGGCAGACATCTGCATCCCGGAGCCATTCGTCTGCTGCTCAAGTGCAAGGGCTGGGACAAGGTCGTTGCCATTACAGACAGCATCATGGCTGCCGGATTGCCTGACGGAAAATACAAGCTCGGCGTCAATGACGTAATTGTTCGTGACGGCGATGCGCGGCTGATTGAACCCGATGTACGCGCCGGCAGCACGCTGACCACCATTCAGGCGCTTCGCAACCTCATTCGCTTTACGGCGCATCCGCTTGAGGATGTCCTGCCGCTTCTGACGGAGAATCCTGCGGCGGCGATGCGTATCGGCACGCAAAAGGGCAGAATCGAGCATGGGTTCGATGCAGATCTGGTGCTGCTTGATGACCAGCTGAATGTCATCCTGACCATTGTCGGCGGTGAAATCGTCTATCAGGCATAATCATTATTGAGAAACATGGGCATAGAAAAAGAGGAGACGTTGTCTCCTCTTTTTGATAGCATTGTATGTCTCCGTCTACAGGCTGTGCATCGCTTGCTATTCAGCTTGCGCTGCCTGTGCCATGATGATCGGTCGTAAAGGTGGTATCTTTTACATGCTTTAGCCGCGAATGCAGCCGCTTTTCCGTCAGCAGACGTTCAAACTCCGCCTCATCAATCGGCAATGTCACCGAACGATTCGTCCATGAAGACAGATGCATGGCATTGGACAGCATCAGCGCACGGATACCTTCCTCCCCTTCCGCTACAAGCGGCGTACCATGCAGGACGTGTGCTGCAAAGGCATTCAGCACGCCCGTATGCTGCTGATTTTCGCCGTCGGTCTGGAGGATTTCCGGCTTTGCGTCCGTCTGAATGTACGCCGCCTTGCTTTGACGGTAATACGCCTTCTCGCTGTACGGCAGACGCCAGAGCTTCACTTGTCCGTCCTCGCAGACAAGCTTGCCGCGGTCGCAGTCTATCTCCAGCCGATTCGTGCCGGGCAAATCGCCGGTCGATGCGATGAACACACCCGATGCGCCGTTTTCGTACGACAGATACGCCGTCACATCGTCCTCGACCTCGATGTCGTGCCACTGTCCCTCGCGGCAAAAGGCACGCACCGATTTCGGCATGCCGCAGAGCCACTGAAGCAAATCAAGCTGATGCGGACATTGATTGAGCAATACGCCGCCGCCTTCTCCTGCCCAGGTCGCACGCCAAGAGCCGGAATCGTAGTACGTCTGAGTACGATACCAGTCCGTGATAATCCACGTGACGCGCTTCATGTCACCCAGCTCACCCGAATCGAGCAGCGATTTCATCGTGCGATACAGGCAGTTCGTCCGCTGATTGAACATAAGCGCGTACGTGAACCCTGTTTCCTTCGCCGCAGCAATGACCGAATGCAGCTGCCCTGTCGACACGCCAGCCGGTTTCTCGCTCAGCACATGCAAGCCCGCACGAAGCGCCATTTCCGAAAGCGGCGGATGGAGGACATGCGGCGTTGCAATCAGCACGGCATCGCAGTCCTTTGCATGGATGAGCGCTTCGCCATCCTCGTAGATGCGCGTTCCGGCAGGCAGCGTTTCCTGCGCCCACGCTCTGCGGTCGGCGCGTGGATCAGCTACGCAAGCCAGTTCAATTTCAGGTGTGCCGCCGGACAGGATAAGTCGGCAGTGCTCCGAACCCATGTTGCCGATACCGATCACGCCAAGGCGAATTTTATCCACAGAAATGCCTCCAATGCCGCAATGATTTGCGTCCTCCGGTATCATACGGCGGACAGCACGCATTGTCAATCTTTTTTGCCCGAAAAAAGGGCTGCGCCGAAACGCAGCCCCCTTTTGTTTGCGTTTTACTCCTGCGCCATCGGATAGAAGCCGCGGTATGCGCCTTCCTGATACGCTTCACGCTGTTCATCAATAATCTGCTGGCCGCCTGCAGCGAGGATTTCGTTGATGTACTTCTCCCACGTTGCATCGAAGTCTTCGGGCGCGCAGGTCACACTCTGAACGAGCAGCTCGGCTTCCTTGGACACGACGGTCGTGCCATAGTCCACACGCGTCTGAATGGTGCGGGTGAAGCTGACAGGCTCATAAGCGCCGGTGTTGGACACAACCAGGCTGTCGGCAACGACATCCTCATAGCCCGGGAAGCCCATAGCGGTCGCGGCATAGTTCAGATCGTCAGAGCCATAGAAATAGCCGTTGCAGATCGGAGCGCCGTCGGTCGCATGCAGCTTGTGCGCATCGTCCGTGTCGTTGATGTTCTTGATGTCGGTCGGGATGTTGTTCTCGTCAACCGTCGTGTAGTTATAGCCCATTTCGCCATTCTGCAGGGCGTAGAGGGATTCAGGCAGGCTCATCCAGTTCAGGTACTTGATCGCCGCGATGGCAACCTCTTCGCTCACGGATGCCGGGATGAAGATCGCCTGACCAGCCGCGGTATAGGTTTCATGCAGCGTCGTGCCGCCTTCGGGCTTGTAAGGATCGCAGGCAATCCAGCTCGCGTCGGGCACGTTCTTGGCAAGATCCTGTGCATAGGACTTTTCCATGCGCCATGGAGCATCCCAGTTGCCGACCCAGAAGCCGTCGTAGCCGTTTACACGGTCGCTGTCGGTCTGCTTGGAGTTCTCAATGCCGAAGTAATCAGAAACAAGACCTTCGTTGTAGAACTTGTTCATCCAGCGGATAGCTTCCTTCGCGCCGGGCAGCAGGTAGTGGAACTTGAAGTTCGCCACCCAGTCCTCTTCGGTGACCTGGCTGTAGTCGATGAAAGCGTCCATCTGGTAAATCCAGCCGTAGAAGGGATCAGCCGCATACAGGTCGGAGGAATACGGAACGGTCGTATCGCCGCCCAGATTGTTTGCCTTCGCAGCCTTCAGGTACTCGTAAAGCTCCTCGATATTCGTGGGAACTTCCATGTTCAGGGCTTCCAGCCAGTCCTTACGGATGAACATGGACTGCGTCGCGACGATGATGCGGCGGGCCGGCAGATAATACTGCTGCTTGCCGTCGCCAACGTCATACTGACCGTACTGCAGGACTTCCTCGCCGAGGAATTCCGTCAGATCCTGACCGTATTCTGCCAGCAGGTCATCCAGCGCCAGAATGCCGCCCATGTCGATGTACTGCTGCACAAGGTCAGTGCCATACGTCATGCAGATGTCAGGCGCGTTCATGCCAGCAAGACGCGTGGACAGGATGGTGCCTTCCTCCCAGCGGGACACCGGAATCCAGTTGATCTTGATATGGTTGGGGTCGCCGAAATTCTTCTGGATGTACTGAAGCTGCCAGCAGTCTTCCACATTGAAGCCAGCGATGGAGCGGTCATACATTTCCACATTGAGCGTCACCCAGTCATCATCAGCCGCCAGCGCCGTCAGCGGAAGCGCCGTCAGCAGCATGCACAGCATGCAGACCAGTGCAAGAACCTTTTTCATAGAGAAAACTCCCCTTTCTATTTTGAACGGCTTATGCCGCCCGTTCCAATGGAATGTGTTACCCCTTGACTGCACCCATCGTGACGCCTGCCACGAAATAGCGCTGCACAAACGGGTAGACGATGAGAATCGGCAGCGTCGCGAAGATGATCGTTGCGGACTGAATCGACTCCGACACGCTTGCGCTCAGGTCGTTCGAGCTGCCTTCTGCCATGGTGACCTCAATCGACTGACTGCCCTTAATGAGGTTGTACAGCTTAAGCTGCAGGGGCTGCAAATCGCGCGAGGTGATGTAATACAGCGCATCGTTGAAGCTGTTCCACTTGCCGACCGCGTAGAAGAGCGAGAGCGTCGCCAGCGACGAGAAGCTCAGCGGCAGGAAGATGCGCACAAGCACCTGGAAGTCTGTCGCGCCGTCAATGGAGGCTGCTTCAACCAGCTCATACGGCAGCGAAGAAAAGAAATTCTTGAGGATAATGACATTGAACGTCGAAATCAGACCGGGGATAATCAGCGACCACATCGTATCCAGCATGCCGAAATCCTTGACGTTCAGGTAAATCGGGATGGTGCCGCCGGAGAAGTACATGGTGAAGACGATGAAGAACATAATCGCCTTCCGTCCCTTCAGCCGCCGCATCGACAGCGGGAAGGCAAGCAGAATCGTCATCACCATCGCCAGCGCCGTGTAAATCACAGTCAGCTCGATGGTATAGAACAGGCTGTGCCACATGGAATTATCGCCGACAATCAGCTTGTACGCATCGAGGTTGAATTCCACCGGCCAGAAGGATACGTCGCCGCGCAGAATTGCGGATTTGGATGACATCGACATCGCAATCACGTTAATGAACGGCAGCGTGCAGACAAGCACGAAGAGGAGGATTACCGCAATGAGAATGATTTGCCCTACGCCAAGCTTTTTCTTATGCTCCGGGCAGACATGAGTTGCTGCATTCACCATATGCTCTCCTCCTTACCAAATGCTCTGCTCATCGAACAGGCGGGACACGGCATTCGCGCCGGTAATCAGCACCAGACCAACAACGGACTGGAACAGACCGATGGCTGTTGCGCGGGCAAACTGACTGTTCGTAATACCAGCGCGGTAAACGAACGTCGAAATTACGTCGCAGTAGTCCTTAACCTTCGTGTTGCCGATAATGAACGGACGATCGAAGCCGATGGACATCATGCGTCCGATGTTCATAATCAGCAGGATAACGATGGTGGAGCGGATGCCAGGCAGCGTCACATGCCAAATCTGCTGGAGCTTGTTCGCGCCATCGATACGCGCCGCTTCAAACAGGTTCATATCCAAGCCGGTAATTGCCGCGAGGTAGAGGATTGTTCCCCATCCCATCGACTGCCATACGCCAACAAGCACGTATGTGAACGTCCACGTCGGACCATCCGTCAGGAACGGGATGTTCTCCGTGATGACGCCCATGCGCAGCAGCGTACTGTTGATAACGCCCGAGGTCGGGGCGAAGATTTGCAGCACCATGCCGCCGATGATAACCCATGACAGGAAGTGCGGCAGATACAGCATCGTCTGCGAGAAGCGCTTGAGCTTCGGCGTGCGCATTTCATTGAGCAGGATTGCGAGGATAATCGGCACCGGAAAGCCGAAGAGCAGGTCGAGACCGTTCAGGATAAGCGTATTCCGCAACGCGATGCCGAAGTCGCTCATGCCAAAGACAAACTTGAAGTTCTCCAAGCCAATCCACTTGCTCTTTGACGGATTAAACATGTTGTATTTCTGGAACGCAATTTTCAGTCCCGACATCGGCTTATAGCAGAAGAGAATATACCAGATGATCGGAATCAGGAGCATCGCGTACAGCCGCCAGTCGCGCAGGAACCAGTGTGTCTTCTTCCTGCGCCCTGGTCTTCTCACCGGTTTGGCATTAACATTCGTTTTTCCTGTTACCATGTCAAATTCCTCCATTTCATCCGTTATGTGGCGCATCAGCCGTGCAAAAACAAACGCAGTCATGAACCTTTGAATGAAGCCATCAACGATTGTCCTTCCTTCCGGTTCAGGGACACTGAAGCAGTCTAAAAGACTCTCCCTCGCTGAGGAATTGGGAATTTGTTACGGGAACGTCACGCTCCGTTTCCGTACCTATACCTCGATTATAGCCGACAAAAGTTACACAATCAATGCTAATCCTGCTTGAAATTAGGCAAATCTTGCAGTATAATGGACTTATCCCGAACAAGGAGCGTGTCTCTTCCGATGAAATATATCCAACTCGACAATGGTTATAATTCCATGGGACGCCCGGACGCAGAATACGAGTCGACCTATAGGAAATCGGACTATCACATGGCCAACGGACTGCACTGCCACGACTTCTATGAGCTGTACATCCACTATCACGGCGGCAATCTCTACTATGTCGATGGACAGATTTTCCCGCTCGAACCGAACCAGATCATCATCATGCCGCCGTTTCGGATGCATGGGCTGATGCGCGGTGATCCGCTGACGAATTATGACCGCGGCTTCCTGTATCTGCGTCCGTGCGTCCTCAAACGGCTGGGTTTCGGACAAATCGATCTTCAACAGTACTTTGACTGCCGCGTGCAGACAGGCGAATTCGTCTTCAAAATCGATGAGGACAATGCAAACACCTGCCGTCAGCTGCTGATCGACATTCAGCGCGATATGGATGCGCCGGACGAGATAACGCAGTACATCAATTACGGCCGCATGAATGAGTACGTGCAGCTATTCTGTCAGGCGGCGCAGAAAACCGCCATTCCGCTGCGGCCGTTCACCAATAATGAAGTCGTTTTCAACGTCCTGCAATACGTCAATGACCACTTCACAGAACCGCTGACGCTTGAGGACATCGCACGCAGCTTCGCCATCAGCGTTTCTTACCTCTCGCACGAGTTCAAGCACTACGCCGGCCGAAGCGTCTATGAGTACATCCTCTACCGGCGCGTGCAGTTCGCCAAAGAGAATCTGCTGACCGACATGAGCCTGAGCGAAGTATCGGAAAGAAGCGGCTTCTGCGACTATTCCGGCTTTCTGCGGACATTCCGGCGCATGACGGGCATGTCCCCCAAGGCGTACCAGAAGCAACACATCACGTCACTCGAGGGCAAATGAGCACATATCCGGAATGGGCATTATTTTGCCAAATGCGCCGAATGATGTGCCAGATTTACATAGAATCGCATTTTCGATTGCGTTATAATGCAGATAGCGCATCACGCAGCGCGAGTCTATTTCAGGAGAGGTACGAAGTATGATTCGGATTGCCATTGTTGGCACGGGCAATATTTCTCACGCGCATGTCAATGCCTATCTGTGCTTTCCGGAGCGCTGCAAAATCGTGGCGCTGGTTGACATTGTTCCGGAAAAAGCACAGAAAATGAAGGAGCAATACCATCTGACCGATGCGGAAGTCTACGATGACCACAGGAAGATCCTTTCACGCGAGGATATCGACCTGGTGGATGTCTGTACGCCGCCGTATGTCCATGCTGAAATATCCATCAACAGCCTCCGTTCCGGCAAGAATGTCGTCTGCGAAAAGCCGATGGCGGCATCTCTGCAGGAGTGCGATGAGATGCTTCGTGCACGCGATGAAAGCGGCAAAAAGCTGTCCATCATCGCCCAGAACCGTTTCCGTCAGCCAATCAGCAACCTGAAGAAGCTGCTGGACAGCGGTCTCACCGGCAAGGTGCTGTGTGCTTCCGTCACATCCGCATGGTGGCGCGGTCATTGCTACTATGACCTGTGGTGGCGCGGCACATGGGAGAAGGAAGGCGGCGGCTGCACGCTGAATCACGCCGTCCATCACATCGACATGCTCTGCTGGATGATGGGGCTGCCGCAGTCCGTCACAAGTGTGCTGGCCAACGTCGCGCACGACAATGCCGAGGTGGAGGATCTCTCGCTGTCCGTGCTGCAGTATCCCGGTGCACTCGCCCAGTTGACCGCTTCCGTCGTGCATCACGGTGAGGAGCAGGAGCTGGTTTTCCAGTGCGAAAAGGCGAAGATTTCCGCACCGTTCAGCGTCTACGCGTCCATTTCCAAGCCGAACGGCTTCCCGATTGAAAACACCGAGCTGGAGCAGCAAATCCGCGATTTTGCCGACAGCCAGCCGTCACTCCCCTATGAAGGTCATACCGGTCAGCTTGAAAACGTGCTGACGGCACTCGAAACAGATGCTTTGCCTGCCATCGGCGGTGAAGACGGACGGCGCACCATCGAGCTGATTACCGCCGTCTATAAGTCCGGCGCAACAAAGCAGACAGTCACCCTGCCGTTTGCGAAGGATGACCCGTTCTACACGGTGGAGGGCATGATGGCATCCGTTCCCCACTTCTACAAAAAAACGACTTCAGCCGCCTCGCTTGACGGCACGATTACGTTTGGCAGCGACTACAAGAACAAGGAGGACAAACAGTCATGAAGGTATCCGACGGCATGAATTACGCCCCGAAGGGCAAGCCGAAGCCCGTTGTCAAGGACGGTGAATTTGTCTTCTCCGCCGCACATCTCGATCACGGTCACATCTACGGCATGACGAATGGTCTGCTCGAAGCCGGCGGCACGCTCAAGTACGTCTACGATCCCGACCCCAAGAAGGTTGAGGCATTCGTGAAGGCGTATCCGCAGGTGAAGGTCGCCCGCAGCGAGGAGGAAGTGCTCGCCGACAAGGACACGAACATGATCTGCGGCGCCGCCATCACGAATGAGCGCTGTGCACTGGGTCTGCGCGCCATGCAGGCCGGCAAGGACTACTTCACCGACAAGGCGCCCTTCACGACGCTTGAGCAGCTCGACAGCGCCAAGAAGATGGTCGCGGAAACCGGCAGGAAATACATGGTCTACTACGGCGAGCGCCTGCATGTTGAAGGTGCTGTGCTTGCCGGCTACCTCATCGATCAGGGCGCCATTGGCAAGGTCATCCATGTTGAAGGCTTCGGACCGCATCGTCTGGGTGCGGCGGGTCGTCCGCAGTGGTTCTTCGAGAAAGAGAAGTACGGCGGCATCCTCTGCGACATCGGCAGCCATCAAATCGAGCAGTATCTGTACTACGCCGGTGAAACAGACGGCACAGTTGCGAACAGCCGCATCGCCAACTATGCGCATCCGGAATACCCCGAGTTGGATGACTTTGGTGACTGCACCATCAACGGCGCAAACGGCACGACCTTCTACTTCCGTGTAGACTGGTTCACGCCGGACGGGCTTCGCACCTGGGGCGACGGCCGTACCTTCATCATCGGCACGAAGGGCTTTATCGAAATCCGCAAGTACATCAACCTCGCATCGGATGAGGTGGACGGCAACCACGTTTTCCTCGTCAACGGCGAAGGTGAAAAGTACTTTAACGCGACCGGCATGACCGGCTATCCGTTCTTCGGCGACCTGATTCTGGACAGCCTGAACCGCACGGAGAACGCCATGACGCAGGCGCACGCCTTCAAGGCCGCTGAGCTTTGCCTGAGAGCGCAGAAGAACGCAGAACTCGTCCATCACGCATAAATCACCATAGACAAAAAAGACACCCTGACATGATATGATATGCTCCCTCCGGAGTAGACACTCGAAACACCAAAAAGCTTCGAGACTACACCGGAGGGAGCATATCACTTTCTCTTCGATGGGCTTTTTTATTTGTACTTGGCACGTTGATATTGCCCGTGCTGCTTCGTGCGTTTTCCATACTGAATCGCAAATTTGGGGCAATGGTGCAAACATCCGAGGCACATGACGCATTCATCCTTGACCCAAACCGGTCTTTGCTCCCGAATCTCGATAGCGGAAACGGGACAATTCCGTGCGCACAGTCCGCAGCCGATGCAGGTATCTTCTACTGTGAAATGACTTATCCTGCGCATGGCGTCGTATTCCAGACCGTAAAACGCTTTTGCGAGAAACAGCGGGGTTTTGTCCTTCATAAAATCGCCGCAGGCACGATTCTGTATTGCGCGGATGATACGGTCGATCTGC
>CAVEOA010000033.1:0-19435 GCA_963617205.1 Alloprevotella sp. | reverse complement strand
CGGAATGACTGTCTTTGTTTGCGTTATCTTGTTCTGTATCGTTTTCAAGGTTCGTTTGCATTCTCTCTGTGGCTCTGTGAAGCGCCGCATCAAGGATGCCTGTTCATAATAACACCGTTTCAGGATTTCGTCAAGCGTTTTTGATTCAATTTTTGCAATATTTTTAAGACTTTTTGAATTTCCGAACGATATTCTGCATCTTGTGATTCATTGTTCGCACCATTTCAGATTATTTTGCTATTAAGATTCAAAATTATTCGCCCTGCCTGTTGCCTGCGTCAAGGATTTTATCCACCACCGCGCCGCCGATGCACCTTTCGCCCATGTAGAGCACCGCGCTCTGTCCCGGCGTGACCGCTCGCTGCGGCGTCAGCGCATGAATCAGCAGCTTCTCGCCATCCATTCGCACCTCCACCGGCTGGTCGCTCTGCCGATAGCGGAATTTGCACGTGCAGGCAAGCATTTCCTGCCGGGCAAGCGGATTCTCCCCAATCCATGTCACGTCTGTCGCCGTGCAGCGCGTAGAATACAGCATCGGATGATCCTCGCCCTGCGCAACGAGCAGCCGATTATTCGGCAGATCCTTCCCGATGACGAACCAGCTCCGACCGTCGCCGCAGCCGCCGATGCCCAACCCGCGCCGCTGCCCGAGCGTATAATACATCAGTCCATCATGGCGTCCGACGACCGCTCCGTCCGGTGCAATCATGTCGCCCGGCTGTGCAGGCAGATACGTCGACAGGAACTGGCGGAAATTGCGCTCACCGATGAAGCAGACGCCGGTCGAGTCCTTCTTCTTGCTGACAGGCAGCCCGTGCTCCGCAGCAATTCTGCGAACCTCCGCCTTCGTCATGCCGCCGACAGGGAAAATCGCCTTTTGGAGCTGCTCGCGATGCAGCATATAGAGGAAATAACTCTGATCCTTGTTCGGGTCAACGCCACGCAGAAGATCCCCCTGCGCATTCGTGCGGACAAAATGCCCGGTCGCCATTTTCGACGCGCCCAATTCCATCGCGAAATCCAGAAACGCCTTGAACTTGATTTCGCGGTTGCAGAGCACATCCGGATTCGGCGTTCTGCCGGCGCGATACTCCGTCAGGAAGTAGCTGAAGACGCGGTCCCAGTATTCCCGCGAAAAGTTGACGGCATAATACGGGATGCCAATCCGCTCGCAGACCTCGCGCACGTCGTTCCAATCGTTTTCCGCCGTGCACACGCCCGACTCGTTCGTCTCCTCCCAGTTCTTCATGAACACGCCGACCACATCGTAGCCCTGTTCCTTGAGCAGCAGCGCCGCGACGGATGAATCCACGCCGCCGGACATGCCCACCACAATACGCTCGCTCACGCTTCCGCCTCCATCAGCCTCGCCAATACCTTTTCCGTCATTTTGCGCGTGACCTCCTCCGCCGTGCCGGACGCATCGACCACGATGAACCGCGCCGGGTCACGGCGAATCAGCTCCTGATACGCCGCATCCGTCCGCTGACGGAACGAGTCGTCCGCCTGCTCCATCCGATCCAGCTGACCGGCTGCTGCACGGCGGCGCATGGCTTCCTCGCGGTCGATTTGCAGATAGATGGTCGCGTCTGGCATCGTGCCGTCAACCGCGTGACGGTTGATTTCCAGCACTGTGTCAACGCCGAGCATCCGACCGCCGCCCTGATATGCTGCGGATGAATCCGTAAAGCGGTCGCATAGGAGGATTTTTCCAGCCGCGATTGCCGGACGAATGACCTGCCGCACATGCTGCGCACGCGACGCCGCATAGAGCAGCGCCTCCGTCATGCTGTCCATCTCGCTGTTCTCCGGGTCAAGCAGCAGCGCACGGATTTTCTCGCTGATTTTGCATCCGCCCGGCTCGCGGCTCGTCTGCACCTCAAAGCCATAGCGGTCAAGCGTATCCACCAGCGCGTGAAGCTGCGTCGTCTTGCCGCTGCCATCCATGCCTTCCATCGACAGGAACACGCCCTGCGGACTCGGCTGATTCGGGCACAGCGCGTCAATCACGTCCTGCACGGTTGCGCAATAGACATCGCAGCCGCATGACGTCAGCTCCTCGCGGCTGCCGTAACCGTAGCCGACGCCAATGGTATGAATGCCGACCTGCTTGCCGCCCTCGATGTCGAAGCGCCGATCGCCGACCATCCATGCTTCGCCTGCATCCTCCGGCAGCGCTGCGCGGATGAGCAGGTTCTTCTCCGCGCCGCGTCCATCCCCCGGACCGATAATCGTGTCGAAATAGTGCTTCAGCCCAAAGTGCTCGATAATTCGCTCGGCGCTGCGCTGCGGCTTGCCGGTCGCGATGCCGATGTAGCACCCATCCCTTTTCAGCATCCGCAGCAATCGGCGAATGCCCGGATAGACGCGGTTCTCGAACAGCCCGATGCGCTCATACCGTTCGCGGTAGACCTTCACCGCACGTTCCGCCGTTTCCTCGTCCATGTGCATATACGTTGTGAAGGAATACCCCAGCGGCGGTCCGATCATTTTGCAGAGCGTCGCCGCATCCGGCTGCTCATAGCCCATCTTGTCCGCCGTATAGCGAATACAGTTCCAGATGCCTTCCTCGGACTGCGTCAGCGTCCCGTCCAGATCAAAAATCACACATTTACGCATCGCAGGCAATCTCCTTCCACGCCGAATCTTTCTCTTGCTCCGGCGCTCCGCAACTGTGCCGTAATTTCCCCTGTCACCAGCTCGCCGGGCATCACCAGCGGTATCCCGGGCGGATAGAGTCCCGCCGCAACCGCCGAAATCCGTCCTTCCGCCATCGAAAGCGGGACAGGTGCATCCGACGCCATCGCCGCCTGACGAGGTGTCAGCACGCCGTGCGGCAGATGCAGCATGAGCGGCGAGGTCCGGAATGTCAGCCGCTGCTCAACCGGCAGCTTTTTCAGCACGTCCGACACATGGGCAATGGTCTGTGCATCGTCCATCGCCGTAAAAATCATCACCACGCGCCGGTCGTCCGCCATCTCCGCATCGATGCCTTCCTGACGCAGCTGCTCCGCCAGACGCCTGCCGCCCTGCGGGGCCGTCACCGCAAGGCGCGTCGGGTCAAAGCGCACCGGCAGACGCTGCCATTTTTCATGTGCATCGTCATACGGCGTTTCGATTAGCTGACTTCGCAGCTCGTGAAGCGCATCCGCCGTTTCCTGCAACCGTTTCCGACCGTGCAGCGCCATCCACGCACGGCTGTCATCGATGGACATCATCAGCAGGAACGACGGCGATGACGTCTGCTCACGGCGAAGCAGCAGCCATGCGCGGCGCTCGTCGCAGTCGTTCGCGAGATGCAGCACCGCGCTGCCCGTCAGCCCCATCAGCGTCTTATGGACGGATTGCACCCACGCGTCCGCGCCCAGATCGCCTGCCGACGTCATTGCGCCGCTCCATGGGAAATGTGCGCCGTGCGCCTCATCCACCACGACCCTTGTGCCCTGCGCGTGCGCCTGACGGACAAGCGCCGCAAACGCGTCGTCCTCCATCGCGCCGCCGTAATAATCCGGTCGGACGAGCAGCATCGCCTTTGCCTGCGGATGCGTCCGAAGCGCCTCTGCCGCGTCTGTAGGATTGACAAACGCATACCCGTCCGGCGTGCACCGCACATTCATCCATGCCGGCTTCATGCCGCCGAGCACGCACGCATTCACCGCAGACAGGTGCGCATTGCGCGGCAGCAGCACCGTTTCGCCCTCGCGCGCATAGAGCTGCAGCATCACGTGAATGCCGGAGGTCGATCCGTTATGCAGGAAAAGCGTCCGCGCAGCGCCGGCAGCATGGGCGTAGAGCACCATCGCGTCGCGCAGACCGCCTTCTGCGACGTACAGATCATCCGTCTGCGGGATTTCCGTCGTATCGAGGGAATAGAGGTCGCCGGAATCGAACGGCATCATCCCCTTATGTCCGGGCATATGACCGCTGATTCGCCCCGAGGCATTGCGCAGCATGGTGAAAACGGGGCGCTGCTCCATTCCTGCCATGGGCTTCCACTTCCCTTCGTTGATTTCCGTCTAAGTATACCAGAAAGAATGCGTTCTATCAATCTTTCTTTCATTTTTGGCAGGCATTTCGCGTCTGCGATTGCGGCAAAAGGCTTTGCTGTTCGCCATTTTCGGCTTGCAGCGCACCACCCTTCTGCTGATTTTCCTGCCTGTCCGCCTTCCAGAACCACAACAAAATATATTCGCCTGTTCCCCTTGCAAATCTGTGCGTGTGTGGTATAATAACAATCGTTCAACAACATCTTGTGCCCGATTGTGATTTTCAGGCTTGAGAACCACGATATTTAGATGCACCTAACTGAAGGAATCAACGTCCGCACACCGCCTTATGCGTGCTGCGGCGCGGGAAATTAGGGGGAGGATCAAGCTATGTGCTGTGTTGTCAATGTGAAGAACGGTTCCCTGTCTCAGGCGGAAATCAACGCCTATATCGACCATGCGCGGCAGAAGTACAACCGCGAGCCACTGCAGATGGACATCACGCTTGACGGCGATGATGTGGAGCTTTCCTACGACTTCGGCGCCGTGCCGTTCCAGCGCATCCGCCGCATCACGGGCTATCTTGTCGGTACGCTTGACCGCTTCAACAACGCCAAGCGCGCCGAGGAGCATGACCGCGTCAAGCATGGACTGCCTACGGCCATGTAACGCCATCGGGTCTTTCCGACCTGCCCTTCGGCGTCACGCAGGTTATCACGCTCAAAATTGAATTTGCGACAAAACGACCCACCGGGTGCTGTTCCAAGCGCCGGTGGGTCATTTTTATTCCGTTCTTCCGGTCAGCGTCAGGTGGTGGCTGAACATGCCGTCCATCGCGGGGGAGCGCATGCGCATGTCATAGCCGGCATTGCACTCCAGGAAATCGCTGAACGTCTGCGTGCCGTAGACGATGCGCGTCAGCACGGCAATCGGCAGCTGCAAATCCCAGTCGCGTGTGGCTTCCTCGACCGTCTTTTCGCCGTCCTGACACGTAATCAGCCAGCGGCGGTTGTTCGCGGCAATCTGCTCATCGATGACCTCCAGCACAAACGTGCCGTCGCGCCGTCCGCCGTGCAGCTTCTTCAGCACCGCCTCGGCGTTGATGATGCGCACCATCGGCACCGCTTCGCCGTGCTTTGATGCATCCGTCGCGTTGCAGAGCACATAGCCCAGGTCGCTCATCTCGATGATTTTCCTTGTCTCCACGGTGGACACGACCGTCCCCTGCCGATAGAGCGCATTCACGCTGTCGGCAACCATCGTTCTGGAGGAGCGGATGCGTCCGCAGAGGATGCCCAGCAGCACGCCTGCGCCGGCGGAGCAGCCCTGCACCAGCAGCGTCAGCCAGCGCAGCCGCAGAATCTCCATCGTGCGCAGTTCCTTGATGACGGCGCTGTTCTGCCATACATTCCAGAATGCCGCCGTGATGTCGTTCCACTCCACCAGCACGCTCGGAATCCACTCCGTGAAGGTATACACCGGCTCGATGATATAGGTCATCAGCAGTGCACCGACACCGGCCGCTGCGCCGTAGCCCAGCGCAAAGAGCAGAATCACGCCGAGCAGCTCCGGCATCATGCTGGCGGCATACTTCTCCTGCAGCCGCTGCCGATACCGCTTTGTGTAATGCCCGACACGCCGGTTCAGGAACGCGATGAACTTGAGCAGCAGCGTCGCGCCGGTCAGGAAGACCAGTGCGCGCAGCCAGAGCGTTGCGCCCATGCCCTCCTTGCCGAGGTCAAAGAACGAGCCGCCTGCATGCCAGTTCGACACAACCGTCTGGAAGGACACGCTTGCTCCGCTGCCTTCCTTCGGGATTGCCTCCACCAGCAGCGTGTCAATCACATTGCTCGACGCAATCATCGAGTTCAGCGGCACATACGTGCTGTACTCCTTGTATTCTCCGACATGCTTGCTGTGCCGTGCGATGCCGATGACGGTATACTCAATGCTCCCGATGGAAACGGTTCGCCCGACAGGATCCGCCACGCGGAAGAGCGCCAGCGCGAGATCCTCATCCAGCACCGCAACCGCCGCACCGCTTTCGATTTCCGATTCATACGGCAGGCGACCGTAGCGCAGCAGCCTCGGCCGTACCTGAAAGCCGTATTTGCCGACCAGCTCGATGCGTGCGTCCTTGCTTGCCGAGCCGCCCGACACGGTGGTTGACTCGATGACGCCGCCGATTGTCCAGCGCTCCATCGTCGTCAAATCCCATTCTTCCGTCATGCCGCGCAGGCTCGTCACCCAGTCGGCAATGGGCTGATTCGGCTTGACCTCGGCGCCTTCCTTGCCGCTGCTCGCGGTCTGCTGCGCAGGCGCGCTGATCATGTATTGCAGATGATTGCCAACCTGCCCGGCCTCAATCGCACCGAAGGTCAGCGCGGCGACAAAGGCAGCCAGCAACGCCCATTGCCACCATGCAAACAGTTTTCTCAATTCACGTACTCCATGACCGTCGCGCCGTCCTCGAGTGCACGGTCCTCGCGGTCAGCAATGGATTGATAGCTCAGATCCTCCTCGATGGAAACAGCGGAGCTGCTGCTTTCAATGACCGTCACGCTGGTCTTCTTGACTGTCATGTTGGAAGAGGACAGAAGGCTGCCGGAGGTGCGCTGAATCAGGTAGACATAATAGCTGTCGCCGTCAGAGCGCACGCAGCTCGGCGTCAGCAGGGTCGTCGTGTTCTTCGCGCGGTACGTGATGCTGACCTTGACGCCGCCATCCTGCATGAAACGCCGAATCGCCGTCGAGTCCGAAGCAAGATAGGCTTCCGGCATCGTAATCAGCAGGTACTTCGTGCCATCCGCGGCATACGTCGTCTTCTCCACGGCGGTTTTTTCCGTACCGTAGATTTCGCTGGTGATTTCGGCGCGCGTGCCGTCGCTGATGCTTCGTTTCGTGCTGCTGTCGAGCGTCGCACGGAGCCCCGGCACGCAGTCCTCCTTGTTCATCACATACGCCGTCTTCGTGCCGTCATACGTGTCGCCCTCGGCAACCTTGATTTCGATGATATAGCCGTCACGCGGTGCAGTAACCTTCTTCAGGCTCGCTTCCAGCACGGTCAGCGTAATCATCTTCTGGTTCAGCGCCTCGATTTCGTCGAGCAGCGTGCCGCGTTTCGTGATGTACTGGAACACATCGTCCGACACCTTGAGCTTCTTGTTGTCCAGCACCGCGAAATACGCCGTGCGAGCCTCCTCGTAGGCAGCCTGCGCGGTTTTCGCCTTGTTGACGGCTTTCTTGACCTCGTCCGACGCGTTGCCGGCGAGCGCCAGCTGGCTCTGCCATGTCGACACATCGCCCGTCAGCGTGATGGACTCCTGCGCCGCGGCATAGCGTGCCTCATAGGATGCGTCCGACAGTGCGTCCTGTGCGTCCAGCAGCTGGTCGTACATCGTGTTCTGGTAGCTTTCCTTGCTCAGCTTGCGGTTCTGCACGTCCAGCTCCAGCAGCTCCTTGTTTTTCGCCTCGTAATCCTCGCGGACCTTCTTGATTTCCTCTTCATACGTGGGCGTCTTCGCCGTGAAGAGCGTGTCGCCTGCCTTGACATAGCTGCCGGCACGCACATACACCTTGTCCACGGTTATGTTCATGCTCTGCGCATCCTCGATGGTGAATTCCTCCGTATCCGAGAAGTACACCTCCGCCTGAAATTCCATCTTGTCCTCAAAGCGGCCGTAGGAGCCCGTTACAAGCTGCACCTTCGGGGTGGTAATCGTCTGAATCGTCCGCGCAAAGAACATGCACAGCGCAACCGCCACGAACAGCACAATCAGCCCGCGCAGGGCGAATCGTTTCAGCTTCATTCTTGTTTATCCTCCGTCACTTGAGTTCGCTCAGCTGGATGCCGGCGACAATGTCTTCCTGGAAGTACAGATAAATCAGCAGCGTCGGTAGAATGTACAGGGCGCTTCCGGCAAATGCCACATCTGCGTTGTCGGTGCTGATTTGGTTGAACATGACCGACAGCGGCTGCAAATTCGTGTGATTCGCCAAATAGACGAGCGGCTGCTCGACCATGTTCCAGCAATCCGCGAACGACAGCGCCGCCGCCGCACCGAGAATCGGCTTGCATACCGGCAAAATCACGTGCACAAAGCCGCGTACCGGTCCGACGCCGTCCACCATGCCTGCCTCCAGCAGTTCATTCGGAATGCCCACCATGAACTGCCGCAATAAGAATATGTAGAAGGGCGAGAAGCACATGGGCAGGATGACCGCCCAACGCGTCTCCATGATGCCCAGCCAGCGCAGCACCATGACGCTCGGCGCCATCGTCACCTGGAAGGGCAGAATCATCAGAATCAGGATGCAGAAGAACATCAGGTCACGCCCGTGAAATTCAAAGCGGCTCAGGCAGTACGCCGTCAGCGGCACAATCAGCGCCTGACCGGTCAGAATCGCAGCGGTGTAAACCATGCTGTTGCAGAACAGCTGCAGATACTTCGGCTCCTCGATGAAAATCTTGTAATACTGCCTGAGTGAGAAGAGCGCCGGCGAATACAGCACATCCAGCCATTCCGTCGCGTCGTAGCTGCCGCGCTTGTTCAGGTACGCCGTAATCTCCGAGGCGGGGAAAAAGGAATACAGGAATGTGAATACGATGGGAATCAGGACAACCGCCGACAACAGCGTCAGCAGCAGAAACGCCATTTTTCCGCCAAAGGACAGGCGGTTATGGCGATAACGGATTCTTTTCTTTTTCGCCATGATACTTCCTCCTGTCCTCAGGTGTTCGGCGAGCGAACCGCTTTGCTGGCGTACATCAGCGCAAAGAGCACCATCACGCCGAGCGCGAAGATATACGCCGCCGTCGTCACATCCTGATACTCCAGGCGTGCGTATTTGTTGTTCATGAAGTGCTGCAGGGTATAAATGGCGTTGGACGGGTACGCGCCGCCGATGAAGTAAACTTCCTTGAAGATTTTGAATGCATTGACCCACGAGAGCACGAACACCAGAAACGCCGTCGGAACAATCTGCGGCAGCGTGATGCGGAAGGACTGCGTCCACCAGCCTGCGCCCTCCAGCGCCGCGTATTCATACAGCGAGGGATGCACCGCCGAAAGCGCCGAGGAGAACAGCACGACCGAGAAGCCGACGTTCTTCCAGATGTACAGGAGCACAATCGGCACGCGCAGCGCATCGCCCTCCAGCCACAGCACGCGTTCCATGCCCAGCGCAGCCACAAGCCGGTTGATGACGCCGCCGTAGTCAAACATGAGCGTCCAGATGAGCAGCATCGCGGAGGACGGCATCAGATACGGCAGCAGCAGGACGTTGCGGAACGCCGCCGAGCGATCCTTAAGCGTCTTGAGCATCGCCGCGAGAATAAACGAAAGCAGCCAGATGACCGGCGCGCAGAGCAGGGACAGCTCCCATGTGTTCTTCATGCCGAGCTGGAACATGGCGTTCTGAATCGTCTTCTGATAGTTCGCCAATCCCACAAAATTGTTGTCGAACGAACCATCCATCAGCGAGGAATAGATTCCCCCGAAGAACGGCACGACATAAAACAGCAGCAGCCCCGATAAGCCCGGAAGCAGCAGCAGCCACACGACCTTTTTCTTCCGAAACATGGTGCCTCCCGAATCGCCGGATGAAGCAGGGACAGGCAGACAGTGCCTTTCGCGCCTGCCTGCCCCCTGCTTCAATCAAATTATTGGTTTTCCAGCCGAATCATGTTCAGCCGGCTGTCCATCTCCTTGATGAACTGGTCAATGGTAATCTGCTTGTCGATATAACGGTTAACAAGCGACTGCAGACCGGCGGAATCGTCCGTGCAGTCCAGCGCGGTTGGCTGCCATGCGAACAAGACCGGCAGAATCACATTCTGATACCGCTCGATGTACTCCGGCGACACCTCGTAACGGCCGACCTTCGCATACTCGTCGCGGTACTTGATGGTTTCGTCCAGCATCTGCTTGTAGTCTGCCTTTTCGTCCTCGGACGCGGCCTCGTACTGCTCCTGCAGCGACTCGATTTCCTCGTTGTAGCTGTCCATGTTGCTCTGGAAATACTTGTTCTCAATCGGCGTGGTATTGCCCTTGACCAGCTCCAGCAGGTAGGCCTTGTCGATTCCGTTGATGATGTACTCCAGCAGCACGCCGACCTCTTCCTTGTCCGTCGTGCGCGGATTGACGTAGTAGAGCTCAATCTCTCCGGTGCCCAGATGGAACTCGGTGTCCTTCGTCAGCGTCATCTTGATCATCAGCGGCGTGTTGTCGTCCCCGTAGGAAATCACGTCATAGTACGCGCTCTGGAAGGACGTGCCCGAGTAAATCAGCGGCGCCTTGTAGTCGGATTCCTCGTCGCTCGTCTTCTGATTGCTCTTCTCGATGTTCTCATAGCGCATGTTTTCAAACGCCGTCATCAGCTCGCGGAAGATCGGGTCATCGAAGTGCAGCTCCTGACCGATCGCCTGACAATAGCTGTTCCACTCGCGCAGAATCAGGCAGAACACGCGGTCACGGTAGCTCTCCGTGGAGTCCAGCGGCGCGTAGTTCGGGTATTCCTCGACAAACTCATCGTTCCAGCGCGTGATGAATTTACACAGGTCAACCAGGTTCGTCGGCAGATCATCGACTGTCAGGCCCATGTCGGTCAACACATCGCTGTTGAAGGAGAAGGAGTAGCCGCCGTAAACCGACACCGGCACGGCGAAAATCTTGCCGTCCTCGGTCGTAACCATGTTGCGGTACACGTCGTTGAGGCTCTCAACATACTGCTTCACTGCCGGATATACCGACAGGTCCATGCAGTAGCCCTTCTTGTTCAGCGCATCGATGAACCAGCCGCCTGCCGGGTCGCTGCTCGTATACGTGCTCAGGAGCGCAAGCGCCACGTCCGGCGTATCCGTTGTCGCGGCAAATTCGCGCGCAACGTTTTCCGCCGTGTCCGCGCTGGCGTAACTGGCACACACCGCGACGTCGGGGTTGTCTACCGCATATTTGCTGATGCCGCCATTGACGAAGGTGTTCAGCAGGACAATCACGTGACCCGCCGATGCGTTTTCGGACAGCGTCCGCGCAAACACGCCGTTGGAGTAATCCGCGGCAACGATGCAGCTGCCGTTCACGGCGCGGTAGTACGACTGCACGGGCAGATACGCCGCAGTTACCGTCGTCTGGAAATCCTTCGTCAGCTTCACCTCCGTGCCGCCTGAGATGTACAGGAAGCCATCCAGCGTATCGCTGTAGCAGATCGAATCGCTGAAGTTGAAAATATCATCTGTCAGGATGTTGTCTGCCAGAATTTCGACCGTATCCGTCGCCGGGTCGTAGATGACGGCGCGCATTTTGACCTGCTTGCCCTCTTCGTCATAGTTTTCCTTGCTGTCGCTGTCAATGACGATGAATTTGCCGTCCTTGTAGGCGGCGATGCTGCGCGGATTCTTCAGCGCAGAAGCGTTCCTGACGCTGCCGTCGATCAGGCTGACGAGCTTCACCTCGCGCACGTATCCGGCTTCGCTGTAATTGACGAACAGCATTGCGAGCATGTCGCCGGATGCCGAATATCCGCTCGGCGACGAGTAGTAGACGTAGATTTCATCCTCTTCGCCTTCCTCTTCCGCGTAATACTCATCGGTTTTGAAGAAGAAGGACGTGTCCGCCATCGTCGCGACGTCGGTGTAGACCGCCTTGCCGTCCTGACCGTCAATCGTGAAGATGCTGCCGGTCAGCGCATTGATGCCGTAGAGCTTGTCGCCACTCCCAACAAGCAGGGAGTAGCAGTGGTTCGCATCCGGCAGTTCACTGTTTTCAGATGCGTTTTCGAGGGAGCTCTGCAGCTCTTCGAGGCTGGATGCATAGTTCGTTGAGAAAAGGTTCTTCGCCACGAGCGTCAAGCCTTCCTCGCCCTCGCGCCACGAAAACAGGTCGCTCGCAACCAGATTCACATCGCGCATCACAAGCCGGAAGCCGTCGCCGACTGCAAGCACCTGCCGCAAGCGGTAATCCGACTGCCTTTCCTCTGCGGCAAGCTCTGCGTTCGCTGCACTTTCCTCTTCCGTCATGGTCTTGTAGAGTGTCCTGTTTTCTGCCAGCGCGGTGCACAACAGAAGACACGTTGCCAGCATCATGCTGACCAGCCGTTTCATCTTCATGGTGATCCTCCTTTGATGACGTTCATTTTTTCTGCACAGAGCAGACACTTAATTAAACGCATGGCATGTCGGATTTTTTCCATGTCTGGTGAAAGTTTTTGTGAATTTACAGTTCCGTAACAAATGCAGGGCAACGCCGCGTAAATGAAGCGATACGATGAATAAAGATGCGATTGCAGCAACCGGAGGCTTGCCGGAGGTACGTCCGCTTATTCGCCGAGCGATGCCAGCAGCGCATCCGCCTGCGCGATGAAGTCCTCTGTGGACAGCTCCCCGCTCACCTTGCGCGCCATCAGGTCGCCCAGCGTATCCGCCGTGTCGCGCACGAGGATGCCCGGGCGCCGCAGGTAGCTGACCGGCAGAATCGTCTGCTGATACAGCGTGATGGTATCCGGTGCGAGTGCCCATCTGTCCGCGACCCTCATGCGGTCCGCTTCCTCCTGCAGCTCGGCAATCCTGCTTTTCAGGCTGCTCTTGCGCCAGTCTGCCACCGTTTCAAGCTCCTCCTGCAGCGCTGCGATTTCGCTCTCGTATGATGCCGCCACCAGCGCATAGGAGGAGTATTCCACCGGCTGCTCATAGTCCCTGAGCAGCACGCACTGGTTTTCCTCGCTCTGCATGGAAAGCGCCAGTGCGATCAGCTCGCTGATGAGCGCCCTGTTCTGCGTGTTCGGATTCACCATCAGCACCGTCATCTGCGTGATGCCGTGGCAGAAATCCGTCTCCGGCGTCAGCGTCATCCGCAGGAAGTACCGGCTTGCATCGCTGACGTTGTAGTTGCTGAAATTGCTGACGACCGTGCCGTTCGTCCAGATGAGCGGCTGCTTGTAGTCGCTGTCGTCCTCATTGACATGCTCGTTCTGCTGCTCGATTTTGTCTGCGCGCATGTTGTCCAGCGCATCCATCATCTCGCGGAAAATCGGGTGATCGAACGTGAGCGCCATGCCGTTTGCCTGACAGTACCCGATCCATTCGCGCACCATCAGGTCAAGCATCCGTTCGCGATAATCCTCGGTTTCGTCCAGCGGCGCATATGCGGCGTATTTCTCCGTGTACTCGTCATTCCACCGCGTGATAAATGCGCACAGCTCCGTCAGGCTCGTCGGGATGTCCTCGTCCGTCAGCCCGATTTTCTGCATCAGCTCCCGGTTCGCGAAGAATCCGCCTGTGCTCGTTGCGTGCAGCGGCAGGGCGTACATTTTCCCGTCCTTCATGACGGCATCGCGGAACACCGTGTTCAGCCGTTCGCCGTATGTGACCGCCTCCTCGCAGAAGGACAAATCCGCCAGCGCTTCCTCTTCCAGCAATGCGTCCAGCGCCCAGCTGCCATCCGCTTCACCAATGCTGTCTCTGAGCGTCATGAGGAGAATGTCCGGCGCGTCCTCCTGCGCGAAAGCCTCCGCAATCCCCTTTGCCTTCAGCCGCAACGTTGATTCCGTTTCCTGCGCAAGGCTGACCTCCGGATGCTGCTCCACAAACTCGGTGACGGCCTCCGTATCGAGCCCGTCATTGCCCCAAATCCGCATCGTTGCAGACGCAGAGGCATTCCTGTCGCGCACGTAGACGCTGGTGAAGGTCGCGCCGATGATGCTGTTTTCCGTGCAGGCGATATACGCGCAGGCTTCGGGCATCGTCGCCAGCGCCTGACCGGTCGCAAAGTCCGTTGTCGCAATGACCTGCTGCTGCCGCACCGCCAGATACGCGCCGGTATCCGCGTCGTATATGCCGCTCTCCCACTTGCCAACCGTCACATTCTCCTGCAGCAGCGTCTGCGTGTCGCTTGCGGCGTCATAGACGTACAAATCGCAGATAATCCCGTTTTCTTCCTTTTGAATCCACAATAGCGCCTGACCCGGCTGCCAGTCATACGCCATCATCAGCCGTTCCACCGGAATGCTGCGGATGCTTCCATCCGTCAGGTCGAATGTCATCAGGCTTTCATGCTCCCCGCCGATTGAATAGAGCAGCATGGTGTTCTCCCACACGCCCAGCGGCCTGAGCGACCGCCGGTAGGCTTCCTGTTCGCCGTCCGCATCGCTGACCCACAGCAGCTCGTCATCCGCAATCGTTACGACATCGTGATAGACAACGCCGTCTGCCGTCTCCTCGATGGTGAACACGAGGTTGTTCAGTTCATTGTAGCCGTAGAGCGTTTCCCCGTCGCTGACGATAAAGGACAGCGCGTGCGTCAAGTCCGGCATTTTGTAGAGCGGAATGCTGCTCATCCGGTCCTCGCACATCTCCTCCGCCTCCGCCATACTGCCGGCGTTCGACGCGTAGTAAATGCTGTCCTCGATGCAGCGCATCTCTGTCATGCCGTCCTGCCAGAAGAACAGCGAAATGCCTCTGTACGCGCTGTCATACGCCATGATTACCGCGCCGCCCATCGCCCGAACCATACCGCGAATCATCAGGTAATTATTCCGCGATGGATAGTGATTCGTGTCGCTCGTGTTCGTCCCTGCGGGATACGTATAGAGCCGCAGGTTCTCCGCACCGGCGCAGGAAGCGAGAAGCAGCAGCGTCAGCGCGAGCGCCGTCACCCGCCGTAGCAAAGCCCGCATAGGTTGCCTCCTTCTCGCGTTATCAGAGCCCGGCCAGCGCCGCGCTCAGCTCCTGCAATGCATTCGACAGGCTCGTCTGGTTTTCCACCGTGCTCATGCCGGTAATCAGCGTGTTGGAATACGTATCCATAATCGCGTAAAGCTCGTCAATCAGCGCAGCGCTGACATAGGCGTGATTCTCCCCGTCCTGCAGCATCTTCATATCATTGATGACGTCGATTGCATGCACGTCCGCACGGATTTTGCCCAGAATGCCGGCGGAAGAGGTGCTTGCAGTCCGGCTGAGCGTCGAGCACAGCGCCACGGCATCCGCGCATTCCTCCTTCATCGTCGAGATATTCCGCGAATTGGCCCGCGACACCTTTGCTGTCATCACCGAGCCGAACACCACGGACGCCACGAGCAGCGCCAGCAGAATCAGAATCACGATTCCCCTGCCGCGCGGTGCCGGCATCGGCGTTACGCTCGGATGATTCTTCCGATCCGTCGTATATCCGCTCCTAACCCATCGATCCATGCTCTTTATCGTCTCCGTTTCCTGTATTTCCATGGCAGCTTATGCACGGGGCATGTACCCAGTTTCATTGTACCATAGAATCGTTTTTTCGTAAAGCGAACGACCAAAACGTTTACAATGCGGACACTTAAACTTAATATGAGAAAACACCTGCCTGCTGCGCGTTCATTTCCCCTGTTCGCCTTGCGGTACGGAAACACATGTGCTATACTAATCCCCTGTAAACAGGAGGAACACCACCATGAATGACCAGATTATCATCCGCGGCGCGAAGGTGCACAACCTTCAAAACGTGGATTTGACGATTCCGCGCGACAAGCTGATTGTGTTCACGGGGCTATCCGGCTCCGGCAAGAGCTCGCTCGCGTTTGACACGCTTTACGCCGAGGGACAGCGGCGCTATGTCGAGAGCCTGTCCAGCTACGCACGGCAATTCCTCGGGCAGATGGAAAAGCCGGATGTCGACCAGATTGACGGTCTGTCGCCCGCCATTTCCATCGACCAGAAGACGACCAGCCGTAATCCGCGCTCGACTGTCGGCACGGTCACGGAAATCCATGATTACCTGCGCCTGCTCTATGCGCGCATCGGTCATCCGCACTGCCCGAAATGCGGGCGCGAAATCCGCCAGCAGAGCGTTGACCAGATGGTGGACGCCGTCAGCGCCTATCCCGACGGAACGAAATTGATGGTGCTCTGTCCGGTCATCCGCGGCAAAAAGGGCGAGCATCACAAGGTGCTGGAGGATGCGCGGAAAAACGGCTTTGCGCGCGTGCGCATTGACGGCGAGCTGTACCGCCTCGAAGATGCGCCGGCGCTTGAAAAGACCAAGAAGCACACGATTGACATCGTGGTTGACCGTCTGATTGTCCGGAGCGGACGCGAGTTCCAGAGCCGGCTGGCAGACTCCATCGAAACGGCGACGAGGCGCTCCGGCGGGCTCGTCATCATCGACCTGATGGACAAGGGTGAGCTGCTCTTCTCGATGAATTACGCCTGCCCGGACTGCGGCGTTTCGCTTGAGGAGCTCAGCCCGCGCATGTTCTCCTTCAACAGCCCTTACGGCGCGTGCCCGAGCTGCTCAGGTCTGGGCTACCGCATGGTCGTCAGCCAGGACGTGCTTTTTCCGGACAGAAAGCTGTCGATACGGCAGGGCGGTCTGAACGCGATGGGCTTCGGCTCGGTGGAAGGCGACGGCGTGACAGCGCAGTACCTGCAGGCGCTGAGCGACCGCTTCGGCTTCACGCTTGATACGCCGATTGAGGACATTCCGGAGGACGGCATTCACGCGCTGCTCTACGGCACGGGCAGCGAAAAGCTGACCATCACCTATGATACGCCCCGCGGCAAGGGGCAGTACGCCACGACCTTCGAGGGCATTATCCCCTCCATCGAGCGGCGCTATGAGGAAACCGGCAGCGATGCCATGAAGGCGGCGTACGAGGAATACATGACGGAGGAGCCGTGCCCTGTCTGCCGCGGCAAGCGCCTGAAGCCGGAGGCGCTGGCGGTCACGGTCGGCGGCAAAAACCTCAGCGAGGTGTCTGACCTTGCCATCACGGATGCAAAGGCGTTCCTCTCCTCCCTGACGCTGACGGAGAAGGAAAGCATGATTGCTGCGCAGATTCTCAAGGAAATCAACGCGCGCATGGGCTTTCTGGAGGACGTCGGGCTTGGCTATCTGACGCTCGGACGTGCGGCAGGCTCTCTGTCCGGCGGCGAAGCGCAGCGAATCCGTCTGGCGACGCAAATCGGCTCGGCGCTGATGGGCGTGCTGTATATTCTGGACGAGCCGTCCATCGGGCTGCATCAGCGCGACAACGAGAAGCTCATCCGCACGCTCAAGAAGATGCGCGATTTGGGCAACACGCTCGTTGTGGTTGAACACGATGAGGACACGATGTACGCCGCGGACTGGATTGTCGATGTCGGTCCGGGCGCAGGCATTCACGGCGGACGGATTGTCGCACAGGGCACGGTGGAGGACATCAAGCGCAATCCGGAGAGCATCACCGGGCAGTACCTGTCCGGCGTGCGGCGCATCGAAATTCCATCTGTCCGCCGTACGCCGCGCGGCTTCCTGACGATTGTCGGCGCGAGAGAGCACAATCTCAAGCGCATCGATGTCCGCGTGCCCTTGGGGTGTCTCTGCTGCGTGACGGGCGTGAGCGGATCGGGCAAATCCAGCCTCGTCAACGAAATCCTCTACAAGCATCTGGCAAAGGTGCTCAACCGCGCCAAGACGCGTCCGGGCGCTTTTGACCGCATGGACGGCGTGGAGCAGCTCGACAAGATTATCTGCATCGACCAGAGCCCTATCGGACGCACGCCGCGCTCGAATCCCGCAACGTACACCGGGCTGTTCGACCAGATTCGCAAGCTGTTCGCCGCCGCGCCGGAAGCAAAGGCACGCGGCTACCGTGAAAATCGCTTCTCCTTTAACGTCAAGGGCGGACGATGCGAAAACTGCGGCGGCGACGGGGTGCTGAAAATCGAGATGCACTTCCTGCCGGATATTTTCGTGCCGTGCGACGTATGCAAGGGCAAGCGCTATAACCGCGAAACGCTCGAGGTGACCTACAAGGGCAAGAACATCGCCGAGGTGCTCGACATGAACATCGAGGAGGCGCTGACCTTCTTCGAGCATCATGAAAGCATCCGCCGCAAGCTCGAAACGCTCAGCGACGTCGGTCTGGGCTACATGAAGCTCGGTCAATCATCGACGACGCTGTCCGGCGGCGAGGCACAGCGCGTCAAGCTCGCGACGGAGCTCTCCCGGCGCGCAACCGGCAAGACGCTCTATGTCCTCGATGAGCCGACAACCGGTCTGCACATGGCGGACGTCGATAAACTCATCGGCGTGCTTCAGCGCCTGACGGATGCGGGCAACAGCGTGCTGGTTATCGAGCACAATCTCGACGTCATCAAGGTGGCAGATTACCTGATTGACTTGGGTCCCGAGGGCGGCGATAAGGGCGGCGCCATCGTCTGCGAGGGCACGCCGGAGCAGGTTGCGGATTGCGAAGCCTCCTACACGGGGCAGTTCCTCCGGAAAATGCTGCGCCGGTAACGAAATCTTCCGAAACGCCCGTTTATGGCTTTTGCCGAAGCGCATTTTGTGCTATAATAGCGCATGGCGGCAGGAGGCAGCCGCCGCAAAGAGGAGAACAAAAGGAGAGGGTCAATCGATGAATATCCTGCTGACCGGCGGCGCCGGATTTATCGCGACACATACGTGCGTGGAGCTCATGAACGCAGGCCATGACGTTGTTGTGGCAGACAACTACGTCAATTCCCAGCCCGAGGCGCTTAAGCGAGTCGAAGAAATCACCGGCAAGCCTGTCAAGGCATACGAAGCGGACGTGTGCGATGCTGCCGCGATGGATCGCATTTTCAGCGAAAACACGTTTGATGCCGTCATCCACTTCGCCGGATTGAAGGCCGTCGGCGAATCGGTGCATAAGCCGCTGGAATACTACCGCAACAACCTCGATTCCACCCTGACGCTGTGCGAAACGATGCGCCGCCATGGCTGCAAGCGCATTGTGTTCTCCTCCTCGGCGACCGTGTACGGCGTACCGGATGAGGTGCCGCTGCGCGAGGACATGTTCTGCAAGGGCTGCACCAACCCCTACGGCTGGACGAAGTACATGATTGAAAAGATTTTGCAGGGCGTTGTCACTGCCGACCCGGAATGGTCGGTTGTGCTGCTGCGCTACTTCAACCCCATCGGCGCGCATGAATCCGGCAAAATCGGTGAAGACCCCAACGGCATCCCGAACAACCTGATGCCCTACATCACGAAGGTCGCGGCAGGTCAGCTCGACCATCTGACCGTTTTCGGCAACAACTATCACACGAAGGACGGCACCGGCGTGCGCGACTATATCCACGTGGTTGACCTCGCCAAGGGTCATGTCGCCGCCTGCGATTATGCCATGAAGCAGCATGGCTGCGAAATCATCAACCTCGGCACCGGCGTGGGCTATTCCGTGCTGGATATTGTCAACACGTTCAGCCGCGTCAACAGCGTTCCCGTGCCGTATGTCATCGGTCCGCGCCGCGACGGCGATGTTGATGAGTGCTTTGCCGACCCGTCGAAGGCGAAAAAGCTGCTCGGCTGGGAAGCCACTAAAACGCTTGAGGACATGTGCCGCGATGCGTGGAACTGGCAGAAGAATAACAAAAACGGCTATCACAATAAATAAAGGGTCAAGGGTCGAAGACCCTTGCAGGGTGCAGGGACAGCGTCCCTGCTGGG
>CAVEOA010000032.1:0-20696 GCA_963617205.1 Alloprevotella sp. | reverse complement strand
AATAGCTACCATTTCCGGTGGCAATGACGGAGAGGTCCCACCTGTTCCCATACCGAACACAGCAGTTAAGCTCTCCAGTGCTGAAAGTACTTGGCTGGAAACGGCCCGGGAGGATAAGTCGCTGCCGGATTCCCTTTACCCCCTCGGCTTGGTTGTCGAGGGGGATTTTGTTGTCACGAAAAACAGCACAAAAACAATTTCCCCTCTTGACAAGAAAACAAACTGCGAGTATGATAATGCCATAAACCGGTGACGGAGAGAAGTAACTGCTCTCAGTTCGATCCAGGGAGCCGCTGATAGTGGAACGGCGGCGCGAACGGCTGCAGCGAATGGACTCCGGAGGGTTTGCCCCAATGCACACAGGTGTTGTAGGGCAAAACGGGTTATCCGCACCCGTTATCAGGGCGGCGCATATCAAGGGTATGCGAATGAGTGCGTTTCCTTTGCAGGAAGGAAGCGAAGCTGAGTGGCACCGCGGGAATACCGCCTCAGTCGGAAACGACTGGGGTGTTTTTTTATTCCAAGCAACTTGAATTGAAAGGGTGGGTCTTGTTATGATGAAGAAAATGGCGGCACTGGTGATGGCGATTCTGGTTCTCCTGAGCGCAACGGCGATGGCGGATGAGCAAATCCACATCGGTATCCTGCAATTCGCGGAGCACGGTTCCCTGGACAACTGCCGCACCGGCTTCATCGAGGGTCTTGCGGCGGAAGGCTATGTTGAAGGCGAAAACGTGGTCTTTGATGTGCAGAATGCGCAGGCGGACACGTCCATCGCGGCGCAGATTGCCGATATCATGGCCGGCAAGTACGATATGATTTGCGCGATTGCGACGCCTGCTGCGATGGCGGCGTTCAACGCGGCGGAGGATGCCGGCATTCCGGTGATTTACACCGCTGTCAGCGACCCGATCAGCGCGAATCTGGCGAACGAGGACGGCACGAACCCCGGCAACATCACCGGCACGAGCGATGCGCTGCCTATTGAGGCACAGCTGAAGCTCATCCGTGCGATGATGCCCGACGCAACCAAAATCGGCATCCTGCACACCACGAGCGAAACGAACAGCGATGCGACGCTCGCCCTGTACAAGGAGCTGGCACCGCAGTACGGATTTGAAATCATCGACAAGGGCATTTCGACTGGCGCTGACCTCCCGATGGCGCTCGATGCGCTGCTGCCGCAGGTGGACTGCACGACGAACCTGACCGACAACACGGTCGTCAGCTATCTGGCAGTGGTGCTGGAAAAGTCTCAGGAGTACGGCAAGCCCGTGTTCGGCAGCGAAATCGAGCAGGTTGAGCTGGGCTGCGTCGCGTCGGAAGGCCTTGAATACACGGAGCTCGGCCGGCAGACCGGCAAGATGGCGGCGCGTGTGCTGAACGGCGAAAGCGCGGCGGACATCCCCTACGAAACCATCAGCAACTCCTACCTGTACGTTAACCCCGAAGCGATGGCGGCTTACGGTCTGATGCTTCCCGAAGCGCTGGCTGATCGCGCGATCGATGTCACCGCGGCGGAATAATCAATCGGAAACAAAACGCCTTCCGGATGGTTGCAAAATCGTCCGGAAGGCTAAGCATGGATTTGGAAGAGGTGCACGTTATGACCCTGAGCTCGTTCATTGGCATTCTGGAACAGGGGCTGATTTATGGCATTATGGCGCTGGGGCTCCTGATCACGTATCGTATTCTTGACTTTCCGGATCTGACGGTGGACAGCTCGTTTCCGCTGGGCGCGGCGGTTTCCGCGACGCTGACGCTGCAGGGCGTTTCGCCGTGGCTGACGCTGCTCGCCGGCATGGCGGCAGGCGCGGTCGCAGGGCTTGTGACCGGTCTCATCCACGTCAAGTGCCGCGTCCGCGACCTGCTCAGCGGCATTATCACGATGACCGGCTTGTATTCCATCAACCTGCACATTGCGGGCAAGGCGAACGTTGCGCTGTTTTCGGGCGATACGCTGTTCAAAAACGCCTTCACGAAATCGCTGCCGAGCTGGCTTGCGCCGTATTCGACCGCGCTGATGATTCTCGTGATTGCGCTGCTTGCCAAGACGCTCCTCGACCTTTTTCTGCGGACGAAGTGCGGCTACCTCCTGTGCGCAGCGGGCGATAACCCGTCTGTCGTGACGACGCTGAGCCGCGATCAGGGCAAAATCAAGATTCTCGGTCTCGTGATTGCCAATGCCCTCGTGGCGCTCGGCGGTGCAGTCATGTGTCAGCAGCAGCGCTTCTTTGATATCTCGATGGGCACGGGCACCATGGTGGCGGGACTTGCATCCGTCATTATCGGCACGAACCTGTTCCGGCGCGTGTCCTTCATGCGTTCAACCACGATGGTGCTCATCGGCTCCGTCCTCTACAAGGCGTGCGTGTCGATTGCGATTTCGCTCGGCATGGATGCGCAGGACATGAAGCTGATTACCGCCGTGCTGTTCCTGGCGATTCTGGTAGCGTCGAATATTCCGAAAAAGAAGGTGCGCCTCCATGCTTGAGATGAAAAATGTCACAAAAATCTATAATCCGGGCACGGTGCAGGAAACGTGCCTGTTCAGCGACTTCTCGCTGCAGATTGAGAAGGGAAGCTTCGTCAGCGTCGTCGGCAGCAATGGCTCGGGCAAGACGAGCATGCTGAACCTCCTCTGCGGCTCGATTCCGGTCGATGCCGGTCAGATTTTCGTGGATGGGCAGGACATCACGCGCATGAAGGAATACCGCCGCTACCGCCGGATGGGGCGCGTATACCAGAATCCGGCGATGGGCACGTGCGGCTCCATGACCATCCTGCAGAACATGTCCATGGCGGACAATAAGGGCAAGATGTTCGGGCTGACACCCGGCACGAACCGTAAGCGATTCAATGCCTACCGCGATATGCTTGCGCCGCTCGGACTCGGGCTGGAGGACAAGATGAACACGCTCGTCGGCTCGCTTTCCGGCGGACAGCGGCAGGTGCTCGCGCTCCTCATGGCGACCATGACGCCGATTGATTTTCTGATTCTTGATGAACACACCGCCGCGCTTGATCCGAAAACGGCCGAGGTCGTCATGACGCTGACGGACAGGATTGTCCGCGAAAAGCAGCTGACGACGCTGATGGTCACGCATAATCTGCGCTACGCGGTGGAGTACGGCGACCGCCTGCTGATGATGCATCAGGGGCACATCATCATCGATAAAGCCGGGGAAGAAAAAAAGCAGGTCCGCGTGGAAGACCTGCTGGAAACGTTCACCGCCATCAGCGTGGAGCTGGGCAACTGAACAACACGCTTCCTGCCCTTCGGAAAGGCTCGCTGTGCGTGCGGATGGTTACGGAAGGCGGCACTGGGCGATGTGCAGATCAATCGTGATGCATTCACGCGGCAGAGATGCCAGCTGCTCCTTTTCCGCATCGGACAAATCCTGATTCAGCGGCGTCATATACACAAAATCGCGCCAGAGCGATGGTGTTACGGTCACGGCTTCATGCACGCGGCACGTTTTCAGCACCGCCGCTTTTTCATGCAGGTACGCATCGACCTGACCCTCGGCGTAGGCGGGCAAGCCGCGTGCCTGCCGAATCTCGCGCAGATAATCCTCGCCGGGATAGACCTTGATGAACGCCCCGTTCGGCTTGAGCACGCGCTGAAACTCCTGATAGTTGGCAGGGGTAAGCACATCGAGCACGATGTCGAACGTCCCATCCGCGAAGGGGAGGCGGCGCAGGTCCGCCACGCACCAGACGGCGCTGCACGGATGATTCGCGGCAAGCAGAATCGCGTCGCGGCTGATGTCGATGCCTGCGCCGATGCAGTCCGGGCGCGAGGTCAGCAGGTCATTCAGGTACCAGCCCTCGCCGCAGCCTGCATCGAGGATTTTCGCCGGCGAATCGGGCAGCATCGCACGGAGGACGTCCGCAACGCCCCTGTAGCAGCCTGCATCGAACACGCGCTGACGAGCCGCGAAGAGCGATGCGTCATAGTACGTGCCGACGCGCGCCGACAGCAGATTCAGGCAGCCGCGCCGGTTAACGTTCAGCAGATGACCGCCTGCGCAGACGAGCGAATCCCCCTGACGGGTCAGCGGCTTCCGGCAGGTCGGGCAAATCAGCCCGTTCAGCTGCTCAATGGCGGAAAACAGGCGGTCGCGCTTGGACAGCATCGCCACTCCTCCTTCTCAGACAAACAGGCGAAACGAATTGCCGTTCCGCCTGCATTTTTTATGCCTTCAGCTTCTTTTGCAGCGCCGCCACAACCTCGCGCAGCAGCATACCGTCGCAGTCCTGCACGATGTCGGCGTACTGCTCATACAGCGGGCAGCGCTCGTTGTAGAGATCCTGCAGCGTCCAGCCGGGCTTAATCGTCACGCCGCGGGCATGCAGGTCGCCCAGACGCTCGGCGAGGTTCGGATACGTCAGCCGCAGATACACGACGGTCGCGATGCTTTTCAGGTGCGCCATGGCTTCCGCGCCGTAAATGACGCTGCCGCCGGTGGCGATGATGCTGTTGCTGACGTCGATGGACGCGTTCACGCGGTTTTCAATCTCGCGGAAGCCGTCGTCGCCGTGCTGCTCGATGAGGTGCGCGAGCGTATCGTGCATGGTGGACTGAATGACAAGGTCGGAATCAACGAAATCCATGCCGAGTGCCTTCGCGAGGACGACGCCGACGGTGGATTTGCCGCAGCCGGGCATACCGATGAGGACGATGTTGCGCATGGCGGTGAATCCTTTCTGAAAAGAATGAAAAAGGTGGCCATCAGGCGCAATGGTCACCATGGTTATTGTTGAACAGGGGGATTGACTTTTCGGTCAATCGAATATGCAACGTAATCAAGTGGTTCGATATACTGTCCGGACATTTGAACAGTGGAAGGGGATATGCTGCGTGTGGCGGTGCAAGACCAACCGCCGATATTCCCGTAATAGGAAACATAGAAGGAACGTGAATTGTATTCGGAAGATTCAGAGGGACCGCTGAAGGCCCATGAAGTTGAAACTTTGTAGGAAACAGAGCAAGATGTGTTCAAACCAAGGGTGAGTGCAGTAGGCAAGGCTGCATTTTTATCTGTGCCAACGGTTACGCTTCCGTTGACGGTTGTGCTGCTTGTATAGCTGTATTCAACGGCCAATGTGGTGGTTGAGCCTCGTGCAACGGAAATAAGAAAGTCGGTTCGATAACAGCCGTGGTGTTGAGCACAATGAGTCGAAATGTTACTATATGTGTAATGAAACACTCCACAAGGGACGACGTAGGATTCACGCATATTTTCTGCTTTTTGATATGCATAAATATGAATGCTTCCGGCATCAGGGTGTGTGAGAAGAAGGTTCTCAATGATGGAATCAGGAACATTGGAAGCTCTGGAATCAACTGTAACGGTCGGCGCTTCGTCGGCTGCTGCAAAAGTAAACAAACACAGAAGAATGCAAAGAAAAAATGAAATTTTTTTCATAAAATCATCTCCTTATTTCCTTACTGCATGATATCTAACCTGATGTTTAACGGAGCCAAACGAATCATGTCCACTGCTTTGAGAATTGTATCGCGTGCAATGAGAGCGAGTGCGATTAACGTAACGCAAATCAAAAGGATGCAGAGTATTTTCTCAAATTTCGCAAACATTTTGAAGATCTCCTTGAATTTGTATTTTCAAAAACCGACGCGAAGGCGCCTCTTCGCGTCGGTTTTTGTCAGCATGTGAATTAGAATCCGTAGTTTTCGCGGATTTCGATATCCTTGTAGCGGTGCATACCCGTACCGGCAGGAATCATCTTGCCGAGGATGACGTTCTCCTTCAGACCGATCAGCGGATCGATCTTGCCCTTGATGGCGGCCTCGGTCAGCACGCGGTTCGTCTCCTGGAAGGATGCGGCGGCGAGGAAGGAGTCGGTCGCCAGAGAGGCGCGGGTGATGCCCAGCAGCACGCGCTTGACGCTCGCAGGCTTGAGGTCGCGGGCGATGGCGGGTGAGCCGCCGGAGGTGCGGATGCGGCTGTTGATTTCCTCGAGCTCATCGGCCTCGATCAGGCTGCCGACATCAAGCCCGGTGTCGCCTGCATCCTCAACGCGCAGCTTCGTGGATTCAAGCACCTTGCGGTTTGCATCCTCGAGGTGGCTGCGG
The DNA here is from genome assembly GCA_963617205.1 of Alloprevotella sp. Classification (GTDB taxonomy): domain Bacteria; phylum Bacillota; class Clostridia; order Christensenellales; family Aristaeellaceae; genus UBA11524. The sequence continues at coordinate 14,596 of CAVEOA010000032.1, read as the reverse complement.
TCAACGAGGGAGCCGGGCAGCAGCTCGGTATCGCCGTTGTCCTCGACACGAACCTTGCGGAGCATCTGACGGACGATGATTTCGATGTGCTTATCGGCAACGGCAACGCCCTGAGAGCGGTAGACGGACAGAACTTCCTTCAGCAGGTAATCCTGCACGGCGCTCTGACCGAGGATGCGCAGCAGGTCATGCGGGTTGATGGCGCCTTCGATGAGGACGTCGCCGGCTTCCACATGGTCGCCCTCCTGCACGCGCAGACGGCTGCCGTAGGTGACGGGGTACGTCTTCTGCTCGAAGTCGGCGACGCTCGCGGTGACCTCGACCTCAGGCATGCCGATCGGGTTGATCATGGTGACGGTGCCGGCGAGGGCTGCCTTGATGTCGGTCGTCTTGGTGCTCTTGGTGCCGTCCTTGGCAACCTTGGCCTTCGTCGCGCCGGAAATCAGCACATCGCCCTGGCGGACGACCTGACCGACCTCGACAACGATTGTGCCGGATGCCGCCTTGTGCAGGTGACGCGCATAATTGCCCGCGTCGGCGGTGATGACAAGCTCGTTCTTGTTGCGGTTCGTCTGGCGCATGGAGACCGTGCCGCTGATGTCAGACAGGACAGCCTCGCGCTTGGGCTTGCGGGCCTCGAACAGCTCTTCAACACGCGGAAGACCCTGCGTGATATCCTCGCCCGACGCGATACCGCCGGTATGGAAGGTACGCATGGTCAGCTGCGTGCCGGGTTCGCCGATGGCCTGTGCCGCGATGACGCCGACTGCCTCGCCGACATCGACCCTGCCGCCGTGCGCCATGTTCTGACCGTAGCAGCGTGCGCAGACGCCGTTGCGCGTGCAGCAGGTCAGCACGGAGCGGACAAACACGCTCTTGATGCCTGCGTCGCAGATGGTCTTTGCCTTCTGGTGGTCAATCAGCTCATTCTGGCGGACGAGCACCTCGCCGGTCGTCGGATTGATGACGTCGGCAGCGGCGGTGCGCCCGCGCAGGCGCTCCTCAAGCGTTTCGATGGTCTGCTTGTCGCGGCTGTTGACCAGCTCGGAGGCATGGATGCCGCGAATCGGCAGACCGCGCGCCTCGAAGCAGTCGTCCTCGCGGACAATGACCTCCTGCGAAATATCGACAAGGCGGCGCGTCAGGTAACCCGAGTCAGCCGTCTTCATGGCGGTGTCGGACAGGGCCTTACGGGAGCCGTGGGAGGACAGGAAGAATTCCTGCACGTTCAGACCCTCGCGGAAGTTTGCGCGAATGGGCAGCTCCACGGTCTTGCCGGTCGGGGATGCCATCAGACCGCGCATGCCGGCGAGCTGGGAAACCTGCGCGGCAGAACCGCGGGCGCCGGAATCGGTGAACATGCGGATCGGGTTGAAGGGATCGAGGTTCGGCAGAATCTGGTCGCGCAGCGTCTCGGTGCAGGTGTTCCAGAGCTTGATGACGCGGCTGTAGCGCTCGTCCTCGCTCAAAAGACCCTCGGCGAACTTGCGGTTGACGTTGGCAACCTTCTTGTCGGTTTCATCGAGCAGCTGCTGCTTCGTCGGCGGAATCTTGATGTCCGCAACGGAAACGGTCAGAGAGCCGATGGTGGCGTACTTGTAGCCCAGCGCCTTGATGGCGTCCAGCACCAGCGCGCACTTGTGCTCGCCCTGAGAGCGGAAGCACATGTCGACGATGTTGGAGAGCTGCTTCTTGCCGACCAGCTGATCGACCTCCAGCTCGAACATGTCATCGAGGCATTCGCGCTTCTTGAAGCCCAGATTCTGCGGCAGCGCATCGTTGAAAATCAGGCGACCGAGCGTCGTATCGATGATTTTGCTGCCCTTTTCGCCGTTGAACTCGCGCTCAATGCGAACCTTGATCGGGCTTTGCAGCGTAATCTGCTCCAGCGCGTACGCCATATGCGCCTCATCCGGATTGCGGAAGATGCGTCCGGCGCCCTTGCCGTTGGGGTTTTCGATGGTCAGGTAATAGCAGCCGATAACCATGTCCTGAGAAGGCGAGATAACCGGCTTGCCGTCCTGCGGCTTCAGGATGTTGTTGTGTGCGAGCATCAGGAAGCGGGCTTCCGCCTGCGCTTCGAGGGACAGCGGCACGTGGACAGCCATCTGGTCGCCGTCGAAGTCGGCGTTGAAGGCGGTGCAGGCGAGCGGGTGCAGCTTGATGGCCTTGCCGTCCACCAGAATCGGCTCGAACGCCTGAATGCCCAGACGGTGCAGCGTCGGCGCACGGTTGAGCAGCACGGGGTGATCCTTGATGACATCCTCGAGGATATCCCAGACATCCGGCTTCATCTTTTCGACCGCACGCTTGGCGCTCTTGACGTTCATGCCCTTATTGCGCGCCTGCAGCTGCTGCATGACGAAGGGCTTGAAGAGCTCCAGTGCCATTTCCTTCGGCAGACCGCACTGATGCAGCTTCATTTCAGGACCGACGACGATAACGGAACGACCGGAGTAGTCAACGCGCTTACCCAGCAGGTTCTGACGGAAACGACCCTGCTTGCCGGAAAGCGTGTGGGACAGGCTGCGCAGGGCACGTCCGCCGGGACCGGTCACGGCGCGACCGCGGCGACCGTTGTCGATCAGCGCGTCAACGGATTCCTGCAGCATGCGCTTCTCGTTGCGCACGATGATTTCCGGCGCACCGAGCTCCAGCAGGCGCTTCAGGCGGTTGTTGCGGTTGATGACGCGGCGGTACAGGTCGTTCAGGTCGGACGCGGCGAAGCGACCGCCGTCGAGCTGCACCATCGGACGAAGATCCGGCGGAATGACGGGCAGCACGGTCAGGATCATCCATTCCGGCTTGTTGCCGCTTGCGCGGAAGGATTCGACAACCTCGAGGCGCTTGATCGCATGGGCGCGCTTCTGACCCTCGGTGTCGCGGTTGCGCTCCTTGCTCGTCAGCGTTTCGATTTCGGCCTTGAGCTCAACGCTCAGCTTGTCCAAATCGAGCTCGCGCAGCATCTCCTGCACGGCCTCGGCGCCCATCATCGCCTTGAAATCGCCGCGGTCGGGCTTGGACATGATGGAGCGGTACTGCTCATCGTTGATCAGGTCATGGCGGGAGACGTTCGTGACCGCCGTGTTGCCGGGGTTAAGCACGATAAAGCTGGCAAAGTACAGCACCTTGTCCAGCACGCGCGGCGAGAGCTCCAGCAGCATGCCCATGCGGCTGGGGATGCCCTTATAATACCAGATGTGGCTGACAGGGGCTGCCAGCTCGATATGACCCATGCGCTCACGGCGAACCTTCGCACGCGTGACGGAAACGCCGCACTTGTCGCACACGAGGTTCTTGTCCTTCGGGCGGATGCGCTTATGCTTGCCGCAGGCGCATTCCCAGTCCTTCGTGGGTCCGAAGATGCGCTCGCAGTACAGACCATCCTTTTCGGGCTTGAGCGTGCGGTAATTGATGGTTTCAGGCTTGGTGACCTCGCCGTGAGACCATTCGCGAATCTTCTCAGGAGAGGCCATGCCGATCTGGATGGCGTCAAGATTGGTCAGCTCAAACAAAAGGGTTCACACTCCCTTCATTGTAACACCGAGCCTATGTCCGGTTCGGAAAAGCCGGCAGCCGGAAAGCGGTTCTCCGGCTGCGGCGAAACAGGTGATAAAATTACTGATCCTCGTCGTCCAGATTCAGATCGCTGAAGCCGAGATCATCCAGAGACATGGTGTCCAGATCATCGTCGTCCTCGTCATCGGCATCGAAGTCCAGCGGGATGGAGATGTCGGCGTCGCTGTCGTCCTCCAGACCGGGGAAGTCGGGGCTGACAGTATCGGCCTCGTCATCCTCAGGCAGCGTAATGACAGGCTCCTGCTTTTCGGGCGCGGGCGGCGTGTTCTTGTTGGACGGTGCGAGATCGTCCGGGTCGAGCTCGGGGATTTCCACCACGTTGCGCTCGCGGTCGAGGACAGTGATGTCCAGGCACAGCGCCTGCAGCTCCTTGATGAGCACCTTGAAGGATTCCGGCACGCCGGGCGCGGGGATGTTCTCGCCCTTGATGATGGCCTCGTAGGTCTTGACGCGGCCGACCGTATCGTCGGACTTGACGGTCAGGATTTCCTGCAGGGTATTGGCTGCGCCGTACGCCTCCAGTGCCCAGACCTCCATCTCGCCGAAGCGCTGACCGCCGAACTGCGCCTTGCCGCCCAGAGGCTGTTGCGTGACGAGGGAATACGGACCGACGGAGCGGGCGTGCATCTTGTCGTCAACCAGATGGTGCAGCTTCAGGAAGTACATGATGCCGACGGTGACGGGGTTCTCGAACCAGTTGCCGGTGCGGCCGTCACGCAGGCGGATTTTGCCGTCAAGGAACAGGCGGCGTCCCTCCTCATCGAGGTTCAGGCGAAGCGGCTTGCCGTTGTGGAAGTAGCTCTGCGTCATGCGGGGATTGCTCTCGTCAACGGGCGCGGCCATGGTGTCGGCAGCCAGCTTGAGGCAATCGCGGATTTCGGGGTACGTCGCGCCGTCGAAAACGGGCGTCGCGATGTGCCAGCCGAGCGCGCGGCATGCAAGACCCAAGTGCACCTCCAGCACCTGACCGATGTTCATACGGGACGGAACGCCCAGCGGATTCAGCACGATTTGCAGCGGCGTGCCGTCGGGCAGGAAGGGCATGTCCTCCTCGCGCAGCACGCGGGACACAACGCCCTTGTTGCCGTGACGACCGGACATCTTGTCGCCGACAGAAATCTTGCGCTTCTGGGCGATGTAGACGCGAACCATCTGTTGAACAGAGGGAGAAAGCTCATCGGAATGCGCACGGTCGAAAATCTTGACGTCGACCACAACGCCCCATTCGCCGTGCGGCACGCGCAGGGAGGTGTCGCGCACCTCACGCGCCTTTTCGCCGAAGATGGCGCGCATCAGGCGCTCCTCGCTCGTCAGCTCGGTTTCGCCCTTCGGGGTGACCTTGCCGACAAGGATGTCGCCCGCACGAACCTCTGCGCCGATGCGGATAATGCCGCGCTCGTCGAGGTCCTTCACGGCGTCATCGCCGACATTCGGAATATCGCGGGTGATTTCGTCCGGACCGAGCTTGCTTTCACGCGCCTCGCACTCGAACTCCTCCATGTGGATGGAGGTGTAGATATCTTCCTTGACCAGCTTCTCGGACAGCAGGACGGCGTCCTCGTAGTTGTAGCCTTCCCAGTTCATGAAGCCGATGAGGGCGTTGCGGCCAAGCGCGATTTCACCCTTTTCGGTGGAAGGACCATCCGCCAGCAGGTCGTCCTTGCAGACGCGCTGACCCGCGGAAACGACCGGGCGCTGGTTGTTGCAGTTGGACTGGTTCGTGCGGGCGAACTTCGTCAGGTGATAGCGGTGACGTTCGCCGAGATCGTCGCGGATGATGATTTCATCGCCGCAGACCTTCTCGACCACGCCGTCCTCGCGCGCCAGCACGACAACGCCGGAGTCATGACCGGCCTTGAACTCAAGACCCGTGCCGACATAAGGCGCTTCGGGCACCAGCAGCGGAACAGCCTGACGCTGCATGTTCGAGCCCATCAGGGCACGCGTCGCGTCGTCGTTCTCCAGGAACGGAATCATGCCGGTCGCGATGGAAACGACCTGACGCGGCGAAACGTCGATGAAGTCAACCATGTTGCCGGGCACCTGCACGTATTCGGTGACTTCGCGGACAGTAATCATGTCGTTGACGAAGCAGTTGTTCTCATCGAGCGGCTCGGTTGCGGTCGCGATGCGGTAGAAGTCCTCCTCGTCCGCCGTCATGTAGACATGCTCGTTCGTGACGCGGCGATGCTCCTTGTCCACGCGGCGGTAGGGCGCCTCGATGAAGCCGTACTCGTTGATGCGGGCGTAGGTTGCCAGAGAACCGATCAGACCGATGTTCGGACCTTCAGGGGTCTCAATCGGGCAGATGCGGGAATAATGCGAATAGTGAACGTCACGAACCTCGAAGGAGGCGCGGTCGCGGTTCAGACCGCCGGGACCCAGCGCGGAAAGGCGGCGCTTATGCGTCAGCTCAGCCAGCGGGTTGTTCTGGTCCATGAACTGCGACAGCTGCGAGGAGCCGAAGAACTCCTTGATGGCGGCGGTCACGGGGCGAATGGAAATCAGCGAATCGGGCTGATAATCCTGCGAGCCGTCCTGTGCGCTCATGCGCTCGCGGACGTTGCGCTCCATGCGCGCCAGACCGGTACGGAACTGATTCTGCAGCAGCTCGCCGACACTGCGCAGGCGGCGGTTGCCCAGATGGTCGATGTCGTCCGTCGTGCCGATGCCGTAGGGCAGACCGAGCAGATAGCTGATGGAGGCGACCATGTCGTCGTCGGTGATGTGCTTGGGCACGAGGTGGGACACATTGTCCGCAACGACCTGCTTGAGCTGATCCGGTTCGACATTGTCGATGATCTCCTTGAGGGTGGGCAGATGCACCATCTCAAGGATGCCGACCTCCTTGGGGTCGAAGGGCAGATATTCGGACGCGTCAACGAAATTGTTGCCGACGACGACGCGCGTTTCGCCCTCGCAGTCCAGCAGGACACGGTTGACGCCGGCGTTCTGCACGCGGCGCGCCGTTTCCAGGTCGATGCGGTGACCGCCGCGGAACATGATTTCGCCCGTGCGGGGATCAATGATGTCCTCGGCGACGATGTGCTTGTTGATGCGGGTGGCGAGGGAAAGCTTCTTATTAAACTTGTAGCGGCCGACACGCATGACGTCATAGCGCTTGGGATCGTAGAACAGCGCCTTGAACATGTTCGTCGCGCTCTCGACGGATTCCGGCTCATCAGGCTTCTGCTTCTTGTAGATGGTGATGAGCGCCTGCTCGCGCAGGGTGCGGGTCGTGCCGCCGCGATCCTTCGAGGCCTCGGCAACGGTGGTGTCCTTTGCCATGGTGGCTTCGAGGCGCTTGTCATCGCCCAGCAGGCTGCGGATGTCGTCGTCCGTCTCATAGCCCAGCGCGCGCAGCAACGTCGTCAGGCAGAGCTTGCGGGCGCGGTCAAGGCGCACCCAGATGACATTGTTGGAGTCGGTCTCGTACTCGAGCCATGCGCCGCGGTTGGGGATGATCTGGCTGGAATACAGCGGCAGACCCGCCTTGTCCAGCGTCTTGGTATAATAGCAGCCCGGCGAACGGACGAGCTGGGAAACGATCACGCGGTCAGCACCGTTGATGACAAACGTGCCGTTCTCGGTCATCAGCGGGAAGTCGCCCATGTAGACATCGGTCTCCTTGATTTCGGAGGTCTCGCTGTCGTACAGGTGTACGTGGATGTTCAGCGGCGCGGCGTACGTCATATCACGCTCGCGGCAGCGCTCCACGGAGTTTTTCGGCTCTCCCAGCTTATAGTCTGTGAAGGTCAATTCAAGATTTCCGTTATAGTTGGTGATGGGCGAGGCGTCCGCGAGAACCTCTCTGAGATCCGTGTCAAGGAAACGCTGATAGGATTTCTTCTGCACCTCGATGAGATCCGGCATTTCCAGACCCTCATTGATGCGGGAGAAGCTAATGCGCTTCCGGAGCTTACCCATTGCAACCTCATGCGCCATGATGTATGATCACCCCTTCATCAGTCCGACCAGCATCCTCTGCCCGGAAAAAATCGCGCAATTATTTCTGCCGCTTGCAGGAATTTGGCGGAAGCTGCGCGAAAATAAATTGTCGAAAATTCCCTCTTGCATTTTTCCACGTTTCCGTGTACAATACAAGGGCAGGAAAAATCAACAGTATGCAAAGATACTGATGCAATTTTAAATTGTATCATATATTTCCGTGATTGTCAAGGGGTACTGTGCACTATTTTTCTGGAAATATATGGAAAATAAAGCGCACAGGGAAAGGATGTATATAAAGTTGAAGAAACTCGCAAAAAAGCTCGCGGCGATGCTCCTGACGGCGGCAATGCTGCTGGGAGCAGCCGGCTTCGCGGAGCAGGCGGACGGCAAGACGGTCATCAACCGCATCAACAACCCTTCAGCGGAGGCGGATTTCGCATTTGCGGAGGATGCGCCGCTGCTGGAGGTGATTTTTCCGCAGATTCTCGACTGCGATGCGGTCTTTCTGCGCTGCGGCGGCGAGACGATGCTGCTGGATTGCGCGACGTCCGGTCAGTCGAAGCGGATTCTGAACATGTGTCGCCAGCTCGGCATCACGCACATCGACCGGGTCGTCAACACGCATCCGCATGAAGACCACATCGGCGGCTTTGCGGAAATCATCAAGGAAATCAGCGTGGATGAGCTGTGGCTGTGCTTTCCGGCGGATGAAACAACGCACAGCGCGAAGGCGGTCAGGGCGGCGGAGCAGGCTGGCATCGCGGTCAAATACTTTGCGGACGGCGATACGCTGACGCTCGGCGATGCGGAGCTGCACGTGTGGATGCTGACCGGCAGCGATTTCACGCGGCTGAACGACCGTTCTGCGCAAATCCTGCTGACCTACGGCGACCGGACGATGATGTTCGCCGCGGACATCGAGCAGAAGGGGCAGACGGCGCTGGCGGAGCAGTACGGCACGGCGCTCGCAGCGGACGTCCTCAAATATCCGCATCACGGGAAGCAGGGGCTCGTGCAGGCGTACCGCGACGCGGTGAATCCGCAGCTGTGCGTCATCACCTGCAATCAGCGCACGACAGGCGGCAAGACGTATGTCAAGCGCGAGGGACTCGACACGGTCTGGACGGTGCCCGGCTTTGTGACGCTCACAACCGACGGCACGACGTGGCTGTGCGAGCTGGTCGCGTCAGAGGTCAAATACTGACGATTAGTCATTGCTAATTAAATGAAACGAATAAGTATTTTGTTGTGAAACAATGCGGACAGTTGCTTGACAGGCTGTCCGTATTTTGTTATGATGTAAATGTCGTTTTACCAAATAGGACAAGGAGAGTGAACCATGAAAAAACTCGTTTCTCTGCTGCTTGCACTGGCGATGCTGTCCTGCATGACGGCTGCCTTTGCGGAAACGCTGTCCGGCAAGGCGTATGGCTTTGCCAACGGCGTGATTGAGGTTTCGCTGACGCTCGAGGACGGAAAGATTACGTCGCTTGATATCACGTCCGAGCTGCAGACGCCGGCGCTCGGCGGTGCGGCGCTTGACTCGCTGAAGGAAGCCATCCTTGCATCGGGCACCATCGATGGCGTTGACGCGGTGGCTGGCGCAACCATCACGAGCGACGGCCTGTTCAAGGCAATCCGCGTGGCGATGGGTCAGGAAGAGACCGACGTGAAGGAGACGGCAGAGGATGTCACGTCTCAGACGGTCGGCGCGTTGAACCACGGCATCGGCGTGACGGTAACGCCGCGTCTCGGACCGGGCGGCGATGATCAGGGCGTGCCGGTCTACTCCTTCAACGTCGTGGCGGCTTATGTGCTGACGGACGCGGAGGGTCGCATTGTCGACCTTGAGGTGGACATTCTGGAAATCATTACGCCGAACCATGACGGCGCGCACGACAACTACATTGCAGGCTGGCCGGGCAGCAGCTACAACAACGATGCTGATGCAGACGGCGTGGTGGACGGCATCCACGAGGAAACCGAGGAAACCTTCTCGACGAACCTGAGCGCGTGGCAGACGAAGCGCGATCTGGGCGAAAACTACGTGATGAATTCCGGCACGTGGACGCAGGAAATGGACGTTTACGAGAGCGTCTTCAAGGGCATGACGGCTGCCGAGGTGAGCGAATGGGTTGCCGCGTACTGCTCGGACGTCAACGGACGCGCGCTGCACGGCACGTCCACCAAGGAAGCGGACATCGCGAAGTGGGATGCGCTGTCGGACGATGAGAAGGCGTCGCTGGATGCGATTTCGACCGCGACGATGTCCCTGACGGATGCGCATGGCAACATTATTGAAGCCATCGAGAAGGCAGCGGAAAATCAGACCCCTGTTGCTTCGGATGCGGACATCACGCGCATGGGTTTCGGCATTGTCGTGACGCCGCGTCTCGGACCGGGCAGCGACGATCAGGGCGTGCCGGTGTATTCCTTCAACGTCGTGATGGCGGGCGCGCTCTATGACGGCGAGGATCACATGGCTGACCTGACGACGGATATTCTCGAGGTCATCACGCCGAACCATGACGGCGCGCATGACAACGTGTTCACCGGCTGGCCGGGACAGTCCTACAACAACGATGCGGACGCGGACGGCGTGGTGGACGGCGTGCTGGAGCAGACCGAGGAAACCTTCACGGCGCAGTTCGCAACCTGGCAGACGAAGCGTGAGCTGGGCGTCAACTACGTGATGAATTCCGGCACATGGACGCAGGAAATGGACGTTTACGAGAGCGTCTTCAAGGGCATGACGGCTGCCGAGGTGAGCGAATGGGTTGCCGCGTACTGCTCGGACGTCAACGGACGCGCGCTGCACGGCACGTCCACCAAGGAAGCGGACATCGCGAAGTGGGATGCGCTGTCGGACGATGAGAAGGCGTCGCTGGATGCGATTTCGACCGCGACGATGTCCCTGACGGACGCGCACGGCAATCTCCTGTCGGCGATCGAAAAGGCGTTTGCCAATGCAAAGACCTGCCTGATTGAGATTCAGTAACCCATGGGGGAGATCGGCATATGCCGGTCTCCTTTTTGCGTGCAGACAATTTCACGGCAGGAAAAATCATGCAAAAGTCCACGCCAGAAAGCGTGTGCACAAAATTCGCCGCCTCCAAATCGAAAAAAGCTGTAAAAACAGGGGATGAGCCTGCAAAAAAGGTTGACAAGGCAGGACGAAAATGCTACAATAAACGAGTTGACCGCCTGCCAGCGATGGGCGCGGCTTTTTCAGGTGCGCTTTTTCACGGGCGCGGGCATGGTCGGCAGTTTCTTTTAAGGAGGCGTTTCAGCGTGGATGAACTGAAAAACGCTGCGTCCAAAGCGGTCGGAACGAAGGCAGTCATGCGTGCGCTGAAGGCCGGTTCTGTCCGGTGCGTCTATGTGGCGCGCGACATCGATACCTTCCTTTACCAGAAGGTGACGCGCGCGTGCGAGGAGGCCGATGTGCCGCTCCGCCGCGTGGACGAGACGAAGGCGCTGGGCGCCGCGTGCGGGCTGGAAATTCCCTGCGCCGCTGCGGCAATCCTCAAATAAGGGGGGGGACTTCGTCCCGCTTCTTTCGTCCCGCTTCTTTCGTCCCACTTCTTTCGCCCCACTTCTTTCGCCCCGTTACCCCATTCCCATTGCCAAACAGTTTCCGAGGGTTGCGGAACTTTTGGACATAAATTTGGAGGTGCTCTCATGCCCACGATCAATCAGTTGGTTCGCAGGGGTCGCGAGAAGACCGCAAACCGGTCTACCGCCCCCATTCTTCAGGGCTGCCCTCAGAAGCGCGGCGTTTGCCTGAGCGTCAAGACGATGACGCCCAAGAAGCCGAACTCTGCTCTTCGTAAGATTGCCCGTATTCGTCTGACGAACTCCATCGAAGGTACCTGCTACATCCCCGGCATCGGCCACAACCTGCAGGAGCATAGCGTTGTGCTGATCCGCGGCGGCCGCGTCCGTGACCTTCCTGGCGTCCGTTATCACATCATCCGTGGCGCGCTGGATACCGCCGGTGTGGCCAAGCGGATGCAGGCTCGTTCCCTCTATGGCGCAAAGCGCCCGAAGAAGTAAGCTTTCGCCTGCTTCATAACATCCCTTTTTGCAGCCCTTGGCCGTCCTGAATGCGGTTTGGCTTGTGGCTTCGCCTGCCTGGGGAACAGGGAAGGCGGCGCAGGCGCAAATCATCCGGGACGCTCGGCCTGATTCGCGGCCGGAGGTGCACGATGCTGACGCGCACTGCCGATTGGGAGAGGATCACCCAAGTCCGAAGGGATGCTTCCGCAATCCACACTTTACAACTGACTAACACGTCTAATTGGAGGTATTTACTATGCCCCGTCGCGGTTTTGTACCCAAGCGCGAGGTGCTGCCGGATCCTGTACACGGGACCACGGTCGTGACCAAGCTCATCAATCAGATTATGCTCGACGGCAAGCGTGGCGTCGCTCAGAACGTGTGCTACGAAGCCTTTGATACCATCAAGGAAAAGACCGGCAAGGAAGCGACTGAAGTCTTCCAGGCTGCTCTGGCCAATGTCGCTCCCTCCCTGGAGGTCAAGGCTCGCCGTGTTGGCGGCGCGACCTATCAGGTCCCGATCGAGATCCGCCCGGAACGCCGCCAGACGCTGGCTCTGCGCTGGCTCGTGCAGTTCTCCCGCAAGCGCGGTGAGAAGACCATGGCGGAACGCCTCGCAGCTGAAATCATGGACGCTGCCAACAACACCGGCGCGGCCGTGAAGCGCAAGGAAGAAATGCACCGCATGGCCGAGGCGAACAAGGCTTTCGCCCACTATCGCTGGTAATATGCCAAACGCTGCCGCCTGATTTTCCGGCGCAGCGCTGCTGAAAGGAGCAAACCCTATGCCTCGCAGTCATCCCCTTGAGCGGGTGCGCAACATTGGTATCATGGCGCACATCGATGCCGGCAAGACGACCACCACGGAACGCATCCTGTTCTACACCGGTCGTGTGCACCGCATCGGTGAGGTGCATGAGGGCGCCGCTACGATGGACTGGATGGTTCAGGAGCAGGAGCGTGGCATCACCATCACCTCCGCTGCAACCACCTGCCGCTGGCGCGATCCCCGTGACCCCAACAACAAGGAGCGCACCTACCGCATCAATATTATCGACACCCCCGGTCACGTTGACTTCACCGTTGAGGTTGAACGTTCCCTGCGCGTGCTGGACGGCGCCGTGTGCGTCTTCTGCGCAAAGGGCGGCGTTGAGCCCCAGTCCGAAACCGTGTGGAAGCAGGCCGAAACCTATCATGTTCCGCGCATGGCGTACGTGAACAAGATGGACATCACCGGCGCTGACTTCTTCCGCGTGGTGAAGATGATGAAGGAACGTCTCCACTCCAACGCCGTTCCGATTCAGCTGCCCATCGGCGCCGAGAACACCTTCCGCGGCATCATTGACCTGGTCAAGATGAAGGCGGAGGTCTACTACGACGACGAGGGCAAGGACGTCCGTGAGGAAGAGATCCCTGCCGACATGCTGGAGCTGGCGGAGCAGTATCACGCGGAAATGGTTGAGAAGGTCGCCGAAACCGATGAAGCGCTGATGGAAAAGTACTTCGAGGGTGAGGAAATCTCCCAGGAGGAAATCAAGAACGCTATCCGTAAGGCTACCATCGAGTGCACGATGAACCCCGTCTGCTGCGGCACTTCCTACCGCAACAAGGGCGTGCAGCCCCTGCTGGACAACATCGTCGAGTACATGCCCAGCCCGCTGGACATCCCGGCCATCAAGGGCACCGATCCGCATGACCCCGACAAGCAGATGGAGCGTCATCCGTCCGACTCCGAGCCCTTCTCCGCACTCGCGTTCAAGATCATGGTCGACCCGTTCGTCGGCAAGCTGGCGTTCTTCCGCGTCTATTCCGGCACGCTGACCGCCGGCAGCTACGTGATGAACTCCACGAAGCAGAAGCGCGAGCGCATGAGCCGTATCATGATGATGCACGCGAATCACCGCGAGGAAGTCGACTGCATCTACACCGGCGAAATCGGCGGCGCTGTGGGTCTGAAGGACACCACGACCGGCGACACGCTGTGCGACGAGAACAACCAGATCATCCTGGAATCCATGGAATTCCCGGATCCGGTTATCGAGGTTGCCATCGAGCCGAAGACGAAGGCTGGTCAGGACAAGATGACCATGGCGCTGCTGCGTCTGGCCGAGGAAGACCCGACCTTCAAGACCTACACCAATCAGGAGACCGGTCAGACCATCATCGCCGGCATGGGCGAGCTCCATCTGGAGATCATCGTCGACCGTCTGCTGCGTGAATTCAAGGTTGAGGCTACCGTTGGCAAGCCCCAGGTTACCTACAAGGCAACCATCCGCAAGACCGTCAAGGCAGAAGGCCGGTTCGTCCGTCAGACCGGTGGTCACGGTCAGTACGGTCACTGCTGGATTGAGGTTTCCCCGAACGAACCCGGCAAGGGCTACGAGTTTGAATCCCGCATCGTCGGCGGCGTCATTCCGAAGGAATTTATCGCGCCAATCGATGCCGGCATTCAGGGCGCTGCCAAGAGCGGCTACGAAGGCTTCGAGCTGGTGGACTTCAAGGCGGCTGTCGTCGACGGCTCCTATCATGATGTTGACTCCTCCGCACAGGCATACGAAATCGCAGGCTCCATGGCTTTCAAGGCCGCTCTGGAGAAGGCGAACCCCGTGCTGATGGAGCCCGTGATGAAGGTCGAAATCATCGTTCCGGAGCAGTACATGGGCGACGTCATGGGCAACGTGTCCAGCCGCCGCGGTCGCGTCGATGGTATGGAAGCACGCGGTGCCGACCAGATCATCCATGCGTTTGTTCCGCTGAGCGAGATGTTCGGCTACACCACCGACCTGCGCTCCCGCACGCAGGGTCGCGGCATGTTCACCATGCAGTTCGACCACTACGAGGAAGTGCCGAAGTCCGTGGCTGAAAAGGTCATCGGCGAACGCAACCGCAACAAGTAATTGAAAACGCCGTGCCGGATGCATGGCGCAGAGAAAAATATTATTGGAGGGAATTTTCCAATGGCTAAGGAACGTTACGAGCGCAAAAAGCCCCACGTAAACATTGGCAC
>CAVEOA010000031.1:0-21604 GCA_963617205.1 Alloprevotella sp. | reverse complement strand
GCCGTGGTGCAACACAGTCTGCATGAATACATTCCTTGATCATTTGTCCAAGGAACATGCGCAGGAAGAAATTCTTCTGGTCTGCGACGGCGCTGCATGGCACAAATCCGTTGCGCTGGTTGTGCCGGATAACATCCATTTGATTCACATTCCGCCCTACACGCCGGAAATGAACCCCATCGAGCAGGTGTGGTGTGAAATTCGCACCAGAGGCTTCCGCAATGAAGTGTTCCAGACACTCGAAAAAGTGATCGATCGATTGTGCTGCACGATCAGGTCTATTACGCCCGAAACCATTCGCAGCATCACAGGGCGTGAGTGGATTTTAAAGCTGTTTTAAATCAGGATTGGTATAAGGCGGGTGTATCAGGCGCTTCTGAAATGCGGTTATGCAGTCAATCATAAGCGAGTGCAGCGCATCATGCACCGGCTGGGCTTGCTGGGAAAACGCCCGAAAGAAAAGTATCATTCCTACAAGGGAGAGGTGGGAAAGGTTGCTGACAATATCATCAACAGAGATTTCAGCACGGAGAGACCGCTGCAAAAGTGGACGACCGACGTATCGCAGTTCAATCTGCCCTGGGGCAAGTGCTATATCTCGCCGATTCTCGATATGAACACAAACGAGGTTATTTCCTATAACCTTTCCCTTAGTCCAAACATGGCGCAGGTCAGGGACATGCTGGAAAAAGCTTTTCAGCGATTTCCTGACCTGCAAGGGCTGATCCTGCACTCCGATCAAGGCTGGCAGTACCGGCACGAATTTTACAGGAATGAACTTGCCAAACACGGCATCATTCAGTCCATGTCACGGAAAGGCAACTGCTATGATAACTGCATCATGGAAACGTTCTTCGGCAGGCTGAAAAACGAAATGTTCTATGGTTTCGAGAAGGATTATCCGTCATTTGAATCCTTTCAGAAAGCCGTTGCAGAGTATATCGACTACTACAACAACCGGCGAATCCAGGCAAAAACAAATTGGATGCCTCCCTCTAAATGCAGGGAAGCATCCATGATGGAAAACTAATTGTTTGCTAATTGACTGTGTCCAGAAAAATGGGGACATATCACCGGAGGGAGCAGTTCATATCAGATTCGCAGTAGTCCTTTTTGTTGGTGTATCCTTATATTTCCGCGACAGAGGATGCGGACACGATTCTGTGCCAGAAGGGGGCAGGTCCTTCACAGTGTCCCTGTGCTGCGGCAACCGCTGAGAACGGCAGCAGGGCGACGTCAAGCTCCTCGATGGTCGCGATTTCCCCGTTCAGGTAGCTTTGCAGCCGCTCCTGCGCTGTCAGAAAGCGCTGACGCATGCCGCCGAGCCGCAGGTCAAGCACGTCCATTCCGGCAGGCTTGCTTTCCCAGAGCCAACGTGCATGAAGCGTGCGAATGAAATCATCCAGCAGATCGCACAGCGTTGGCAGGTCGCTCTCGCTGATGCGCTGCAATGCTTCATGATCCTTTGAATGCCATGCCGTGCGCAGCGCCTGCGTCAGCGTGCATTTCTTCAGCAGCAGTCGGGTGAAGGCTTCGCCGCAGTCAAACAACGGGTGCCAAATGCCGCTTTCAGCCGGATACTGCGCAAGATTTTCTGCCAGATGCGCCGTATAAGTTGGGATATCCATTGAACCGGAGAACAGCGGCGTCAGGATGTCCTCATACAGCAGCGTTTTCGAGGCATTGACGGCTATGCGCCCCGGTTTGGGATTGTCCGGCGTAAAGACCGGCTCGCCCAGCGCAAGAAAATCATCCCAGTTGCCTTCCGTGCAGGCAGAAAAGGCGGTGCGGAGAACGTCGTCCTCTGCCTGACCGCGCCAGCAAAGCTCCGCCCAGTATTGCAGCGTCGGCAGGACGCCGAACAGCGAGGCTTCTGCGCCGTTATCGCCCCAAATGGTCACGAAAACATCCCGGATGCCGGATGCCCTGCATGCTGGAAACGCGTGTTTTGCGCATTCGATGCTGAAGCTGTTGCACGGCACAAGGCTGTTTGACTTGCGCGCGCCGGCAGCGAAGGCGATGTTCGGCGTGATTTGCAGATGCGCGTTCAGCATGTCATCGTAATGCTTTTGATTGAAGCTGTAGTAATCCCAGTAGATGAGCGTTGTGTCTTCAGGCAGCTTTTCGCTGACAGATGCATCGATTTTGCAGTTCGACTGGTAATATTCGCCGCTTGATGCCAGCCGGAAGAACATGTCGCTCCACATCATCGGGCGGAAGCCGTACTTGTTCGCCAGCGCGTGGACACGCTCAAAGTGATGCAGGATGAGCTGCGTGCGGTCGGTAAAGCCGTGCTTCTGCAGATAGTTGCCCAGCCCCAGCATGTGCGCCTCGTCCATGCCGATGTTGATGCGATTTGTCCGGAAGCATTTGCGCATCTTTGCGAACATTGCTTCAATCAGCTGCAATGTCTTCTCATCGTCCGCCAGCAGAATGTCATTCACGTCCACATAATCGCGCATGGCATCCCACTTGAGCGTCTGCATCAGATGCGCCAGCGTCTGCACGGCGGGAACCAGCTCAATGCCCAGCGATGCGGCGTAATCGTCCATCGCCGTCAGCTCGTCATCAGTGTAGCCCATGCGCCCGTAGCCGAAATAGGGGTATTCCGCCAGCCGAAACACATCCTCCATGTACAGCTGCAGGGTGGAAAAGCCCATGCGCGAAAGGATGCGCAGCAGATGCTTGACCGTCTCCACGTGCGGCACGGCATTGCGCGAGCAGTCCAGCATGACCCCCAAACGGTCGAACACAGGCGTTTCGTGTATCGTGAAGCCATCCGGCGCATCTGCGTTTGCCAGAATCAGCCCGACGGCACGCCCCGCCATCCACGGCTGCTCCACCTGCACCGACCAGCCATCCTTTGCCTTGCTCAGCGCGATGCCGCTGCCGCCGGACACAAAGCGAATCGCCGCCTCTGTGCCTAACTCCTTTGCCATCCAGTCAAAATTCAATTGTTCTGCCATTTCCGGTTCCTTTCTGACACAAGAAGGGAGCGCGCGTGCGCTCCCCTCGGGTGTTGTGCGCAGATTGAGCTTAATAGCCCAGCTCCGCCGCCTTTGCGTTCACTTCGTCGATCATGGCGCTGAGACCCTTTTCCTCGTAGGACTTCAGCAGATCCTCCACCATCTTCTCGACCGGTTCGCTGCCCATCATGACGGCAATCAGATCGTCCGCCTGATAGATGATGAACTGATCCTTGAGCGGCGTGGACATGTAGGTGATGCGCATGTCGTAATCCGGCAGATCGCCCGTCGCTTTCGCCTGCTCATAGAGGGCAAAGTCGCCGTCGCGATAGTCTTCGGTCGGTGCGCTCGCGGGATAGGTGCGGTTCGTGCTGGACTGACCCCAGCTGGCCAGACCAATCAGCAGGTTGGTCGAGGGATACTTGGTGCCGAGCGTCACGCCGTCTTCCAGCAGGGAAACGGCCTTGCCGTCTACCATCTCGTAGTCAACGTTCTCGATGCCCCAGTTGACCAGCATCTGACCTTCGTCGGAGACAAGGAAATCGTAGAGCTGCAGAATCTTATCGAGCTTCACATCGTCCACATGTGCGGAGATGTAGCTTTCCGACCAGGAGGTGCGGAAGATCGGGAAGGTGCGCAGACCGTCCTTGCCCTCGAGCACGCCCAGAATGCGGACGTCATCGAAGAAGTCGCGGCCGTCGTTTGCTGCTGCCCAGTCCTTGCCGAAGCGCCCGTAGCACGATGCCACGCCGCCGCCGCCGAGGATGGCCGCAGACTGACCGGTCAGGAACTTTTCGGATGCGGTGGAGGACGTCGTCAGCGCGTAGTCCTTTTCAATGGTGCCTTCCTCGTACATGTCGCGTGCGAGCTGGAAGGCGGAGACCATGTCGGTGGTGAAGTATGTCGGACGATAGACGCCGTCGTCACCCTTGGACCACTTGTAGTCGCTGCCGCTGCCGTCGGACATCGCGGCAGGCATGCTGTATGAGAAGATAAAGCCGTCCAGCTGCTTGGCCTGCAGCGCGGTCAGACCCTGAATCTGCTTGCCTTCCGGGTCAGCCTTGATGATGGCCTGAATCATCTCGCGGAAATCGTCGAACGTTTCGGGCTCCTTGGTGATGCCGGCCTTCTGGGCAAGATCCCAGCGGTAGCAAATCACGCGGTCGCAGACGTTCCAGTAATTGTCCGGATACGTCTTGCGCGGGATGCAGTAGAGCTGACCGTCAATCTTCAGCGCCTGAATGTCGTCCACATCGAGGTACGCCATCAGGTTCGGATAGGCGCTCAGGTCAGCCGGCAGCGCATGAACGACTTCATCATTGATCCACGCGTAGTAGTTCGGCGTGCAGATGGCATCGATGGAGAAGATGTCCGGCAGGGAGTCTGCCGCGGCCCATGCCTGAATCTTCTGCACATAGTCGTCCCAGGTGGTGTTCATCGCTTCGAGGCGGATGCCGAATTTCTGCTCGATGATGTCGCGCACAGCGTCTTCACCGACGCCGAGCGCAGACTCCACATCCCAGTGGGCAATGCGGATGGTCACAACGTCGTCCGCCAGCGCGGAGGTGATCATCGTCAGCACCATCGCCAACAGCAGCAGGAAGCTCAGCAGTTTCTTCATGGGGATCCTCCTTTTTGTCGTTAGGTAATCTATTCCACCGCCATCCATCCGGCGGTCGAAGCCTGAAACGGTCACTCCTTGATGGAGCCGATCATCACGCCCTTGACGAAATATTTCTGCACGAACGGGTACACGCAGAGAATCGGCAGCGCGGTGATGATGATGGTGCCCATCTGCACGGACTGCGCCGGAATCTTCTTGCCGGACGTAATCTGCGCCATCAGGGAGAGCTGGTTGTTCATGTTGATGAGCACCTCGCGCAGATAAATCTGCAGGGGGTACAGCGTCTTTTCGTTGATGTACAGGTATGCATTCCACCACTCGTTCCAGCGCTCAACCGCGTAAAAGAGCAGGAATGTCATCGTGAAGGGCATCGAAATCGGCAGAATGATTCGGAGCAGGATTTGAAGATCACCTGCGCCGTCAATCAGCGCCGCCTCCTCGAGGCTCGGCGAGATCGAATTGAAGTAGTTCTTCATGATGATGACGTAGTACGAGCTGACTGCCCACGGCAGAATCATCGACCAGATGGAGTTGATCAGCCCATAGCTCTTCATGACGAGGTAGGTTGGAATCATGCCGCCGGAAAAGAGCATCGGGATGACGACCAGCGTCAGCAGGATGTTTCGTCCCGGCAGCCGCTTCTTGGACAGCACGTACGCGCCGGTGACGGAGAGCAGCATGTTGATCGTCGTGCCGACAATCGTCACGAAAAATGTGTTGCCCAGCGAAATGAAGAAGTACTGATCGCCGATGATGGTCTTGTATCCTTCCAGATCAAGCGCCCAGAACCACATGTACGGCGTGTGCTTTGCCTGCGCCGCAATGTTGGAGAAGGAGAGAATCAGCACGTTGTAGAACGGATAGATTGTAAGCAGAGAAAGGATGCCAAGAATGATGATCAGGATGACATCAAAGGCGTGAACGTGCTTCTTTTTGTGGACATTCGTCATGGCACCTCACTCCTTTCTCAGAACAGCCCGTCTTCGCCGCAGGCAGTAACCAGCTTGTTCGCGCCGAGCATCATCAGCACGCCGATGATGGATTTGCTTAAGCCGACAGCCGTTGTGTAGCCGAAATTCTTCGTGCCGCCGAAGGACGTGCGGTAGATGTACGTGTCAATGGTGTCTGCAACCTCATACACTGGCGAGGAATAGAGGTTGAATACCTGATCGAAGCTCGCACCCGTTGTCATGATGCGGCCGATTTCCAGAATCAGCATGATGAGGATGGTCGAGCGGATGCCGGGCAGCGTGATGTGCCAAATCTTCCGCCAGCGGTTCGCGCCGTCAATTTCCGCCGCCTCATATAGCCCCGGGTCGATGCCGGCCAGCGCCGCCATATAAATGATGGTATCCCAGCCAGCCTCCTTCCAGATGTTTGAAAGCCAGATGAACGGTCGGAAGCCCGATTGGCTCAGCAGCGGCGAAATCGTCTCGAAGCCCCAAACCGTCAGCAGCTGATTGATAACGCCGTTCGAGGCAAACATGTTTTTGAGGATGCCTGCCATGACGACCCATGAGATGAAGTGGGGGAACGTGAATACCGTCTGGTACAGCTTCTTGATGCGCGGCTGACGCAGCTCATTGAGCGCGAGCGCCAGAATGATGGCGGTCGGAAACTGCAGCGCCAGCTTGCCGAGGCTGAAGATGACGGTATTGCGCAGCGCACGGATGAATTCCCTGTCGGTGAAGAAGTCCTTGAAGTTGTTCAGCCCGACAAAGGTACTGCCCCAGATGCCGCCCTTGTAGGAGAATTTTTCAAAGGCGAGATACAAACCCGCCATGGGCACATAGCAAAACATCACATACCAGACAATCAACGGCAGAATCAGCAGGTATAACACGCGGCAATTCCAAATTCGCCGCCATAGTTTGCCGGTACGCCGGGTACGGTTCAGTGCCGTCATGCTGCGTTCGCTCCTTCCGTTGCCGGATGCATGTTCTGTGTTCGTTTTCATCGTGACTCCATTATAATCCACAAAAGGCATGGGGAAAATGGTCTATTTTGTTCCGTTTATGTCATTGTTTGTCCGCTTTGTTCAAAGCTGCTGTCTTTTTTTGCTTCCTGTAGGAAAAATCCATATAGCCAACGTGCATCGGCTGTGGTATAATAAAACCATCATTCAATCAATCGTTTTCACGCACTCCGCGACTTGTACGGAAGGAGGCTGCGCATGGGCAGACACAGCATCCAGACTCAGTTTTTGGCGATTGTCGTTGTGCTGTCGCTTTCCTTCGCCGCGCTCAGTCTGGCGGCGTATCAGGGGATGTGCGACCTGCTGAACAAGAAGAACCACGGCTATGCCATGAACAGCAGCCTGTCCTATGCCTACAGCATGAACGACCTGTTCCTGCGCGTGACGAACATCAGCGGTCTGCTGGCATCGAATGCCGATGTGCAGTCCTTCCTCAGCGATCCGCTCAATGAAAACACGGTTGCGCTTGTCCGGCGGCTGTCCGATACGCTTTTCGCCTTTGTCGCGACAAATCCCGACATACCGGACATTTCGATTGCCGGACGCCATTCGCATCGCTCCGTCATTTACTCCACTGCGATGCTGGATCAGCTTTGGACGCAGATGGGCAATCGCCGCGGCGTACAGTGCCTCGGCATGGTCGATACGCGATTGCTGACGCAGAACGAGTTGCCGATGCCGTTCCTCGTGTTCGCTTGCAACGTGTTTTCAAGCGGCAGTCAGGAGCCGAGTGGCTGCCTGTTCCTGTCGGTGAATTTATCGCATTTCACGGCGGACAGTGCGCTTTTCCCGGAACAGACGAGCCTGATGGCGCATCATTTTCTCGGCATCAGCCAGACGTCGCTATATCCCTTCCGCAGCGATGACGATGCAGCCCATGCGGTGGAGGCGGATATCCGCGACCACAGCGAGCTGTTCAATATTTCCAGCAGCAGTCCGGTCAACATGTCCACCGAGCGGTACGACTACGTGTGCCTGCTCCTGCCGGACTCCGATTTCTACATCGTCAGCGCCATCGACAAGTGGGAAACCGCATCCGATTTGGACGGAACGCGCCTGTATGTGCTTCTCGCGATTGTGCTGTTTACCCTGTTCCTGATTTCTGCCTTCCTGCTGCTCTTACGCGGCGTCGTTCTGCCGCTGCGGACCTTCCACGCGCGCATCCACTCCATCCGCAGTGGAAACCGGCAAGCCATGCAGGAGCCGCTGCGGCTGACGGGATGCAGCGAAATCAGCGAGTTGAGCAGCGAATTCAATGGCATGCTCGCACAGATTCTCTCCCTCGAGGAGCAGCTCGTTAAAACAGTTGAAACGCTCTACGCCGCGGATATTGAGCGGCAAAAGGCGGAAATCGCTCATCTGCGCAGTCAGATCAACCCGCACTTCCTTTATAATACGCTCGAATCCATCAAGGGGCTGGCAATTCGCCACGGCGTGCCGGAAATTGCCGACATCGCCACCGCCATCGGAAAAATATCGCGCTACAGCATCAAAGGCGCTGTCACGGTCACGCTTTCAGAGGAAATGGAAATTGCCGACGCATATCTGCGCATCCAGAAAACGCGCTTCGGCAATCGCTTCGATGCCATCATGAACATTCCGGAAAGCTGCCGGATGCTGATGGTGCCGAAAATGCTGCTTCAGCCGCTGGCGGAGAATGCTGTCATTCACGGGCTGGAGAATAGGGAGGAGGGCACGCTGTACATCAGCGCCCATATAGAAGAAAACGACCTGCTCGTTACCGTGCAGGATGACGGCGAGGGGATGAACGCCGAACGGCTCGTGGAAATCCGCTGCTCCATGGACAGCGAAGTGCCGGAAGGGGGACAGATCGGTCTGCGCAACATTCACCGCCGCATCAGGCTGTCCTGCGGAGCAGCGTATGGGCTGACCATCGACAGCGCGCCGGACAGCGGCACAAAGGTGACGGTTCGCCTGCCGGTCAGGTATGCGGAAGAAGCACAAAAGGAGGAGACATCATGTATCGAGTGATGATTGTGGACGACGAGGAGAACGTGATTGTTTCGCTCAAGGAGAGCATTCCGTGGGCATCGATGAATCTGGAGGTTGCCGGTGAAGCATCCAGCATGTCGCAGGCGCTTAAGCTTGCAAGGCGACAGCCGTTCCACATCGTCGTGTCGGATATCAAAATGCCCGGCGGCAGCGGACTCGAGCTCTTCCGCGAGCTGACGCAGCTTTCGCCGGACACGCAGGGCATTATCGTCAGCGGTCATGCGGATTTCGCCTACGCGCAGAAGGCATTTGAGTGCGGCGTTATCGGCTATTGCCTGAAGCCGGTTGACGCGGCAGATTTGTGCGCGTGCCTCAAGAAGGCGGTTCTGCATCTGGAACGCAACGCCGCGCCGAGCCGCGAGGAACAGCTTGCAGCCGCCATTGCGGAGGAACAGACCGATGTCATCCGGAATGCACTGCGCAGCTTCGGTTTGAATCCAGATTGCTTCTATATCGCCGTGGCGGATGGCGGCGGTGCCGAGCACATTCATCTCGGGCGCGGCAGCGTCCGCAGCTGGAAGGGACGCCCCTGCTTCTTTCTCGACCATCCGCTGACGCAGAGGCTGGCGGATGAAACCGTTTGCCGTTATCAGCTGAATGGGCTTGGCTACCTGACTTCGCCAAGCACTGCCGAAGCATTGCCGTCCGATTTGCGCACGGCGGTTGCAATGGCGCTTAATCGCTTCATCACAGGCAGGCATCAGGCAATCTGCACCTGCGGAGTGGACGATCGCGCCGTGCTGTCCAGCCTGCAGGATGCGATTGCCGGCCGCGATGACGCGCGCCTGACGCAGCTGCTTCGGGACATGCAGGCGCATTTGCCGGACATCAGCATCGGCTGTGCGTTCCGCATCAGCAACATGGTGCACAACTATCGCTTCGACCCATCCTTCGAGGAGGACGAAAGCGGCTATGCGTATGACCTGAGCCATCTGCTGTCCATGTACGGCAGCGTGCAGGAGATGCTGAGCGACCTCATCCGGCTTGCGGAGGCACCGGCGGCACCTGCGGATCCGGCGTTTGAGAGCAGCAACATCCACTTTCTGCAAATCATCCGTTACATTCACCGGCATTACGATGATGATTTGTCCCTGAACACCCTCGCGGATGTCCTCCACATGACGTCTGCCTATGTCAGCCGACTGTTCAGCCGCGAATCCGGCACGACCTACCGCAAATATCTGACGGAGCTGCGCGTGGAGAAGGCAAAAGAGCTGCTCGCCACCACCAATCTGTCCATTGCGGAGGTGTGTGATCGCGTCGGCTTCAACGACTACTTCCATTTCATCAAGACGTTCAAGCGGCTGACTGGCACGAGTCCGGGCAAATATACCGGCGCAAACGAAAAGGACGAAGGGATCGGCTCATGAAGGCACTGACGTTTCTGATGAAGCCTGCCTCGTCGGCATGCAACATGCGTTGCGGGTATTGCTTCTATGCGGATGTCAGCGCGCATAGGGCAAACCGCTGCCTGCCCGCAATGACGGAAAGCGTATTGACCCGATTGCTGGAAAACATCCGCGCTTCGCTGTCGCCCGGCGACGCGGTCTGCTTCGTGTTTCAGGGCGGCGAGCCGACATTGGCCGGATTGTCCTTTTACCGCAGATTCTTCAGCATCACGGCGGCATGGGAGCATGAATTGCGCGTTTCCTATGCCTTCCAGACAAACGGTCTGCTGCTGGATGACGACTGGTGCAGGCTGCTCAAGCGACCCAATCTGCTGATGGGTGTGTCGCTTGACCTTCCGCTTGCGGCACATGACGCGCTCCGAACGGATGCGTCAGGCAACGGCACCTCCGAACGCGTGCGACAGGCAATCGCGCTCCTCCAACGTCACGGCATGCCCTTCAATGTGCTCAGCACGCTCACGAAGGAGACGGCTGCTCAACCGGAAATCGTCTGGAAGACGCTTCGGACGATGGATATTCCGTACATCCAGTTTACGCCGTGTCTGGGCGCGCTTGATGGGTCGCCTTCGCCGCATCAGCTGACGCCGGAAGGCTTTGCATCGTTCTACAAGGCGATTTTCTGTCGTTGGGCGAGCGAACTTGGCAGCAGGAACCCATGCAGCGTCAAGTTGTTTGATGATCTGATTGAGCTGCTGGTGACGGGTCGGACATCTGCCTGTGGGCTGGATGGGCGCTGTCTGCCGCAGCTTGTGGTTGAGGCGGATGGCAGCGTGTATCCCTGCGACTTTTACTGCACGGATGATTTCCGCAGCGGCAATCTGCTGACGGATTCGCTCGAATCGCTGCTGACCGCGCCGTCTGTATCAAAGCGCCTGCAAAGGGTGCTGCCGACCATGTGCGGCAAATGCGCATATCGTCGGCTGTGCGGCGGCGGGTGTCCAAGAATGCGCGACGCCATGTGCATTCGCCGCGAGGATTTCTGCGGCTATGCTGACTTTCTGCACGATGCCCTGCCGCTGCTGACGAGAATTGCCGCCATGCTCCGAAAGCAAATCAAATGAGGAGGAATTTCCATGCGTCCGAACATCCTGTTTTACTTCACTGACCAGCAGCGTTGGGATACGCTCGGCTGCATGGGTCAGCCGCTGTCTGTCACGCCATGCCTTGACGCGCTGGCCGAGGACGGCGTGTGCTTCGAGCAGGCATACAGTCCGCAGCCTGTGTGCGGTCCGTGCCGCGCCATGTTCCAGACAGGTCAGTGGGCAACGCAGATCGGCTGCTTCCGCAACAATCTCGCCCTGCCGGAAAAAGTCAAAACGCTGGCAGACTATTTCGAGGAAGCCGACTACGAAACCGCCTATGTCGGCAAGTGGCATCTGGCAAGCAGCGGCGCACTCGACCAAAAGCCCGATATCGATTACACCGTCACAGCGATTCCACCGGAGAAAAGGGGAGGCTATCGCGGCTTCTGGCGTGCGGCGGATGTGCTGGAATTTACATCGCACGGCTATGACGGCTACGTATTCGATGAGCACATGAACAAGCGCGCCTTCACCGGCTATCGGGCGGACTGCATCACCGACTTCGCGCTGGAATTTCTGGACGGCTATGACGGCAAGCGCCCGTTTTTTCTGACGGTCTCGCAGATTGAGCCGCATCATCAGAACGATGTCGGACACTATCAGGGACCCATCGGCTCCAGGGAGCGCTTCGCTGACTTCGCCCTTCCGCAGGATTTGGCTGCCCTTGCCGGCAACGCGGCGGAGGAGTATCCGGACTATCTCGGCTGCTGCCGGCGGCTCGATGACAACCTTGCGCGGCTGGTCGGCAAGCTGAAAAGCATGGGCATCTTCGACAATACGGTGATTGTCTTTGCGTCCGACCACGGCTCGCATTTCAAGACGCGCAACCGTGATGCGCACTTATGCGGAGGCGATGACTACAAACGCTCCTGTCATGATGCCTGTCTGCACGTGCCGCTCGTTATCCGCGGACCGGGCTTCCGCGGCGGTCGGCGTATTGCCAGCCTTGTCAGCACGGCAAGTTTGCCGAAGACGTTCCTTGCCATGGCAGGCGTGTCCGCAGACATGATCGGCGAAGACCTGCATCAGGTGGCAGACGGTGCGCTTCCTGACCGTGAGAACGTCATCTTCGCACAAATCAGCGAAAGCCGCGTCGGACGGTGCGTCCGTACGCCACGCTACCTTTACAGCGTGTACGCGCCGGGCAAAAACGGCGGCGCATACCCGGATGCCGATATCTATGCGGACGACTTCCTCTATGATATGGCGAATGATCCGTTTCAGCTGCATAACCTCGTGGGCGACCCGACCTATGCATCTATCCGCGATGAGCTGGAAGCGCTGCTGCTCCGTAAAATGCACGAGGCAGGCGAACGTCCGGCAAAGATTGTGAGGATGGCATAACCGGCACGCTGCGTATGAAAATGCCATTGACACATTTCATAGAAAACCATATAATAGGTTCGGATTATGCTGAATTGACTAACAGGAGGTTGCCACATGAAGCTGCTATATGTCACCAGCCTGTCCGGACAGCGAATCAACGCCTTCATGCGTTCAGCAATTCTTGCCGCGCGGCGGTTGAACATTGATTTCACAATCGCCTGCAATATGAATGACGCAGATCAGGCGCTTTACCGCGAGGACTGTCAGGCGTATGGCATTACGGCAGAGCACATTGATTTTGTGCGGAATCCGCTGGCAATAAGCAACTACACGCAGGCGAAAAAGCAGCTTCTTGCACTCATGCAGCGTGAAAAATACGATGCTGTCCACTGCAACACGCCCATCGGCGGTGTGCTGGGCAGAATATGCGCGAAGAAGACCGGCATTCCGTGCGTTATCTATCAGGCACACGGCTTTCATTTCTGGCATGGTGCACCGCTTATCAACTGGATTTGCTACTATCCTGTGGAGAGGGTGCTCGCTCATGACACCGACCTGCTGCTGACGATCAACCGCGAGGATTTCGAGCGTGCGCAGCACTTCCGCCTGAAGCAGAACGGACGCGTCATCAGGGTGCCGGGGGTCGGCGTGGATATCGGACGATTCACGGCGCAGGCGGATGATCCTGCATCATTTCGGAAGAAACTCGGCATTCCGGCGGATGCGTTCATCTTCCTGTCTGTCGGCGAGCTCGATGACAACAAAAACCACATGACCGCCATCCGCGCATTTGCCGAAGCGAATGTTCCTAATTCGTATTATGTTATCTGCGGCAAGGGGGAACAGGAACAGCCTCTGCGCAAGGCTGCACAGCGACTTCATGTGGCGGATCGTGTCCTGTTCCTCGGCTTTCGCAGCGACATTCCGATGATCCTCAACGCCAGTGACTGCTTCGTTTTCCCGTCCCGCCGCGAGGGCTTGCCGTCCGCATTGATGGAGGCGATGGCTGCCGGACTGCCGTGCATTGCCAGCAGAATCCGCGGCAATACGGATCTGGTGCACAATGATGCATGCCTCTTTGCGCCGAATGACGCGCATGCGCTGACAGCCTTGATGCGCCGGATGACAGATGCAAAATTCCGTGCGGATCAGGCAGCAATGAACAGGCAGGCTGTGGCACCCTATGATATTGCGAATGTCGTAGCGGATTATCAGGCGATTTACGAGTCGATCTGAGGAGAAAACGATGAGAAGGATTTTGCACATCACAATGGCGGATGCCTTTTCCGGCGCGGAAAATGTCGTTTGCCAGATTGTTGTGATGTACCGGGATGATCCCGACACGGAAATGCTTTTTTGCGGCGTAGAAGGGGAGAACATCCGCGCAGCGCTCGAATGCAGAGGCGTCCCTTTCGTCCCGATGGCGGTTCGTTCGCCGAAGGAAGTCGCGCGCGTCATTCGCGAAACACAGCCGGATATCATTCACGCGCATGACATGAAGGCGAGTCTTTTCGCAGCGCTGACATGCGGCAAAATTCCGCTGATTTCACATATCCACAACAACAATTATAACTCGCGCACGCTTTCCCTGAAGGCGGCGGCGTATGCCATCGCTGCACACAAGGCTGCACACATCTTCTGGGTGTCGAAATCATCCTATGAGGGTTACGCGTTTCACCGCCGATTCGCAAAAAAAAGCAGCATTCTGTACAACGTCATCGACATTGACGAGGTTCGGAAAAGAGCAGCGGCGGACACGGCTGAATACCGCTACGATATCGTCTATGTGGGTCGGCTGACCTATCCCAAGAACCCCGAACGGCTGATGGACGTGCTCGCAGCAATCGCAAAGCGCTGCCCGACAATGAGGGCTGCGGTCATCGGCACGGGTGAACTGCTTGATGCGGTCGAAAAAAAACGTCAGGAATTGCATTTGACGGATTGTGTTGACCTTCTCGGTTACTGCACTAATCCATACAAGATCATCCAAAGTGCCCGTTTGATGCTGATGACCTCGCGATGGGAAGGGCTGCCGATGTGCGCACTGGAGGCGATGGCGCTCGGCGTACCGATTGTCTGCACCCCCACAGACGGGTTGGCGGAGCTGATTGAGGACGGCTGCACCGGTTTCCTGCGCGAGGACAATGACGAGCTTGCGGATGCCGCTGTCCGCCTTCTGACGGATGATGCGCTGCACAATCGTCAGCATGATGCGGTAATCGACAGGGCTGCTTCGCTGCTTGACTGCGGTGCGTACAAGGCGGCGCTTGACATGGTGTATCAGCAATGTGCGCGAAAGGCGGAGAAACCGCATGCATGAGAAAATCGTTCTGTTTACGGCGCTCAATCACGGCGGACTGCTGCAGTTCACGAATCAAATAGCGATGACGTTCCGGGAGATGGGCGTGCCCTTTGTGCTTTTCGTGCCTGAGGGGACGAAGGCAAAGTGTCCTGAAAGCCTCCACGATGCAATCAGCGAATATCACTTTCCCAAATTCGCGCATGGTCTGGAGAAGCATGTTCAGGAGCTGGCAAAGCAAATCACGGCGATGCAGCCTCGCTGCGTCATTGCAACGGATGACACGGTTCGGTGCGCTGCCATCATGAACGCGCTTGCAGGGCGTGTTGACTGCGCCATTGTGATTCATGACGTAACGCCGCATCCGCATCATCCGACGCTCTACAGCGAGCTGTCCGAAAAGTTCCGCAAATTCATGGCAAGGCGCGCTTATCGTCACGTTCGGACAATCATTCTGCTGTCCAAGCATTCGCTTCAGCTTTTCTGCGAAAAATACCCACAGCATGCCAACAAGACGGCGCTGTTTCCGCTGGGCGCGCATGTGATGCCTGCCGAGTCCGTCATGCCGCCGGAGCTAACGCAGCTTGATGCTTCGGATGGCTTCGCGCTCTTCTTCGGGCGCATCGACGTTTATAAGGGCGTTGACCGGCTGATTCAGGCGCAGGCGGCGAATTGCCGCGATGCTGCCTATCATCTGCCTGTGGTTATTGCCGGCGTCAACCTGACTGGCGAAAGCTGCGTGACCTCGGCGGAGAATCAGACCGTGTGCATCTGCCGCTTTATTACCGACGGCGAAATGATCTGGCTGTTTGAGCATTGCGGCGTGGTTGTCCTGCCGTACCGTGAGGCCTCCCAAAGCGGCGTGCTGCCAATCGCATACAAATTCGGCAAGCCGGTCATCGGGTCTGCCATCAACGGTTTGCAGGAGCTAATCGTGCAGGGGTTGACGGGAGATGTCTTTGTGGACGAAATGCAGCTGCGGCAGCTTCTGCGGACCTATGCGGAGAAAAGAACCGCAGCGGCTGACCCGCACATCAGCGAATACTATGAAAAAACATACGATTGGCAGAGGAATATACGGCAGCTGCTTGACAGGCTAATTGGTGCATGAGCTTCGCAGGAAAGGAGGACAGCGAATGACATCCCCACGCGGCATTTCCCAATCATCGAAGCTGTATGAGCTGGCAGCTTTCATCATCCTGTGGCATTTTTTCTTTGCATCCTCCTTTGTGCTGCGATTGAATCCGCAGATTTTCTGGCCTGTCATGTTCTGCATCGGTGCAGTCAGCCTTATCTGGAAGAAGCAGTCGGTCAGGAAAACGGAGGCGGTGCTGTTCCTGAGTCTGCTTGCAGGGCTTCCGCTGTGCTTTTTTGCCGCAGACGCATGGAATTCGGTCATCGATGCGCTCTACTTCTTCATTTACCTCGGCGTTGCCGCAATGATGGCGCGTCATGTGTCCACTGAGCGGCTGCTTAAATTCACGCTGGCATTCTGCATCGTCCATCTGCTATGCATTTACCTGCAGGTGCTGCTGCCCGATGTCTACAAGGCGGTGATCCTGCCCCTGCTGCCGTCCTACGCGCACAGCGACATCATTCTCCAGATGACCTACAATGCGTCCTACTACGGCTTCACGGTGCAGACGAGCATGACGGCGATGTACATGACCATCGGAGCTATCACCGCTGCTGTTCTCGCCCGATATGCAAAGCGGGGACGACAGCGGCTCATCAACATTGGGCTGATTGCCCTCTTCATCACCGGCGTGCTGTTCACGACGCGCCGCGGCTCTATCCTTGCGCTGTTCCTGATTCTCATGGTTGTGTACTTTGATACGAGCCGCAGCAAGCTGTCGCGCATCCTGCTGCTGATTGCAGGCATCGCGTTCCTGCTCTCCTTTGGCATTGACAGAATCCCGGGCATGCAGGGGCTGCTGGATAAATTCTCGCGCCTTTCGGGCAACCTGCTCAACGGTCGGCGGGAGATTTGGCGCAACGCGCTGGACAACTTCTGGAAACATCCGCTTTTCGGCTACGGCGTAGGTCAGGCGATTGAGGCGGGCGGCGGTTCACTGGTGGACAACGCATATTTGACGGTGCTTGTCGAGCGCGGCATCATCGGCACGGTCATCTGGTTTGCCCCCATCCTCTGGATTTTCATACGGACGCTCAAAAGGAAAAGGAACGGCTCAAGCCTTGCCCTTGATTTCTCGTTTTATGTGCAGCTGCTCTTCTTCATCATGAGCATGATGGAAAACTATTTCGGTCAGGCAATGTCCATGTTCTTCTACGACCTCGCCGTGCTGAGCGCCGTCTTTTCCGACGGGAGAACCGTATCCAACGAGAGGCTCGAGCCTGCCGGGAAAACACCTTGTAAGTAAATCAGGAAAGGAAAGCTCATGGCATCAAGAAGCACAGGCAGACAATTGATTGTTTCGGTGATCTTCTCGTTCTTCGCTGTCGCACTGAACTATCTGATTTCGCTGGTGCTGACACCGATGATTACCGAAAACATCGGCACGGAGGCATATGGCTTCGTTTCGCTGGCAAAAACATTCGCCGATTACGCGCTGATTTTCACCATTGCGCTCAATTCCTTTTCTGCCCGTTACATCTCGATTGAATATCATCAGGGCAATATGAAGCAGGCGAATGTCTACTTCAATTCCGTCTTTGCCGCGGATCTTCTTCTGGCGGTTGTGATCTTCGTTCTGGCAGGGGTCATCATCGCAAGGCTGGATGCGTTCCTGACAATTCCGACCCATCTGCTGGGGGATGTCAAGAAGCTCTTCCTGCTGGACGTGCTGAATTTCCTGATTCTCTCCTGCAGCACCGTCTTTCAGACGGCAACGACCATCAGGAACCGCCTTGAATTGAGCAGCCTTGCACGTGCAATTTCCTATCTTGCGGAGGCGGCATTCCTGCTGATTGCGTTCTCCATGCTCACACCGCATGTTTACTATGTGGGCATCGGGCTGATTGTCTCCTCCGCCGTCGTCCTCCTGATGAACATCGGACTGACGCGCCGCTATACGCCGGAGCTTAGACTACAGAAAGGCTGCTTTTCCTTCGGGACAGTGAAGCAGCTGCTGAGCGCCGGCATCTGGAGCTCAATGAACAGCCTCGGCAATACGCTGAACACAGGGCTTGATTTGCTGATTACGAACATGCTCCTGTCACCCTTGGCTGCCGGTCAGCTGGCAATCGTCAAGACGTTCTCGACCATCTTCTCGACGCTCTTCCAGCTTGTTTCGACTGCGTTTCAGCCGATGCAGCTGAAGTATTACGCCAGCGGCGACAAAAAGGCGCTGATTTCGTCCTTCAAGCTGGGCATCAAGCTGAACGGCATGGTCTCCAACATCGCCTTTGCCGGGCTTGCCGTGTTCGGCACTGCATATTATCAGCTGTGGACGCCCAATCAGGACATCAGCCTGCTGCAGGGCATTACCATTGTCACCATCATCGGCTGCGTCATTGAGGGCGCGGTCTATCCGCTCTATTACGGCTATAATCTGACGGTCAAGGTCAAGGTTCCCTGCTTCATCACGATTCTTTCCGGTCTGCTGAATGTCGGAGGCATGTATGTGCTCATCCGGTATTGCGGCATGGGCATTTACGCGGTCGTGCTGACCACCACTGTCCTGTCGTGGCTGGTTAATTTCGTTTTCAATCCGCTGTACGTATCGCACTGCCTGCAAATAAAGAAAACTGCCTTTTATCCGACGCTCGTGAGGCACACGTTCAGCAGCATCCTGCTCGTTGCTGTTTTCTCGCTCATTGGCAAGCTGCACTACCCGTCCTCGTGGGTTGGATTGATTGCGGTTGCGCTGCTTTGCGCCGTTATCGGCGCTTTTCTGCACGCGCTGGTCGTGTTCGAACGTTCGGAATGGGCGCAAATCAAAAAGATGGTTAAGGGAATACCGCACAAATGAGGTGGTACGATAATTGGTGAAATTATCCGCTGATGACGCAAACTTAACGCATGGTCATCATAAAAAAGGACCGCTGCAAATTGCTCTGCAGCAGTCCTTTTTGTTTTGCGATTGATTACTCCGCCTCTGCGGCGTTCTCGGCAACGCTCTCTGCGGCGTGCTCTGCGGCAATGATGCCCCAGGTGGCGCACATGGAGTGGTTGATGCCGCCGAAGTTGATCTTGCCCAGAATGTTGCTCGGACCAAGAATTTCGCCGGCAAGCGACAGACCGTTGATCACGGAGCCGTCTTCACGCACGAGATAGCCATCGCCGTTCGCACGGACACCGCCGGACGTGCCTGACCACACATACGGAACGGTCACGACCGCATAATACGGACCTTCCTTGAAGGCAATCATGTTATCAGACGAACGTCCGAATGCCGTGTCAGTGCCGGTCACCACGTCCGCATTGTACGCTTCGATGGTTGCGACAAGGTTCTCAGCGCCGATCATCTGCGCCAGTTCTTCCAGCGTGTCTGCCTTGTAGACACAGTTGCCGGCAGCCGCCAGCTCTTCGAGCTTGTCCCAGCCGTTATTCTCCAGCACAGCCTTGTTCATCATCGGGTGCTTCAGGAACGCCTGCTCGGCATCGACCATGTTGCCGGAGATGACGGCGTACAGCTTGCTTTCCTTCTGCCCATACCACATGGCGCTGGTGGCAGACTCTTCCACACCGACGCGGTCGCCATCCGTATTGACATAAATCATGCCGGGATACTTGCTGTTGATCTGGTACTTCATTGCGAAGCCATCCGTGGGAACGCCGCCGCCGTAGAAGTTCACAATTTCGTCCATGTTGTCATAGACACCGCCGACAGCCTTTGCCAGCAGGAAGCCGGAGCCGTTGGACGTGCTGGGTGCGCAGGAAATGACATTTTCAAAGCCCGTCAGCTTCAGCAGGTCTTCGTTGTAGGCGTAGCCGCCGGTTGCAAGCACCACGTTGTTTGCGCGGAACTCGAGGTCGCCGGCCTTCACGCCGACCACCTGATCACCCTCGACAAGCAGCTCGGTCACGGTCGTGTTGTACATAATCTGTGCGTTGCCATCCGCGATTGCCTGCTCAAGACGCTCGTTCAGCGGCTCAAGATAAGCATTGGCAGCACCCATGGAATAGGAACCGAGTGCACGGGTGACGCGGAGCGTCTTCATCGCGGTGTATGCGCCGCCGACAAGGCCGCGGTCACCGAAGTCCACATGCAGGTCTTCATCCAGCCAGTCGATGGCGTCCTTTGCGCGCTCCGTGTGGGTCTTGGCAAGCTCCTTGTTGAATTCGCCTTCGCCGCCAAGCGCCTCGATATCCTGATAGAAGGATTCAGGCGTATCCTCCACGCCGTTTTCCTGCTGAATCTTGAAGCCGGCACCGCTGATGGTGCCGCCGGCATAGTGGATGCAGCCGCCAGTGCGGACGCTTTCTTCCAGCACCAGCACCTTCAGACCCAGCTCAACGCCGCGAGCCGTTGCGACCAGACCCGCCATGCCTGCACCGACAACAATCATGTCGGGCTCAATGGTCAGCTCCGTGCTCTGCTCCTCGGTTTCGCCGCTCAGCGCGTTCTTGACGGCCTCCATGATGCCGTTGGACGTCAACGTTGCGCCGGAGACCACGTCCACATCCGCAGAGTTCGCAGCCACAATCGCCGCAGGAATCTGCTCGATGGCCGGATCTGACACGCCGGCGGTCTCGCCGTGATAGTTGATGGTGACGTCGGCAATCTTGCCCTCTGCCACGGTCACGGTCACTTCAATATTGGAATGCATGCCCTTGCCAGTACCGACATAGGTGCCGTCGGTGAGCACAGCTTCTGCCACCGGAGATTCCGCCATCACGGGAACGAGACCCATGAGCATCGCAACGGTCAGCAGCAGGCCAAGAATCATCTTCGCCTTTCTCATCTTGTTTTCCCCTTCCTAATCGTTCGAAAAGTATCACCTTTTCGTCACGCGCATTATAATCCGCTTGACAAGGTTTTGTCAATAGAACGGACGATTTCGATGACTTCCGCACGTCATTACAGAAAACACCCATTTGTATGCCAGTCAGTGTTGAGCCCTGCCATGCTGAACGGAACGCTTGGCAACCCCTGCCTGAGCGGCAATGTTGATGAGAGCAGGGCAGGCAATTATCTGGGCAGTGCGCATGCTTTAAGAGTACAAAAAAGTCCACCGTAATTCTAACAGAATTACGGTGGACTTAAGATGGAGATGAGGGGAGTCGAACCCCTGTCCGAAGGCTCGCTTGCAGAACTTTCTCCGAGCGCAGGCTGTGATTTGACATTCCCTTGCGAAGACGCCCGCAGTCAGGCTGCTTCGTTCAGTAGCTTCATGTTACGGACGCATGGCAAAGCTTACATGCGCTCGTTCCCCGCTTGAATGGCGCCGGGAACCGGTCAAGCGGGCAGACCGGGCCAGCGTCGCCGCCTAATTAGGCAGCGAAAGCGTACTGATTATTGTCAGTTACTTTAATTTCCCCGTTTTAACGTGGCCAGGGTCCACGGCTCGCTTATTCCGCCCTCGACAACCCCCGTCGAAACCGGATCATCCCCGTATTGCCTGACAAACAGCGCTTCCAGTAGATCAGCATCAGGTCACTTGTTGTGCTCGCGGAGCGCACGGCGGATATCGCGGTCGGCATCGCGCTTGGCAATGGTGTCACGCTTGTCGTGCTCCGCCTTGCCGCGGCAAAGACCGAGCTGCAGCTTCATCCTGCCGTCCTTGAGGTAAATCTCCAGCGGAACGAGCGTATACCCCTGACGGGCAACAAGACCGTCCAGCTTGCGGATTTCGTTCTTGTGCATCAGCAGCTTCTTGGGGCGCATCGGATCCTTGTTGAAAATGTTCCCCTGATCATACGGGCTGATATGCATGCCCTCGACCCAGATTTCGCCGTTGCGGATTTGCGCCCAGGATTCCTTCAGGTTCACGCGCCCCTGCCGGA
>CAVEOA010000030.1:0-22310 GCA_963617205.1 Alloprevotella sp. | reverse complement strand
CTTTTTTACCTTTTCTGAATCTTTTTCTTGACCCTTTTTGCAAAGTCGAACATTTTCGGCTGTTTCACGCTCGTTCGTTCAGGGAATTGGAGGGGTTTTGCGGGTTAACTGGCGGGAATGTTCAGGTGCAGCAAAGGACTGCGTGCTTCTCCTTCTCAGAGGCACACAGTCCCTTGCTGCTATGGAGTTTCTACCAATTTAAAGCTCAATCCACCGCGTGGTCGAGCATCACGTTTTCGCCGCTCCAGATGCGTTTTGCCGTCCACGGCAGGTCAGGCTTCGCCCAGAAATCATCCACAGGCGCAAGGCCAAGCGGCAGGAACACCGTCAGGCAGAGGTACAGGCTGCCCACGCAGATATACTCCTCCGCGAGCGCCGGCTGATTGCCGTAAACGCCCGGATGCAGCCAGCCCTGCGCATCGAACATTGCCGGATGCTCCGTCACCTTGCGGATGCACGCAGTCAGGGCGCACCGCACCTGCTCCGCCGGCAGCGCATCGGGCAGAAAATGCTCCTGCGCCGCCTGCGACAGCAGCTGGAACGCGCCGAAGCGGTACGTAATTGAGCGCCCGATGACCGGGTAGCTGCCATCCGCGTTGATCTGCTTCTCCAGCTCCGCCGCGTAGCGTCCTGCGCGCACGAGCACCTTGCCGAGCAGCTCGCGATAACCCCGTCCAACGTCCGCAAACGTCCGCAGCACATCGACATACATCGGCTGAATGACGAAGCTGTTGTAATAATCCCAGCGGAATTTCGGACCGTCGCCGTACACGCCGTCGCCCAGATACCAGCTTTCAAACATGTTGACGGCGTAGTCCACACGCGTCATGTCGTAATCGCTTTCGCCCATGACATACAGCGCCGCCTCCACCATCGCGGAGAAGAACAGCCAGTTCATCACGAACGGCGTGAATTTCCGCGTCGCCCGAAGCGCCTTCACCAGATTGCGCTTTGCCGCATCATCGAGCGCGAAATAGAGCTGCTTCGGTGCGCGGACGACGCCATGCGCGAGGAACGCCGCGTCCACGAGCGCCTGCCCGTAGCCCTCGGTGAAATTCATGAAGTCCGGCGAATCGGGGTTCACCGCGTTCGCGATGCCCTGCCGCGTCAGCGCCCGATACTTCGCCTGAAGCGCCGCCTCCTCGCCGGTCAGCCCCTCCAGCTCCAGCCACGGCGCAATACCGCAGACGGTCCGCCCGAGCGCCTCCAGATGCATATACTCCGCGCGATCCGGATGGAAAACTGTCGGCATATTCTGCCTGAGCGTCCCCGCCGCGAGATTTTTCAGCACCGGGTCGGCAATCCGCAGCATCGTTTCCAGCCATTCCTGCCGTACCGTCATGCTTCATTCGCCCCTTTTTTCGTTTCCGTAGACAATCCACGACCTGAGCGCCGGGAATGCCGACGGGTCATCGCTCTTTTGCAGCCGTTCCAGCCGCATCCAGCTGACCTTGTGTTTTTCCGTGAAGGAATGCAGAATCGTCTGCTCCTCTCCCGTCTTGCGGAGGGTAAATTCCGTATCCGTGCCGTCGGACATGACCAGATGCCCGCTCGTCCAGTACGCGTCATGCGGGAAATCCGCCCGAAGCACCAGCGACACCGTCTTCACCTCTACCTCACGCCCGAAATCCAGGCGGCACCACGCATCCTCGCGTGCACCGATGCCCCAGCTTTCAAACGGCCATTCGCCGTGAGAGGTGTTCCAGCGCATGCCGTCAATCACATTCCGTGCGCAGAAGCACGCCTCGTTGCGCGTTTCGACATTCGCCGTGCAATGCGGGTAGAAATCCGTATCGCCGCGCAGATCCGCCGGATTTTTCGCCAGATCGGTTATCAGATTGCAGATCGACGGGACTTCCGTCGCCGAGATGACATGGTATCTCGTTTCAAACGCGCCCGGGTAATATGCGTTCCGTTCCTCGCCGAACGGCACGCGCCACGTCATTTTCCTGTTCGGCAGATAGATCGTGCCGGACTGCATCGTCAAATCCATTTGCGCATGGATATACTGCGAATCGCTGGTGATTTCGATGATATCGCCCTGCTGATAGGCGCGTTCGACCAGAAGCACCGCGCCGCTTTCACCCTCAGCCGCGCCAAGGATTTCGCCATTTGGCGAAATCAGTCGGATTGTCGTCATATTCGTTCCTCACTGCCATAGCATCGGGTCGGTTCCGGCGATTTTTGCCAGCGCCTCAATCAGGAAATAATCGCCGTAGGTGATGTTCGTGTGGCGTCCCGCGCCGTCATCGTGATAGCTCGCGGTGCACTTCGTCAGCAGACCGCAGTTGTTATCCGACCAGTCCACGCAGCTTGTCACCAAGCCGTCGACGAGCTTCATCGCCGCATCCTCATAGGCTGCATTGCCTGTCGCCTTTGCCAGCTCCAGCAATCCGCATGCGGCGACCGCGCCGGCGATGTTGTCGATGCGCTCCTCCTCCGGCGGCTGGCAGAAGTCGCAGTCCGTCAGACCATCTGCGCGGATGTGGCGGATGAAGTTCGCGGCAATCTTCTCCGCCGTTGCGAGATAGGCCGGATTTCCGTCATTCAGGTACGCCAGCGTGAAGCCGTACAGACCCCATGCCTGACCGCGGCTCCACTGCGAACCGAGGCAGTAGCCCTGACCCGGATGCTCTGCGGCGCGCTTGCCCGTTTCCGGGTCAAATTCGATGATATGGCTGACCGAACCGTCTTCGCGGACAAACTCGCGCATGGTCGTTGCCGCATGAATCTGCGCGACCTTGCTGAAGCGCGGATCGCCGCTCTGACGGCTTGCCCACCAGAGCAGCGACAGGTTCATCATGCAGTCGATGATGGCATAACCGCGGGTGTCCGGCGAATTCCACGCACGGATGAAGCCGGTCGGGTTGAAGCGCCCCATGAGCAGGCTTGCGGCATGCATCGTGTCGGTGTGCGCCTGCCGGTCGCCGGTCAGCTTATCATCCGCGCCGCAGGAAATCAGATACATGAAGCCGACGTCATGGTTCAGGTGCTCATACACGCGGAATTCATCCGTGAGCAGTCCCTCGACGCGGCGCGCCTCCTGCTTGAAGCAGTCGTCGCCGCTAAAGCGCCAGAGCTGCCACATCATCGCCGGCCAGAATCCGCCTGTCCACCAGCCGTTGCCGTCATAGGGAGAGGCAACCCATTGACCGTGTTCGCTTTTATAGGGGATTATATTCGCGTCTGCCGCCATTTTCGCGGTTTTGCGGAATTTCTCCACCGCCTTGGCAAGCATTGCGCTCGCTGTCTGCTGATTCATCCTGTTCTTCTCCCTGTTCTCCGCAGGCTTCGCCTGATATTTTTCCCTTGCCTGATTTTATGAACCCCTTCGGTGTTGCCGCACCCTCTCCGAGACGCCGTCAGGAGAGCTTTCCCCAGCGCTCGCGGAAATAATGCGCCGCCATCTTCGGCTTGCGGTCACGCGTGAAAAGCCCCTTGCGGTTGCCGCCGACGCGCATCGGTCCCTGAATGGTGGAGAAGTCCGCAAAGTTCCACGGCGTTTCGCCGATGACAAACGGGCGCTCATCGAGGCAGGCGTTAATCGCCTTGTAGTACGCCACCTGAAATTCCTCGGTGAACATCTCCGTGCCGTGCATGCCCGCGATGGTGTCTGCGCCGTATTCCGAGAGGATGACCGGCTTGCCGACGTTCGCCCAGTAGTCGAGCTCCATGCGCATCGCCCATGCCGCCGTGTCAAGGTCGCCGGACAGGTTGTACCATCCGTAATAGCGGTTGATGCACACCACATCCATTGACGGCACTGCCAGATCCTTCGTGTAATTGTTCTGGCAGCCGACAAGCGTCACCGGACGATTCTGCGGGTCGCATTCATGCGCCAGCAGGTACAGCGGATGCCAGTAGTCATAGGCGGATTGCGCATGCGTATCCGTATCCGGCTCATTGCCGAGGCTCCACATCGCGATGCACGGATGATTCTTGTCGCGTGCAATCATGTCGCGAAGCACCTGCGCATGATAATCAGCCGGCGCCCATTCGTACGGGTCGTTCGCGCCCGAGCCGATGCCGACTGCCGGCGTTTCCGCAATCACGACAATGCCCTCACGGTCGCACAGGGACAGCATTTCCTCCGCGTAGGGATAATGACTCGTGCGGAAGGCGTTCGCGTTCAGCCAGTGGAAGGTGTTGACATCCGTCACATTCAGGCACGGGTCGGTGCCGCGGCCGCGGAAGAACGAATCCTCGTGCTTGCAGGGGCCATGGAAATGGAACGGCTTGCCGTTGATGAGGAATCGGATGCCGTCCACGCGGACCTCGCGGATGCCGAACGTCTGCGTGTACTCATCCTCGCCGAAGCGCACCTTCAGCGCGTACAGATACGGCGTGCCGGGATACGGCTCCCACAGGTGCGGATGCTCCACGTGCATTTCGCCGGACGCGCCGCTGCTGCCTGCAACCACGTTGCCCTCCGCATCGAGGATTTCCGCCGTTACCGTGCCTTCGCCGTGCACGGCAACCTCATACTGCACCGTGCCGTCCATCCTCGGGACAACCGTTACATCTTTAATGTAGCTTTTCGGCGTGGTGTACAGGCGAACAGGGCGATTGATGCCCGCGTAGTTGAAGAAGTCGAAATTCGGCAGGTTGACGCCCTGCTCCTGCTGGCGCTTTTTGCCTGCCTCGACGCTGGGCACGCCGGGATTGTCCGAGCCGAAGAATGCCGTGCCGCCTTCGTTGCCGACAGGCAGCGTATGATGACCGAGTCGGTTGTCAACCTCGACCTCCAGCAGAACCGACTGTCCCGGCTCGACAAGGTCGGTGACGTCCTTCTCAAACGGCAGGAAGCCGCCGCGATGCGTCATGAGCAATTCGCCGTTCAGGAAGACGCGCGCGTTGTGCGTCACCGCCTCAAAGCGGAGCACAAGCCGCTGTCCCCTGAGCACAGACGGCACCGTCATCGTCCGGCGGTACCAGCTCAGACCGACATGCCTGCGAAATTCCGGATCGGGCGACTGGTCGTTGTAGGAGGCAGGGACAGCGATGGGCTGCCACGGACGCTCCTGATTCAGCCGAAAGTCCCACAACCCGTCGAGCGACAGAATGGTTCTGGATGCGTTTTCCTGCGGATAGAGCATAAGAATCCTCCTCTTTACTTAGCGAATCGCTTGGCGCCGAGCATGGCGCCGCAGCTTTCGCGGACAATCAGCGAGCATTCGAGCTTATGGCTGATGGGGGTCGTGCCGCCGCCGTTCAGGGCGTTAATCAGCTCCGCCATCGCGAAGCTGCCGCGCTCTATTGCGCGAAGGTCAACCGTTGTCAGCGGCGGGTCGAGGTACTGCGTGAAGAACAGGTTGTCGCAGCCGGTCAGCGCCATGTCGTACGGAACGCGGATGCCGCTCTTCTTGAGGGAGCTCAGCACGCCGAGCGCGCAGACGTCGTTCACCGCGACGACCGCCGTCGGCAGCTGCTTCCCCGCGAGCATCGCCAGCATACGCGCCGCGCCGATTTCGCCGGACAGCGTCGTGAAGCCGGTCGGGAACACGAGGTGCTCCTCCATCGGGACGCCGATGTCCGTCAGCGCCCGATGGTACGTCTGTATGCGCGCATCGGAGAAGCGGACGTTGTTCTCGCCGCCGATGAACGCAATCCGCCGATGACCGAGGTTGATGAGGTGCGCCATCACCTTGCGCGTGCCCTCGAAGGAGTCCGACGCGATATTGATGGAAGGCATGCCCTCAATCAGCGGACCGATGGTGACGACCGGCATTTCCTTGTTGAGCCTGTGCAGATTATCGAGGATGGCCTCCGGCGGACCGTTCTCGACCAGTCCACCCGTCAGCGCCACGCCGTCCGGATGATGCTCGATAATCCGGCGGATCATCTGCTCATTCGTAATGCTGCCGGGCGTATGGCACCAGACCGCCAGCATGTAGCCATGGCGCG
This sequence comes from Alloprevotella sp., assembly GCA_963617205.1. GTDB lineage: Bacteria > Bacillota > Clostridia > Christensenellales > Aristaeellaceae > UBA11524. The sequence goes on along the minus strand of CAVEOA010000030.1, from coordinate 16,406 downwards.
ACGCCTCCAGCTCTGCGCCGCGCAGGAGCATCGAGCAGTAGGGGTTATCGAAGTCGCCGATGACGATGCCGAGCGTGCCGGAGCGTTTCGGCTGCGGATGCGCATGCGCGGCCGACGGCTGATACGACAGCTCATCCATCGCCGCCTGCACCTTCTGGCGCGATTTGGCGGACACGCTGCCACCCGTCATGACGCGTGACACGGTCGCGATGGAGACACCCGCCCGTTCCGCAACGTCGTAGATGGTAATTTTCCCGTTTTCCATGGATGCCTCCTCTTTTGACGTGTTTCCTGACCTGATTATACCACATTGATTGGAAGATTACAATACGCTTACAGAAAATTTGTGAAAATGCTTCCGTTTTTTCAGGTCAAAATGGGCTTCATTCAACCTTTTCAAACATATTTTCAAAAAGCCCTTGACAACAGGGTAAGCAGCATGTATAATAAGGTCGAATAACGGAAACGGAACGACAAACCGCGCACAGAGTCATTTTGTAAGAAGATTGTAAGCGGAGTATCGTTCCTTCAGCCCGATTCGGACGGGAATAACCCCGTTCAGATAGAGAAACATGAGGAGGAACCAAGTATGAAGAAGCTGTTCTCTCTGGTGCTGGCAATCGCGATGGCGCTGTCCATGGCATGCTTTGCCTCCGCTGAAGAAAACCAGACCCTGACGATTGTGGCGTGGGACGTGAGCACGACCGCGTATCTGCAGGCACAGAAGGAAGCCTTTGAGGCATCCCACCCCGGCGTGACCATCGAATATATCGATGTTTCTTCTCAGGACTGGGACACCAAGGCCGGCACGATGCTGTCCGGCGGCGACACCAGCGACCTGTACATGGTCAAGCAGAACATCAACATCATGAACTGGGCGCAGCAGGGCTTCGCCGAGCCGCTGACCGATTACATCGCCAACAGCAACTACGACCTGTCCGGCTTCGTGGGCATGGAACCCAACTACGCCCTGAACGGCACGCAGTACGCGCTGCCCTTCCGCTCTGACTTCTGGGTGCTGTTCTACAACAAGACCCTGTTCGACGCGGCGGGCGTTGACTATCCGACCAATGACATGACGTGGGAAGAGTACAAGGAGCTGGCCATCAAGATGACCAACAACGGCAACTCCAAGTACGGCTGCCACTATCACACCTGGCTGTCCGCCATCGTCAACTTCTCCGTGGATGACGGCATCAACACGCTGCTCGACGGCGAATACTCCGACCTGGCGTACTTCTATGACCTCGCGCTGTCCCTTGAGGACGCCGGCGCCTGCCGCACCTACACCGAGCTGACCGCCGCCGGCCTGCATTACTCCGGCGCCTTCCAGACCGGTGACACTGCCATGATGCCCATGGGCTACTGGTACGTCGCGACCCTGATCAACAACATCAAGAACGGCCTGTGCGACTTTGAATGGGGCATCACCGCGCTGCCGCACAAGGAAGACGTCGCTGCCGGCACCTCCTTCGGCAACCTGACCGGCATCATGATCAACGCAAAGTCCGACAAGAAGGATCTGGCGTGGGAGTATGTCTCCTGGCTGTGCGGTCCGGAAGGCGCGGCTGTGACCGCTTCCACCGGCAACCGTCCGGCATGGGTTTCCTCCGAGGTTGCTGACGTGCTCGCATCCGTCGACGGCTTCCCGCAGGATGAAGCCTCCAAGGCCGCGCTGCTGCCGACCATGGTCTCCATCGAAATCGGCGTCAGCGACAAACTGGGCGACATTCAGGGCATCCTGAACGAAGAGCACACCGCCATCATGTCCCGTGAAATCTCCGTCGAGGAAGGCATCGAGAACATGAACGAGCGCGTTGCGGAGCTCTACGAGTAATCGCGCTTCATCCTGACCTGCTTGCAGACGGAAGCCGAAGGCGCATGGGCAATCAGAAAGCCCCTGCCCTGCGAAACGAAGCCTGCATACAGGATGGATACAGCATCAAGCATTTAGCCACGGGCGGGGAGAGCGACCAGCAACTCGCTCTCCCCTCTCTCTTTTAAATTGGAAAGGAGCAATCCCGACATGGCTGAACTCGCCGCCCGTAAAAAGACAAAAATGAGCAGGCTTGAGCGCAAAAATACGCTGATTGCCTACTCCTTCCTCGCGCCGAACTTTCTGGGCTTTGCCATTTTCACGCTTGTCCCGGTCGTATGCGCGATTTTGCTGGCGTTCGTAGAATGGAACGGCGGCGACATCAGCAACGCAAAGTGGGTCGGGCTGGACAACTTCGCCGAAATCTTCAAGGTGAAGAAGGTCGCCGAGAAGATGGCAGGCGGTGACCTGCTGTACTTCTTCAACAAGGTTGACCTCGGCATCTCCCTCAAGAACACCGTGTTCTACACGATTGTCAACGTGCCGCTGACGCTGATCTGCGCCATCGCGCTGGCACTCGCGCTGAACAAGGCCAAGGGCGCCGTCGCCTTCCGCACGATTTTCTTCTTCCCCTACGTTGCATCGATGGTCGCCATCTGCGTCTGCTGGAACTTCATGCTCATGAAGGACGGTCCCATCAACCAGTTCATCATGGCGTTGGGCATCAACTTCAACAAGTCATGGACAGCGGACTCCACCATGGCGATGTGGGCGATTATTCTCGTCAGCGTATGGCGTTCGATGGGCTACTACATGGTCATCTACCTCGCCGCGCTTCAGGGCGTGCCGCGTGAGCTGTACGAAGCGGCGACGGTTGACGGCGCGAACAAGTGGCAGCAGTTCCGCAATGTGACGCTGCCGCAGATTAAGCCGACGACCTTCTTCTGCTCCATCATGCTGATTATCGGCTCCTTCAAGATTTACGACACCGTCGCCATCATGACAAACGGCGGACCCGGACGCGCCACCAAGATGCTCGTCACCTACATCTACAACGAAGCGTTCGTCAACGTCCGCTATGGTCAGGCAAGCGCCATCGCCATGGTGCTGCTCGTCATCGTGCTGATCATCACCGTCATCCAGTTTGCTAACGAGAAGAAATTCTCGAACGACTAAGAGAGGAGGATGTATCATGAGTCAGGCTGTTGTTACCCATCAGCGGCAAATCCGTCAGGACAACCCCGTGCTGCATGTCATCGGCAGAATCCTGCTGTATGTCGTGCTGATTGCGATGGCGCTGTTCACGCTGATTCCGTTTGTCTGGATGATTTCCTCCTCCCTGAAGCTCGACCAGGAGGTCTTCCAGTACCCGATCCGCTGGATTCCGGAAACGTTCCACTGGGAGAACTACACGCTCATCTGGCAGCGCGTCCCGTTGCTGACGTACTTCAAGAACACCGCCATCATCGCGCTGTCCGTCACCATCCTGCAGACGCTCACGTCCTCCTTCGCCGCCTATGCCTTCGCGAAGCTGCATTTCAAGGGACGCGACGTGCTCTTCCTGTGCTACATCGCGACCATCGCAGTGCCGTGGCAGGCGTACATGCTGCCGCAGTTCATCATGATGCGCTCCATGGGCCTCTACGACACGCTGCTGGCGATGATCGTCCTGCAGGCGTTCAGCGCATTCGGCGTGTTCCTGATGCGCCAGTTCTATCAGGGCATCCCCTCGGAGCTGTGCGAGGCTGCGCGCATTGACGGCCTGAGCGAATACGGCATCTGGGCGAAAATCATGCTGCCGCTTTCCACCGCCGCCATCGCGACGCTCGTCATCTTCACCTTCGTCGGCACGTGGAACGACTACATGGGACCCATGATTTACCTCACCCGCGATGAGAACAAGACGATTCAGGTCGGTCTTCGCCGCTTTATTCAGGAATACACCAGCGATTATCACCTGATTATGGCTGCATCGCTCGTTTCCCTGCTGCCGGTGTCCATCGTGTTCCTCTGCCTGCAGAAGTACTTCATCGAAGGCATCGCAACAAGCGGTCTGAAGGGTTGATTTCATCTCATCCATCCAGCTGTCTTCCTCCTCGGAAGGCAGCTTTTTTATTTTTTTCATTTTTCATGGAAGATTTCGTTCTGTTCATTCGTTATATATTAGGTAAGGAATATTTCGCAGACTTCGTCTGATTCTTCGACCCCTTCGGCTGCATACTTGTTTTCTTTTCCATGGCAGACGTTGGAAGTGTCTTCAAGGGGGCTTTCCGGTCGCCCCCTTGACCCCTTCGGGTTTCCCATTGTTGACTTATGATGTAGCTAAAAAAGTTGCATTACAAAACTACTACAAAAATGTGCACTGCGAAGGGGTTCGGGGGCGACCGCAAAGCCCCCGAAACAGCTGCGTTAATGATGCAGATTGAATCTGTAACCACAAAGCTCCCAAAGGTAAAAAAGCGGTTTCTCTTATCCATGGTGGACATTGGAAGTGTCTTCAAGGGGGCTTTCCGGTCGCCCCCTTGACCCCTTCGGGTTTCCCATTGTTGACTTGTAATGTAGCTAAAAAAGTTACATTACAAAACTACTACAAAAATGTGCATCCGAAGGGTGCAGATTGTAACCGGACGAAGTCCGCGACCGCAAAGCCCCTGCAATAGCTGCATTACAAACCTACTATGGAAATGTGCACTGCGAAGGGGCTCGGGGGCGACCGCAAAGCCCCCGAAACAGCTGCGTTAATGGTGCAGATTGAAATCTGTAACCACAAAGCTCCCAAAGTCAAAAAAAGAAACAGGTTTTCGTTTCCAAGGAGAACGTTAGAAGCAACTTCAAGGGGGCTTTCCGGTCGCCCCCTTGACCCCTTCGGCACCATACTTGTTTTGGTTTGCATAGTTGAGTTGTAGCAAACGATAAGAATAAGTTTCTTTATAATTCAACTATGGAGATGTGACTGCGAAGGAGTCCAGAGGGCGACCGCAAAGCCCTCTGGAAGCTGCAAAATAAAACTACTATGAAAATGTGCACTGCGAAGGGGTTCGGGGGCGACCGCAAAGCCCCCGAAACAGCTGCGTTAATGGTGCAGATTGAAACCGGACGAAGTCCGCGACCGGAAAGCCCCTGCGAAAATAGAAGGGACGAAAGAGGGAAGGGACGAAAGAGAGAAGGGACGAAGTCCCCCCTTAACCTTTTTCTCATCAAAAACTCAGAAAAAAGGTCTTTTCTTTCCCGCTGATGTCGTGTATAATGTGAATTGAAATGCGGATTCGTCCGCAGAAAGGAGATTTCGCCGTGAGTCAATTTGAAACCACCAAGCTGCACCCGATTCAGGAGTCCGGCAATGAAGCGCAGGATATGCTGCTCTATGTCTATCAGGCACTGCAGTCCAAGGGCTATGACCCCATCACGCAGCTTGTCGGCTATCTTATTTCCGGTGATCCGACGTACATCACCAGCTACAATTCCGCACGAAGCATGATCTGCCGTCTAGAGCGCGACGAAATTCTTGAGGAGCTCGTCCGCTTTTACCTTGACGGTCATAAACCCCGACAGGAGTAAGCATCCTTTTCGCTGATGCGCTGCTGTATCGGCTTATTGATGTTGCCTTCGCGCAGAAAGTCTGTCCTTGTTGACTGATTTCTCTGCGCTTTTTTCTCTTGCTGTTTTTGAACAGCTTTTTCCTGCTTTTCGACATCAAAAGCGACAGATGTGCTGATTTTCTGTCATCTATTTACAAATCATGCTTGCAATTCATCGCTTTCTGATGTAGAATAGAAATGTAAGGCGTACAAGTATTCCCACATTGTCGACACGTAATTGGAGGAAACGACATGAATCTTCATGGACTGAACAAACAGCAGGTCGAGGAAAGCCGTAAAAAGTACGGTGCGAACACCCTCACGCAGCTTCCGCCGGATCCGCTGTGGAAAAAGATCCTCGAGGGCTTCAAGGACCCGATGATCATGATTCTGCTGGTCGCGCTGGCCATCCAGGTGGTGCTCTGCTTCATGGGCGAGGCCGCGTGGTATGAGCCGGTCGGTATTCTCATCGCCATCATGATTGCAAACGGCGTTTCGTCCATCAGCGAATCGCAGCAGGAAGGCAAGGCCTCCGCGCTCAAGGCAGAGGAGGAAGCCAAGGAAACCGCCAAGGTCATGCGCGATGGTCAGCTCATGGAGATCCACGTCAGCGAGGTCGTTGTCGGCGATATCATCTTTTTGCAGTCGGGCGATAAGATTGCCGCTGACGGCGAAATCGTCGATGGCTTCATCAAGGTTGACCAGGCGTCCCTCAACGGCGAAACCGAAGAGGCGAAGAAGACCGTCAACACGAGCGGCGAAGCCTACAACACCAAGGATTTGCTGAACACCTGCTATGTCTACCGCGGCACGGTCGTGTGCGGCGGCGAGGCGTATATGGAGGTCAAGGTCGTCGGCGACAAGACGCTCTTCGGCGAATTGGCGCTCGAGGTGCAGGAGGACACGCGTGAAACGCCCCTGCAGGTCAAGCTGGCGAAGCTCGCCAAGCAGATTTCCACCTTCGGCTATATCGGCGCAATCGCCATCATCATCGGCGTGTTCGCCAAGGCGATTTTCGGCGGCACCATGCCGACTGACGTCATGGGCTGGGTGCACCTGACGATTAACGCCATCACCGTCGCCGTCACCATCATCGTCTGCGCGGTGCCGGAAGGTTTGCCGATGCTCACCAGCATCCTGCTGAGCTACCAGAGCATGCGCATGGCGAAGGACAACGTGCTTGTCCACAAAATCAACGGTCTGGAAACGGCAGGCTCCCTGTCCCTGCTGTTCACCGACAAGACGGGCACCATCACCGAGGGCAAGCTGAGCGTGGTTGAGCTGGCGACCGGCAACGTCCGTCGCTTCACGTCCGTCAATGAGTTGACGCCCGCGCTGCGCAGTGAAATCACCTACGGCATCGGTCTGAACAACTCCGCCACCCACAGCGGCGATTCCATCATCGGCGGCAACTCCACCGACCGCGCGCTGATGTCCTTCCTCGTCAATGCCGGCGTTGATGCCGAGGTTGCCCGCGAGGACGTCCGCAATTTCAACGCGTTTGACTCCGCCAAGAAGTACTCCACCGTTACCATCAGCCATGACGATCAGACCGTCACCTACATCAAGGGTGCGCCGGAACGCATCATTGCGCGCTGCGAAACGTATCTGGATGAGGACGGCAACGTGAAGCCCCTGACCGAGCGCAACTACCTGATGACGTACATGGACGAGCAGGCCGGCCGCTCGATGCGTCTGCTGGGCGTTGCGAAGTGCAATGGCGACACGGCGGACAACGGCGAACCGCTGACGCTCGTGTGCGTGCTTGCCATCCGCGACAACGTCCGCAAGGAGGCGGTTGATGCCATCCGCGAGGTGCAGGATGCAGGCATTCAGGTCGTTATGGTCACCGGCGACCGCAAGGAAACCGCTGTTGCCATCGCGAAGGAAGCCGGTCTGCTTCGCGCCACGACCGATGTCGCCCTGACGAGCGCCGAGCTTGCCGAGCTGAGCGATGACGAGCTCAAGAAGGTGCTGCCGAATCTGCGCGTTGTTTCCCGTGCGCTGCCGACGGACAAGAGCCGCCTGGTTCGCTGCGCGCAGGAGCTGAATCTTGTTGTCGGCATGACCGGCGACGGCGTGAACGACTCCCCCGCCCTCAAAAAGGCGGACGTCGGCTTCGCCATGGGCTCCGGCACCGAGGTTGCCAAGGAGGCCGGCGACATCACCATCCTCGACGACAACTTCCTGTCCATCGACAAGGCCATCCTCTACGGCCGCACGATGTTCAAGTCCATCCGCAAGTTCCTGATTTTTCAGCTGACGGTCAACGTTTCCGCCGTGCTGACGTGCTTCCTCGCGCCGTTCTTCGGTGAAAACACGATCCTGACGGTCATTCAGCTGCTTGTGGTCAACCTCGCCATGGACACCCTCGCCGCCATCGCCTTCGGCAGCGAACCCGCGCTGAAGGAGTACATGAAGGAAAAGCCCATTGCCCGCGACGCCTCCATCGTCACCAAGAACATGATGGTCGAGGTCATTGTCAGCGCACTGTACATCACCGCCGTCTGCCTGTGCATCCGCTTTGTGCCTGCGATGCAGAGCCTGCTGGGCGCTGTGGGTACAACGCTCGACACGACGCTGCTGAACTCCGCGGTGTTCGCGACGTTCATGATGGCGATTTCCTTCAACGGCTTCAATGCCCGCACCGAGCACACGAATCCCTTCGAGAGCCTGAACCGCAACCGCAATTTTCTGCTGGTCATCGGCGGATTGCTGCTGCTGCAGTTCCTGTTCGTCACCTTCGGCGGCGAAGTGCTGAGCGTTGAACCCCTGAGCTGGACTGCATGGCTTGTCTGCCTTGTCCTTGCGTTCCTGATTATCCCGATTGACGTCATCCGGAAGCACATCATGCAGAAGAAGTAATTCAAGGGGGCTTTCCGGTCGCAGACTTCGTCTGATTCTTGCTTGACCCCTTCGGCGCCATACTGGATTTTCATTTCCAATGAAGACATTAGAAGCGACTTCAAGGGGGCTTTCCGGTCGCCCCCTTGACCCCTTCGGGTTTCCCATAGTTGACTTGTGATGTAGCTAAAAAAGTTACATTACAAACCCACTATGGAAAAGCGTATCCGAAGGGTGCAGGGGCGACCGGAAAGCCCCTGCAATAGCTGCATTACAAAACTACTATGGAAAAGCGCACTGCGAAGGAGTCCAGAGGGCGACCGCAAAGCCCCTGCAATAGCCGCATTACAAGCCTACCACGGAAAAGCGCACTGCGAAGGGGTTTGGGGGCGACCGCAAAGCCCCTGCAATAGCTGCATTACAAGCCTACCATGGAAATGCGCACTGCGAAGGAGTCCAGAGGGCGACCGCAAAGCCCTCTGGAAGCTTGAGGAGAAATCAAGTGTGAAGGTGTGCACCGCGAAGGGGTTTGGATTGAAATCAGACAAAGTCCCCTACAGATAAAAAAGGAAACAAGTTCCATTTCCATGGAACATTAGAAGCGACTTCAAGGGGGCTTTCCGGTCGCCCCCTTGACCCCTTCGGGTTTCCCATAGTTGACTTGTAATGTGGCTAAAAAAGTTGCATTACAAACCCACTATGAAGATGTGCATCCGAAGGGTGCAGGGGCGATTGGAAAGCCCCTGCAATAGCTGCATTACAAGCCTACCACGGAAAAGCGCACTGCGAAGGAGTCCAGAGGGCGACCGCAAAGCCCCCAAAATAGCTGCATTACAAGCCTACTACGGAAATGCGCACTGCGAAGGGGTTTGAATTGAAATCAGACGAAGTCTGCGACCGGAAAGCCCCTGCAATAGCTGCATTCCAACCCACTACAGAAAAGCATACTGCAAGGCAATCCGGAGGACAACCGCGGATTCCATCCCTGCCCTCCTGATGCCTCCGCAGAAGCAAATACTCTATGTTAAGGAGGGAAAGTCAACATGTCCGTCAACCTGAAGAAAGGTCAGAAGATCTCTCTGGTGAAGCCCGGCGAACCGGGATTGCAGCGCATCATGGTCGGTCTGGGCTGGGACGAGGTCGAGCGTAAGCGCAGCTGGTTCGCCCCGAAGCCGCAGGATATCGACTGCGATGCGTCCGTCATCCTCTGCGGCGCCGACGGCAAGGTCGTCACCCGCGACATCCATAAGACCTGCGTCTACTTCGGCAACCTCGTGCACGAAAGCGGCGCCATCGTCCATCAGGGCGATAACCTGACCGGCGCGGGCGAGGGCGATGATGAGCAGATCATGGTCGACCTGAACCGCATTCCGGCAAACATCGATAAGCTGGTCTTCGTCGTCAACATCTACGATGCGAACGTCCGCAATCAGCACTTCGGGCTGATCCGCAACGCGTTCATCCGCCTGGTTGACCTGCGAACGCAGAAGGAAATCTGCCGCTTTGACCTCTCCGAGGATTACAGCGGAAAAACCGGCATGATTGTCGGTGAAATCTATCGCCATAACGGCGAGTGGAAGTTCAATGCCATCGGTCAGGGAGTCGCAGATGCGAGCAGGTTGGCTTCGCTTGTGCGGCTTTACGAATAACAAAAGGAGGGTTTTCTCATGGCTGTGAATCTTTCTAAGGGACAGAAAATCTCGTTGGACAAGGGCATGACAAAGGCGCTGATCGGTCTGGGCTGGGATACCAACCGCTACGACGGCAGCGCGGATTTTGACCTCGACGCATCGGCGTTCATGCTGGGCGCGAATGGCAAGGTTCGCAAGGATGAGGATTTCATCTTCTATGGCAACCTGAAGAGTTCGGACGGCGCCGTCACCCATACCGGCGACAACCGCACCGGCGAGGGCGAGGGCGATGACGAGGTGCTCTACATCGACTTTGCCAAGGTTGACCCCGATATCCAGAAGATTGCCATCACCGTCACGATTTACGAGGCGCAGGAGCGCGGTCAGAACTTCGGTCAGGTGTCCAACGCGTATGTGCGCCTTGCGCGCCGTTCCAGCGATCAGGATACCGTCGGCACCGAGGAGCTGCACTATGACCTCGGCGAGGACTTCTCCATCGAAACGGCGCTGGTCGTCTGCGAGCTGTACCGCAGCGGCTCGACGTGGAAGTTCAACGCGGTCGGCACCGGCTACCAGGGCGGTCTGTACGCGCTGTGCAAGGCATACGGCGTGAATGTCTGATTTTTTTCCCCCTTGGCAAGGCGTTACAGGGCAACCTGCGGCGCTTTGCCTTTTTTCATGCAGGATTTTCCGCACAGCATGACGAATATGAACAAAAAAAGAGACCGATTTTCCCCAAGGAGGCTCATCCAATGCAAAAGCTGCAATCCGCGTTCCGGAGGCTCCCCATCAGCTATAACGCGCCTGTCACGCTGACGTTCGTGCTGCTCTGCGTCGGCGTGTACTTGCTGAATCTGCTCACCGGCGGCGCATCGAATTATCTGCTGTTCAGCGTCTACCGCTCCTCCCCGCTCAACCCGCTGACGTATCTGCGGCTCTTCCTGCACGTCATGGGGCATGTCAGCTGGGAGCATCTGCTGGGCAACATGATGTTTCTGCTGATTTTAGGTCCGATGCTCGAGGAAAAGTACGGAGGGCGCAACCTCCTGCTCGTCATGGGCGCGACGGCGCTTTCCACCGGACTGGTCAACGTGATTTTCTTTCCGCATATCATCCTGCTCGGCGCAAGCGGTATCGTGTTTGCGATGATTCTGCTCTCCTCCTTCACCGTGACGGAAAAGAACAAGCTGCCGCTTTCCTTCCTGCTTGTCGCTTTGCTGTATATCGGTCAGCAGGCTGTCGACGGGTTGTTCACGCAGGATAACATTTCCCAGATGGCGCACATCGTCGGCGGCATCGTCGGCTCGGTGCTCGGTTTCACGCTCAATAACGTTCAGCTTCACAACATGCGGAGGTAAAAGCCATGCTTGCCAGAGTCAACGCGTCCTCGCTTCAGGATCTGATGCTTCCCCTTTCCAGGCGCCCCGGCGGACAGGGCGTTTATTTCGTTCGTCTGCATCAGACAAGCGCGGAGGCGCTGAATGCGCTCTGGCTGTACCATGAAGCGGCCCGGATGAAGGGCGTCATCATCGAGGGACAAATCGGCAATCCGGATGAACGGCAGCTTGCTTACCTGCATGAAACGCTCGGCAGCGACTTTGAGCCGACAAACGCGTTCCTGTCCATGAAGCTGACCACCTGGATGCCGCGCATGAGCAGCCGCAACCGCGCAGAATTTACGCAGGCGCTGCTGCGCCAAATGACGGAGCTGCGTCAGGCAGGCAAGCCGGAGGCGGTGCTCCGCAATGTGTATTTCAAGATGATGTGCTGGCTGTATTACCGCTTCGAGCGGCTGATGCCGTTTCTGGGCGATGATGAGCCGCCGCGCATCCTCTACGAGTGCAGCGCCGTCACCGCACATGAGCTGATGCTGCTGCGCCTGCTGAACGCGATGGGCGCAGACGTGATGCTCCTGGAGGTCTCCGGCGATGCGGCCTATCAGCGGCTTGATGCTGCCAATCAATGGTCGCAGCTGATGACTGTGCCAAACGGTCAGCCGTTCCCTGCTGATTTCACGCTCAAGGCCTTCCGCAAGCAGCGCGCCCAGCAAAACCCGACAGTGCCGAACCGTGCGACGGCGGCGAACCGTGCGACGGTGGCGAACCGTCCGACGGCGGCGAATCAGCCGACTGTGTCGACTCGTCCGGCGGCGGCGAACCGTCCAACGATGCCAATCCCTCCGGCGACGCCGGCGATGGTGGCGACTCATCCGACGATGCCGGCGGCGGTTCCAACTCGTCCGGCGATGCCGGCGGCGGTACCGGTGCTGACCATCCCTTCGTCCTCGCCGACGAAACCGAATGCAGCGGCAGTGAATCGGTCCGCCGAAAAAGACCCCGAAGCCTATTTTCAGAAGCCGAAGCAATCCGCCTGCACCAACGCATGGATGAAGCAGGCGGACGTGTTGGCGCTTCTGACCCCTGAACGCGAGCGCGGCGATGATCTGTCGCTGTTCTACAACGCGCTGGTCGTGCTTCGCGGCGTAAAAGAACCTGCCAAGTATCCCGATTTGCTCAGGCGGCTCTATGAGCAGCTCTGCGAGCAGAATCGCCATGTGCTTGTGCTCCATGACGGTCTGCCGACGCCTTCCTCGGAGGAAACGAACAGAATCCGCCGCCGCAATTACCGTTCCGCGGTGGAAATGGCGGTTGACCTCGCTTCAAATCTGCCGGAAGCCGAGCAGGAGCTTCATCGCCTGATGCAGCAATCCTTCGTCCGGACGATGATGTACGCCGCCGGCAGGGAGGACAACCTGAACCGCCTGCTGACCTCCGGCGTTTATCTGCTTTGCTGGATTCAGCGGTATCACAGGAAGCTGTTCACGGGTGCAAGGAGCAATGAGCTGCCGTGCCTGCTGCTGCTGAACGGCTGCACAAACGACCATGACGCGCTGTATCCCGTCTTCCTGTCCGGTCTTCCGGTTGATGTCGCCGTCTTTTCGCCGGATTTGTCCAAGCCGTGCACGCTCGGCGAGGAGAAGGCGTTGCTGCTGACCGGCAGTCATTCGCTGAGCGTCAGCCAATACCCGACGGACGCGGTGTCTGTCCGCCTGAGTACCGCTGCCGCCGCAGCCGAGCGCGATTTGAACCGCACCATGTCCGAGGATGCGGGGGTCTACCGTGCACATCAGTTTTCTCATGCCGAGGCGGTCGTGCTGCGTCCGGCGCTGGAGGAGGTGTACCTGCTGTGGGATCAGGAATTGAAATTCCGCACGGGCTTCTCTGTGCAGGGCAATGTCGTCACCATGCCGGTCATTTATGCGCGCATCTGCGGCGTGAAGAACGGCGCGGTCGATGCCTACTGGGAGCGTCTTCGCCGGATGCTGACGCCCGAAACCTTTCTGATTGATCACCTGCCCATGCTGCCGTCGGGCGCGGGCAACGCCTATGCCGCCCTTGCCAAGCGTGTGCTGCGGAACGGTCGCCTGATGCGCAGCGCCCTGCAATCCGACCGTGACTACCCGTTTTCGCTGCTGCGGACGGAGCTGCAGGAGCATCTGCTGGATCAGCTCGAAACCATGCTGAATCAGCGGCTGATTCGCGGCATCGGCGAAAACGGCATGGAGTACGCCGTCGTGTCCGTCGTGATGAGCCTGCAAAGGGACGTGCTTCGCCGCCTGCAAAGCTTCGACTTCACGAAAAAGAACCCAAAGCTGCTCATTATCAGCGCCACGGACAGCTCCTCCAGCCTGGAGGACGCCATCCTCCTGACCTTCCTGAGCCTTGTCGGGTTTGACATCGCGCTGTTTGTTCCCACGGGCTATCAGACGGTGGAGCGGTACGTGCGCGATCGCCTGCCGGTGGAGCATCAGGCTGGCGATTACCTGTATGACCTGCCTGTGCCCGATTTGACCGCATTGCCTGTCAAACCGCGCTCATGGCTGGAAAATCTGCAAAGGAATTTGTTTAACAGATGACAGACGCAAAGCATCAAGCGCCGCTGCTGACGCTCCCCGGTGAGGACGCGCCGGGCTACGACATCGAGGCGGATCGTCAGGCGACCGTCGCGGCGCTGACAGATTCGCCGGAAATCGATGCGTTGACCTCCCTCATTGATGTCAGCGACCTGAACACCATCGTCACCTTCGGCAGCGCTGCCGCGGAGGACATCGCCCGCGCCTCCGACCAGGTGCTCAGGAGCCTCCGCACCTCCCACACGGACGATTCCGATAAGCTGCTCAATTCGCTTGCCGACCTGATGGCGCAGTTCGACCCGACTGCCCTTCAGAAAAAGCAGGGCTTCTTCGCCCGACTGAGGGGCGCAAAGCCTGAGCCGCTCGATGAAACCATTCGACGTTATGATTCTCTCAGCAGCGAGCTTGAGGGCATCTATGTCCGCCTGAAAATGGCGGAGCAGTCGCTCAGGAAAGCAAACGAACAGCTTGAGGTGCTGTTTCAGGCGAACATCCGGCGTTTTCATGAGCTGGAGAAGTACATCGTCGCCGGCGAACAGGGCATCAAGGAAATCAGAGAATACGCCATGCAGCGCACAGAGGAGATGCACCGCACGAATGACGCGTCCATCGGCTTCGAGCTGCAAACGCTTTCGCAGGCGCAGACGATGCTCGAGCGGCGCACGCAGGATCTCCGCATGGCGGAAAACGTCGCGCTGCAATCCATCCCGATGGTGAAGCTGGTCGAGTTCAGCAACGCCGAGCTGATGCGCAAGATGGATTCGGCGCTGATTGTCACGCTGCCCGTGTTCAAGCAGGCGCTCGCACAGGTGATTCTGAGCAAGCGCAGGCAGCTCCAGCAGGAGGCGCTCAGCCGCGTAACGCAGCAGGCGACAGATCTCCAGCAATCCTCCAACAATGCCGAGGAAGCCCTCACCGCATCGTGGCAGACTGTCCGTCAGGGCGTGACCGAGACGCGCGCATTACAGGAAAAGACCCGTCATGCACGCGAGGCTGATGAACAGCGGCTTCAGGAGATTCAGCGCCAGTACGCCGCACGGATGAAGCGATAATTCCTTGCCCCGCAGGAAGGAAAACCGCTTGCCCATGGCGAATAGATAACGGAGAATATCCCCATCGCTGTCGCAAAAACCGGCGGCAGAATCCAATGAATTGGGTTGCACCCGAAAAGGCAGGTGTTTTCGACTATGAAGTCATCAGGAAAGAAGCGCGTCAGCTCGCTGACATTTTTAATCGCCGCGACGGCCGTTCTGGCGGCGCTCGCCGTCCTCAGCCTGTTCGGCAGCAATTTGCTCTACGCCATGCGCATCAACAACGTCAATGAGCGCCGCGCCGAGGCGCAGAAGCGCAATGACGAGAAGGCGGAGGCCTACGCGCAGGAGGTTGCTGACCTGCAGGCGCAGCTCGATGCGAACAACAACGTCAATCTGGCATGGCCGGAGCCCGACACGCAGGAAGGCATCGCCATCGTTGACCTGACGAATTACGCGCTGGACAATCCCGGCACGGTCATCGTGTCGCGTCAGGATGCCATGCTCGGCGGTCTGCTGCTCGTCAACGAGTGGCACTCCCGTCCTTCTGATTTCGATGAATCCGGTCTCATCTCCATCATGACCTACGCAAGGAGCATGGGACAGTCAAAGAGCATCTGGCGCAGCTCGGAGCAGAAGCTCTTCCCCGTTGCCATCAGCGCCCTGCTTGACGCGCTCAATGCCGCCAAGGCAGAGGGTCTCGAGGGGTATGTCGTCTACGAGGGCTACCGCAGCATTTCCGACCAGCAAACGCTCTTTGACACGGAGTACAACCGCCTGAAGGAGCGCCATTCCGCATGGTCGGAGGATGAGCTGATTGCCAACACAAAGAAGAGCATCAACATGCCCGGCACCAGCGAGTACAACACCGGTCTTTCCTTCCGCCTGTACCTCTACGAGAGCGGCAACACCGAGCTGAACAAGCTTGCCTTCTCCGAGAGCAATCAGGGCAAGTGGATGTACGAAAACAGCTGGAAGTACGGCCTTGTATTCCGCTTCCCGCTTCAGGATTTCCCGACCGAGGGCACCGTCAGCCGCGCCTACAAGACCGGCGTCAGCGTCCAAATGAACCTGTTCCGCTATGTCGGCGTTGCCAACGCAACCGTCATGCATCATCTTGACCTGTGTCTGGAGGAGTACATCGAGTACCTGATGGCGCATCCGCACATCGCCGTGTTTGAGGACGGACAGCTCAAGTACGAAATCGTTCGCCAGCAGATTGAGGATGAAACGAGCACCTACATGAGCGTCAGCGTCACCCAGAAGACCAACAACTACACCATGTCGCTGGACAACATGGGCGGCGTGGTCACCATTTACGAATATTAAGCAAATCCCCGCCGGAGTGCAATCACTGCCTTCGGCGGGGATTCGTTTTAAGGCAACACCCATATAAGTGAGGTGTTGCCTTTATTTGTTGTTTCCAGAAAGCATACAATCTTCTTTACGTACCAAGGGAGCTTCCGCTCGCAGGCTTCGCCTGACTTCAATCCGAACCTCTTCGGAGTGCACATCTCCATAGTGGATTCATAATGCAGCTATTTCGGGGGCTTTGCGGTCGCCCCCGAACCCCTTCGCAGTGCACATTTCCGT
>CAVEOA010000029.1:0-23018 GCA_963617205.1 Alloprevotella sp. | reverse complement strand
GTAATGGGACTATTTCGGGGGCTTTGCGGTCGCCCCCGAACCCCTTCGCAGTGCATATTTCCATAGAAGTTTGGCAAAGTGGCTTCTTTATATAGTTTGCCACAACACAACTATGCAAACCAAACCAAGTATGCTTCCGAAGGGGTCAAGGGGGCGACCGGAAAGCCCCCTTGAAGCAAGTCACAACTCAACTGTGGAAATGAAAACAAAAGCAAACTTGTTTCTGTTTGCGACTTTTCGGGGGCTTTGCGGTCGCCCCCGAACCCCTTCGCAGTGCGCTTTTCCATAGCGGTTTTGCAATGTGGCTATTTCGGGGACTTTGCGGTCGCCCCCCCGAACCCCTTCGCAGTGCACATTCCCATGGTGGTTTAGTTATGTTTTTTTAAGTATCATTGCAAGTCAACCATGGGAAAGCCGAAGGGGTCAAGGGGGCGACCGGAAAGCCCCCTTGAAGCAAGTCACAACTCAACTGTGGAAATGAAAACAAAAGCAAACTTGTTTCTGTTTGCGACTTTTCGGGGGCTTTGCGGTCGCCCCCGAACCCCTTCGCAGTGCGCTTTTCCATAGCGGTTTTGCAATGTGGCTATTTCGGGGACTTTGCGGTCGCCCCCCCGAACCCCTTCGCAGTGCACATTCCCATGGTGGTTTAGTTATGTTTTTTTAAGTATCATTGCAAGTCAACCATGGGAAAGCCGAAGGGGTCAAGGGGGCGACCGGAAAGCCCCCTTGAAGCAAGTCACAACTCAACTGTGGAAATGAAAACAAAAGCAAACTTGTTTCTGTTTGCGACTTTTCGGGGGCTTTGCGGTCGCCCCCGAACCCCTTCGCAGTGCACATTTCCATAGAAGTTTGGCAATGTGGCTTCTTTATATAGTTTGCCACAACACAACTATGCAAACCAAATCAAGTATGCTTCCGAAGAAATAAAAACAGGCGGACGAAACCCACACATTTCATCCGCCGGATCATATGCTGTAGAAAACGTTACCCAGCCGGATGCTGCTCTGCTGCGACGGCTTGATATTCGCCGGGCGTCATGCCGGTGTATTTCTTGAACACCTGACAGAAATAGCTCTTGTTGGGATAGCCGCAGGCGGCGCTGATATCGCCCAGCGAATGCGGCGGCTGCTCCGACAGCAGCTGCTGTGCTTTTTCCATGCGCGTGCGCGTCAGGAAGGTCGAAAAGTGCTGACCGGTCTTGTCGCGGAACAGCCGGCAGAAATACGCAGGCGTCAGCCCGAGCGAGCGGCTCAGGTTCGTCTGCGAATACGGCAGGGAGCAGTCGGCCCGGATGGAGTCGATGACCTTTTCAATCGGCTCGTTGTTGGCAGACTGCGGACAGGCGCGGAGCCTCGGCGGCAGCAGCGCCAGCCAGTTCAGCAGCGTTTCCCGCGGACGGCGCGTCATCTCGTTCAGGTTCAAGCCTTCCGTCAGGGTTTGCAGCGGCAGCTCCGCATGCTGACTCCAGACTGCCTCAATCACCAGCGGCACGAAGGCAAAGCAGGTCACGGACAGCTGCTGATCCTCGCGCAGCGCACGCGACACATAGCCACCCAGCACGGCGTATTGCCGCCGCTTGATGCACGTTTGCAGCTCCTTGCGATGGCGGTGCGCAGTGGCGCCGTCCATGGGCGAGGCGTGCGTCCACCAGTCGCTGATTTCGCGCATCGGGCGCAGGTGCTCCGTCCATTCGGCAGGATTGTCAAATTCCTCGCCGATGAACATGGTGCCGTCCTGCTCCAGCGTGACGGATGCCTTTTCAATCAGCGCATGGGCGCAGAGCCACAGCACGGGCGCACGGTGCGCCTTTGCCGGAAAGCTCGTCAGCGCCAGCAGGATGGTCATCACGTCGCCGTCTGCCGCGAAGCAGGCCGCGCTGACGCCGCAAAGCGCCATGGCCTCGGGCACAATCCCAAGCAGTGCCTGTCTCTGCTCCTCCGTCAGAGGAACATCCGCCTCCCAGCGAAGCAGCCGCCATGCATATATGGGCGTGGATGCATCGCTTTTCGGCGGCTGATCGCCCTGCGTCATCATGGACAGCATTGACTCGGACAGAAGCTGCTGCATGAACCGTTCACCTGCTTTCTGTGGGACTTTTCATCGCCGTCATGCCCTGAAAGAAGGATACGTCCGTCGGGACGATTTCGCAGCTGCCGATTTTCTTCAGGGAGATGATGCGCAGCTGCCTGCCGGCGCTCTTTTTGTCCAGCGTCATGGCGTTGAGCAGCGCGCCTTCCGGAATGTCCGGTAGCGCATCGGGCATCTGGAGCGCATCGAGCAGGCGGTTCAGGCGCTGACTGGTGCCCGGTTCCGTCATGCCGCGATGCTCCGTGATGCAGGTGATGATGCGCATGCCCAGCGCGACCGCCTCGCCGTGGCGCATGCCTGTATAATGCTGGCACGTTTCCACCGCATGGGCGATGGTGTGCCCGAAATTCAGCGTCATGCGCAGCCCGGTGTCATGCTCGTCCTGCGCGACGACATCCGCCTTCTGCCGGATGCAGTGCAGGAGCATGTCGTCAATCACCGCCATGAGCGATGGGCGGCCGCCGGATGCGTGCTGTTCGAGCAGCGCAAACAGCGCTTCATCGCCGATGCAGCCATACTTGACGACCTCGCCCAACCCGTCGCGCCAAAATTCGTCCGTCAGCGTCTCGAGCGCCAGCGGATCGGCAAGCACCAGCTCCGGCTGGTAGAACGCGCCGACGAGGTTCTTGCCCTGCGGCAAATCCACCGCGACCTTTCCGCCGACGGAGGAGTCCACCTGCGCCAGCAGCGTCGTAGGCAGCTGGATGAAGTGCACGCCGCGCAGGTACGTCGCCGCCGCCAGACCGGCCAAATCGCCGATGACGCCGCCGCCGAGCGCGACCACGGCATCTCTGCGCGTGATATGCTGCTGGCAGAGGAACGTGTACAGCTCCGTCAGGCGCGCAAGGCACTTTGTCTCCTCACCGTGCGGCAGGACGATGCTGCATACGCGCAGTCCGGCGCTTTCCATGGAGGACACGACCTGCCGCAGATACAGCGGCGCGACATGGTCATCCGTGACGACGGCAGCGGCAACATCGCCCAGCTGCGCGTGAATCAGCCTGCCGGCCTGCGATAAAATGCCGCGCTCGATGTGAATCGGATAGCTCCTGTCGCCCAGCGCAACGGTGATGGTCTGCATGAACAATCGCCCTTCTTTGGATGAATTATGCTTCAACGCGGATGATGTTCTCAATCGTGCAAAGCTCGGGGTCGAACCTTGCGGCTGCCGCACGGATGGCCTGCTCGTTCGCCTCGTGGGTGATGATAATCAGCGGCACCTTTCCGCCGGCGTGCTCCGCCTTCTGCATCATGGTCGCGATGGAGACCTTCTCGCCCGCGAGCCATGCCGCAATCTTTGCCAGCGAACCAGGCTCGTCCTTGACGGACAGGCGCAGGAAGTAGCGCGTCTTCCAGTCGTTGGTGAAGGACAGCGACGCATCGGCGGATTCGCTGTTGACGAACGTCGGGTGGACATGCACGTCAACCGTCGCGGCATGCAGGATGTCGCCGACAACGGCGCTTGCAGTCGGCAGATCGCCCGCGCCGCGACCCTGCAGCATCATTTCCTGACATGCGTGACCGTGCAGGAACACGGCATTGAAGCTGCCGCTGACCTGCGCAAGCGGATGCGCCTTCGGCAGGAGCGTCGGATGGACGCGCACCTCGATGGTGTTGCCGTCGCGCTTGGCGATGGCGAGCAGCTTGAGCACATAGCCCATTTCCTTCGCGCAGGCGATGTCCAGCGCGGTAATCTTCGTGATGCCCTCGCGGTACACCTTGCTGAACGGCACGCGCGCATGGAACGCGAGGCTTGCCATGATGGACAGCTTGTACGCGGCGTCGAGCCCCTCGACGTCGGCGGCAGGATTCGGCTCGGCCAGACCCAGCTGCTGCGCGTCATGCAGCACGGACTCGTACTCCTCGCCGTTTTCGTACATGCGCGAGAGGATGTAGTTCGTCGTGCCGTTGATAATGCCCATCAGGGAGCTGATGCGGTTTGCCTGCAGGGGCTGCATGAGCGCGTTGATAATCGGAATCGCGCCGCAGACGCTTGCCTCGTAGTACAGCCCGACCCTGTTGCGCTGTGCCGCGGCCTGCAAACGATGCCAGTTCAGCGCGATGGCGACCTTGTTCGCCGTGACGACGGTCTTGCCGCTCTCCAGTGCGCGGAGCATGTAGTCCGTTGCAGGCTGCTCGCCGCCCATAAATTCCACGATGATGCTGATTTCCGGATCGTCGAGCACCTCGGCGGCGTTTGTCGTCAGCAGCTCACGCGGCACGCCGCACGAGCGCGTCTTGTTCACGTCGCGCACCAGCACGCGCTTGACGCGGATGGAAAGGCTGTCGCGGTGCGCGATTTCGTTTGAGAAGCCGGTCAAAAGCGTCCACACGCCGCCGCCGACATTGCCGCAGCCCAGAAATCCGATTACAACTTCCTTCATGCTTTTTCCTCCTGCATGGCGGATACGCCATTGTTCTGTCGATGTAGAAGGGAATCAGTTCTTGTTCCGTTCGTAGATGAGCCGCAGCCCCTTGAGCGTCAGCAGCCCATCCAGCTTGTCGATGACCTTGCTTTCTTCGGCGATCATGACCGCCATGCCGCCGGTCGCGACAACGAGCGCGTCATGACCGAGCTCCTGCTTGATTTTGCGGACGATGTTCTTCACCAGCCCGACATAGCCGTAATACATGCCGGATTGCAGGTTGGAAAGCGTCGTTCGCCCGATGACGTGCTCCGGCTTTGTCAGCTCGAAGCGCGGCAGCTTCGCGGTGCCGCTGACAAGCGCCTCGCTCGCCAGCTTCACGCCCGGGCAGATGCATCCGCCCAGGAACGTGCCGCCCTCGCCGATGACGCCGAACGTCGTGGCCGTGCCGAAGTCAATGAAAATGGTCGGCGCGCCGTATTCCTCATAGGCGGCGACGGCGTTTGCGATGCGGTCGCTGCCGAGCTCTCGCGGGTTCTCGTAGCGGATGTTGATGCCCGTCTTGATGCCCGGGACGACGAAGAGCGGCGAGATGCCGAAGTAATTCTGACACATGTGCTCGATGGTGAAATTCACCGTCGGAACGACAGAGGAGATCATGATGCCCTCAACGCAGGCAGGATCCACCCCGTCATGGCGGAACAGGTTCGTCAGCAGAATGCCGTATTCATCGGAGGAATACAGGACGTTCGTCGACAGCCGCCAGTAATGCTTCATGTCCCTGCCGTCAAAAAGCGCCGTCTTGATGTTGGTATTGCCGATGTCAAGTGTCAGAATCATCTTCCGTACCTCCCAGATTTCGTCCGATTTTTATGTTCTCCCGAGCGCCTGCGGACGCGAATGCAAAGGGGACAAAGGAGCAACCGCAAAGCCCCCTTGTCATGCACGACAGCATGTCAGCATGTTCCCCCAATCTGCCGAAGGAAAATCATGATTCCTTCTCCGGGGAGGCGCTCATTCCCCTGCGGTGCAGCGCCTTCCTCAGCGCCAGCACAATCGGCGGCGTAATCAGCGCGGCGGCAATCGCCTCAAGCGGTCCTGCGCCGCCGGCAGTTGCGCCGATGGCCGTCAGCACCGCCGCGTTGTCAATGCCGCACATCACGTAGAAAAGCAGCATCAGTCCCAGATACAGAATCGTGTTCGTCAGGCTTCCGCATGCCGATGCCACCGCCAGACCCGTCTTGTCGAGCCTGCGCGCCATGAGCTTATACACGAAATGGATGACGACCGGCACCATCAGCCTCGGCAGGAACGTCATCACAACGACCAGCAGCGGCGATTCGCCCATGAGCGTTGCAACGAGCGTCGATGGGCGCAGCAGCGCGGACAGAAAGCTTGTTGCGCCGAAGATGAGCCCTAAAAACAGGCCGCTGCTCAACCCCATGAACAGCGTGCCGACCGCTACCGGAATGACCAGCAGCGTCACGTTGCAGAAGCCCAGCGGAATCAGCCCGATCGGCGTCTGCCCCATCAGGAAGATGAGCGCCGCGAGCATCGTCAGCGTCAGCAGCCGGACAAGATGTGTGCTTTTCGTATTCATTTTTTTGCCTCCGTTCGAGTCCCTTTCGGGTGCCCTACGATGATTATGATTTCCGCATATTTGTCAGAACCGTCTGATGCCTTCGCTCTCAGCGGCGCAAACCATGCGGATAATGCTATTATATCGAAAAAGACGAAGATTGTAAAGCAAGAAACAGTTTTTGTACGGAACTGAAATGAAGCGTTTATCATTGACGGAGCTGATGCATCGTGATATAATTAACAGCGTATGCGAGCTTAAAAGCAAGGGGGCAGCATGGACAGGAAAAATATCGGAATCATCGCGGCACTGCTGATTGCGGCGGTTGTGCTGCTGCTGTCGGTGACGCTGCTGCGCCCCCGGACGGATGGCGCCTCGGCGGAAATCGTGGTGACGCTGGACGGCAGGGAGTATGCACGCGTGCCGGTCGGGCAGGAGCAGACGCTTGCGGTTCAGCAGCCGGACGGGAGCGTCAATGTCATCCGCATAACGGCGCGCGGCGCGGTGATGGAATCGTCCACATGCGAGAACCAGCTGTGCGTGGAAATGGGCGAGGTGACGCTGGATAACTGGGAGACGCGCCCTAACCAGCAGTTCATCATCTGCCTGCCGAACCGCGTCAGCGTTGAATTGGTGGTGAATGAATGAAGAAACGAACGCTCTTTGCGTGTCTTTTGGCGCTGCTGCTGCTTCTTAGCGGCTGCACGCCATCGGAGACAACGGAGACGCAGCCGACGGATGCAGTTCTGTCCGCCTCGGCGGAGGACGCGAAAACGTCAGGCATCGGGTTTTACTTCGATACGGTTGTGACGCTGACGCTCTACGGCGCGGATGATACGCTGATGGAGGATATCTGGACGGCGTGCGCGCATTACGAGAACCTGCTCTCCAAGACGGTTGAGGGCAGCGACGTCAGCCGCATCAACGAATCGAACGGTCAGACCGTGACGGTCGATGCGGAAACGTGGGCGATTCTCAGCGAGGCGAAGGAAATCAATCGGCTTTCCGGCGGCGCCTTTGCCGTGACCATCGCACCGCTTGTGGCGCAATGGGACTTCACCGGCGGCACGAACAAAATGCCGACCGATGAGGAACGTCTTGCCGCGCTGCCGCTGGTGGAT
This sequence comes from Alloprevotella sp., assembly GCA_963617205.1. Classification (GTDB taxonomy): domain Bacteria; phylum Bacillota; class Clostridia; order Christensenellales; family Aristaeellaceae; genus UBA11524. Next base: position 15,864 of record CAVEOA010000029.1, on the reverse strand, counting down.
GACGACAAGCTCGTGCTCGGCGAGAATAACACGGTGACGCTGCCTGCCGGGATGCAGATTGATCTGGGCGGCATCGCCAAGGGCTATATCGCCGACCAGATTGCAGTGCTTGCCAAGGGTCGGTGCAGCGGCGCGATGCTGAACTTCGGCGGCAATGTCTACGCGGTCGGCACAAAGCCGGATGGCAGCAAATACCGCGTCGGCATTCAGGATCCGGCGGACGCGAACTCCGGCAATCCCATCGGCGTGCTGTCGGTGTCGGATTGCAGCGTTGTGACGAGCGGCATCTACGAGCGCGGCTTCACGATTGACGGCGTGCGATATCATCACATCCTGTCGCCGTGGACGGGTCTGCCTGCGGACACCGATCTGGCATCGGCGACCATCGTCTCGGAAAGCTCGATGTGCGCGGACGCCATCGCAACCGCATGCATTTTGCTCGGCAGCGAAGAGGCGCTCAGGCTGACGCAGGATAACGGCTATCCGGCACTGCTGATTCAGCGTGACGGCACAGTCCTGATGAATGAATTGATGCAGGAATTAGGCTATACTCCCCTGCAATGACGGGGACAAGGAATCCGGAGGAGGAAATCAGGCAATGAGTGAGAACAAGGCAACGAAGAAGCAGCTTCCGTCATACGTCATTCTGGCGATTATCGCGCTGGTGGCTGCACTGGCTCTGGCTGTGACGAACGCCATCACCGAGGGACCGATTAAGGAGCACGAGGAAGCCGCGCAGAACGCCGCCTTCCAGTCCGTCATGGAGGCGGATGCCTTCAGCACGATGGATATCCCCGAGGGCTACGAGGTGTCGAAGCTTGTTGAGGCGAAGAAGGACGGACAGACCATCGGCTACTGCGCCGTGTCGTCCGCGAAGGGCTACGGCGGCGACGTCGCGGTGACGCTCGGCGTTGACATGGACGGCAAGGTGACCGGCGCCCAGATCGGCGATACGAATTTCTCCGAGACGGCAGGCTTCGGCGCACGCTGGCAGGAGGCTGAACGCGCGGAGCAGTTCAAGGGCGTGAGCGCGTACGGCGGCGACACCATCGAGGCGATTTCCGGCGCGACCATCACCTCGAAGGCGGTGCTGACTGCCTCCAACAACGTGCTGAAGTGCATCAGCCATGTTCTCGGCAAGGAGGTCGAGGGCGATCCGCTGTCCTTTGGCGCGAAGCAGGAAACGGAGACCGAGCCTGTTGTGCTGACGGGCGATGTGCATCAGGGCAAGGCATCGGGCTTTGGCGGCGGCGAGGTCGTTGCACGCCTGACGCTCAACGATGACGGCACGGTTTCCGCGGTGGTCATCGATGCGAGCACGCAGACCGAGGGCATCGGCACGCGCTGCGCGGGCGAGGAGTTTACGGCGCAGTTCATCGGCAAGAGCGGTCCGTTCACTTTGGGCGACGGCGTTGATGCGCTGGCAAGTGCGACGGTCACCTCAACGGCGGCGGTCGAGGCCATCAATGCGGCGCTGGAAGCTCCCGCGATGACGGAGGAAGAGCTGGCGGCAGCCGAGCCGGAGACGACGGAAGCACCGGCTGAACCGGAAGCGACCGAGGAAATTCCTGCCGATGCAAAGACCGTGACGGTGAAGGGCTTCGGCGACGGCGACGTCATCGTATATGTGACGGATGAGGATGGTGTCATCAAGACGCTTCGTGTGGATGCTTCCACGCAGACAGCCGGCTTTGGTCAGGAGTGCGAGAAGGATGAATTCACGAGCCAGTTCATCGGCAAGAGCGCACCGTTCACGCTGGGCGACGGCATTGACGCGGTGACAAGCGCGACCATTACCTCTCAGGCGGTTGTGGACGCGGTGAACAGCCTGTACGCGGAAGAAGAAACCGAAGCGGCTGCGGCAGAACTGGAAATGACCGAAGCACCGGCGGACGAGAAGACCGTGACGGTGAAGGGCTTCGGCGACGGCGACGTCATCGTGTATGTGACGGATGAGGACGGCGTGATCAAGACGCTTCGCGTGGACGCCTCCACGCAGACAGCCGGCTTTGGTCAGGAGTGCGAGAAGGACGAATTCACGAGCCAGTTCATCGGCAAGAGCGCACCGTTCACGCTGGGCGACGGCATTGACGCGGTGACAAGCGCGACAATCACCTCTCAGGCGGTTGTGGATGCGGTGAACAGCCTGTACGCGGCGGAAGCAAGCGAAACGGCAGAAGCAACCGAAGCGGTTGCAGCAGAGCCGGAAGCGACCGAAGCACCTGCGGACGAGAAGACCGTGACGGTGAAGGGCTTCGGCGACGGCGACGTCATCGTGTATGTGACGGATGAGGACGGCGTGATCAAGACGCTTCGCGTGGACGCCTCCACGCAGACAGCCGGCTTTGGTCAGGAGTGCGAGAAGGACGAATTCACGAGCCAGTTCATCGGCAAGAGCGCACCGTTCACGCTGGGCGACGGCATTGACGCGGTGACAAGCGCGACCATTACCTCTCAGGCGGTTGTGGACGCGGTGAACAGCCTGTATGAAGAAGAAACGGCTGAAGACGGAGCGACTGCGGAAGAGAATGCCGTGACGGTCAAGGGCTTCGGCGGCGGCGACGTCATCGTGTATGTCACGTACGAGAATGGCGTGATCAAGACGCTTCGTGTGGACGCCTCCACGCAGACGGCAGGCTTTGGTCAGGAGTGCGAGAAGGATGAATTCACGAGCCAGTTCATCGGCAAGAGCGCACCGTTCACGCTGGGCGACGGCATTGACGCGGTGACAAATGCAACCATCACCTCTCAGGCGGTTGTGGATGCGCTGAATACGATGTTGCTTGTGGAGCAGCTGAATGACATCGGGACAGGCGTGTAAGCAAATGTAAGGCAACAAAAAAGTCCGGACAGAGCGTAAAGATGCGCTTTGCCCGGACTTTTCTTTTACTTCATAAACACGAACTTCCTGAATTCCATCAGACAACGGTTGGAGAAGAAGCTGCCTGTCCAGCCCTCGTAGGCGGTCGTGACGGTGAAGAACAGCGCGTGGCGGCCTGTCACGGCGCGGACGCGCGTCTTGATGCAGGTCGTTTCGCCGCGCCCGACATGGAAGCAGCCGATTTCCTCGCCATCCTCCGCGTCCAGACGGATGTGCACATCACAGCTGCAGCCGAAGCCGTTGACGCTTGCAAAGAACTGCATGGTCCTGCTGCCGAAATCATCGCCGAAATCGAAGTATTTGTAGCCGATGACGCAGCCATCCTGCACGTTCGTGATGACGCGCTCGAACGGCGTCCGCTCGGTGATGAATGCGCCGCCCTTGAGCACGCAGGCAAGCTCCGCCGGCGTTTCCTCATACGGGTTGAGCGACTCCGAGAAGCCCAGCGATGTCATTTCCACCGGCGGAATCGTGCCATCCGGCAGCAGCTCGATGCGCTCGACGCAGGCGCGGCGGCTCATGATGGAGCCATTCGTCATGCGGTGATAGAAGATGTACCACTGACCGCCGATGCAGCAGATGGAGCCATGGTTGTTGCCGCCGGGGTAATCAACGCCGTTGTCCACAATCCAGCCGCGGTATGTGTAGGGACCCATGGGCTTGTCGGACGTGGCGTAGGCAAGGCGGCTGCCGCGCTTGGGCGAGTAAATGAAATAATACGTGCCGCCGACCTTGCGCAGGGACGCCGCCTCATAGAAGCGCGAGTCCGGGTCGGTGAAGCCGCCGACTTCGGTCGTTTCGCACGGAATGATGTGCTCGATGTGCGAATCGTCCAGCACATGCGTCAGGTCGGAGGAATCGAGCTGCGCGATGAAGGACCGCTCGAAGCCGCATGCGATGTACGCCTTGCCGTCATCATCCACCAGTACGCCGGGGTCGATGAACCAGCCGTCGACGCAGACGCGTTCCGGCATGGTGTATTTGTACTTGCCCAGCAGCGTGAACGGTCCCTCCGGATGGTCTGCAACCGCAACGCACCCACGCGTGCCGATGATGTAGGCGAACAGGTAGTATTTGCCGTCCTTTTCCACCACATCCGGCGCATAGAGCTCGTTATGCTCCTTTGTCCAGTCCGTGTCGGCAGGGTGATCGAAGGTGTCCCTTGTGCGGAAAATCACGCCGTGGTCAGTCCAGTGATTCAGGTCGGTGACAGGCGCTGACCAGCACTTGAGCACATAATCGCAGAATTTGTCATGCCCGACGCGGTCATGGGAGCCGTAAACATAGACGCGGTCGCCGAAGACGCGCGGTTCGCCATCGGGAATATATTCCCAGAGAGGAAGGTATGGATTCGGCATCGTTGAGCCTCCTTGCTGTATTGTGCGGGCTTAGTATAGCGCCTCGGCAGGGGCTTTGTCAACAAAAAACGTTCAGGTGGCTTTCCGATTGCGGGCTTCGCCTGTTTTCCTTTCCGAAGCCCTTCGCAATGCACCTGAAACAGTCTGGTTGAGACCAATTATGGAAATGAAATCAAGCATGATGCCGAAGGGGTTTAAGGGGGCGAGCGGAAAGCCCCCTTGAAGCTGCAATTCGGGGCAACGCCGCGCAATATGACGCTGTCTGTATACAGTCATCGCGTGTGAATTGAACATTGCCCAAACCCTTGCAAATCGCCCGATAGAATGATATAATAACGCTTGCAACTGTTTTTGTGCACTGAATCGAAGGGAGCAACCCATATATGAAGCAGATCACCTCCGCACAGCTGCGGGAAATGTTCCAGAAGTTCATGGAATCGAAGGGACATCATCGCATTCCGTCCGCCTCCGTCATTCCGGAGAATGACCCCACTGTCCTCTTTACCACTGCCGGCATGCATCCGCTGGTGCCGTACCTGATGGGCACGCCGCATCCCGCCGGCACGCGCCTGACGGACGTGCAGAAGTGCATCCGCACCGGCGATATCGATGATGTGGGCGATCCGAGCCACCTGACGTTTTTCGAGATGCTGGGCAACTGGTCGCTGGGCGATTATTTCAAGAAGGAAATGATCCCGTGGAGCTGGGAATTTCTTACGAGCGAGCAGTATCTGGGTCTTGATCCCGACAAGCTGGCGTTCACCGTCTTCGAGGGCGATGAGGACTGCCCGCGCGACGAGGAGGCGGCAAACCTCTGGCGCAGCTGCGGCGTGAAGGATGATCACCTGTTCTACCTGCCCAAGGAGCATAACTGGTGGGGTCCTGCCGGCATCACGGGTCCGTGCGGTCCGGATACGGAGATGTTCATCATCACCAAGAAGCCCTGCGGACCGAACTGCTCGCCTGCCTGCCACTGCGGCGCGTATCTGGAAATCTGGAACGACGTCTTTATGCAGTACAACAAGCAGAAGGACGGCACGTTCATTCCGCTCAAGCAGAAGAACGTTGATACCGGCATGGGTCTGGAGCGCACCATCTGCGTGCTGACCGGCAAGAAGACGGTCTACGAGACGGACGCCTTCACCGGCATCCTCGCGAAGATTGCCGAGCTGTCCGGCAGGACGTATGAGCAGGACGCCGACACGACCAAGGCGTTCCGCATCATTGCCGACCATATGCGCACGTCCACCTTCATCCTCGGCGATGACCGCGGCGTGTCCCCGTCCAACACCGATCAGGGCTATATCCTTCGCCGCCTGATCCGCCGCACTGTCCGCTACGGTATGCAGATCGGCATGCCCGACGGCTTCACCGGCGAAATCGCGCGCGTGATCATAGACCAGTACAAGGATGCGTATCCCGAGCTGGCACGCAACGCCGCGTTTGTGCTTGAGCAGCTTGCGCTGGAGGAGAACCGCTTCGCACGCACCCTCAAGCAGGGCAACAAGGAATTCGACAAGGTTGCGACCCGCGCCGCTGACGGCAAAATTGACGGCGAAACCGCCTTCCACCTCTACGACACGTTCGGCTTTCCGATCGAGATGACGGTTGAGCTGGCAGGCGAGCGCGGTCTGACGGTTGACACCGAGGGCTTCGCAGAGGCGTTCCGCAAGCATCAGGAGCTGAGCCATCAGGGCGCCGAGCAGAAGTTCAAGGGCGGTCTGGCAGACACAAGCGTCGAGACGGCGCGCCTGCACACCGCAACGCATCTGCTGCACGCGGCGCTGCGCAAGGTGCTGGGCGATGAGGTCGCGCAGAAGGGCTCGAACATCACCGCCGAACGTCTGCGCTTCGACTTCTCCTTCGGCCGCAAGGTGACCAAGGAAGAGCTGGCAGAGGTCGAAAAGCTCGTTAACGAAGCGATTGCTGCGAATGTGCCGGTCGTCTGCGAGGAAATGACGGTGCCGGAGGCAAAGGAAAAGGGCGCTATCGGTCTGTTTGAATCCAAGTACGGCGAGCGTGTCCGCACGTACAAGATGGGCGATTATTCCTTTGAAATCTGCGGCGGTCCGCATGCACAGACGACGGGTGAGCTGGGCGGCTTCAAAATTCAGAAGGAGGAAAGCTCCTCCGCAGGCGTGCGCCGCATCAAGGCGGTTATCATGCCGGAAAACAAGTAATCACAACGGCCTTTCGGAGGCTGTCTCTACAGGACCGTCAGGTCGGGAGAGGCAGCCTCTTCATTTGCGTGCAACCGGGAAGATAAACTTGCGTGAATTCGTTATATGATGTAAAATAGAGTCACACAAGGAGGACGATGCTGATGAAACGAGCAGTTTCCCTGTTGCTTGCCATGCTGCTGCTGACCGCCGCGATGCAGAAGCCACCCCTTGCGAGAGCGGAGCAGGGCGGCGTTACCCGAATCGGCGACGCGCCGGAAAAGCCGGATGAAAATGCGGCTGTCACCCTGACGGATGCGGGATTATCGCTGGGCGGAAGCAGCGTCCGCTATCCTGCCGTGACGGGCATGGCGGATGAAGCGCTTCAGCAGCGCATCAACGACGCCATCCTGACTTCCGGACAGATTGAAAGCCGTCTGACCCGCATGACTGCGCTGATGTCCCTGCCGGTCAGCATCGATGTTTCCTACACGGCGACATTGACCGGCGATGTGCTGTCCGTGGCGTTTCTTGCGGACGGCGCACTGGAGACCGAGCGCTCAACGCAGGTGTGGTCGGCTGTGAACATTGACCTGCGCACGGGTGAAGGCATTCCGCTGGATGTCCTTTTTGCCGACGCGGATGCTGCAAACGATGCCATCACCGCCCTGATTGAAAACACCATCGAGCCGGAGCTGAGCGACCATCTGGGCGCGGCGGAGCTGCTGCCGCTGCCGGACGTGTTCTCGCTTACGGAATACGGCATCACGTTCCATTATCCGATTCAGCGGTTTGAAACGCTTGCGGAGCGTGCAGGCACCATCACGATGCTCTGGAGCGAAATCGCGGAGGTGCTCGACCTGTCGGATGACAGCATCCTGACACGGCTGGGCGTGCCGCAGCAGATGGCTTTTCCGTCAGACGCGAGGGAAGCGATCCGTCAGGTGCTCGCAGACGGCGCGTTCCCCGGCATTCCGGCAGCGCTCGGCGACAATGTGCAGTCGCTTATCGACACGTATGCGTTGCTGAACGACCCCGATCTGGCAGGCAGTCAGCGGCTGATTGCGCTGGAGGACGGCGCATTCCGCGGCGTATCGCTCCTGACGGACAACCTGACCGACAGCCTCGACAGCAGCGTCGTGCAGGTCATCCGGACAGAACGGCTGATGCTCTGCGGCTTGATGACGGGACAAACGACACAGGCAGAATGGCGCGAGGCGCTTGGCGAACCGGACAGCACGGCATCAGTCAGCGCGGAGGACGCCGAATCGCGGCGCATGGTCGCAGGGCAAACGGATTATTACGCGCTGTGGGAGAACGCAACGCTATGCCTGCACGCGGATGAAGACGGTGTTTTGCGGATGGTTCTGCTGATGCAGGCGGAGAATCAACTCTAAGCTGGTTTTTACTTACGAAGGAGCTTGGCTTGAAATCAGACGAAGTCTGCGACCGCAAAGCCCCCAAAAGCCGCATTACGAACCCACTATGGAAATGTGGATTGCGAAGGGGCTTGGGGGCGACTGCAAAGCCCCCAAAAAAGCTGCAAGACAAGCCAACGATGGAAAAGCGGAATGCGAAGGGGTTTGGGGGCGAGCGCAAAGCCCCCAAAAGTTGCAGAACAAACCTGCTATGGAAATGTGGAATGCGAAGGGGTTTGGGGGCGAGCGCAAAGCCCCCAAAAGCTGCAAGACAAACCTGCTATGGAAAAGCGGAATGCGAAGGGGTTAGGGGGCGACCGCAAAGCCCCCAAAAAGTCGCAAGACAAACCCGCTATGGAAAAGAAAAACTGCGAAGGAGCTTGGCTTGAAATCAGACGAAGCCTGCGACCGCAAAGCCCCCAAAAGCCGCAAGCCAAACCTGCTATGGAAAAGAAAACTGCGAAGGAGCTTGGCTTGAAATCAGACGAAGCCTGCGACCGCAAAGCCCCCAAAAGCCGCAAGCCAAACCTGCTATGGAAAAGAAAACTGCGAAGGAGCTTGGCTTGAAATCAGACGAAGCCTGCGACCGCAAAGCCCCCAAAAAGCTGCAAGACAAGCTAACTATGGAAATGTGGAATGCGAAGGGGTTTGGGGGCGACCGCAAAGCCCCCAAAATAGTCGCATTACGAATCCACTACGGAAAAGTGTATTGCGAAGGGGATTGGCTAAAAACCAGACGAAGCCCTGCAAGAAATACGGATATCAGCTTGATATTTATCGATTTATTGAAGCTATAGAGAACCATTAGGAGGACAGAATGGCGCAAAACAAAAAAACCACCTCATCCCGTAAGGGCAGCGGCGGAACAAAACGAAAGGCAATGCCTCGCTATGAGGCAGATTCGCTGGCGGCGTACCTGATGATCGGGATTCTGCTGCTGGCGACCGGCATCCTGACGCTGCTGGGTGCAGGCTTCGGGCTGCAGCACGATGTGTTCCGCTACCTGACGCAGTTTTCGTCCTCCATGTTCGGCTCGATGACGCTGCTGATGACGTTCGCGCTGATTGCCGGCGGCATCCTGATGCTGATTCTGACAACACGCAAGGTGACGAAGCGCTATGTCGCCTGCTACGCGATTCTTGTCGTGCTGCTGTGCGGCTTCCTGACGCTGATGACCTTCGTCAGCACGAATGAAGGGCAACTCTGCCTGCCGGATTATATCAAGGCGCTTGAAGGCTCGGACAGCTTCGGCGGCATGATGTCGCGGAGCATGACCTACGGCATGAAGGGACAGGGCGGCGGCATGGTCGGCATGCTGCTGGCGTGGCCGCTGTGGAAGTATCTCGGCAGCTCGCTCGGCGCGATTGTGCTGGGGCTGCTGATTGCGGTGGATGTGCTGGTTGGCTGCTGGCCGCTCGTCAAACGGCTGAAGGAAGCATTGAATGAACGGCTGGAGCTGGCACGCGAGCGGCAGGAGGAGCGCGCGGAACGTGCCGCAGAGGAGGAGTCGCGCCGTCAGGAGGCGGAACGTCAGCAGATTGCGGCGAGGGCGCAGCAGCCCTATCACGGCGGATACACGCAGGGTGGTCCGTCTCCCTATGCCCGTCCCGGTACAACAAGGCAGCCGGTGACAGGGAATCCGATAGCCGGACAGCCGGTTGCCGGAAATCCGATAACCGCGAATCCGGCTCAGCAGGGCGTGCAGAACCCATATCAGCGGCCGCAGCAGGCGAATCAGCCTGTGAATCCAGAAATGCAGGGTCAGCCGATTCCATCCGTGCAGAGCCGCAAGAACGCCAATATCGGCTTTGCGCCGACAGCGGAGGAGCTCGGTCAGACGAGCGTCACGGAAGGCTGGACAACGCCGCGCCGCCGTTCCGCGTGGAGCAGCACGGGCGATTTGCAGACAACGGCGCCGCAGAGCAATACGGATCAGACGTTTACGGATGCGGGGACCGTTGAGCCGCCGAATATCGACCCCTATGAGCTGCCGCAGAGCAATGAGGATACCGGTCTCGGCGCGCCTGCACAGTATACGTGGAATGACATGCCCGTGCAGGCGACGCCTAATCAGGCAACACAGCAAACGGCACCGATGCAGACCGCGCCGATTCAGCAGACGATGCCTAATCAGGCAATGCCTGTTCAGGTGACACCTGTTCAGCCGGAAACGCCATTGCAGGCGCAGCCTTCTGCGGAGGATCTCGAGGAGGAACCGGATTTTCCGGAGTCGCTTGACGATCGTCCGCCGTGGGAGGAGCCGGAGGATGCGCCAAAGGAGGCTGTGTCGCCCGTGCTGACGCAGATGCGTCCTGAGGGCGCGTGGCAGCCCGAATTGAAGCTGCTGCAGGAGAAGCCAACCGGCATGCGGAGCGTCCCCGAAGCGCTGCAGAAGCCGGATTTTGCGCCGCCGTCTGCCAAGCAGGGCATCATGGTCGCCAAGCCGACGACCGAAACTCCATCCGGCGGTCCGAGCGCGACGGGCGCATCCGCCATGTCCACCTACAACCCCGAAGTCCCCTACACGTATCCGCCGATCATGCTCCTGCGCGACCCGCCGCCGCAGCAGGGCGTCAGCGAGGAGGAGGATCTCATGCGCACCCAGCGGCTTGAGGAGACGCTCAAGTCCTTCCGCATTCCGGCGAAGGTGCGCCACATCACGCACGGACCGGCGATTTCGCGCTTTGAGCTGGAAATCGCGCCGGGCATCAAGGTCTCCAAGGTCACGAACCTCAACCACAATATCGCCATGAACATGGCTGTCAAGTCCGTCCGCATCGAGGCGCCCATTCCCGGCAAGGCGCTTGTCGGCGTGGAGGTGCCTAACAGCGCGCGCACGACCGTCACGCTCAAGGAGGTTCTGCAGTCGGACACAATGCGCAAGGCGAAGGGGCATCTGAACGTCGCGCTCGGCAAGGACATCGCCGGCGTGCCAATTCTCTGCGACCTTGCGAAAATGCCGCATCTGCTGATTGCCGGTGCGACCGGCTCCGGTAAATCCGTGTGCATCAACACCATCATCAATTCGCTGCTGTACCGCTGTTCCCCCAAGGAGGTCCGACTGATTCTCGTTGACCCGAAGGTTGTCGAGCTGCAGTGCTACAACGGCATCCCGCACCTGCTGATTCCTGTCGTGTCCGATCCGCATAAGGCAAGCGGCGCGCTGGGCTGGGCGGTCGGCGAGATGATGAACCGTTACACGCTGTTCCGCGAAAAGGGCGTCCGCGCCATTGACGGCTACAACGAATCGCTCGATGAGGACGAGGAGCCGCTGCCGCGCATCGTCATCGTGATTGACGAGCTGGCTGACCTGATGATGACGTGCAAGAAGGAAGTCGAGGAGCGCATCTGCCGCCTGGCGCAGCTTGCGCGTGCCGCCGGCATTCATCTGGTTGTCGCAACGCAGCGCCCGTCCGTGGACGTTATTACCGGTCTGATTAAGGCGAACATCCCCAGCCGAATCGCGTTTAAGGTCTCCTCGAATGTCGACAGCCGCACCATCCTCGACCGCAACGGCGCCGAGCAGCTGCTGGGTTACGGCGACATGCTGTACATGCCGATGGGCGAATTTACGCCGATTCGCGTGCAGGGCTGCTTCCTGACGGACGATGAGGTCAACGGCATTACCGACTTTATCCGCCAGTATTCGCCCGCCAACTACGACAATTCCGTGCTGGATGAGATGGAACGCCTTGAGAACGCCGGCAACGACGGCGACGATGACGATCCCGATGCTAATTCGACCGTGGATGAATACTCCGCGTCCGACCGCGACCTGTTCTCACAGTGCGTCGAGATGGCGGTGCGCGACCGCGAGGTCTCGACCAGCCTGATTCAGCGCCGCTTGAAGCTCGGCTATGCGCGCGCAGGACGACTTGTCGATGAAATGGAGCAGCGCGGGATTATCTCCGCCAAGGACGGTGCAAAGCCTCGGCGGTGCCTGATTTCGCTGGAGCAGTATGAAGCGATGAAAGCAAGCGGGGAGTTGAAGTAAGGGCTTTGCGGTCGCAGACTTCGTCTGATTTCAATCCGAACCCCTTCGCAATGCACATCTCCATAGCAGTTTTGTAATGCGACTATTTCGGGGGCTTTGCGGTCGCCCCCGAACCCCTTCGCAATGCACTTTTTCGGAGCGATTTGGTAATGCGGCTTCTTTATAAAGTTTGCCACAGCTCAACCGTGGAAATGAAAACAAGTATGCCCGAAGGGGTCAAGGGGGCGACCGGAAAGCCCCCTTGATGGCTTGCTGAAACTCAACCATGGAAATGAAAACAAGTATGCTGCCGAAGGGGTCAAGGGGGCGACCGGAAAGCCCCCTTGGATACACATCTCCGTAGTGGGATTGTAATGTGGCTCTATTATACAGTTTGCTACAGCTCAACCGTGGAAATGAAACCAAGTATGCCGCCGAAGGGGTCAAGAAAGAAAACAGACGAAGTCTGCGAGCGGAAAGCCCCCTTGGTCACACCACGGGTCACAATCTGTGAAAAAAGTGCCTTGCCAATCACCCTGAAATAAAAAAAGAGGCGAATATCATGGGTCATCTTCCTGATTACCTCTCCTGGCGAGGAGATTTGCCCTTTTCCCTGTCGCCGCGGTGCGATATCGACCTACTCGTGTTCGCGGTCGCGGTGTACCTTGATCTGCCGCGGGAAGGGAAAATGCGTGCCTGTGCCGAAAAGGCGGATCGCGGCGAGAATATGGATCATTTCCATGATGAATGCTGCCTTCTGATGGCGCAGCTCGGGCAGTCCGAGCGCTTCGGCAATCTGGCGGTGCGCGATGCCGTGTCCATCCTGAACGATGAGGTGCAGTTCGCCGCGATGACCATTGACTTGCCGGACAACACGCATGTCGTTGCCTTCCGCGGCACAGATGGCAGCGAAATCGGCTGGCGCGAGGATTTCGCCATGTCGTTTGAAAGCCCTGTTCCGGCGCAGGCAGCCGCGCAGGCGTATCTGACGCGCCATTTGCAGGAGGATACAGGCGATTTCCTCGTGACGGGTCACAGCAAGGGCGGCAATCTCGCTGTGTACGCGGCAGCGCATACGCCGGCAGAGCTTCAGCCGCGTCTGACGCGCATCGTCAGCTTCGATGGACCCGGCGTGGATGACGATACGGCAGCGTCCGCCGGATACGAAGCCGTCACGAAGCGCATCATCGCCTATGTGCCGCAGTTCGCGGTTGTCGGGCTGCTGCTTGCGGCGCATCCGGTTCACCGCGTTGTCCAGTCGTCTAACTCCGGCATCATGCAGCACGACCCGTTTTCGTGGGAGCTGCTGGGGCGTGATTTCCGCTACGCGGAAGGGCTGGACAAGCGCAGCATGCTGGTGAATCAGACGGTGCACCAGTGGCTGGCGCAGTGCTCAAAGGAACAACGGCGGCAGTTCGTTGACGGCATTTTCACGCTGCTGGCGACAACAAAGCGCGTCAACCTGAAGGACGTGGTCAAGGACATTCCCGGCAGCCTTACCGCGGTGACTCAGGTGGACAGGGAATCGGCAAAGATGGTCGCCGTGCTGCTCGGCAAGCTGGCAGCCATCGGCGCGGAAAATACGCTGGACATGATTCGGCAAAATCATCTGCCTTCTCAGGAGGCAGTGCAGAACAGGCAAGAGGGAGAGATTGCACATGAATGAGCAGGAAAAGGAAGCGCTGCGCGTGGAAATCAACCGGATTCTCGATGAGGCGGTTGACGCGCTGATGGATGCAGGGCACCTCGAGGCGGGGAACGTCATTGTGCTGGGGTGCTCGACAAGCGAGATTGTCGGCGCGCGTATCGGCAAGGGCAGCGTGCCGGAGTTGGGGGAAATGGTGGCGGACGCGATGCTGAACGCATGCCGCAGCCGCAGCTTCCATGCGGCGTTCCAGTGCTGCGAGCACCTGAACCGAGGCATCGTGCTGGAGCTGCCGGTGCTCAAGGCGCTGAACCTGACGCAGGTGCGCGCCATACCGCAGCCCAAAGCAGGCGGCAGCGTCCCTGCGGCAGCGTGGAAGCGCATGAACAGGCCTGCGCTGGCCGTCAGCATTCAGGCGGATGCGGCGATTGACATCGGCGATACGCTTGTCGGGATGCACATCCGTCCGGTTGCCGTGCCGCTGCGCATCTCCACCAATCATGTCGGCCACGCAAATCTCGTCATGGCCTACTCGCGTTTGCCTTACATCGGCGGCGCAAGGGCGGTTTACACCGAATAATCAGACACGAAAAGAGGCAGCCTGCACGTGGCAGACTGCCTTTTTCATTGACCGTTCAATTAAGCCCAGGGATTCTCCGTGGGATACGGCAGGGACTTCGGCTGATTCCATGCGATGTCCTGCACGCCGAGGTACTTGAACACCTCGTAGAGGAGCTTTGCGCAGTGGTCGAACGCAACCGCGCCGTGATGCGGATAACGCTTCTGCACGAGCACGTGGCGGTAGAAGCGACCCATTTCCTTGATGGCGAACACGCCGATGCCGCCGAAGGAACGCGTCGCGACAGGCAGCACCTCGCCCTCGGCGATGTAGGAGCGGACAACGCCGTCGGAATCGCACTGCAGGCGATAGAAGGTGATGGGGCTGGCGGCGATGTCGCCCTCGAGGGTGCCGCGCGTGAAGTCAGGCTCGCTGCCGGCAGGCTCCAGCAGACGATGCTGAATCAGCTGGTACTTAACCGCACGGTTGTCGCACATCTTGCAGGAAGGCGTGTTGCCGCAGTGGAAGCCCATGAAGGTGTCGGTCAGGGCGTAGTCGAACTTGCCCTTGATGTCCTCGTCGTAGATGTACTGCGGGACGGAGTTGTTGATGTCCAGCAGGGTGACGGCATCGCCGGTCACGCAGGCGCCGATGTACTCGCTCAGCGCGCCGTAGATGTCCACCTCGCAGGCGACCGGAATGCCGCGGGACGCCAGACGGGAGTTGACATAGCAGGGCTCAAAGCCGAACTGGGACGGGAAGGCAGGCCAGCACTTGTCGGCGAACACGACGTACTTGCGCGCGCCCTTGTGCGCCTCTGCCCAGTCCAGCAGCGTCAGCTCAAACTGCGCCATGCGCTCGCAGAGCTCGGGATAATACTTGCCTTCGCCCATTTCCTTCGCCATGTCTTCGCAGACGGCGGGGATGCGGGCATCGCCGGCATGCTCCTTATAGGAGACAAGCAGGTCAAGCTCGGAGTTTTCCTCGATTTCCACGCCCAGCTCGTAAAGACCCTTAATCGGGGCGTTGCAGGCGAAGAAGTCCTGAGGACGCGGTCCGAAGGTGATGACCTTCAGGTTCTTCACGCCGATGATGGCGCGTGCAATCGGGATAAATTCGGCAATCTTGTCCGCCAGATCATCCGCAGTGCCGACCGGGTACTCCGGAATATAGCCCTTCAGATGGCGCATGCCGAGGTTGTAGGAGCAGTTCAGCATGCCGCAGTACGCATCGCCGCGACCGTTGATCATGTCGCCGTCGCCTTCAGCCGCCGCGATAAACATGCAGGGGCCGTCAAAGTTCTTGGCGATGAGGGTTTCAGGCGTTTCGGGACCGAAGTTGCCGAGGAACACGACAGCCGCGTTGCACTCGTTCGCCTTGAGCTCTTCCACAGCCTTGAGCATATCCAGCTCATTCTCGATGGTCGTCTTGATTTCGACGATGTCGAGCTTCTTCTGTCCGCACTTTTCCGCAATCGCGGCACGGCGCTTTTCGCTCAGTACAATCGGGAAGCAGTCACGAGAGACCGCAACCAGACCCAGCTTTACCACAGGAATATTCTGCATCAGAAAAACCTCCTCAATAATGACTGATTCAGGATGCCTCCTATGCGTAGTATAGCGCTTTCATGAACGTTCGTCAAGGCATCCGGAAGGCAAATCATGCTCAAAAATAGATGAATTATGCACAGATTTTCCATAATCAAGGCACAAGGTGCATCGCCTTACGACAAGCAAAGCAGGAAAAGACGACTGCGTGCCCGAAGGGGCTTGGATTGAAATCAGACGAAGTCTGCGACCGGAAAGCCCCCAAAATCAGCAGGCCAAAAGCACTACGGAAAAGAAGAATGCGTGCCCGAAGGGGCTTGGGGG
>CAVEOA010000028.1:0-25477 GCA_963617205.1 Alloprevotella sp. | reverse complement strand
GGATAACGCGCAGGGGGTTCTTGCGAACCTTGTTGGCGTTGCGGGCAATGCCGATTGCGCCTTCAGCGGCAGCAAAGGACTCGTGACCTGCGAGGAACGCGAAGCACTCGGTCTTCTCGTCCAGCAGCATCGCGCCCAGATTGCCGTGACCCAGACCAACCTGACGCTGGTCAGCGACGGAACCGGGGATGCAGAACGCCTGCAGACCTTCGCCGATGCACGTTGCCGCTTCCGCAGCCGTCTTGACGCCCTTCTTCAGCGCGATGGCTGCGCCCAGCTCATACGCCCACTTCGCATTCTCGAAGCAGATGGGCTGGATGCCCTCGACGATCTTGTATGCGTCGACGCCCTTGCTGTTGTTGTAAGCCTTCAGCTCATCAAAATCCTTGAAGCCGTACTTTTCCAGGACCGGCTGCAGCTGAGGGATGCGTCCTTCATAGTTTTCAAAAAGAGCCATTTCAGCACACCTCCTATATTACTGCTTGCGCGGGTCGATCCAAGCGACAGCGCCATCCTCGGCCTTGAAGCGGCCATAGGTGCCCACGTTCTTCTCGTAGGCTTCGTTCGGGCTCATGCCCTTCTTGATGGCGTCCATCATCTTGCCCAGGGACAGGAACTGATAGCCGCAGACCTGATTGTCCTTGTCCAGCGCGATCTTGAGCACATAGCCTTCCGCCATCTCCAGATAACGGACGCCCTTGAGCTTCGTGCCGTACATGGTGCCAACCTGAGAACGGAGACCCTTGCCCAGATCCTCCATGCCGGCGCCGACGCGCAGACCGTCATCCGAGAAGGCAGACTGGGTGCGGCCATAAACGATCTGCAGGAACAGCTCGCGCATGGCGGTATTGATAGCGTCGCACACCAGGTCGGTGTTCAGCGCCTCCAGAATGGTCTTGCCGGGCAGAATTTCAGCAGCCATGGCGGCAGAATGCGTCATGCCGGAGCAGCCAATGGTTTCCACGAGCGCTTCTTCAATCACGCCGCCCTTAACGTTCAGCGTCAGCTTGCAGCAGCCCTGCTGCGGTGCGCACCAGCCGATGCCGTGCGTCAAACCGGAGATATCCTTAATCTCCTTGGCCTGAATCCACTTGCCCTCTTCCGGGATGGGCGCCGGACCATGATTCGGTCCCTTGGCGACACAGACCATTTCTTCAACTTCCTTGGTGTACTGCATCGAATAGGTTCCTCCTATCTACGTGATAGTCCTGCAAACAGGCACGCGAAAACCGCGCGCCCTTCTTTGCGCGTTAATATTATATCATATTTCCTGCTGATTGTGTAGGGTGAATTTCTCAATTCAGGAAAAAAAACAGCGCATCAAGCATGAATAAAAGGGCGATTGACCCAATCGCGCAGGGATTTCGCCTCTGCGGCGGCGACCAAAGGACCTTCCGGTCGCCCTCTGGACTGCTTCGCAGTGCTCTTTTTCAAACTTGTTTTGCAAACGTAACTTTCCCAATAAGCAACATTACAACTCAACTATGGGAAATCCGAAGGGGTCAAGGGGGCGACCGGAAAGCCCCCTTGTTATCGCAACAATACAACTCAACTATGGGAAATCCGAAGGGGTCAAGGGGGCGACCGGAAAGCCCCCTTGTTATCGCAGCAATACAACTCAACCATGGGAAATCCGAAGGGGTCAAGGGGGCGACCGGAAAGCCCCCTTGTTATCGCAACAATACAACTCAACTATGGGAAATCCGAAGGGGTCAAGGGGGCGACCGGAAAGCCCCCTTGAGGCTGCGTAGGGGTTTTCGCCTCTGCGGCGGCGACCAAAGGACCTTCCGGTCGCCCTTTGGATTTCTTCGGGCTTGCAGGGTTTGGTAATGCGGCTTTGAGGTTCATGCAATCTGAAAAAGGTCAGGGAAGACATGCTTCTTCCCTGACCCTGCTGTTTACTTTGACCAGTCCTGCTCCGTGCCGATGCCGTAGTTGGCGGGCAAAACGCCGTCCTCAACGGGCACGAAGCCAAGATCCGCCGTGTAGGTGGTGGAGCCGGACGCGACCTGAATTTCGCTGGATTCGCCGTTCTCGCCCATGATGGAGGCAATCATCGGGAAATCCGTGCGCTGCTGCGTCGGCTTCACCTCGGCGGGATAATCCGCCTTGAGCGTGTAGATGCCCGGATAGATGTCCTTGAACACGTAGAAGCCATATGCATCGGTGGTCGTTTCCGCGGCAAGCACGCCGTCGCGCCACAGCTCAACGCGCATGTTGCCAAGCCCCTTCTCGTCCATATCCTGCAGGCCGTTGCCGTTCAGATCAACCCAGCAGAAGTCGCCGAGCGTGCCGGGCTGAACCGCACCGATGTTGAGCTTCATCTGATTCTGGCTCATGCGCAGCGTAAAGACCTCGCTTTCGCCCTTGCCTGCGCTGCATGTTGCCATGACGCTGATGAGCTGTCCATCCTCAAGACGCGCGTCATCGGGTTCAATGACGACATAGCCCGACGGCATGTTCACCGACACCTTGTATTCTCCGGGCATCAACGCGTCGAAGCGATACTGACCTTCCGCGTCAGACAAAGCCGTCAGCAGCAGCGTATCCTGCGCGTCCAGCAGACGCACTTCAGCACCCTCGACCGGTTTGATTTCACCAGCCTCGTCATACCAGACGCTGCCTGCGACGGTCGTTTCAATCCTGAGCCCCAGCACAGGCGTGGTGATGCGGCTGTTCTCCTCGACTGCGATATCCGCCATCACCATCCTGCCGTCTGCCTCGGTGAAGGTCGTGTCGCCGCCGGACGCGCTGTGGGCGTTGTCCGCAAGCGCATAGGAAAGGCTGTACGTGCCGGGCGCGATGCCGTTCAACTCGAACGCGCCGGATTCATCCGTCTGCGCCGTCAGGAAGACCTCGCCGTCCGCACCAATCAGTTCGATTGTCTCGCCTGCCGGCGTCAGCTCACCCTCGTCATAGCTGCCATTGTTGTTTTCATCGATATAGAGCTGACCGGACATGCTCGACGGAATCACGCCGCCGAGATGCTGCGACGTATGCGCCGTGCCGATGTCGATCACGACCTCTGCGGAGGTTTCGTTCAGCCCATACGCAAACGCCAGCGCACAGTCATCGCTCAGCTTGGAAAGCACCATGCCTTCCGGGAAGCGGACGGACAGCGTGTACGTATCCGGGCGCAGCTTCTCGAAGCGGAATTCGCCGGAATCATTCGTGACGATGGTCTGCTGTTCAAGGTCGCTGCGCGAAGGTGTCAGGACAATCGTCACGCCGGAGAGGTTCGCTTCATCCGCGTCCTGCACGCCGCTGCCGTTGTGGTCGGCGTACACCGTGCCGCTGATTTCGCCCAGCGCCAGCGCGCCGCACAGGGGCGCCGTCAGCGTCGTGCCGGCCTGCACCGTCAGCGGCTCGCTCGTGCCGTCAGCAATCCCGTTGCCGCCGTCCGCGGCAATCGCAAAGATTCCGCCTTCCGGCAGCTCATAGCGCAGCGTGTACGTACCCGGGAGCACCGCATCAAAGAGATACGTGCCGCTTGCGTCAACCTCGCGGCTTTCCTCGCTGCCGTTTTCGTTGACGAGATAGACGATGGTGCCAGTCATGCCTTCCTCGCCCGCATCGAGCAGACCGTTGTCGTTGTGGTCGGCGAACACCGTGCCTGTCACCTGACCGGGCGTGATGATGCCGATGTTGACGTCCGTTAAATCAGCGCCCATTTCGAGCGTCAGCGCATCGCTTTCGCCCATGCCGCCGGAAACGTTGGCAAGGACGCTGCCCTCGCCCTGCTTCGTGAACGCCTTGCCGTCAGGCGCCTGTGCGCTCAGAATGTACTCACCCGGCGCAAGCTCGGAGAAGGTGAATGCGCCGTTCTTGTTCGTTTTGACCGTCCACTTGCTGCCGGAAGCATCCTCCAGCGTGACGCTCACGTTGCTGACCGCCTTTTCAGACGAATCGATGCTGCCGGAGAAGTTGTCGTCCTGATAGACCGTGCCGGAAATGCTGCCGTAGGTGATGGCGCCGATGGCAACGGTCATTTCGCTGTTGTTCTCGAGCGTGATATCAGAAATGGTGTATTCGCGGCGATCGGTGCCGGGCGCGAACCTGTTGCCGGTTTCGCCCTCGCCCTCGATGGAGTAGACATAGCCCTTCGGAATGGTCGCCTTGATGCGGAAGGTGCTGCCGCGGATGTTGGAGAAGGAGAATTGACCGTTTTCGTCGGACACGGCACTGAGCAGCTCCTTGCCGATGGCCTGACGGTACAGCACGACCTTCACGCCCGTGAGCGGCTCTTCGCCGTCATCGAGAACGCCGTTGTGGTTTGCGTCAATAAAGCAGATGCCGTTGATGGTCGAGCCCTGAATCACGCCGACGAGCGAGGTCTGCGTTTCGCCGCGCTCGAAAACCATCTGGTCAGTCGCCGAACGCTTGAATTCGGAGGTGATAATGGAGCGCTTGTTGCCGCCGGTGGCGCTGTAACGCGTGAACACGAGCCCGTCAGGCAGGATATATTCAACGTTATACGTGCCGTAGCGCAGCTGCGTGAAGCTGAAATCGCCGTTTTCATCGCTCTCGGTCTCGTAGACAAGCCCGTTCTTCACGCCGGTTGCGCGAATGGTCACGCCTGCCTGACCGGGCTCGTCATCCTGACAGACGCCGTCATCGCTGGTGTCGAGCCAGATGTGTCCCTTGAGCGTTGCCATGGCGAATGTGCCGATGCCGACCTCCGTCACCGAGCCCGCCTCCAGCGTCAGCGGCTCACTCGTCTGCACGCGGTCAGTCGTTTCGTCCATGATGGACATTTTCGCGCCGATGGACTTGCCGCGCACGCCGTAGCCGTAGCCTTCCGGCAGCTCGCAGCGCACCATGTACGTGCCGGCCGGAACAGCCAGCGTGAGCTCGCCGTTTTCGTCCGTCACGCCGGATGCCGCCGTGATTTCAACGCCGCCGACCTCCGCAATCACGCTGATTTCAGCGCCGGAGAAGCCCTTTTCGTTTTCGCCGCGAGAGCCGTTTTTATTCAGGTCATGGAAGGCATAAAGGGTCAGCGCCGCCAGACCGCCGGATTGCGCGGACACCTCCGCCATTTCCTCGCCGATCGTCACCGCGCCGGACATAATCGATGCGTCCTGCGCATCATAATGCACGAAATACGTGCCGTAATCAAGGAATTCCACATGCCACGCGCCGTTTTCGTCCGTCACGGCTTCGCAGACCGTTTCGTCCGCGTCATTGACGAGCGCCACCGTCACGCCGCTCATGGGTTTGCCATCCTGATCAAGCACCGTGCCGGATACGCTGCCCGTGTCGCGCATGGTCAGCGAAGGCAGCTCCATCGTTTCGCCCTCGCCGACCTCAACCGTCACGGATGCCGTCACGCTGTCCGCCGTTTCGGTGAGCGACCAGCCTTCCGCGTCATAACTTCCGCGAGGCAGCACCGCCGTCACCTGATACGTGTCGGGAACAATGTCGCGAATGGTGAAATCGCCGCTGACCTCCGCCTGCATGCTTGCACGGACGCCGGTCATCGTCAGCTGTGCCGGAGAAGGCAGATTGTTTATGCTGCCGGTCATCTGACCGCTGAGCACAAGCTTCAGCTCGTAGCCGCTCGTTTTTTCCGCCTGCACATCAACGATCCATTCCGTTTGCCCCTTCTGCAGGCTGCTGTAGTCGTTCAGCGTGCTCAGCAGCACGCCGTCCGGCAGCGTCACCGTTACATGGTACAGCCCGTGGAACAGCTCCTCCTCAGTCGCCGTTTTGCCGCTTTCAACCTCGCCATTGCGGACAGTTTCGCCGTCTTCGCTGACGATGGTGTACGCAACCTGCGCGTTCGCGCCATTCACCGTGATGCTGATTGCACCGTTGACCGGTTCAGGGGTGGGCGTAGGTGTCGGGGTTGCCGTGGGTGTCGCCGTAGGTGTGGCTGTCGGCGTGGCCGTCGGGGTTGCCGTGGGCGTGACTGTCGGGGTTGCCGTGGGCGTTGCTGTCGGCGTTGCCGTGGGTGTCTCCGTGGGCGTTGCCGTGGGTGTCTCCGTGGGCGTTGCTGTCGGCGTTGCTGTCGGTGTCGCCGTGGGTGTCGCCGTGGGCGTTGCTGTCGGGGTTGCCGTGGGGGTTGCCGTGGGGGTTGCCGTCGGAATCGGTGTCGGGCTCGGCGTGGCTGTCGGCGGGACATACGCATATGACGCATCCACCCTCGTTACGGAGGCTTCATCCGCATAGCGGTCGATTTTGATCAGCTTATCCTGCCAAAGACCGTTTTCCGCCTTGGAATCGGTCATCCGCAGCGTGTACACGCCCACGGCAATCGCCGTTGGCAGCACATATTCGCCGTTTTCATCCGTTGCGAAGGTCATGACCGTCTCGTCCTCCGCATTCAGCAGCTCAAAGGATGAAGCAGCGTCTGCCTGCACGGTGAACAGACCCGTATCCGTCATGACCGCCACAACCGCCTTGTTCACGCGTCCTGTCGTGATGGCGATGGTGTAGCTGTCGGACAGGATGGCTTCTGCCGGCATGGTTTCGCTGACGGGAATCAGCATGACATTGCCCGTGCCGCTGAGCGTAATCGGGTCGCTGCCGAAGTCAGTCACCTTGATGGTGCCGACCTCCTGACCGCCCTGCATCACCGTAAATTCGCCGGTGATTTGGACCGTCGTATAGTCCCCTGTGCTCGCGGCATACATGCCCAGGAATTCCACCTGAAGCATTGTCGCTTCCGTGGCTGCCGCTGTTGACAGGAGCACAAGCCCCATTGCCAGCAGGAGTGCCATCAGCCGCTTGCCAAGTTTCCTCATGTTTCTGCTTCCTCCATTTGATTGATCCGCCTGCGCGGAGGGAATCTTCATTCTATACCACGGTATATGGTAAATCAATCACCGCATCTTGTCAACCTTCACAGCTGTTTTTTTACATTTCACGCGGACTTCGTCCGATTTCCTTGAGCCATTCGATATTGTACTTTGTTTTACATCCAACGGCTGAGCTTTGGCAAACTCTATCAGATTTCCAGTCGCCCCACAGCCGCATCGGAGAACAGGCGGGATGCATGGTGCTGCCTCTCCCGACACAAAAAGAGCCTGAGCACCATTGTCCTCAAGCCCTATATAATAGGATGGAAATCATCCCTTCCAGTACTTTCCGTCAAGCTCGCGATACTGGATCGCCTCCGCCACGTGCACGCTGTCAATCGTGTCAGCGCCAGCAAGGTCGGCAATCGTCCGCGCAACCTTCATCACTCGCCCGTAGGCGCGCATGCTCATCCCCATGCGTTCAACCGCCATGTGCAGCAGGTTCGTCGCCTCCTGCGTCATCGGGCAGTACTTCTTGGACAGCTTCGCGTCGAGCTGCGCGTTGCAGTGAATGCCGTCCTCTGCGTACCGCGCCTGCTGAAGCTCCCTTGCGCGGCGAACGCGTGCGCCGACCTCCGCGGAGGATTCCGCCTTGCCGCCCTCGCTGATTTCCTTCACCGGCACCGCGTCCACCTCGACCTGAATATCAATGCGGTCAAGCAACGGTCCGGAAATGCGGTCAAGGTATTTGCGGATTTCCTTGGGGGAGCAGCGGCATTTCTTCGTTTTGCTGCCGTAAAAGCCGCACGGGCACGGGTTCATGCTTGCGACCATCATGAAGCTGGACTGATATTGCGCCTGATTATGCACGCGCGTCACGCTGACGACGCCGTCCTCGAGCGGCTGACGGAGTGCCTCCAGCGCGTTGCGGCTGAATTCCGGCAGCTCATCGAGGAACAGCACGCCGTTATGCGCCATGGACACCTCGCCGGGACGCGCATTCGTGCCGCCGCCGATGATGCTCGCGACGGAAGCGCTGTGATGCGGCGCACAGAAGGGACGCTCCGCCATCAGCCCTGTACCCGGCGCCAGCCGTCCTGCGATGGAATGAATGCGCGTCGTTTCGAGCGACTCCTCGAACGTCAGCGGCGGCAGAATCCCCGGCAGGCAGCGCGCCAGCATCGTTTTGCCGGAACCGGGCGTGCCAATCATCAGCAGATTATGTCCGCCGCTGGCCGCGACCTCCAGCGCACGCCTTGCGCCGACCTGCCCCTGCACCTGCGCCATGTCCACCGCGCATCGCATCGCCGAAACCACATCGCTGTAGCAGCGCTGCTCCTGCACCGGAATGCGTGCGCGTCCCTTCAGGTGATCGACCACCTGCCGCAGATTGTTCGCCGGATACACGCGCAGCCCCTGGATGCATGCAACCTCCTCCGCGTTTCCCTCCGGCAGGATGATATCCATAATGCCGTTCTCGCTTGCGCTGATGACCATCGGCAATGCGCCGCGCACGGGATGAAGCGAGCCATCCAGCGACAGCTCTCCCAGCATCAGCGTCTGCGTGAGATCCATGCCCTCCAGCTGTCCGGATGCCATGAGGATGCTGACGGCTATCGGCAGGTCGAACGCGGGACCCTCCTTGCGCTGGTCGGCAGGCGCGAGGTTGACGGTCAGCCGTGCAATCGGCATGGTGAAGCCGCTGTTGACGATCGCTGCGCTGACGCGGTCGCGGCTCTCCTTGACCGACGCGTCCGGCAGACCGATGATTTCCAGCATCGGCAGCCCCGTCGCCGAGTACACCTCCACCTTCACCGCGAAGCCGCTGACGCCGCTCAGCCCGTACCCCAGCGTTCGAGCAAGCATAGATTCATCCCCTTTTTCCCCTGTCTGCTATCATTGTATAACAATTCAGGAGGAAAAACAAGGGCGAAGCAGAACAATTCGTCACCCGTGCCGCATGACCGCCTCGATATCCTCCACCGTGCGCGGAATGGCGGCAGACAGATTCTCGCAGCCATCCTCCGTCACGAGGAGGTTATCCTCCAGGCGGAAGCCGATGCCCCATTCCTCATGATAAATGCCGACATCGATGCAGAACACCATGCCGGGCTTGACGGTCACAGGGCGGTCAATCACGTCATGCACATCGTAGCCCACATGATGCGCGCCGCCGTGCCACATGTACTTCCCGATGTTCTCGACATTGTCCAGCACGCCCGCGTCATGCAGCAGCTCAGCGTTGTACCTGCGGATGGTCGCGTCAACGTCTGCCATGGCGAAGCCGGGCTTCACGATGGAGAACAGGTGATTCGAGGTCTGCAAAGCGCAGTTGAACAGCAGCTTCTGCCGGTCGGAGAAGTGCCCGTTGCAGGGGAATCCGCGGCTGACGTCGGTCATGAGGCTGTCATGCTGCGCGCCGACGTCGTTGAGCACCATGTCGCCATCCTGCGCCTGTCCGCGGTAGGCGTAGTAATGAATGCAGAAGTTGTTTTTACCGGCGCTGATGATGGACGGGAACGCGGGACCTTCAGTGCCGTGCTGGGCGAGCGCGTAGTCAAATTCCGCCTTGTACTGGTATTCGTACATGCCGGGGCGGCTTGCCTTCATCATCGCCAGAATGCCCTCGCCCGTGACCTTCTCCGCCTCGCGGATGGCGGCAATTTCACACGGCTGCTTAATCAGGCGAAGCCGGCGAAGGATGGCGTTCGCATTCTCCATCTGCAAATAGGGATAATTCGTCTGAATCGCCTTGAGCAGCCGATGCGCCGGACGATCGATGTCGTTCGGGGAGACGCGGAACAGGTCGAGGTACACGTGCTCGATGCTGCCGCTCGTCAGGGCGTAATGTCCGCCGGCGGTCAGGGCATGGAAATCGTTCTGAAACTGCGACGTCATGCGAATGTCGGAAATGCCGGAAAGGCGCTCGGCCTCCGCAGGCTTGAGCCGACGTCCTGTCCAGCGCTCTGCCATCGCGTCAGGCGGCAGCAGGTACAGCTGCTCATGCACGTGACCCGATGCCTCCTTGACGGCAAGCAGAATCAGCTCATGCTGGTCCAGACCGGTCATGTAATAGAAATTCCGGTCGGTATAGAAGGGGTAATACTCGTCGTTCGTTTTGCGGATATCCTCGCCGGCGAAGAGAACAAGGAGCGAGGCAGGCTTCATCGCCTGATAGAAGCGGTTACGGTTACCGGTATGGAATGACGCGTCCATGAAAAATCCTCCTTTTTCAAAAACAGGGAAAACTTGTTTTTTGCTTTGTTGACGTAGTTCCTTTGCTGGGATTGTCCTTCATTGCCAAAGCACAATTACGGAAATGAAACCAAGTATGCTTCCGAAGGGGTCAAGAGAGAATCAGGCGAAGCCTGCGACCGGAAAGCCCCCTTGAAGCGGCAAAAACCAACCACGGAAATGAAATCAAGCATGCCCGAAGGGGTCAAGGGGGCGACCGGAAAGCCCCCTTGATTGCTTGCTACAGCTCAACCATGAAAATGAAACTATGTATGTTGCCGAAATGATTCTAAACTGCTTTCGGCTGATTTCAATCCGAATCCCTTCGCAATGCACATTTGCATAGCGGTTTTTTAATGCAGCTATTTCGGGGGCTTTGCGCTCGCCCCCGAACCCCTTCGCAGTGCACATTTCCGCAGTAGGCTTGTAATGCAACTATTTCGGGGGGCTTTGCGGTCGCCCCCGAGCCCCTTCGCAATGCTCTTTTCCAAACTTGATTTGTAATGTAACTTTTTAGCCACATTACAAATCAACCACGGGAAACCCGAAGGGGTCAAGAAAGCATCAGACGAAGTCTGCGACCGGAAAGCCCCCTTGAAGCAGCAAAAACCAACCACGGAAATGAAACCAAGTATGCCCGAAGGGGTCAAGAAAGAAATCAGACGAAGCCTGCGACCGGAAAGCCCCTTGATTGCTTGCCAAAACTCAACCATGGAAGTGAATCCAAGTATGCCCGAAGGGGTTAAGAAAGAAATCAGGCGAAGTCTGCGATCGGAAAGCCCCTTGAAGCGGCAACGAATCCGGACGAAGTCCGCTCCGCAAAAGAAGTGCCGCTCTGCGTCATGCAAAGCGGCACTCCGGCGGAAAGCTTATTTAATCCGTACAATCCATCCCTCAGGCGCTTCGATTTCGCACTGCTGGATGCCGCGCAGGGTGGTGTAGAGCTTCTTGAGCACAGGACCCATCTCGTCCATGCCGGACGGGAAGCGAATCTCCCTCCCGTGGTCGTTGATGCACCCGACCGGACTGATGACGGCTGCCGTGCCGCACAGACCGCACTCGGCAAATTCCGGCACCTCGGAGAAGGGCACCTCGCGATGCTCCACCGGCATGTTCAGATACTTCTCCGCCACGACCATCAGGCTGCGGCGCGTGATGGAGGGCAGGATGGAGTTGCTCTTCGGGGTGACGAGCTTGCCGTCCTTCGTGATGAAGATGAAGTTCGCGCCGCCGGTCTCCTCGACCTTCGTGCGCGTGGCGGCATCGAGGTACATGTTCTCGGCAAAGCCCTCGCGGTGCGCCTCCATGATGGCATGCAAGCTCATGGCGTAGTTCAGCCCCGCCTTGATATCGCCGGTGCCGTGAGGCGCTGCGCGGTCGTAATCGCTGATTTTGATGGCGATGGGCTTCGCGCCGTCCTTGAAGTACGGACCGACAGGCGTGCAGAAGATGCGGAATTCAAACTCGGACGCGGGCTTCACGCCGATGACGGAATTCGTGCCAATCATGAACGGGCGCAGATACAGGCTCGCGCCGGTACCGTACGGCGGCACGAAATCAGCGTTCGCGGCGACAACCTGCTTCACGCCCTCGACGAACTTGTCCGCCGGGAAAGGCGGCATTTCAAGGCGTGCGGCGCTGTCCATCATGCGCTGGGCGTTCAGGTCAGGGCGGAAGCAGACGATATGACCATCCTTGGTGTAATACGCCTTCAGCCCTTCAAAGCACGCCTGGCAGTACTGGAAGACGCAGGCGCATTCGTTCAGGGTAATGCTTGCGTTTTCCTCCAGACCGCCTTCCTCCCACTTGCCGTCCTTATAGCGGCAGACATAGCGATAAGGGGTTTCGATATAGCCGAAGCCAAGATTGCTCCAATCAATGCTCTTTGGATCCATGGTAGCAACTCCTTTCATCGTTCAACGGCTTTATTATAGAACGATTTCAGGGCGATTGCAAGAGACAGCCTGTACTGCTCATGTTTTCGTTTTCGTCCGCGAATCAGCAGGATTTTCCTGTGCGCGCCGTATTGCAAGGCGCGAACAAAATCGCTATAATGGTATCATCCGAAAAGAAAGGCGGCGCATCAGCATGGATCTGAATGTCGAAATCCGGCTTGGCGATGTGGTGCAGACGCGCAAGCAGCATCCCTGCGGTTCGAGCGAATGGACGGTCATCCGCACAGGCGCGGACATCAAAATCAAATGCAGCGGCTGCGGACGAATTGTCATGATGGATCGCGAAACCTTCCTCAAGCGCAGGAAGAAGCTCATTTCGCAGGGACCTGAGCCGGTATGAGCGACTGGCTGTTTGACCTGCTGGTCATCGCGGCGGTGCTGCTGATGAGGCAGTATGTCATTTGCTTCGCCGTGGTAAAGGGGCGCAGCATGCTGTCAACCTTCCGCACACGCGATGTGGTGGCGGCAGTTCGCTCGCCGTTCCTCTACCGGACGATTCGCCGCGGCGATGTGGTGCTCTGCCATTATCCGGGCAGAACCATGCGCCGTCTGCCCTTCCTTCCGCAGACGTTTATCAAGCGCGTCGCGGCGCTCCCCGGCGAAACGATTGAGATCATCGACGGCGTGCTGTTCATCAACGGGGTGGAAACGCCGGAAGCATACCTCGATCCCCTGCACAACCGCATCCGGCGCTCCTGTCCGCCGCGGGTGCTCAAGGACGACGAATATTTCGTCATGGGCGACAACCGCGACAACTCGAACGACAGCCGGGCGATTGGTCCAATCAGGAGGAAGGACATCCGGGCTCATGTGGTGAAAAAGCTCTTTCATCTTCCTGATTTTCGGAGGCTGAACAGGCAAAGGTAAGGCAACGCCTGCGATTTGTTACAAAGTCGCCTTGCCTGCATCCTGAAACTATGGTATAATAGACTGGAATAACCATAAAGGCATAACACGACAAGGGCTGGTGATAACAGATGCGGAAACTTCTTCCGGTGCTGATGGGCATGATGCTGCTCGCGCTGCTGACGGTGCTTCCGGCGCTGGCGGAAACGATGACGTATACCGACTGCGCGGTGACGATGACCGTGCCGGATTCCTATACCATCGTGACGGCGGATAACATGGCGGATTATACCGATCTGCTGGCGAAGCAGGGCTATACGCTCGAAGCTGCGCAGGCGGATTGGACAGCGCGCGGCGTGCGCTATCAGGCATGGAACGCCGACCGCGATATGTGCATTGAGTTCTCTGCCTTGCAGGATGATTTTGCAGAGCAGTACTGGGACGTGAACACCGTCACCTCCGATGACCGCGCCACGTACCGCCTCGGGCATTCGTCCGACAAGAACGGCTATTACCGCGGCCTCGGCTATGATTACACCTCCGCGCAGTGGAAGAACGGCAAGACTTATGCGCGCTTCCTCGTGCTGGAGTACACCCGCAACAAAAACGGCGTGACGTATGCCGGCTATGGGCGCAAGTCCATCCGCAACGGCTATTCGCTGTATCTGGAGTGCCAGGTGTACGGGCGCAATCCCAAGAAGGCGGACAACAACGCGCTGCAGGCGATTCTTGATACGCTGAAGTTTACCGAAATCGTCTCGCGCCCTGCCGACGCCGTGGCGAAGGTCGTGTTCTCCGATGTGCCGCCGTCTGAAACGAACACGGGCAAATTCACCGTGTCCGGCAAGGGCACCTCCGGTCAGCACGTCATCCTCTGCCTCATGCGCATGTCCGGCGGCGAACCGGTCAATTATGAAGCCACCATCGACAAGAACGGCAAGTTCTCCTTCACCATCCAGCTGCCGCAGGAGGGCGTCTGGCTGATGACCTACACCGTCACGACAAACAACGAGGTCACGCAGGAGGACAAGTTTGACATTACCACCTACAAGAAGGCGCTGCTCATCGTCAACCTCGATTCCGATCTGCCGGCGACGCTCACGGGCGACTCCATCACCATCTCCGGCACGACCATGAAGCAGACGCAGGTGCAGTGCGTTGTTGACGGGCGCTACTCCAAGAACATCACCACCAACAACTCCGGCAAGTTCTCCTTCACGATTGACACCAGCGCCGAGGGCGATTACGACATCACGCTGACCTTCCAGAAGAAGAGCTACACCACGCGCCGCTTCAATGTCACCGCAACGCGTGAGCTGACCGAGGCGGACAAGCAGGAGGACATCCGCGAACAGGCGGACAAGCCTGCCTACTCCACCCTGACGCGCCTGCTGGACGGCTATACCGGACGCTACATGGTCTACACGCTCTACATCGACCGCGTTCAGCAGTCCAGCGACGGTTGGGTGACGTTCGCCGCCATGCGCAAGACGAACGCCGGCAGCCTGCGGGACGAAATCGTCGTGATGACCACGACCGAGCCGACATGGGCTTACGGCGACATGGTGCGCATGTACCTGCAATGCACGGGTTCATATACCATCGAGGGTGACGAAACCACGACCCTGCCCGCATTCGATTACCTGTTCACAGACTAACGCAGCACAGGCAACCCCAAGCAGCAGCTCAGTCCGAGCCGCTGCTTTTTTTGATTCCATGATTGTTGACTATTGTCACAAAAAGTCTCCTCTGGTCTCCGCAAAGCAAAGGAAAAAAGGGGACGAAGTCCCATGATGACGCATTCGCGATTGGTTGAGCGCATCCTCATGCAGCTTGCGCGTGCTGATGGACCGTTCATCCCGTTGATAAGGTTTTCATAACGAATTTCGTTCCGGAAAACGCGCCGCTTGTTCCGAAGCCGTGCCTGATGCGGTAGGTTAACCGCCATTTGCGACAAATGAATAGCGGCGTCCTCGTCGTTTGAATATACTGTGCACAAAGAGCCTGAGGCGCGGCGGACCATGCGCGTCAGAAAATGAATCGCTGCATTCGGCAGTGAGGCATCGCGAAACAGTCTGATGCGGGCGCAGCCCTCGACAACGGCTCCATTCTCCTGATTCCATTCGGGAGAAAGAAAGCAACAGGAGGTTTTCCAAATCATGAAACTCGGCAAGAGAATCCTGAGCACGCTCTGTGCGGCTGCCATGCTCGTAACCTGCATGGTCGTGCCGGCAGCTGCGGAAACCTATGACGGCGACTACTGCTATGCTGAGGGCTATGACGTCAGCGTGCAGATCGGCGGCGAGGGCGCAGTGCTGCTGCGCAATGAGAACAACACGCTGCCGCTGGCAGAGGGCGCCAAGGTGACCGTGCTCGGCGCAATGAGCTATAACTATGTTGAAGGCGGCACAGGCTCTGCCGGCGGCGCTGACGACGAGAACACCGTCCTGATGATGGACGCGCTGCTGGAAGCGGGTCTGGACGTCAACGAGGACGCATGGTACTGGCTCGAGGAGAGCTGCGGCGGCGAGCGCGGCGTTGACAGCGCCGATCCCGACGGCGCAGGCTGGACGAGCTACACCAAGATCCACGAGTTTGACCTGAGCGTGTACGAAAACGCGGCGGACACCATCCTGCAGGATGGCTACACCGACTACGCGATTATCACGTTCAGCCGCTCCGGCGCTGAGGGCGCGTCTCCCTCCATGGACTATGACGGCGACGGCTCTACGATCACCGGCAGCACCTATCTGGAGCTGGATGAGGACGAGAAGAACCTGCTGACGTGGGCTGCGCAGAACTTCAAGCACACCATCGTGCTGATCAACTCCGCCGCTCAGATGGAGCTGGGCTTCATCGAGAAGGAAGAATACAACGTTGATGCGTGCCTGTGGATCGGTCATCCGGGCGAAGCTGGTCTGACCGGCGTCGCGACGATCCTGTCCGGCCGCGTGAATCCTTCCGGTCGTCTGGTGGACACGTACAGCTACGACATGACCACCAATCCGACCTACTACAACACCGACAACAACCGTTACACCAACGGTCAGACCTTCTATCAGTACGAGGAAGGCATCTATGTCGGCTACCGTTACTATGAGACAGCTGACGCGGTCGGCTACTTCGACTCCGATGCATTCAAGTCCCTGACGTTCAAGAACGGCTCTGTCAGCGGCTATGATCAGGTTGTGCAGTTCCCCTTCGGCTATGGTCTTTCCTACACGACCTTCACCGAGGAAATCACTGCCAGCGACATCCCCCTTGCGGCGCACGGCGAGAACTCCGTGACGGTCAAGGTGACAAACACCGGCGACGTGGCCGGCAAGAACGTTGTCGAGCTCTACATGGACGCGCCCTATCAGAGCGACACCGAGAACTTCGGCATCAAGGGCGTTGGGCTTGAAAAGGCGAAGGTCGTCCTGATCGGCTATGCCAAGACCGAAACCCTGCAGCCCGGCGAGAGCCAGGAGCTGACCATCTCCTTCTCCACCGATGACCTTGCTTCCTTCGACAACTTTGGTCAGGGCTGCTACGTGCTGGAGAAGGGCGAATACGCCTTCAACGTGCAGAAGGACGCCCATCAGTGGGGCGACCGTGCTTCTGACTCCGTGAAGGTTGACCTTGCGACCTCCATCATCTATGACGATGCCGGCGATGTGGCGGATGCCGAATACGCCGGTGCACGCGATTCCGATCAGGTTGCTGCAAAGAACGCCATGGACGACGTGACCGCCGGTGACGGCAACATGGTCGAGGGCTACCTGTCCCGCAGCGACATCGCGGGCGGCATGAAGCAGATCATGGCTCACCAGTCCAACGAGGAAGCCAATGAAGCCGTGACGGACGAAATCGACAAGATCCTCAACCTGTCCGACGATGAAACCGCGACCTACACCTTTGAAACCTACCTGAAGGGCGTGAAGACGACCGTCACCGAGACGCTGTACGCGCACGGCGGCAACGTGATGCCCTTCTCCGAGATTCTGCCGGATGGCGTCGAGGTCTCCACGCTGACTGATCCCCTGTGGGAGCAGACCTACTACGTCATCGAGGGCGAAACCACTGAAGCGGGCAACCCCGTTGTGGTCGATGAAGAACCCGCCTCCGGTTCCTACCATGTGCTGAGCGTGACCGACCTGGCTGGTGTGGACATCTACACCGACGAGGGCCTGGCGCTCTTCGACAAGCTTGCCAACATGACCACCATCGATGAAGCCATGGAAATTCAGGGCAACTCCGGCTGGAATGTCAGCGCGGTTGCCTCTGTCGGCAAGACGGCTGAAAAGTCTCAGGACGGTCCCGGCGAGCCTGCAAACGGCACCTTCGCAGGCGCGACCTGGTTCCCCTGCGCGGTCATGATCGCCTCCACCTGGAACGATGCGCTGGCCAAGGCGGAAGGCGTTGCATACGGTCATCAGGCGATTCTGGCTGGCGTCGGCTGCGCTTATGCACCGGCGATGAACATGCATCGTTCTCCCTTCGGCGGCCGTAACTTCGAGTACTACTCCGAGGACGGCGTCATCTCCGGCAACATCGGCGGCAATGTCGTGGTCGGTATGCAGTCCACCGGCACGAACGTGTTCATCAAGCACTGCGCACTGAACGACGGCGACACCAACCGCGGCGGCAACACCACCTGGGCGAACGAGCAGGCCATCCGCGAAATCTACATGATGCCCTATGAAATCTCCTGCAAGGAATACAACGCCAACGGCATCATGGGCTCCCTGAACCGCATCGGCATGAGCTGGTTCCACTACGGCATGTACAAGACCATGATGCGCGATGAATGGGGCTGGCAAGGCATGCTGATTACCGACGGCGACGGCGGCAACGGCGACTGCTACAATTCTCCCGCCGCCATGATGTCCATCGAGGGCTGCATGCTGTCCCGCAGCCTGTACGCAAACTCCCGTGCCGCGGTTGCCGCTTACGGCGATCCGACCGACACGCTCTACGGACGCTACTGCCTGCATAACATCATGCGTTACTGCCTGTATCAGTACTGCTCCACGCTCAACGCAGCGGAGTAAGCCA
The DNA here is from genome assembly GCA_963617205.1 of Alloprevotella sp. Lineage (GTDB taxonomy): Bacteria > Bacillota > Clostridia > Christensenellales > Aristaeellaceae > UBA11524. Next base: position 7,665 of record CAVEOA010000028.1, on the reverse strand, counting down.
TTTCCTCCGGCAGGGGTTGCTGCCTCTGCCGGACTTCCTTCCATTGTGAAAAAGGAGATTAAGCGCACCATGAAGAAAACATTGATTCGCGTGCTGCTGCTTGCGGCGATGCTCATCGTCCTGCTCGCGAGCGCGGTCTGCGCTGAGGAGATCGTCACCCTGACGGCGCCCGTTGACTTCACCTTCAACACCGAAACCGGCGAGTATTCCTTCACCACGACCGACGACAACGCCGGTTACTACTTCATCCGCGTCTACCCGGTCATCAGCGGTACCGAGGCAAACGCCTATGTCGCGTCCTCGAAGCGCATCAACGCCGGCAAGCTCGGCGAAAAGTCCGGCAAGATGGACGTTTCCAGCATCGGCTGGGGCACGTACCACGTCAAGCTCATCACCTACGCGGCAGCCGGCACGGATTACAAAACGCCTGACGCAGTCGTGCTGACGGCCTTCTACGGCGTCGGTGGCACGCTCGAAAAGCCGGAATACATGGTCGTGACCGACGGCAACACCGTTGAATTCACGCTGGACTGGTACACCCTGTCCCACTACAAGGACTTCCAGCATCTGCCGACTATCCGCTACAGCGCCTATGCCGATGCGGAGTGCACGCAGCTAATCGCCTCCGAGGACTTCGACACCAACACCCTTGTCGTTGACACGCATCCCACGATGGCCTACATCTGGGAGTACAGCCTGACCGCCGGTCACATGAACTTCACGCCCGCAGCAAGCGGTCCCATGGGCGGCGAAACGAGCGGCTACTGCCTTATTCCGCAGGTGACGCTGACGCTCGATGCCGGCACGTACTACCTGACGGTTCAGGCGATTTCCGACAACGAGGAAGTCATCGCCTCCTCCAAGGTATCTGACGTGATCGAGGTAACGATTGACGGCAGCGAACCCAACGGTGAGTTTGAGACCTTCAAGAGCAGCCTTTGGACGGATCCATCCGTGATGGGCATGCCCACCGCAGCCTCGAATGGCGGCGAAGGCCGCGTGGACAGCGCCAGCGGTCAGACCACGACCTCGAAGGTGCAGGAGTAATTCTTTCAAGCAAAAGGGAAGTCAGAGCGTGCATTCGCCCTGACTTCCCTTTTTTTGAGCTTGCATGGCAAAGCCCTTTGCTCATCCTCAAGGGGGCTTTCCACTCGCAGGCTTCGCCTGATTTCTTTCTTGACCCCTTCGGGCGCATACTTGGTTTCACTTCCGTGGTTGGGTTTTGGCAAGCAATCAAGGGGGCTTTCCGCTCGCCCCCTTGACCCCTTCGGCATCATACCTGATTTCATTTCCTTGGTTGGTTTTTATTGCTACTTCAAGGGGGCTTTCCGCTCGCAGACTTCGTCTGGTTTTTGTCCCCTTCGGAATCACACGGGCTCTCATTTCCATGGGTGACTTTCGGCAAACACAGGCACGGCTGTTCTTTTCCTGAATTGGCCATTGACGCAGGCGCTTTCTTCATGGTATGATATAAGCTGCATATCGTAGTGCAAAAACCACGAAGAAGGCATCAATGACGATGAATGCACCCCTTTATCGCCGCGGCTTCCGCCATGGCATACCCATCGGTCTCGGCTATCTTTCCGTCGCCTTTACGTTCGGAATGAAAGCCGTTGCTGATGGGCTTTCTCCGCTTGAGGCGCTGCTCATTTCCCTCACGAACGTCACCAGCGCCGGACAATTCGCCGGATTGCCGCTGATTCTCGCGCAGTCCTCCTATCTCGAGGTTGCACTCACGCAGCTGATTATCAACCTACGCTATGCCCTGATGAGCCTGTCGCTCTCCCAGAAGCTCGATACCGACATGAACACGCCTCGCCGCATGTTCGTATCCTTTATGAACACGGACGAGATTTTCGCCGTCGCGTCGAGCCAGCCGGAAAAGGTCAGCCATTGGTACCTGTACGGGCTGATGACGGCGCCCTATATCGGCTGGGGGCTCGGTACGCTGCTCGGCGCAGTCGCCGGAACGCTGCTGCCCGAATTTCTGCGCAGCGCGCTCGGGCTCGCGATTTACGGCATGTTCCTCGCCATCATCCTGCCGCCGGCACGCAGGGAAAGGCCTGTGCGCGCCGTGGTGCTCATTGCCGTCGCGATGAGCCTTGCCTTCCGTTATCTGCCGGCGCTCAGCTCGGTATCCAGCGGCTTTGTCATCATCATCTGCGCGGTGGTCGCCTCGGCCGTCGGCGCGTGGCTCTTCCCGCTTTCCGCAAAGGCAGGTGAACGGCAGTGACGGAGCGCTTCTGGCAGTATCTGCTCATCATGGCCGGCGTCACATACCTCATCCGCATGCTGCCGCTGACCATCTTCCGCAGGGAAATCAAATCCGACTTTGTCAAGTCCTTCCTGTATTATGTCCCCTTCGCCGTGCTGGGCGCGATGACGATTCCCGATGTGCTGTACGCGACCGGAGATTTCCGCACGGCGGTTGTCGGGCTGATTGTCGCCGTCATCCTCGCATGGCGCGGCAAGAGCCTGCTGACGGTCGCGCTCTGCGCCTGCGCGGCGGTGCTGGCGGCGCAGGGTGTGCTGCTGCTTTTCTGATGAAATTGGAGGAATAACAAGTATGAAGCTTTGGGGCGGTCGTTTCAGCAAGTCCACGGACGGTCTGGTGGACGATTTCCATTCCAGCATTTCCTTTGACCAGCGTCTGGCGGAGCAGGACATTACCGGCTCCATCGCCCATGCGACCATGCTGGGCGAGCAGGGCATCATTTCCAGGGAAGACGCCGACAAGATTGTCGAGGGTCTCCGCGGCATCCTTGCGGACGTGAAGGCAGGCAAAATCACGTGGATGGTCGATGCGGAGGACATTCACATGAACGTCGAGACGCTCCTGACGCAGCGCATCGGCGAGGCGGGCAAGCGCCTGCACACCGGCCGCAGCCGCAATGACCAGGTTGCGCTCGACTGCCGCATGTATGCCAAGCTTGCCTGCACGGAAACGCAGGAGATGCTCCGCGAGCTGCTGGAGGTTCTGCTGAACATCGCGCAGGACAACCTGCACACCATCATGCCGGGCTATACGCACCTGCAGAAGGCGCAGCCCATCACCCTCGCGCACCACATGATGGCGTATTTCCAGATGTTCCGCCGCGACCTCGACCGCTTTGCCCATGCCTATCAGGCGGCGGACGTCATGCCGCTGGGCAGCGGTGCGCTTGCCGGCACAACCTATCCGCTCAACCGCGAACGCGTTGCCGAGCTGCTCGGCTTCTCCCAAATCAGCCAGAACAGCCTCGATGGCGTGTCGGACCGCGATTTCCTGCTGGAGTATCTCTCTGCCGCGTCCATCTGCATGATGCACCTGTCGCGCTTCTGCGAGGAGCTGATTCTCTGGAACACGAACGAATTCCGCTTTGTCGAGATGGATGACGCGTTCGCGACCGGCTCGTCCATCATGCCGCAGAAGAAGAACCCCGATGTCGCCGAGCTGATTCGCGGCAAGACAGGGCGCGTCTACGGCGATTTGATGGGGCTGCTGACCGTCATGAAGGGGCTGCCGCTTGCCTACAACAAGGACATGCAGGAGGACAAGGAGGCCTTCTTCGATGCGCGTGACACGCTCGTCAAGGGGCTGACCGTGTTCACCGCAATGCTCAAGACCGTCACGTTCCGCAAGGACGTCATGGAGCAGGGCGCGTCCGGCGGCTTCACCAACGCGACAGACTGTGCCGATTATCTCGTCAAGCACGGCGTGCCCTTCCGCGATGCCCATGCCGTTGTCGGACAGCTCGTTGCGCATTGCCTGAACGAAAACAAGGCGCTCCTTGACCTGAGCCTCGATGAGCTCAAGCAGTTCCATCCTGCCTTTGAGGCGGATGTGTTCGAGGATCTGTCGATGCAGTCCTGCGTTGAAAAGCGCCGCATTCCCGGTGCGCCCGCGCCGGATATGGTGCACCAGGCGATTGACGAGGGTTGGAAATCCCTCAATCTGTAACGGAGGTGTCCACGATGACGGCTTTTACGGAAGGGCAGGCAGCTCAGCTGTCCGCACTGTTTGACGCGATGACCGCCTACTACACAGGCGACCAGCGCCGCATCAACCATTTCATCAAGGTGCACGCATACGCCCGTCAGATTGCCCTGCACGAAGGGCTGTCCGCCGAGGCGCAGTTCACGCTTGAGGCGGCGGCGCTCACGCATGACATCGGCATCCGCGAGGCGGAGCGGCTCTACGGCGAATGCGGCGGCAAGCTGCAGGAGCGTCTCGGTCCTCCCGAAGCCGCAAGGATGCTGACAGATCTCGGCTTTGACGCTGCCGTCATTGACCGCGTCTGCTTCCTGATTGCGCATCACCACACGCTGCAGGGCGTTGACAGCATCGATTGGCAGATTCTGCTGGAGGCTGACTTCCTCGTCAACATGATTGAGGACAATCTCTCGGCAAATGCAATCGCGCAGACCAAGGCGGTTATTTTCCGCTCGCCGTATGCAATCACGCTGCTGGAGCGCCTGCATCATGCGGACTAAGCGCGCAAAAAGGGTCTGAAGGCACTCCCCTGCTTGGGCTTCACAGGGCATAACCCGGATGAAGCCCGCAAAAGCAGGCAATGCCTGAATATACGATAGGAGCGATGGGTATGACATTGCATGAGCAGGTCACGGACATCCTCGCGTCCGCGGTGGAGCAGCAGGAATGCGCGGGCATCAGCGTGCTCATCCGCCACTGCGGCGAGGAAATGCTGTATACGCAGGTCGGCATGGCGGACGTGGAGGCCGGAAAGCTCATCCATCGGGACAGCATCTTCCGGCTGTTCAGCCAGACGAAGCCCATTACGGCAGCTGCGGTCATGCTGCTGGCGGAGCGCGGACAAATCGACCTGATGGACGGCGTTGACCGGTATCTGCCGGGGTTCCAGAATCCACAGGTCGTGGATAAGCAGGGCACCATCCGCAAGGCAGCGCGTGCGCCGTGGATTATGGAGCTGCTGGGCATGACGGGCGGCGTGTGCTACCCGGACGCCGACCCGGCTGGGCAGTACGCCGCGAAGGTGTACGAGGAGGCGCAGCAGGCCGCACAGACCGGCGCCGGCATCCCGACGGTGGAATTCTGCAACCGACTCGGTCAGCAGCCGCTGTCGTATCAGCCGGGCACGCACTGGCGCTATTCGGCGTGCGCGGATGTACTGGGCGCGGTGGTAGAGGTCGTCAGCGGCATGCGCTTCAGCGAATTTCTGCGCCGCGAGTTCTTTGAGCCGCTGGACATGGTGGACACGGGCTTCTACGTGCCGGAGAGCAAGCGAAGCCGCCTCGTGACGGTCTATGAGCGGACAGAAGGCGGTCTTAAGCCATGGACAGGCGCTCATCTGGCTGTCATGCGCTACGACCGTGAGCCGGCGTTTGAATCAGGCGGCGCCGGGCTCGTCTCGACGCTGGAGGATTACAGCCACTTTGCCGACATGCTGCTTTCCGGCGGACTCTACGAGGGTCGGCGGATTCTCTCGCCTGCGACGGTTGCCTGCATGACGCAGCCGCAGCTGCGCGATGCTGTCCGCCGCGATTTGTGGGATTCGCTCGACGGGTACAGCTATGGGCATCTGATGCGCGTCTGCACAGACCCCGGGCGTGTCGCAGGGCTGGCGTGCCTCGGCGAATACGGCTGGGACGGCTGGCTCGGCACGTATTTCTCGAACTTCCCCAATGAGCAGCTGACCATTCTGTCCATGCAGAACACGACCAACACCGGCACCTCCCGAACCATTCGACGCGTTCGCAACGCAGTGCTCGCCGCCATCAGCCGCGGCGAGAGAACAGGAGAATCAATATGACAATCTGGGAAAAGATGCATTCAGGCGAAATCTACGACCCCGGCGAAGCGGAGGTTGTCGAGGAGCAGACGAAATGCCTTGACCGCCTGTACGAGTTCAACGCCACCCGTCCGACCGAAATGGAGAAGCGGACAGCCATGCTGAAGGAAATGTTCGCGGAAGTCGGCGAGTGCTGCTACATTGAGCCGCCGTTCCGTGCGAACTGGGGCGGCAAGCATGTCCATTTCGGGCATCACGTCTACGCGAACTTCAACCTGACGCTCGTGGATGACACGCACATCTACGTCGGCGACTATACGCTCATGGGGCCGAACGTCACGCTCGTCACGGCAGGTCATCCGGTTCTGCCGGAGCTTCGCCTGCGCGCCCTGCAATACAACATGCCCGTCCACATCGGGAAAAACTGCTGGCTCGGCGCCGGCGTGACCGTGCTGCCGGGCGTTACCATCGGCGATAACACCGTTGTCGGCGCGGGCAGCCTCGTCACCCGCGACCTTCCGGCGAATGTCGTTGCTGTCGGCTCGCCCTGCCGCGTCATGCGCCCCATCAACGAGCACGACAGGGAATACTACTTTCGCGACCGAAAACTAACAGAAGAGCCCTAAAAGGCAAAGGAGGATGCCCCATGAAACGCATGCTTTCCCTGCTGCTGATGATGCTGACACTTTCCATGACCTGCCCTGCGCTTGCGGAGGAAACAAACGAAAACGTCGTCGCGCCGAGCGTTGCCTTCAAGAGCGATTTCATCATCGGGCAGAAGGACCGCGAGGTCAGCGTGACCATCCGCTGCCTCAACAAGAACAGCGTGACCGTGCCTGAAAAGTACCTTGAGCTGCGCAATCATCGCGGCGAGGTGCTTGAGCGTGCCTTCTGGCGCAATCCGAAAAAGGATTTGACCTTCTCCGTCTATGTCACGGACGAAATGCTGGGTGGTCAGCAGCTGTCCGTCTATCTGGACGGCGAGAAAATCAACACCGAGGACGCGTATGCCGCGTTCTATGACAGCTCTTCGCCCCGCGTGAAGCAGCTTGAGCCGTCCGAGCCTGCCGTGTCGGCGATGATTGTCTGCTCCGGCGCGACGGAAAACCAGCTGAACAACATGCTGAACGTGCTGGACAAGTACGGCGTGAAGGCAACGTTCTTCATCACGGGTGATTTTCTCCGGAACACGCCCGAATACGCCAAGCGCATCCTCGAGGCGGGACACGAAATCGGCAGCCACGGCAACAACCTGATTGACATGACGCAGGTGACCTGCGACCGCGCGCGCCGCAACATCTCCGTGCTGAACGATGAATGCGAGGCGGTGCTCGGCTTCCGTCCGCGCCTGTTCTATGCCCATAAGGGCTCGACAAACGGCAATATCACCGCCATCGCCCGTGCGGAGGGCATGGAGGAATGCCTGTACACCATCGATGCCCGCGACTGGTCGGAATCGTACCGCAACCTGTATAATCAGATGGTGTCGTTCGTCACGTCCGACCGCGTCGTCAGCGGCAGCCTGATTCAGTTCCACATCAACGGCTATCATTCCGCTGAGGTGCTCGATGCAGCGCTTGACAACTGGATTAACGTCCGCGGCTACAAGGTCGTCACCATCAGCGAGCTGATGGCGCTTTCCGGTCGCGAATATCCTGCCCTGCCCGACATTCCCGAGGCGGAGTAACTGGCGGGATGCCATCGCACGCATCCGACTGACCTTCGCGGCGTATGGAAAAAGCACGGAAAATGACGCAGCTCCATCGCGAAATGTAGGTTTGTCAATCATTTTGGACACGATAGGAAGCAAGTTTTTGTTTCGGAGAAGCCCACTTCAAAGGACGCATAGGTCGGTTGTTGGTGCGGCTTTGATGGGCAGCTAGCTGCCCATCAAAATCGTCGAGAGAGTAGAAGG
>CAVEOA010000027.1:0-25806 GCA_963617205.1 Alloprevotella sp. | reverse complement strand
TCGACGACTACCATGTGGAGATCGGGAGCAACCTCTATCACATCTGCGAGTTTGCAGAGCGAATGGAGCATGCCGGCCATACCTACGAGCCGGCCGAGAGGAATGAAAAGCCATGAAAACAGGCGAAATCATCGCGTCCCTGCTCGACCAGGCACGCGACAAGGACGCGCTTGCTGGCGGCGATCAGGACAGCGTCTTCACGTCCGACGCGCTGGCGCTGCGGGAAGCTGCATGGATGCTGCGCCTGCACGTGCACGACGGCGCAGAGCTGACCGACCGCGTCACCGTGTGCCCCTACTGCGACAGCGAGGGCGCGTTTGTGGTTGAACGAACGGCAACATGGGGAGGAGGCATCTGGATTCGATGCAGAGAATGCGGGCTTCGCGGCGTGCTGTTCCGCTGACTCCTTATCGGTGATTTGCGTAAAGGTGCTTTGTCAATATGTTATGCACAGAAAGTATACGAAAAAATTCCTGAAACAGCGTCTTTTGCCAGCAACGAAAACGTGATATGATTAAATCGTCCGGAGGTGGCTGAAAAGTCGCCTCTTTTTCGTCGCCAAGAATTTGAGAAAGGAGCGAAACTTGAGTTGAAAGTGATTGTTTTGTGCTGAGGAACATCTACGTAGCGTGAGGTGTCGCTTCAAAGTGGGAAACGCGTTTTCGAAGCATTGAAAGAACTGAAATATGATGTCGAAACGCTGGAAATCGCAAGCACGTTATAGAAAGGTGATGCCGTGAAAGGGTCACACGGATCTGGTGTTCATAAAATTGCTGAAAAGTTGATGGGAAGAAGAGGATGTTGTGGAGAAACGTATTGAAGTCTGCCAGATGAAAGCACGAGATATCAAGACAGAGTTTGGCAACCCAAGAAAAATCAGCAAGAAAGACAAAGACAGGCTAAGACAATCGCTGTAGATGTTCGGTGACTTCGGCGTTTTCGTGATTGATGAGCACAACAATGTGATAGCAGGGAACCAAAGACTTGCAGTGATCAAGGAGATGGATGACAATACGATGCTGACGTGCAAGCGACTTATCGGCTACACGACAGCAGAGCTGAAAGCTATCAACATCAAGGCGAATACGCATTCTGGTGTATGGGATCTTGACCTACTTGCCGAATGGACAGCAGATCTGAATGTTGATCTTGGAATCGATCCCAAAGAGGTTGCTCCTGAGAAGAGAAAAATCAAGAGCATGGAGTTAATCAGATACGAGAAGTATGATTATGTGATGATTGTTTGCCGGAACGAAGTTGACTACCTGAACTTGACGAGAATGCTTGGAATTGATGGTGCAACCGTTCTTGTTGCGAAGCAAAGAAGGATCAAGGCAAGAGCAATCTGGTTCGATGACATCAAAGCGCAGATCATACCCAAAGAGCCTGTTGAGCTCGTTGAAAAAGAAGAACTGAACGATATGGAGGAAGAAAAATGATAACCGTACTGATCACTGGGTGCTCGATGCATTCAAATGACTTGATAGCCGAATTGAGAAACAACTATGACAACGAGACGATTCGAGTTGTTGGCATTAACGCCTCCGAAACAGCACTGCTGCGCAAGGGTGTTGATGCTGGCTACGTTGTACCACTTATCACAGAACCGACGTACATTGGCACTGTGCTTGATATTTGTTTGAAAGAGCACGTAGATGTCATTCTGCCGTTTATCACGGCAGAGCTTCCTATCATGGCAAAGAACAAAGAGGTCTTCGAGAAGCATGGCATAAAGGTGTCAGTTACATCTATCGAATCGCTCGCAACTGCTGGAAACAAGATTGAACTTGCAAAGCGATATCATTCGCTTATGCCGAAGCAGAAGAACGTAAATTCCATGTCTGACATTGATGACTTTGCAAGAGAAGTCGGCTATCCGGAAAAGCAGATTTGCTGCAAGCTTCCGAATCGATGTGGCGGAGTCGGATTTGCCATCATTGACGAGGCAAAGGGCAGAGACCTGACCATCTATAACAAGTTTGGCTTAAACAGATATATCACACTTGACATGTTCAAGGAGCTTGCAAAGAACTGCAATGACACGCTGATTCTGCAAGAATACGAAGAAGGCTTAGATTTGAGCATGTGCTGCCTTGCAGAAAATGGCCAGCTCATCCATGCACTTGGATTTGAAGCCTCGCTGATGGCGTTTGGTTCTGCAATGTTTGCAAGCATTTCCAGAAACAAGAATGCGTATGACGTAGCAAAGCGAGTAATTGAAGACACAGGGCTTGACGGCAACTGCTGCTTTGATTTCATCGAGAAAGAAGACGGCAGTGTAAAGTTGCTTGAAGTCAATCCTCGGCTGTCTGCAACACTGCCGTTTATTGCACACGCAGGATTGAATTTGCCGTATCTACGAGTGAAGCAGTTGCTTGGCTATGACGTGAAGCATTTCCACCCTACAATCAACAATCAACTGAAAATGAGTAAGAACTACGAATCGGAATATTTTGAGTGATGTGGTGATGCGTTGATGGGTAGCAACACGAACCCAAGTTTCGGTATCTATTGCATGTCGTATAAGCGCCCCAATGCGATAAAGACGAAGTATCTGTTTGAGTATTGCACGTATGTCGTAAGAGAAGAGTAGGCTGAAGCGTATAGAAAGTCTGGCATAGACGATATGCTTGTTATTCCGACAGGCACCGTGGCAACGTTTATGCAAACGTTATACTGGATTATCGCCAACGCAAAGGAAGATGTGATTTTCATTGCTGATGACGATATTGACAGCTTTGTCTATCGGATGAATGACACGACTGAACTCGAACTGAGAGACAGCTCTCCTGACAAGGAGAAAATTACGGCATAGGTCGAAAGAATAGGTCAGCTTCTGTATGACTTAAAACTCGGTTATGCCTTTGACCAGCCTGTTCTTGTTCCCTATGCATACGACAGTGAGTTCAAGTTTGTCGGGATGCCCGGTCATATAAGGTGGATTAACAGAAAGGCACTGAAAGCAACTTACGATCCCAAAGACCCTGCTGCATCGGATGTTGACATGATGATGCAAGAGCTTCTGAAAAACAGGATCATTTTGCAGCCGAAGTATTTGTGTGTTCGAGCCGCAATGGACACGAACGATGGTGCTGTAAGAACGCGAAAAGGTCATGAGATACTTGTTGAATCGATGAAGAACAAATGGGGTGCGTACTATGACTACAACTTCAAACGGAACATTGCCAAGATCCTTGTCAAGAGATAAACCGTGCTATCTCTTACACAAGGATGTCGTGAGAGCAAACTTTGCACGATTGACTGAAGCGTTCAAGAGCCGCTATGAAAATTTCGCGATAGCTTATAGCTTCAAGACGAACTATCTGAAGGATATCGTTCAGATTGCTTCAGAAAGCGGCTGTATGGCAGAAATTGTTTCTCCGCATGAGTTTCGCTACGCACAAAAAACTGGTATGTTTGATGACATGCGGATTGTTTACAACGGAGTCGTCAGAGACGCAAAGGCAAAAGTCAAGCTGGCGGCAAACGGTGGGTATGTGAATGTTGACAATTACGCCGAGCTTGAATAGTTGAAAGCTGTGGCGGAAAACAGTAAAACAAAAATCCACCTTGGGGTTCGAGTGAACTTCCCTGTCGGGAACGGTCTTGTTTCGAGATTCGGAATGGATGTCGATGGCGAAGATTTTGCAAAATCGATGGAGCTGATCGAAAAAAGCAGCTACTTGAGTTTCTCTGGTTTTCACTGCCACATCGGCACGTCAAGACCTGTGGTGTATTGGGCAGAGAAAGCCGACAGGATGATTGAAATTGCCAAGAAGTTCGACGCGAAGTATATTGACCTTGGCGGCGGTGCTTACGGACCAATGCCAGAAGAGCTTGCAAAGCAGTTCAATGGCTATGCATCTTTCGAACAGTATGCAGAAACGGTTTGTAATAAGATGAACGATGCATTTCCGAATCACGATGTGCAGTTGATTTTGGAGCCGGGGACGGCGATAGTTGGGAATGCGATGGATGCCTTGGCACATGTGACGGATATAAAGAAAGTGCGAGGTACGACCTACATCACGGTTGACATCTGTTCGAACCATCTCGGCATGATTTGCGAATGCAGGGATATTCCAGCAGAAATCATCGGCGATGATAACGGAAAAGGCGAGTATGTGACGAATGCAACGATTGCCGGATGCACGTGTTTGGAGTTCGATTATATCAAGAAGGGTTTCGAAGGAAAAGTGTCAATTGGGGACATCATCATTTTCAAGAATGTCGGTGCATATTCAATTAGCGCATCGAGGCAGTTCATCGTGCCTCGACTTGCAGTGGTTGATGCAAGTACGCATTAGCTACTGAAATCCGCTGAGGACGTCAACGATATGTTCCTTGAATATTTAGCTTGACCTCGTAGATTAAAACGCTTGACACAAAGCTCCGTTTCAAGTATAATATAAGTGTAACAAATATAACGTACAAATCAAAAGGAGTGGTTGAAAATGAGCTTTGCGTTGAAAACGAAGAATGGCTACAGCATGTACGACATGTCCAGCATGATCCAGAAAGCGATACGCAGATGCGATGTTGTGCATGCAGCATATGCCGCAAACGAGCTGTCTGTTAAGTACAGATCTTATCTGTGGCGTAGACTGTTGACTGTATCGGCGGAAGACTGCTATGGAATCATGACGAAGGAAATCGTTGCTTTGGAGCAAGCTGACGAAATCGTGAACAAGAAAGCCAAAGAAGGGCAGACGAACGACCTCTTCATCGCAAAGGCTGTCGTTCTACTGTGCATGGCAAGGAAGAACCGAGATGCTGATTATGTCGCTTGTAATTTCATGTGGGGCGACAGAACACTGACTGATGAGGAGTTTGATGAATTCGTAGATTACAAGCAAGTCGAAGATTTGAAAGAAGTGAAGAACTTCAAAGTCCCGAACTACGTCTACGATGTTCATTCCTACATCGGCAAAGCACGAGGCGCGACCATGATGGATTTCTTCAAAGCAGAGAACGAGGCTTTGCAGCCAAGGCAAATGAACCTCTTTGATGATGGCGATTACGGCGGATGGTACGATAGGAAGCGAAGACTTGGATACTTGAGCCAACACGATGAAGAACGGTTGAAGAAGTTCCAAGAAGGAAAAAAGGGAACAGACCCGACACACAATGGAACTGTCTGGCCGCCTGATGAGAGAAACAAGATGTGAGCGGAAAGAGCCGTTGCAGAGAATGCAACAGCTCTTCGTTTTGCAGATCCACTCCAACCGAAAAGAGGTGAGTATCAATGGCAAGCATTGTGAATTGCAAGCTCATCTGCGGATACGAGCTGTCGCAGCTAAAGAATGAAGCTGCTGCAAACGATTAGTTCGTCATGCCAATCTGGATGTCGTATTACTGCGGGGACAAGAAGTTCAATTAGTATGCAAGGACAAATGGTAAAGAAGCGTACTTCGCATGCATTGATTGCGATACGTTGTGTGGTGTGATGAGAATTACGCCGTGTCCGCAGAACCGAGAGAATGGAAAGCTCGGCTATTACGTCAGACCGTCCATGCGAAAAAAGGGATATGCGAAAGAGATGATCGAATTTGCAAGACAGTATGCAGTCGAAAACAGCATTGACATTACTGCTGTTGTTGACAGCAACAATGTTTATTCGATGAAAGCTTTAATGAATGCCGGATGGAGTAAAACCGGAGCTGTTTACGACTGGAAAGGCAACAGGAAAGGTGTCGAATTTGCACCTGACTGACGGATGCACTGAACAGGGGGAGTTGAGATGGGAAAAGGGAAGAACGGGAACTTGACTCCCCCGACAACCAACGACGAAGCAAGAAAGCGCGGCAAGAATGGCGGCATCAAATCTGGAATAGCAAGAAAGAAAAAACGGACGATGAAAGAAGCTGTGAAATTGTTGCTTGACATGCCGATTGCGTTCGATAATGTAAAGTAGCAAATGCACAATTTGGGCATTGATGACGAGGACTTGACGAATCAAATGGCTGTTGTCGTGTCCATGTTCAAGTAGTCGATGGCAGGAAACGTAAAAGCAGCAGAGTTCCTGCGAGAAACAGCCGGAACAGGAGCGAGTGGACTTGAACGAAACGATAGACTCGCTATGGACAAGGAACGATTCGAGATTGAGAAAGAACGCAGGAAGAACGAGTGCGATGGTGTAGACAATGACGGCATGCCTGTGATTATTGATGTCAGACCGTAGGAAGACAAAGGAAATGCAACTGCTGAAGAACAGTGAGGTGACGATGCTTTGCCAGAGATGATTAACGTCTACGACTTTATCGCGCCGCCTTTCTGGGATGTTTACGATGACATGAAGAAGATGCAGCACTCAGAGTATTGGCTCTACGGCGGACGCGGAAGCACGAAATCGAGTTTTTTGTCGTTGGCGATTATCGTTGGAATGCTGTATGACCACAATGCGAATGCCATCGTGTATAGGAAGGTTGGTAACACGCTCCGCGATTCTGTTTACGCGCAGATGATTTGGGCGATCTCACTGCTCGGATTGAATGGCATATGCAAGTACCGGACGGCACCTTATGAAATCACTTTCATCCCTACCGGACAGCGAATCATGTTCAGGGGCGCTGACGATCCGATGAAGTCAAAATCCATCAAGCTTGCGAAAGGATACTTCAAGTATCTCTGGTTCGAAGAGCTTGCGTAGTTTGCTGGAATGCGAACGATTCGAACGATTAAGCAGTCAATCCTGCGTGGCGTCGATAAAGCAGTTACCGTATATAGTTACAATCCACCACGATCTTCGCAAAGCTGGGTTAATGAGGAAAGGCTTGTTCAAAATCCATCACGATACGTACATGGTTCGACGTATCTCGATGTGCCTCCCGATTGGCTCGGCGAAGCGTTCATTCGTGAGGCGTAGATCCTGAAGTAGACAAATGAGATGGCATATCGAAACGAGTATATGGGGTAGGTGACAGGCAACGGTGGCTCTGTGTTCGAGAATGTTGCTGTTCGCGATATCACTCAAGATGAGCTTAAGCAGCTTGCTTACTTCTATCAAGGCATTGACTGGGGCTGGTTTCCAGACCCGTTTCAATGGGTACGATGCGCGTTTGATTCGAAGAAACGAATCCTCTACATCATCGATGAGTACAGGGCAAACAAGAGTGGCAACTTCGAAACGTATCAAGCTGTCAAGAGTAAGCTCAACCCGAACGAATCGCTTGTTGCAGACAGCGCAGAACCTAAGTCCGTGAGTGACTATAGAGAATACGGTGCGTACTGGATTCACGGCGTTGTCAAAGGACCCGGCTCAGTCGATTACTCGATGAAGTGGCTTGCATCGCTACGGCAAATCGTGATAGACCCGAATTGCCGACACACGGCAAAGTAGTTCTTGCAGTACGAGTACGTCCGCAACAAGGATGGCATGTATGTGAATGGCTATCCTGATGCGAACAACCACTCGATTGACGCAGTACGATATGCTATGTTTCCGGTTTGGAGAAGAAAGGGCGAGTGATGAACTTGCCCTGATTTTATGCGGCTGTAGACAAATTGGTCAGAGTCCTCAGTCTCTAAAACTGAAGTGCCGAAAGGTTGTGGGTTCAAACCCCACCAGCCGTACCATGAAAGCGAAAAAAGAAAAGGAGAAGGAGTTATGAAGATGATACGTGCGCCTTAGCGATTCCACACAAGCGATTCTAAGCGAGTTTCATTGCAACACCATTAACAATCCTCCACCCAAGAATGCTTCACGCGCTCTCAACGAGAAATTCAGAGGGCGCAAAATGATGATTTTGCACGAGGTGATTGTGTGCAGATGCAGATGTATATGTCTCCGCAGATGGCGTGGGAAAAGCTGAAAGCCTATAAGTAGACCTACTACGATTCGATGGCAGCCCTGTACGATGGCAATCATGATGAGTTGCGGAGAACGGCGGAAAGCGGAACGTTCTGGGCGCGGAGAAATAACAAATGCAAGATGCACGTTCCGATTTGCGCTGACATCGCAATGACGAGTGCTAACTTGCTGTTTTCGAAGGAACCAACGTATATCGTTGTTCACGGGTCTGACGATTTGACTGAACCGGAGCGCCGTTCGCAGTCAAGGCTCGAAGATGTTTTGATCAAGAACCGTTTCGCAAACAAGTTGAGTGAGGCGGCTGAAACCGCAGCTGCTCTTGGCGATGTTTACCTGAAGCTGAGATGGACTGCCGATGGTACTCATCCGCTTGTTGACGTTGTGCAGCCGGACTGTGCATGGCCAGAGTATATGTTCGGAGAGTTGCGGTGTGTGCATTTTTTTACCCCCATCCACATCGACTACGAAAAAGACGTATGGGTTCGGACGTATGAATGCTACGAACGAAAGCAAATTTCGATGAAACTGTTCAGCGGCTCTGCCGAGCAGCTTGGCAACGAGATGTCTGACGCGCAGCTCGAAAAGATTGGATATGCCAGCAAGATTAACGTTCCGATCGATGACATGATTGCTGTACATATTGCAAATGTTCGACCAAACAGAAAGTATCGTTCATCGATGATGGGGCGTAGTGATTTAGATGGTTTGAGAGATCTGTGCGATGCCCTTGATGAAACGTATTCGTCATGGATGCGTGATATACGGCTTGCAAAGGCGCGGCTGATTGTTCCGGCAGAATACCTCCGGAAGAAGCCGCAAAGCATGGTTGATGGGCTTCAGAACAAAGCGGCATACGAGTTTGATGCCGATGTCGAAACGTATGTTGCAATGGATATCGATACCGATCGTGCCGGGCTCGGCATTACATCCTCACAGTTTGCAATCCGGTCTGAGCAGCATGAAAAGACATGCGAAAATTTGGTCAAGAGCATCCTTGAGTACGCTGGCTATAGTGCTCAAACGTTCGGTGTAAATAGTGAAGGCGGGAACGCAAGCGGTACGTCGCTGAACATTAGGTAGAGGAAATCGTCTGCGACTGCTTACAAGAAGCAAGGCTATTGGCAAGCACCGCTTGAAAGTATTCTGACCGCACTTGTTCACCTCGACAGCGTACTCTATCCGAAGAACGGTAGTCACCTCGCAGACAACGTGTCGATCACGTATGCTGACGTGCTTGGCAACGATATCGCAACGACAGCCAGCACGATTCAGGTGTTGTACAGCGGTCAGAGCGCATCTACAAAGACGCGAGTCCGCATGCAACACCCAGAATGGTCTGAAGAAGAGGTTGACAAAGAAGTAGACCTCATAAAGCATGAGTTCAATTTTGTTGACGAACCGAACATGATGGCTGGTGACTACGACAATCCAGATACCGCTTAGAAAAAGCTGCCTGAGAATGAACCAGATTCTGACGAAAGCGAAGAAACGAGCAATTTCGAGGACGGTGAGGAGTGAGTTGAATGCCGATTGGCATATCGAAATACGAAGCCCTTGCTGGATAGATGCTGGCACTCTATGAAAATGCTGAAATGAAGATGCTCTCGAAGTTTTCGTCCAGACTGTATAAAGGAACGAAGCAAGCCAAATGGGAGCAGAAGAAATACGCCGAAATGAAAGAGGTGCGCCGCGACTGCTCAAAGGCGCTCTCGGATCTCAGGGAAAGAAGAAAGCGGATGGCTGAGGAGTTTGTCACGACAGCGTACTCGGCTGGCTCAAATGCCCTGTATGCCGATGCAAAGCAAGCAGTTGCATCGATGGGGATATCTGAAATGATCTCGCCGAACGCAACGAAGGTCGCAGCAATTTTGCTTGACCTGAACAATACGCTCGACGCTGCCGACAGAGTGATTCTCCGGCAGACAAACGATGTGTATGCACGCATCGTCGGAAATGCGGCTGCACTGGTTGCTACTGGTACGATGACCGTCAGAGAAGCTGTAAAGAAGTAGGTTGAACAGTTTGCAAAGCGTGGCATCACGTCGTTCGTTGATAAGAGCGGACGAACGTGGGAAATGTCAACTTACGCTGAGATGGCAACGCTAACAGCTATCGAAAGAGCAACGCTTGAAGGGTATGTAGACACGATGCAGATGTACGGCTACGATTTGGCGATAATTTCTTCCCATGCTGGAGCTTGCCCACTCTGCGTCGCATGGGAAGACGTTGTTGTTTCTGTTAGCGGAGAAAGTAGGGAGTATCCGTCGCTTGACAGTGCGATTGCGGATGGTGTTTTCCATCCGAGGTGTCTGCATTACATCTCCACCTACTATCCCGGCGTATCAAGGGGTGGAAAGAGCAAGCCGGAAAAGGTCAGAGAACCGACAGCGGCATATTCGGTCAGGCAGCATCAGCGCTATTACGAGCGGCAGACACGCGAATGGAAAAGGCGCATGGCTGTATCGGAAACGCCATAGGAAGAAAGATATGCATATGCACACGTCCGAAAGTGTCAAAAGAAATTGCGAGAGCTGCGAAAAGACTATAATGAACGAAGTTTCGATCAGATCCCTCGCAAGTATTGGCGTGAGGGTGGCAGAACAAAACTGAGTGAAGGTGCAAAGAAGTTAAAGCCAGTAAAACTTGACTGACATAAAAAGACAGGAGGGATGCAGACATGAAAATAAGTAAGACCAAAGACGTGTCAATCGATGCAGACACGGCAAAGTACGTCTGTTAGCTGTTTGACAGTATCGAACTTGCAGATAAGTTTTTCAAGAGTTGCCAGAATGCCGAATTCAGGCAGCATGTGAAAGGCGTCTACAAGGCGTAGAATGTTGCAGAGGCATTCGTCAAACTGAAGACTCTACTGACTGAAAAGGAAGCCGCAAAGACTTCCGAAGAAGGGGGGTGAGTGACAATGTCCCTTGTCGAACGCGAAGCATCTGAGTCGTTTGCCAACCATTACGCAGACGCAACCGGAAACACGATGCTGACGCTGCAAGCACAGTACGGAAAAAACGTGATAGCCTTCACTGCAAGCATGTTCAATGAAGAGTACGTTGCTGAACACAAGGCGGAAATCGAGGAAGCGTTTAGTACGTTTCTTGAGCGCCTTAACGCCCGTCTCTCTGAAAATAACCTTCCATCAATCCATGTGGCTGAAAGCGCCTCATAAGAAGTTTAAATTGGTTAAACAAACGGTATAAACATCCACCAACAGGATGCTTATATAAATTGCCCTCCGCATGGGTAAAATGCGGGCTGCCTTGCTGGAGAGTGCCAGCATAAAAACTCGAAGCAGCACGGAGGAAAAGATATGGCAAACTACGACTACCTGAAGCCGATTTTGGGTGACGAACTGTATGGACAATTTGCTGAAAAGATGAGTTCAGCCGAAGGCGTGAACCTTGCTAACATTGCTGACGGCAGCTACATCCCGAAAGCGAAGTTTGACGAAGAACGCACAGCGAACAAGCAGTACAAGACGCAAATTGAGTAGCTGAATGGAAAGCTGACTTCTCTGACAGAAGCTGCTGCTGGCAACGAAGCCCTCAAGGGGCAGATTGCACAGCTCCAGCAGGACATCGCGTCACGTGAAGCCACCATGAAGCAGCAGCAGCTTGAATACGCGATCAAGAACGCAGTCCGCGACAGCAAGGCACGGAATGCTGATATCGTTACCCGAATGATCGACGCTTCGAAGATCACGCAGAAAAATGGGCAGCTTTATGGACTCGAAGAGCAGATCAAAGCTCTGAAGGAGTCTGACACTTATCTGTTCGAAGAAGAACATAGCACGAACGGTGGTGTTGACCCCCATCAGGAAGCTGCTGGCGGTCAATCATCACTGAACGCTTCGCTCAACGACCTAATCCGCAAGGCGGCTGGTCGCTAAGAACTGACATGATGCCTTTGCACACGGCATGCTGTCTGGTGACGCAGATGTTCGTGCGTATAGGATGTTCTTTTGTTCCTTGAGAACAGCTCGCTGACCTCCTTTTCGAGTGGGCGGCTCCTGCCTTACGACGAGGTGACATAAGGAGCCTGTTGTAACACTGAACCTGACAAGAATTAGAAAGTGAGTTGAAAGACTATGGCAATCATTTCTCGCACCAACGCGGAAGCCCTTATTCCGCAGCAAATCAGCAATCAGATCATTCAGGATCTGCCCACTGCCTCGACCTTCCTCTCTCTCGCCATGGCAATGCCTCGCATGGTCACGAGCCAGATGAAGATCCCGGTTCTCGCTGGCAATGCCACGGCTTCCTTCGTAAGCGGTGACTCCGGTCGCAAGGAAACATCAGGCATGAGCTGGGAAAATGTCTACATCACGGCTGAAGAACTCGCTGTCATCGTTCCGATTCCTGAAGCTGTGCTCGACGATTCGTCCTATGACATCTGGGGCGAAGTGCGTCCACGTATTACTGAAGCGTTCGGCAAGGCGATTGATGCGGCTGCTTTCTTCGGCACGAATGCTCCTTCCACTTGGCCAACTGGTATTGTGCCGGGGGCTATTGCCGCTAACAAGTTTGTCAATTACGACAGCACTTCCACTTCCAAAGACCTGTACAAGGCGATCATGGATGAAAACGGCGTCATCGCAATGGTTGAATATCAGGGCATTAACGTGACGAACTACGTTGGCGCTGCCCAGCTCCGTGCAAAGCTTCGTGGAGCTGTTGATGCCAACAAGCAGCCGATTTTCCGCTCTGCGTACAGCAACGGCGCTGCCGGTTCTATGGTGTATGAGCTTGACGGCAACCCCATCATCTTCCCGAACAACGGCGCTTGGGATAGTTCCGCTGCATACCTTATCGCTGGTAACTTTAACTACGCTCGTTATGCGATTCGTCAGGATATCACGTTTAAGATCTTCGATCAGGGCACGATAACGGACGGTAACGGTAACGTTTCTCTTTCTCTGATGGAGAATGACTGTGTTGCTCTCCGTGCTGTGATGCGTCTCGGCTGGCAGATGCCAAAGCCTGTGAACGCTTTCACTGGCGGCACGTCGTACTATCCGTTCGCAGTGCTTCGCGAGACGCCGAAAAGCGAAGAGTAAAGAAGTCGGTAGCACGGTTGTCAGATGACATCCGTGCTACTCTTTGAATGGAGTGATGCTTGTGCTTGATAAGCATAATGCAGTTGTTATACCAAGTAGCGAAGAAAAGTAGCTGATGAGTGAGTTGATGCTTGCATTCATTATGCCAAATGAGCCGAAGACTGACGAAGAGAAAGTGGCATTCGAGAAAGCAGTTGTGTATCAGATTGAGCATGAGAAAACTCTCGAAGAGCAGCTTGGCAACGAAGCATTACCGCAGGGCATCACAAGCTTCACAATCGGTCATTTCAGCGCGACGCTTGATAGCTCGTACCAGCCGTATTTGACCCGAAAGAATATCTGTCCGTTTGCCTACAGCGTCTTGCTACGTGCAGGGCTTCTGTATCATGGCATGTAGGAAGGAGAAGACGTACCATGGCTATCATCGCAGCACTTTTCAGGCAGACTGTAACGATTCACCCGTTTGTCCGTCATGGCGGAGGAGTGCCCATTTACGGAGAACCTGAAACGAGAAAATGCCGCATCGAAACCGGAAAGCGTTTGGCTTCTGGCAAAGCAAGCGGTGTGCTCGATGAATAGCCATCCGGTGCGTTGATGTTCTGCATCGGAGAACCAATTCCGAACCGCAGTATCGTTGAGTATGGTGACAGGGAATATGTTGTGGCTGAATGCAAAATCATGAGTGGTTTCGGTTTCGACCATTTGGAGGTGACGCTTGAATGAGCAAGAAAGTCAAGTGTTAGATTAAGCTTGACCTTGATAAGGCGCTCGTCAAGCGCGTCGTGAAGAATGGATGCAAGAAGGGTGTTTGGTCAGCTTGCGATGTTCTTGCAACCGCAAGCAAAGCACAAGTCCCTCTTGATACCGGAGCACTGATGAATTCCTGTGCTGTGAGTGTCGATGCAGACGGCAAGACTGGCTGCGTGAGCTATGACACTTCGTATGCGGTAAGGCAGCATTAGGTGACCACGTACAATCATCAACGAGGTCGCAAAGCCAAGTACCTTGAAGATCCTGCGTATGATAGCAGTGTCCAGAGTGAAATGGCAGAGGTGGCGAAGCGGGGATTTGAGTCGGAATTGGGGTGAGCCGTGAATGAACCTCATCGAGCAGATTGCAAGTCACATCGAATTCGTTGGACTTGGGGTCTTGAATACCGACGAGCAGGAGGGCAATGTCTTCTGGGGAAACATGCCTGATGCTCCGGATGAATGTGTTTGTGTGTATTCGACAGACAGCGCGTATGCTGGTTCTGAAGACGGTGCACGTGTACAGATTATCGTCAGAGCAAAGACAACGAAAAAGGCGTATGAGCTGTCCCAAGCCATTGCAGAAGAGTTTGCTGAGTTCAATGGATTTTTGTGCGGAGATGGCGCTATGGTTGACATTGCGGCCATTAACACGTCGTGCGGTCTTGGTGCTGACACGAAGAGACGCGAAATGTATTCGAGCAATTTCCGCGTCAAGTATTGTAACTACGTTTAATTCAAAGGAGTTGATAGTTGGTGAAAGGGCGCAAGAACGGCTGTCCTGTAAATGTAAAAAACTGGCTTATTTACATTCTGGACAACGCCACTGATGAGTACGTCCGTATTTACGGGCTGACGAGCATGACTCGGAGCTATGACAGTGAAACGTCTGACGGTTCGGCTGATACCGATGACTGGGAAGAACCGTACATCACGAAGCGCAGCGGCACGATCTCGATCGAGGGCAAGCCCGTTGTCGTTGAGTCGAGCGGCGAAGAAGACGAAGGTCAGAGCCTCCTGAATGCCTATGCTGATGCAACTGGTTGTGAGGCTGATGCAACGCTGAAATTCGTTGATCCGTATGGCCATGCGTGGATTGGTGACTACGTTGTTACTGGCAACGAAGTTTCAACTGACAATGACGGCACAACCCTGTCTTGGGATCTGTCCCTTGTTGGTCAGGTCGAAGTGCTTCCCTATGTCGCTGTGACGTCCATTGCACTGAAGAATGGCGAAGCAGATGCGACTACGCTGTCTATGAAAACTGGTGATGCTGCTAAGATTATCACTGTCGCGTTTACACCGGACACAGCATCGAACACGCGCTTCCGAGTTGCGAACAACAAGCGAACGGTTGTTACGGTATCCAACGTGACCGAAACCGGATTTACGCTGACCGCAATGGGTGCTGGCACAGCAAACATTCAGGTGACTTCTGTCAGTGGCACGAAGTCTGCTTCGATGACTGTCACCGTGACCTGATCAAAAAAAGCAGGAGGCTTCGCAGTGAGGTTTGCGGAGTCTCCTGCCTTTGACGTTGCAGAAACAAAGTGGGAGGAAGAAAGAAAATGAGCAAGACCCTGAATTTTGACAAGTTCATCAGCGAGAAGGAACGAGAAAAGATTGAAGTGACGATTTTCGGAAAGGTGTACGAAGTTGAGTGCTTTGTACCTGCAATCGTACCTGTTATGATGGCGCGTGCCGAGTCTTCAAACGACCCTCAGGCATCCGTTAAGATGGTTATGATTGCTGCTGATGCTATGCTTGGTCAGAAAACGGTCAATGAGCTGTGCGCTAAAGGAATGAGCGCTAACGACTTGGCTGAACTCGTAAAGCGTCTGTTCGGAATCATGAACGGCACTGACGGCAACGAAGACGATGAATACGAAGAAGTGTCGGATGATGACAGCCGCAAGGTGAACGGCAAGTCGAAGAACACAAAAAAGTAAACATGCTTCATATCTGGGATGCTGTAGAAGCGGATTTTGAAAGAGACTACGGTATCGATCTTATGAAGCAGCTTGATGTAATGTCTTGGCGTAGGTTTCTGGTGCTTCTGAACAATCTAAATCCGCACGGCGCAGTCGCATCAAGTATCCGTGCCAAGAATGACGAAACCGACTTAGAAAATAGAACTGACGAGGAGGAAGAAGCTGCTGCGAATGCTTTCTTCTCTTCGTTGGTTAGCATATGAGTTTAACTGGAGGTGATTTCATATGGCTTTGAACGTTGGTGAACTGTATGCATTGTTCAGCATCGATTCGTCTGGACTTGACGAAGGGTTGGCTGATGTAGAGAAGAAGTGCAATGATGTCGCCTCCAGTTTTACGTCTGCTGGTAGTACACTAACGAGTACGCTGACGAAGCCGATTGTCAACTTCGGAAAGTCAATGTACGAGGCTGGCACGAGCTTCGAAGCTCAGATGGACAAGGTCGCTGCTATTGCCGGTCTGGACGAATCCGTCGAAGCAGACGCGGCGGCCATTGATGCGCTGACTGCGAAAGCGCTGTACATGGGCAGCACGACCGAATGGACTGCAACGGAAGCTGGTTAGGCACTGTAGTACATGGCTATGGCTGGCTGGAAAGAAGAGGCTATGCTCGCTGCTCTTCCTGCTGTCATGAACCTTGCTACGTCCGCTGGAGCTGAACTTGGTACGACGTCCGATATCGTGACTGATGCAATGACCGCGTTCGGCTTAACGATTCAAAGTGTCGGCGGAGACACGGAAGCTTTCTCGGACTTGGCAGTCCACTTCACCGACGTTTTGGCTGCCGCTGCAACGAACTCGAACACGAATGTTGAACTTCTCGGCACATCATTCAAGTATACAGCACCGCTGGCTGGCACTCTTGGCATGAGTGTTGAAGATGTGGCTATCGCTCTTGGCTTAATGGCAAACGCTGGCATCAAGAGCACGATGTCCGGTGCTGCTCTGCGAAACATCATGACTGGCTTGATGGGAACAACGACCAAGGCCGCCAACGCTTGTTAGATACTCGGAGTAACGCTGTACAACAACGACGGCACAACGAAAAGCTTGATGGAAGTCATGACGGAACTCCGTTCTGCGTATCAGGAGCACACCGTTGAAGTAGAAGAAGTTTCTGCTGCTGTTGCTGAACTCGATGCGCAGTATGCCGCTGGCACAATCACCCAAGAGGAGTACGAAGCACAGATTGAGTCTCTGACCGAGAATTCAAGCGACTTCATGACAGCTTGCGTAAAGCTTGCTGGTGCGCAAGGCTTGTCTGGCTTGCTTGCAATTATGACTGCTGCTGACGAAGATTTTTAGAAGCTTAAAAAAGCAATGTAGAATTGCGATGGCGCTGCTGCACAGATGGCTGCAACGATGCTGGATAATGCAAGGGGCGCTGTGACAATCTTTGAGTCCGCAGTTGAAGGCTTGCAGATTTCGCTATGGAATCTTCTCTCCGGAAGCTTCGTCGATTTGGTGAAACAAGCCACCTCGATCATCGACTCGTTCAACGCAATGGACGGTGCAACGCAGATGGCAGCGCTGAAACTTGGAGCGGTTGGTGCTGCTTTAGGACCTGTCCTAACTGTCGCAGGAAAACTTGTTGGACTTTTGCCCAAAATTGTTCCTGCACTCTCGGCGATGATGAGTCCGCTCGGTGTCGTGACTGCTGGATTACTGTTGTTTGGGGCTGCTTCGATTGACACGAATAACAGCATCGGCACGTTGCTTGAGTCGATCGGAAAAAAGGCAAGTCAGAAGCTCACGAAGTTCAATAGCACGATCTCAAAATCGATTCGACAGGTGTCCGAGCGTGTTCCTGCGCTTGTGACATCCATCACGAATGTTCTGAACGATGTTATGCCAAAGTTGAGCGTAGCCGCATCGAAAATCGTTGTTGGTCTGGTGGATTCGATAGCCGAAAACGCAGATAGTATCATCGAGATCGCATAGACGATCATCACGAACCTTGTCAACGGACTTGCAAAGGCAATGCCGAAACTCATTCCTGCCGCAGCAAACATGGTTGTGCGGATTGGGAACGCCATCGTCAATGCTCTGCCGACCATTGCAGAGGCTGGCGGAAAACTTGTAAGCTCGATTATCGAAGGGTTTCAGAACACGGATTGGCTTGAACTTGGCGGATAGATTGTGGGCGCCATCGGTAGTGCGTTTGTTTCGCTTGGCGCTGTGCTTGCCCAGTGGTGCGGTATTGCACAGGAAGATATGGAGTCGGTCAATTGGTCTTCGACCGGAACCGCTATCGTCAACAAGATCTTTTCGGATGCTTCTGCCGGAGTGACACAGTTCAATGCTTTCTTGAGCAATTTGTTCGCTCAAGCATCAATAGACCTGTCGAACACGCTTGACGGTTAGGTTGCCACGTAGATGCGAACCTCCATTATCAGTCTGCTAACGTCTGTGCTCGAACAGGCTGGCAACCTCCTGCCGCAGCTCGGAAATGTTTCCTCGACAATTGTGAATGGCATTGCAGGGCTGCTCAACAGCATTCCATGGAATGATCTTGCCGAAGAAGCATCGACGCTTGGTGAATCGATTGTTGGCTTCATCGTGAAAGGCATAGAAGCGTCAAGCGGTGTGGCAGTAACGCTCATCGATGCTATCGCAAGTATGTTTACCGCATAGGGTGCAGGGACGCAACTCATCGAAGGAGCTGTCACGATTGCAACGTCACTTGTCAACGCGATTGCTCAGGCAATTCCAACTATTGCTGGTGGTGCATCGAATATCATAAGCGCCATCGGTGATGCGCTTAGCAGCATCGATTGGACAAAAGCTGTTGACAGTCTGACTACGCTCGGTGATGCACTTGTAAACGCTATTGTAGCAGCAGTGGAAGGTGCTGGTGACATCGGCTTGTCTATTGTCGAAGCTGTCAGCAACATGCTTGGTGAAATTAAATGGAACGATATCACGATAAGTCTGAGCGGCTTTGTTGACATGCTTTCGAATGGCATTTCTGCCGCAGTCAAGAGCATGTCAAGTGCAGAAACGTCAATTGTCCAAGCGATAAGTGACTTTCTCGGAAAGATTAACTGGAATGATGCGCAAGTCAATCTGAGTGCCTTTGGCACTTCGATTATCAATGGCATTGCCACTGCGATTGCTTCTGCTGCTTCCGGAGCAACGGATATCGCGAATGCGATTGTCGATCTGATTGCGAAGGTTGACTGGACGAATTTTGGAGAACAAATGTCGAATCTCTGCGGATCGCTTATTAGCGCCTTGCTCGAAGGAATGAAAAACATCACGCCCGACTTGTCTGAACTGATGTCTGCATTGGGACGTGGTATCGCAGCAGCCGGATCTGCAATTGGAGATGTGGCATCGGTTATTGTAACCGATTTGGTGTCTGCTCTGTTATCGCCAGACAATTGGCTGAAGCTGATTGAAGCTGGCGGTGCGATTGTAAAAGGCATCGCGACTGGTATATTGAATCTTGCATAGGGAATTCTACAAGGAGCCGCAAATTTTCTTGAATCTATTCTGTATGGCGTTTTCGACGCGTTCGGTATCAATCTGCGACAAGAAGAGCAGGTCATTATTGATGGTGTTGACAGTGCCATCTCTGGCGGCGTGCAGCAGTTGACTGCCGATCTGCAAGGAATGGGTGTCACGGTCAATGATGCAATTATAACGCTGTTTGATAATGCTGTTGATTAGACTAACCTCCAAGGAACACGTGCCGCAGCTTTGATTGTACTTGAGGACCTTGGACTCGGCGATTACTTCAGAGAACAGTTCGGGCAGGCGTATGATGCGATAGCTGATAGCGCAAATATGTTAAGCACTGATGCTGTTGCAACATACGAAGAGGCTTTTTTAATTCTTGGTTCAATTATGCCCGAAGCAATAAGGGCTGGTCTGTAGAACGGAACGATTTCCGTTCAAGAAGTTGCCGCTGCCCTTGTGGCTGCTGCCTCCACCGCAAACGAACAAGACACTGCGGAGGCAAATGCTGCCGCAACTGGTGCATCAGTGCCAACTGAACTTGCCAACGCCGAAACAGAAGGCGAAAGCATGGTAACGACGGCAACAGAAGGACTTGTTACAGCAGAATAGGTTGCACTTGCAACTTTGCCTGATGTTGCTGCAATCTGTGGAACGGATGCGACAACTGGCATGGCAGTTGCCATCACGAATGGTGAAACAGCCGTCACCGATGCGATGGAGCAACTCGGTTCAAAAACAGTTGAAGCAGCATTGCTAAAAATGAGTTACGCCACTGGTTACAAAGCCGGATACGAGTATGCTTTCTCGATCAGAGATGGTTTGAATGCAGCAGCAACTGCTGTGAGCAATACTGCTGCGGCAATTTCCAACATGGTGAAAAACAATATCGCAGGAAGCCTTGGCACAAGTAGTGGCATCATGATTGGCAGCAACTTTGCTGCTGGCATTGCCACTGGCATTCGCAATGGGAAATCTGCCGTTATCGAAGCAGCAATGGCTGTTGCAAACGCAGCAACCGGAGCTGCAATAATGACGCTGAAGATCGGAAGCCCTTCTCGCGTTGCACGTGACGAAATCGGCTACATGTATGACATGGGCTTGGTTGAAGGCTTACTTGAAGGGCAGAATGAAGTTGCAACCGCAGCGAGTAATGTTGCTTCTGCCTTGCACGATGAATTCTATGTTGGTGATCCGTCGCGAGAGACGGTTGTCTCCTCCACCACTGCTGCTTCCATGACTGGTAAGGAGGTCGCAAACGCAACGAACAATGGTGAAGAAAACTCAAGAGCGCTCGCAAACGCTCTTGCTGAAGCCCTTGTTGCTTCTGGAGCACTAAACCGTGTCATCGTTATGGACAAAAAACTGGTTGGCGAGGAAGTCGCCGGTTCCGTTAGCAAGAGTATCTCGAACGCATCAAAGTCTACGCTCAAGGGACGCAGTGTACAGGGGGTGTTTGCTTGATTTTTGCCAACCGAAACTTGAACACGTTTGGTCGGTGCAAGGTGACAAGGTGGAGCAACAGCTTGTACACGGATTTTGAAAGAAAAAGTGTGACGTATCGCGGACGTGTGCTCGCACAAAGCGAAGCGCCGACTGTTCGCAGCATTAGCGCTGAGGTACTTGTAATAGCATCCAGCGCTTTTGATTTGATTCAGAAGCTCGATGCAATCGCCAAATGGCTCTATGAATCTGGAGAGAGCCATCTGATCTCGACACGCGACCTGAACCATTATTACACAGCTCGATGCACGTCAATTTCAGTGCCGAGTTGCGAAGGACCAACAGCAACGTTCACAGTGAAGTTCACATGTAGCGATGACAGACTGTTCACTGTACATGGCAATCAGCCTGTTCGTACTGCCACTGAAGCCATGAACAACTTTACGTTCGCTGGAAAGCACTGCCTGAATGACATGCACTGTGTATTCATCAAGGACAAGATTGATGCCGTCCCAAAGTCCACGCTGATAAAGTACAGCGTCAGCGGGGTGAGCGGAACAGTGGTGTACGATGACGGAGAAGAACCTGTTTTGTCTGAAAAGTCGCTCGACGGTACGTTGTACTTCGTAAAGAGTAAGGACGATATGTCACTCATGACAGATGCTGAAATAGCATTGCGGATGCATGAAATCTCGGCTTGGCTAATCAATGCGAGGCGTGGAAAGCTGATCCTCGATAGCGATACGTCACGTTATTACGAAGCTGAAGTTGTAGACAAAATGCAACTGTCCACGGATGGCTGGCATAACGGCTGTATCAAACTAAGCTTGACGCTTCAGCCTGTTTCCGTCAGCACTGATGAAAGCACATGGACGGAAAGCAATGTCGCAATCAATGAAAGCGGCGTGACGATGGCAAAAGAATTGGATGACAGCACTAACATCGGTTTCAAGACTCCGTTCGTCCTTGTGCTTGATGTCACGAGCAGTACGACCGTTACGAGCTTGATTGTATAGACGAAACGTCTCGGAGGAAAGAAGGCATCGTTTGTGCTTGATTCTGGACATGGATTTTCCTTGACGCAAGGCTCGAAGCTAAAGATTGACTCCGAAGAATGCACTGTGTCAACGTATGATGCTGCAACGCAAAAGTGGGTAGATCATACCGGATGGATTGGCAGCGGATAGTTTCCATCGTTCTATCCAGAAAGTGCATTTGCTGTAACGCTGAAAGGAACTGCTGCAACCGTTGACATGACCGTGACATGCAGCAGAAGGTGGGTGTAACGAAATGAAGCCGAGGCTGTACGACAGAAACATGAATTTTGTGTGTGTGCTGAATAATGCCACCGCAGTCAGCTATACGAAAAAGTTCAACGATTTGTATACTGCATAGTTTGAATTGCCGATTGATGACCCTGATGTGGCTAAGTGCCAGACGCAGTACATAGTTGACATTTTTGACGGCAACAGGAGCGTCGGCAAGTACCGTATTCTCGATTAGCCAGAAGTGTAGCTCACGGCTTCATCTCCATTTGCTAAGTTTTCTTGCGAGCACGTAATAGCATTCCTTCTTAACGATGTGATTGATGGATACTTGTAGGTTGGAAGCACGGACTGCAACACCGGAGCAGTAATTCAGAATCTGCTCGACCTTCAGACAACGAAGAGATGGCAACTTGGCACTTGCGAAGCAGATGCACAGTTTCAATATTCATGGTAGAACACGAATATCTGCGACGCTTTGTTTTCCGTGACGAGTTGCTTCGATGTTGATTACCATTGGACGTATGACACGGACGATTATCCTTGGAAAGTGAATTTGCTTGCACTGCCAACCGATTCGCGTTGCATGATTATCAAGGGCAAGAACATGCAGCAGATCAAACGAACAAAGGATGCCTCTCAGCTCTGCACACGCCTGTATTGTAAAGGCTACGGCGAAGGTGTGAATCAGTTGACGATAAAGGACGTGAACAATGGCTTGCCGTACATCGATGCTGACACGATTGACAAGTACGGCGTTATGTGTTCACATTACATCGATACGACGATCACAGATGCAGAAACGTTGCTTGCCAAAGGAAAACGTGTACTGAACCTGTATAAGGAGCCACGTTACACCTACACAGCAAAGGCGATTGACCTGTACAGAATGACAGGCAAGACGATCGATTACTTCGATGAAGGGTTGTATGTCAGAATCCTTGACAGCGAAAAGAATGTTAATGTCGATGCTAAGATTATCGAAGTAACGAAGAAGGATGTTGATGGCGATCCGCTTGATGTTGACATCACGATCAGCAATAAGGACGAAGACACCGCTGATGCGATTGAAGACCTTGCAAAGCGGACTGCCATATCCTCTCAGTATTCACAAGGCGCAACGAATTTATACAGTTTGCAGTTTGCCGACAATGCTGACGCCGAAAACGCTGCGTAGATGAAATTCTACATTCCAACGTCGTGTGTCCGTATCAACCAAGTGTTGCTGAACTGGTAGGCAACGAAGTTTCGCGCTTACTCGAAAAGCGCAAGCACGTCAGCAGGGACAACGCAGACATCGAGTGCATCTGGCGGTGCGACTGTGACAAGCGCAAGCGGCGGAGGAACGACAAAGACCATCTCGCAGTCGTGCAGAGTTGTCACATCAATCGGCAACCCGACAGATGTGACAGGAAGCGGTGTTATTAGTAGCACTGGCACTGCGGGAGAACATACGCATACGTGGTCGCATTCTATGGCTTGGGGGCATACGCATTACACGTCATAGAGTTTTACCGCTGGCAGCAACACAGGAGGCGTTGTGTCGTACAGTGCGAAGAAGCTCTCTGGCACGACTGATTCGGCAGGAAGCCATAGCCATAGTTTTACACACTCGCACTCCGCAGTATCGTCTGTCACGATTCCTGACCTGACGATAACTCTCGAGGATCACACACATGAAATCACAGTCAACTCGCACAGCCATACGGTAACTGTTCCTTCTCATTCTCATAGCATCGAGTATGGAATTTACAAAGGTGATACCGCCGAGTCATGCATGATAAAAGTTGATGGTACGGTTGCTATTGAGAACGTAAGCAAAGGCACTGACATTGATATTGTTCCGTATTTGAGCAAAGACAGCAACGGAAAGATCAACAGGAATACTTGGCACAGCATTGAGATAGTGCCTGATAAGATTACACGTATCGAAGCAAATTTGTTCGTACAGACTTTTGTTACCTCGTATGAAGGTGGTAATTATTGATGGATGGCAGGAGATGATGAATGGGTGAACTGGACGATCAAACAAAAGGTTGACTTGAATCTTGGTTACAAGGAAAATGTCCGCCTGAACAACACACTGATGGTTCCGTCGAATGAGGCGGCACACACGATTGAAGTTGAGGTGTGCAAATGCGGATAGCCTGTATCGCTAAGTGGCTACGACATTCATGCATATTTCGTCCGTTCGGATGAAACAACTGTCATCATTGCAGGAATTGCAACCGATAATGTTGCGAAGGTTACGATGAACCAGTCCTGTTATGCATATGAAGGCATTCTGCGATGCGTCGTATTTGCATCGAATGAGATGGAAAGCATCACACTTTGCGAATTGTTTTGCACTATACGCAGTGGCATTCCAACTCAGATAGTAGACCCTGATGAGGTTATTCCTGATGTAGAATCGCTGCTGACGATTGAAAAGAAAATCGAAACTGCCCTCAAAAGCACATACTCTGCTGTGGCAAATGCGCAAGAGATTGTCGATACTGTCCAGACGAAACTCGACAATGGCGAGTTTAAGGGCGAGAAGGGCGATCCCGGCGAGTCGAACCTGTCATTTTCTGATTTGACCGATGAGCAGAAGGCGTCGCTGAAGGGGAAGGACGGCGTGTCCCCGACTGTGACGACGTCGAAGATCGGCTCGACCGCGACGATCACGATCACCGACGTCGACGGCGAGCACACCTTCACGCTAACCGACGCTGGTGTCGAGACACCCATATCCATCGATAACGGCGGCACGGGCGCATCTACAGCGGAACAGGCGCGGGAGAATCTCGGCGTGACACTCGATGACCTCGGCGCGGCGAAGACTGACCATACGCATGATGAATATGTCAATAAATCCGGCGATACCATGACGGGCAATCTGAGCATTGTTGTCAGTAATCCTGCGGTCAGATTAACGCCGACAGACCAGAGCGTCCTTGCTAATGGCTATGTGGTCGCCGGTTCAGACGGTACGGTCGGTTTGCAGGGCAACCGCGCAGATGGCGATTATCGCGTGCTTTATAACAACGCAGCAGCAGATGACGCGTCCTATGGTCTGACCTTCACGGGCACGTGGAACGGCGCATATGCTGGCTATCGCGTGTTCCATGAGGGCTGGGCTGTTCCGATGGCGAACCTGCCGTTCAAGGTGGCGTATGGTTCAGTTGCTGCAAGCGTTGTGTCTGGCAAAGAGGTGACACTTGATTACAGTGCAGTTGGATTTTTGTCCATGCCGTGTATTGTTGCAAACTACGCCATGTCTGATGACAATCGACAAGTAAACGGTTTTATCAAAGTGTTTGACAAGACAACTACAAGCGCTAAACTGACGCTTTCAAGTGGGGATGCTACTGCGACGTATCCTGTAGACTGGATCGCAATAGGAATTTGAGTGCGTGAAGGAGGTCTACCATGGCAGATAAAATCACAATCCGATCAGTATTTGGGCAATCTGTTTGTTCACTCGGTCGTGTTGGTAGAACTGGTGAAAAGCTTGCGCGGCAAATCCTTTTTGACTGCCGTTCTGTGCTTGCTGACCGCCCGAATGCATTCATCGAGTGCGTTCTGGTTCGTCCTGAAGAAAGCGAGAAGGATGCGTATCTCGTGCCGATGGAAGAGACAGACCAAAAAGGTGTTTACACTCTAACTCTCCGCAAAGTTGACTGTGCAAAAGCAGGGCTGTTGAGCATCGAACTTCGCATGATTGACGGCGAAGAAATGCTCAAGTCAGCGTTTTACACCGGAGTCATCGAGAAGTCACACGAAACAGAATCGATTGAGCCAGAAAGTCCTGAAGATGATATGTTGACTGAACTTGGTAAGGCAGCAAGCGAAGCACGAAGTGCAGCATTGAGTGCCAGCAATGCAGCAACGGCAGCAACCAAAGCTGTAGAGAAAGCTGATGAAGCAATCGCTTCTGCCGACACTGCGGCAGCTAATGCAAACGTTGCTGTCGCCAAGGCGGAGAGTGCCGTGACCGAGGCGACAACGGCTGTCGATAACGCGAACACCGCCATTGACAACG
>CAVEOA010000026.1:0-28502 GCA_963617205.1 Alloprevotella sp. | reverse complement strand
CTGCCGAAGGGGTCAAGGGGGCGACCGGAAAGCCCCCTTGAACAGTTTGCCACAACTCAACCATGAAAATGAAATCAAGTATGCTGCCGAAGGGGTCAAGAAAGAAATCGGACGAAGTCCGCGAACGGAAAGCCCCCTTGATTAGCTTGCCACAACTCAACCATGAAAATGAAACCAAGTATGTTGCCAACAGTTTTCGCTCTGCGGAGCGACCAAAGGGCTTTCCGATCGCCCTTTGGAAACCTTCGGGCATGCAATCTTCATTGCCATAGTGGTTGGATAATGCGGCTTATTATATCGTTTGCCCAAGCTTAACCATGGAAAAGAAATCAAGTATGCCCGAAGGGGTCAAGAAAGAAATCGGACGAAGTCCGCGACCGGAAAGCCCCCTTGATAGCTTGCTACAACTCAACCAGGAAAATGAAATGAAACATCCTGCCAAAGCCCTCCCATAAACACCGAACTGTGAAAATAGTGTCAAAATCAACGGAAATCCTTTGCAACCCCTTGCAAAATGGAACGAAATTAGGTAGAATATGAGATGGGAATAAAAACCCGGTTTGAATGACTGAAGGAGGTATCTTCCAATGGCTGTAAAAGTTGCAATCAATGGCTTCGGCCGTATTGGCCGTCTGGCTTTCCGTCAGATGTTTGGCGCTGAGGGCTACGAAGTTGTTGCCATCAACGACCTGACCTCTCCCGCGATGCTGGCTCACCTGCTCAAGTATGACACCGCTCAGGGCGCGTACTGCGGCCACATCGGTGAAAACCTGCACACTGTGGAATCCACCGAGGACTCCATCATCGTCGACGGCAAGGAAATCAAGATCTATGCCGAGAAGAACGCTGCGGATGCTCCCTGGGGCAAGCTGGGCGTGGATGTTGTGCTCGAGTGCACCGGCTTCTACTGCTCCAAGGAAAAGTCCATGGCGCACATCACCGCCGGCGCGAAGAAGGTCGTCATCTCTGCCCCCGCTGGCAATGACCTGAAGACCATCGTCTACAACGTCAACAACGAAACCCTGACGGCTGATGACCAGATCATCTCCGCTGCGTCCTGCACCACCAACTGCCTCGCGCCCATGGCCAAGGCTCTGAACGACAAGTATCCGATCGTTTCCGGCATCATGACCACCGTTCATGCTTACACCGGCGACCAGATGATCCTTGACGGCCCGCATCGCAAGGGCGACCTCCGTCGTGCCCGCGCCGGCGCTCAGAACATCGTTCCGAACTCCACCGGTGCTGCGAAGGCAATCGGCCTGGTCATCCCCGAGCTGAACAAGAAGCTGATCGGCTCCGCACAGCGCGTCCCGGTCTGCACCGGCTCCACCACCATCCTCGTGGCTGTTGTCAAGGGTGCTGACGTGACCGTCGACTCCGTGAACGCCGCCATGAAGGCGCAGTCCTCCGAGTCCTTCGGCTACAACACCGAGCCGATCGTCTCCTCTGACGTCATCGGCATGCGCTACGGCTCCCTGTTCGATGCCACCCAGACCATGGTCGCCAAGATCGACGACGACACCTATCAGGTGCAGGTCGTGTCCTGGTACGACAACGAGAACTCCTACACCAGCCAGATGGTCCGCACCATCAAGTACTTCGCTGAGCTGAAGTAATTGGTTGCATAATAAGAGCCTGCTTCCCTTCAAGGTTCTGAAAGGAAGCAGGCTTTTTTGATGCTTTCATGCATAATCCCATGCGTCTGCGAAGGGTACAGGGGCGACCGCAGGCTTCGCCTGTTCTATAGCCCCCAAAGTGCACAAAAGCAAAGCAAGTATGCATTTGGTTTCATTTGCAAAATCGGCTTGTTGTGTTGCTAATCAAGGGGGCTTTCCGCTCGCCCCCTTAACCCCTTCGGGCATACTTGATTTCATTTTCATGGTTAAGCTTGGGCAAACTGTTCAAGGGGGCTTTCCGGTCGCAGACTTCGTCTGATTCTTTCTTGACCCCTTCGGATACACTCCCATGTGCGTTGAATTGTAATGAAACTTTTGGACGATTTTTCCTCTTAAAGCGACATTGACTGCTGCAACAAAAGCCATGACCACCCGAGGCCTGCCGCGTTCGGTTGACAGCCTTCTTTCATTGCTGTATAATGAATCAGGATTCACAACGTCATCATGGGAGGACTTCCCGACATGGAAGCAACAGGGAAAACGCGCGCCCGTCATCTGTGCGAATGGCTGCTGAGCGCCGCGTCAGTGCTGCTGGCAGTGCTGCTGATTGTGCAGTGCGTCAGCATTTATCTTGATGGCATTTCGCCGGATAACCTCGATGCGGATGGACTGCTGATTCACGATATCTACAGCGTGGAAATTGTCGCGGCGCGTTTTCAGCAAATTGCGTGGAGCTTCTATCTGTGGCTGGCGCTGCTCCTGCTGACGATTGTCCTCGGGAAGCCGCAGCAGAAGGAAAAGCTGACCGCGCCCGTTCGCAATCAGCTGGCGATTCTCCGCGCGCGCACGGATGAAACGGATGAAATCCGCCGTGTGCAGCGAACTCATCGCCTTGTCTGGACAATCGCAGGCGTGCTGTGCTTCATCTGCGCGGTGATGGCAGGACGCTTCCTGTTCAATCTCGACAGCCTGTTCAGTGCAGACGGATACAGCATCTGGGACAGCTTCGCCTCGCGCTATCTGGAGCCTGTCATCCATCAGATGGCAGTTTCGGTTTTCCCGTGGATTGGCGTCGCGTTCGTCGTGCTGATGCTTGCGGAGGAAATCGACAGCCGCCTTTTGCAGCAGGAGGTCGTCCTGCGCAAGACCGCGCCGAAGAAAACGCCCGCGAAGCCATCGGAAAAGCCGCACATCCTCCGCACCGCTGTCCGCATCGCCGTGTTCTGCGGCGCGGTCGCGCTCATCGTGCTGGGCATTCGCAACGGCGGCATGTTCGATGTGCTGGTAAAGGCAATTAATATTTGTACGGAGTGTATCGGCCTTGGCTAAGAAATTTGCATCATGGTGGAGTGCGCATAAACCCACCACACGGCGGCTGATTCAGGTCTATGCCGCGCTGCTCTACAACGCCTACGTGAAGGGCTTCATCAAGGGCGACATCTACACCGGCAGCACGAAGAACATCTGCGTGCCGGGCTTCAACTGCTACTCCTGTCCGGGCGCCATCGGGGCCTGTCCGCTGGGAGCGCTGCAAAACGCGCTGGCATCCTCCGGCAAACGTGCGCCGTACTACGTCTTCGGCATCCTCATGCTCTACGGGCTGCTGCTCGGGCGCACAATTTGCGGCTGGATTTGTCCGCTCGGGCTGATTCAGGAGCTGTTCTACAAGATTCCGACGCCCAAGCTCAGGAAAAACCGCTTCACGCACGCGCTCTCGTACCTCAAGTACGTCGTCCTTGCCGTGTTCGTGGTCATCATTCCGCTGGCGTACTCCATTCAGCAATATCCGGTGCCGGCCTTCTGCAAGTACATCTGCCCTGCCGGCACGTTCGAGGGTGCGATGGGTCTGCTGTCCAATCCGGTCAATGCGGAGAAGCTCTCCATCCTGAACATCCTCTTTACGCGCAAGTTCGTCATCATGGTCGTCATCCTGCTGTCGTGCGTGTTCGTGTATCGTGCGTTCTGCCGCTTCCTGTGTCCGCTCGGCGCGATTTACGGGCTGTTCGCGCGGATTTCGGTGCTCGGCGTGAAGGTTGACAGGACCAAATGCACGAACTGCGGACGCTGCGTCGCGCACTGCAAGATGGATATCCGGCACGTAGGCGACCATGAGTGCATCCACTGCGCGTCCTGCATGGACGTCTGCCCGACAAACGCAATCAGCATGAAGCTGGGGAGGATTACCTTGAAAGAGAACGAAGTACGCAAACCGGACGAAGCGCCGAAAAAGTCAAACCGCATCCGCGTCATGGCGGCATGGGCAGCGGCGATTGTGCTGCTCGCGGCGGTCATGTGGTATGTCAATCATGACGAGGTGGCGGCAGCTCCCGAAGCGACCGTCACGGAAACGGTTGCCAGCGAAACGTCAGCGCCTGAAGCAACCGAAGCGCCTGCCGAGGATGATACGCCCGTCGGCTATGAGGTCGGCATGAAGTGCCCCGATTTCACCGTGCCGCTGTACGGCGATGGCGGCGATTTCACGCTGTCCGCGCAGAAGGGCAAGGTCGCCGTCATCAACTTCTGGGCGACATGGTGCACGCCCTGCGTGGCGGAGCTGCCGTATTTCGCACAGCTCTACTCCGCTTACGGCGACCGGATTGCGATTGTCGCCATTCATTCAAGCCTTGTGACCGACAACGTCGAGGAGTTCCTCGATGAGGAAAAGCTTGATTTGCCGTTCGCGCTGGATGCAACGGGCGATGTCATCAAGTCGCTCGGCGGCTCAACGCAGCTGCCCATGACGGTCATTGTCGATGCAGACGGCAAGGTTGTGTATAATAAGGTCGGTTCGGTCACGTATGAAAAGCTCGTGTCGCTGATTACCCCTCTGCTGGGTGAATAAGCAGCTTCCCCTGTGCCTGACGGTGCAGGGGATTTTTTTGTGAAAAATTTTGAAAAAGCGCTTGACAAACGGCTGAAAATGATTACAATAGGACTTGACGAAAGTCAAAGAAAGTCAAATTAAGCCGAGCTTTGAAGGGAGGCTTCGATATGAATACATCTCAGTTCACCCAGAAGACGCTGGAGGCGCTTCAGCGCGCACAGCAAATCGCGGTGGAATATCAGCATATGCAGGTCGACCAGGAGCACATGCTCCTCTCGCTGACCGAGGATAACAAGGCGCTCATTCCGCAGCTGCTGACGAAATGCGGCATCAGCATGGACGCGTTCCGTGCCGCGCTGCAGGACGCTCTCGCACGGATTCCGCGCGTGTCCGGTCCCGGTCGCGAGGCGGACAAGGTCTACATCTCGCCGGAGTTTGAAAAATCGCTGCTGGAGGCGGAAAGCCGCGCCAAGCAGATGAAGGATGAATATCTTTCCGTTGAGCACATCTTTCTGGGCATTGCCGGAAAGCCGAACAGCCGCGTGAAGGATATTTTGAACCGCATGGGCTACGACGAAAAGACCTTCCTGAAGGCGCTGTCGGACGTCCGCGGCGCAACCCGCGTCACAACCGATAATCCGGAGGAAACGTATGACGCGCTGAAGAAGTACGGCACCGACCTGGTGGAAATGGCGCGGCAGCACAAGCTCGACCCCGTCATCGGCCGTGACAGCGAAATCCGCAACGTCATCCGCATCCTGAGCCGCAAGACGAAGAACAACCCTGTCCTGATTGGCGAGCCCGGCGTCGGCAAGACCGCCATCGCCGAGGGGCTGGCACAGCGAATCGTCCGCGGCGACGTGCCGGACTCCCTGCGCGACAAGACGATTTTCTCGCTGGATATGGGCAGCCTGATTGCCGGCGCGAAGTTCCGCGGCGAGTTCGAGGAGCGTCTGAAGGCGGTTCTGGCGGAAATCAAGCGCAGCGAAGGGCGCATCCTGCTCTTCATCGATGAGCTGCATACCATCGTCGGCGCAGGCAAGGCGGATGGCGCCATGGACGCCGGCAACATCCTGAAGCCGATGCTGGCGCGAGGCGAGCTGCACTGCATCGGCGCCACAACGCTGAACGAATACCGGCAGTATATCGAGAAGGATGCCGCACTGGAGCGCCGCTTCCAGCCTGTCATGGTCGGCGAGCCGTCGGTTGAGGACACCATCGCCATCCTGCGCGGTCTGAAGGAGCGCTATGAGGTCTTCCACGGCGTGAAGATTCAGGACAACGCCCTGATTGCCGCCGCGACGCTCTCCAACCGCTACATCACGGACCGTTTCCTGCCCGACAAGGCGATTGACCTCGTCGACGAGGCGTGCGCCATGATTCGTACGGAAATCGACTCCATGCCGACCGAGATGGACGACATCAGCCGCCACATCATGCAGCTGGAAATCGAGGAGGCCGCGCTGAAGAAGGACGACGACGAGCTGACGAAGGCGCACCTGAGCGAGGTGCAGAAGGAGCTGGCCGAAAAGCGCGACGAGTTCAACCAGATGAAGGCAAAGTGGGAAAGCGAAAAGGACGCCATCACGAAGGTGAACAAGCTGCGCGAGGACATCGAGCGCGTCAACGCCGAAATGGAGCGCGCCGAGCGCCAATACGACCTGAACAAGGCAGCCGAGCTGAAGTACGGCGAGCTGCCGAAGCTGCAAAAGGAGCTGGCGGCAGAGGAAGCCATCGCCGAAAAGTCGAAGGGCGAGGACAGCCTGCTGCGCGACAAGGTGACCGAGGAGGAAATCGCACGCATCGTCGGCCGCTGGACGGGCATTCCGGTCGCGAAGCTGATGGAGGGCGAGCGCGAAAAGCTGCTGCACCTCGAGGATACGCTGCATGAGCGCGTCATCGGTCAGGATGAGGCCGTCAAGCGCGTCAGCGAAGCCATTCTGCGCTCCCGTGCCGGCATTCAGGACCCGAATCGTCCGCTGGGCAGCTTCCTGTTCCTTGGTCCGACCGGCGTTGGCAAGACCGAGCTGGCCAAGGCGCTGGCACAGGCGCTGTTCGACGACGAAAAGAACATGGTGCGTATCGACATGAGCGAGTACATGGAGAAATTCAGCGTATCCCGCCTGATTGGCGCACCTCCAGGATATGTCGGTTATGATGAAGGCGGTCAGCTGACCGAGGCTGTTCGCCGCCATCCGTACTCCGTTGTGCTGTTCGATGAGGTCGAAAAGGCGCATCCGGATGTGTTCAATGTGCTGCTGCAGGTGCTCGATGACGGTCGCATCACCGACAGTCAGGGGCGCACGGTGGACTTCAAGAACACCATCCTGATTATGACAAGCAACCTCGGCAGCGAGTACATCCTGAACGGCATCGCCAACGACGATATCACGCCCGAAGCGCGCGCGCAGGTTGATGCGCTGCTCAAGACGCACTTCCGCCCTGAGTTCCTCAACCGTATCGACGAAATTGTCTACTATAAGCCGCTGACGAAGCAGCAGATCGGCAAGATTGTCCAGCTGATGCTGACCAGCCTCAACAAGCGTCTTGCAGACCGTCAGCTCAAGGTCGAGCTGACCGATGCGGCGCTCGACGCCGTCATCGACCAGGGCTTCGACCCTGTCTACGGTGCGCGTCCGCTCAAGCGCTTCATCCAGTCCAAGATTGAAACGCTCGTCGCGAAGCACATCATCTCCGCTGACGTCAAGCCCGGCGACACGCTGACGATTGACGTCGACGAAAATCACGAATTGTATATGCGCTGGTAACATCCAAGAGCCTGTCCATGAAAGTGGGCAGGCTCTTTTCCTACATGTTTGGTAGGAAAACATCAGAAAGACAGCGCGTTCCTTGACCGCCTCCTTGCAGCGATGTATAATTCAAGGGCAATGATGCATTTGCTTTGGAGGACTTATGACGCAAGCATCCCGCTCCGTTGTCCGTCGCGCCTTTGCCGCGGCGTTTCCCAAGACGCTGCCGATTCTGGCGGGCTTTTTGTTTCTCGGCTTCGCATACGG
The DNA here is from genome assembly GCA_963617205.1 of Alloprevotella sp. GTDB lineage: Bacteria > Bacillota > Clostridia > Christensenellales > Aristaeellaceae > UBA11524. Next base: position 21,042 of record CAVEOA010000026.1, on the reverse strand, counting down.
CTTGATGATGCATGCCAACGGCTTTTCGTTCCTTTACCCGATGTGCATGGGGATGACGATTTTCGGCGGCTCGCTGGAGTATGTCACGGTTTCGATGCTGCTGTCGACCTTCGCGCCGATGCAGACGTTCCTGATGGCGCTGCTGATTCAGGCGCGCCACCTGTTCTACGGGCTGTCGCTGCTGAAGAAGTACGCCGGCACCGGCTGGAAAAAGCCGCTCCTGATTTTCGGGCTGTGCGATGAAACGTTTTCCATCACGTGCTCCTCTGACGTGCCGGATGGCGTTGACCGCGGCTGGTTCTATCTGTGGGTGACGGCGCTGGACTGGACGTACTGGGTGCTCGGCGCGGCGCTGGGCGGTCTGCTGGGCGACTTCTTCCCCTTCAGCACCGAGGGCATTGATTTCGTCATGACCGCGATGTTCGTCGTCATCTTCGTGGACAACTTCCTCAAGGAGAAGCAGCACTGGTCGAGCCTGATTGGCATTGCCGTGCCGACGCTCTGCCTGCTGATTTTCCATGCGGACGGGTTTATGATTCCCTCCATGCTCTGCATTTTGGCGCTGCTGCTGGTTTTCCGCAAGCGCCTTGCACCCCTGACGGAAGGAGATGACGCGCAATGAGTCCGCAGACGTTTCCGCAGCAGCTGATGACGATTGCGCTGTGTGTCGCCGCATCCGTGCTGACGCGTGCGCTGCCGTTCGTGCTGTTCCCCTCCAGCAGAAAAGCGCCCGATTGGGTGAATTATCTGGGCAATGTGCTGCCGGCGGCGGTGTTCGGTCTGCTGGTGGTATACTGCCTGCGCAATGTCGATGTGCTGAGTGCGCCGCATGCGCTGCCGGAGGTCATCGCCATCGCCGTGACTGTCCTTCTGCACGTCTGGCGGCGGCAGATGCTGCTTTCGATTGCCGGCGGCACGGTGGTGTACATGCTGCTGGTGCAGATGGTGTTTTGATTGCGTTTGAGCAAGCTATCAAGGGGGCTATAGAACAGGCGAAGCCTGCGGTCGCCCCCTTAAACCCCTTCGGCGGCACACTTGGTTTCATTTTCTTAGTTGGTTTGTTTACAAACTATCAGGGGGCTTTCCGGTCGCCCCCTGACCCCTTCGGCGGCATATTTGATTTCATTTTCTTAGTTGGTTTGTTTGCAAACTATCAGGGGGGCTTTCCGGTCGCCCCCTGACCCCTTCGGCGGCATACTTGATTTCTTTTCCCTTAGTTGGATTTATTTGCAGCTTCAATGGGGCTATAGAACAGGCGAAGCCTGCGGTCGCCCCCTTGACCCCTTCGGGCATACTTGATTTCTTTTGCATAGTTGATTTTTGCCATACAATAGAACAGCAGGAGCCGTTCCGTTTGACTGCGGGTCATTCGGAGCGGCTCCCGTTTATTTATTTGGCAATGAAATTAACCAGTCGACCGGGGACGAAAATAACCTTGGTGAGTGTTTTGCCGGCAAGCAGCTTCGCCGCCTCAGGCAGCAGGGGCAGCTCCTTCTCGGCGCGTTCCTTCGTCATGTCGGCAGGGATCATCACGCGGCCGCGAACCTTGCCGCAAATCTGCACGGCGATTTCGACCTCCGTCTTGACGAGCGCCTGCTCATCCCATGTCGGCCACTGCTGATACGTCATTTCCCCCTCGAAGCCCTGATTCTCCCACATCTCCTCGGTGATGTGCGGCGCAACGGGGTTCAGCAGGAGCAGCAGCGTCTTCAGCTCGCCACGCGTCACGCTGCCGATGGACACCAGCTCATTGACAAGCGTCATCATCTGCGCGATGGCGGTATTGTACTTCATCGCCTCGTAGTCCAGCGAGACCTTCTTGATCGTCTCGTGCATGAGGGCATTCAGTTTCGCGCTGTAGCCGTCATCCGGCACGACATTCTCCTGCAGGCGCCACACGCGGTCAAGGAAGCGGCGGCAGCCCTTCGCGCTCTGCGTGCTCCACGGAATCGCCTGATCGAACGCGCCCATGAACATCTCGTACACGCGGAAGGCGTCGGCGCCGATTTCGTCGATGATGTCGTCCGGGTTGACGACGTTGCCGCGCGACTTGGACATCTTCTCGCCGTTTTCACCGAGAATCATGCCGTGGCTCGTGCGCTTCTGATAGGGTTCGGGCGCGGGCACAACGCCGATGTCATGCAGGAACAGGTGCCAGAAGCGGCTGTAGAGCAGATGCAGCGTCGTGTGCTCCATGCCGCCGTTGTACCAGTCAACCGGCATCCAGTACCTGAGCGCCTCGGGCGATGCGATGGCGGTATCGCAGTGCGGGTCGCAATAGCGCATAAAGTACCAGCTTGAGCCAGCCCACTGCGGCATGGTATCCGTCTCACGCGTGGCGGGACCGCCGCAGCACGGGCAGGTGGTGTTCACCCAGTCGTGCATGACGGACAGGGGCGATTCGCCGGAATCGGTCGGCTCGTAGTTGTCAACCATGGGCAGGGTGACGGGGAGCTGATCCTCCGGCACAGCCACCATGCCGCACTTGTCGCAGTGGATAATCGGAATTGGTTCGCCCCAGTAGCGCTGACGGCTGAACACCCAGTCGCGAAGCTTGTAGTTGACCTTCTTTTCGCCCAGACCGTTCTTTTCGAGATATTCGATGATGGCTTCCTTTGCCTGCGCGACCTTCATGCCGTTCAGGAAGCCGGAATTGACCATCACGCCGTCCTGAATGTCGGTATACGCAGCCTCCTCGATGTCGCCGCCTGCAACGACCTCAATCATCGGGATGCCGAACTTGTGCGCAAACTCCCAGTCGCGGGTGTCGTGCGCCGGAACAGCCATGATGGCGCCTGTGCCGTAGGTCATCAGCACATAATCACTCAGCCAGATCGGGATTTCGGTGCCGGTGACGGGGTTGATGGCGCGAACGCCCTCCACCTGCACGCCGGTCTTGTCCTTCGCCAGCTCCGCACGCTCGAAGTCGCTCTTCTTTGCCGCCTCCGCACGGTACGCCATGCACGCATCGTAGTTGGCAATCTGATCCTTGAGCTTGTCAATCAGCGGATGCTCGGGTGAAAGCACCATGTACGTCGCGCCGAAGAGCGTGTCAGGACGCGTGGTGAATACGCGCACCTTCTCGCCTTCCGCCGTCAGTGCGAAATCGACCTCCGCACCGACGCTGCGACCGATCCAGTTGCGCTGCTGCACCTTCACCTTGTCGATGAAGTCCACCGTATCCAGACCGTCGAGCAGCTTCTGCGCGTAGGCGGTGATTTTCAGCATCCACTGCTTCTTCACGCGGCGGATGACCTGCGTGCCGCAACGCTCGCAGTTGCCGCCGACAACCTCCTCGTTCGCCAGACCGCACTTGCAGCTCGGGCACCAGTTGATGGGCATCTCGGACTTGTATGCCAGCCCATGCTTGAAGAGCTGCAGGAAAATCCACTGCGTCCAGCGGTAGTAGGACGGGTCGGTCGTGTTGACCTCACGCGAATAGTCGAACGAGAAGCCGATTTTCTGCAGCTGCTCGCGGAAGTGGTCGATGTTCTTCTGCGTCACGACCGCCGGATGCACCTTGTTCTTGATGGCATAATTCTCCGTCGGCAGACCGAATGCGTCCCAGCCGATGGGGAAGAGCACGTTATACCCCTCCATGCGGCGCTTGCGGGCAATGATGTCCATCGCGGTGTTTGAACGCGGATGACCGACGTGCAGGCCCTGTCCGGACGGATAGGGGAACTCAATCAGCCCGTAGAACTTTGGCATCGTGTAATCGCTCTTCGCCTCGAAGGCATGGCTTTCCGCCCATCGCCTCTGCCACTTCGGCTCAATCACCTTCGGGTCATACGGCTTCATTTCCATGAGATTGCTTCCTTTCTGCGTTTCCCGGACGGCACAAAAAAACGTTCCGTCCATGCATGATTTTGCAAAGACGAAACGGCTGTTTCGCGGTACCACTCTGCTTGTCCGGCACTGCCGAACCTCTCTTGCGCGTAACGAGCGCCATTCGCCGGCATCCGCCGGATACCCTCAGGGGCGAGCGGCTCCGGTGCGTCCCGCCGCGCTTCCACCCTTGCGCAGCTCTCTGTGACGGACGATTTCCCAAGCGTTCCCCTTCATCGCGTAGCAATGCTCAGTATAATGCTTCCCGCAGGAATTGTCAAGGTCTCGGCAAAAAATCAGGAAAGGGCTTGACATTCCCCTGCGCCGGTGCTATGATACAGATACCCCAATGGGGTATATTGTCAGGAAAGGAAGCTGTTTTCGATGATTAAGACAACGCTGAAAATAGACGGCATGATGTGCGGCATGTGCGAGAATCATGTCAACGATGCCATCCGCAAGGCATTTGATGTGAAGAAGGTCACCTCCTCCCACAGCAAGCACGAAACGGAAATCATCTCCGAGGAAGCGCTCGATGAGGCAAAGGTCAAGGACGTCATCGCCGCGACCGGCTACACGTTCAAGGGCATGACCAGCGAACCCTACGAAAAGAAAAAGTTCCTGTTCTTCGGCTAAACCTCCGGCAGCATCCATCACGGTGCTGCCCTTTCTTTTTGCTCACCCGAAGGGGTCAAGAAAGAAATCGGACGAAGTCCGCGACCGCAGACTTCGCCTGTTCTATAGCCACCTTGAAAAAAGCATACTTGTTTTCTTTCGCTCACTTTGGGGGCTTTGCGCTCGCCCCCAAACCCCTTCGCATTGCACATTTCCATAGTATTTTTTTAATGCAACTTTCTTATAAACAACTAAGCAACATCACAAGTCAACTATGGGAAACCCGAAGGGGTCAAGGGGGTGACCGGAAAGCCCCCGAAAGTTACATCCCATCCCAACCGTGGAAATGAAACCAACTATGCCGCCGAAGGGGTTCGGGGGCGACCGGAAAGCCCCCTTGATAGTTTGCCACAGCTCAACCATGAAAATGAAACCAAGCATGCCCGAAGGGGTTCGGGGGCGATCGGAAAGCCCCCTTGATAGCTTGCCACAACTCAACCATGAAAATGAAACTAAGTATGCCCGAAGGGGTTCGGGGGCGACCGGAAAGCCCCCTTGATAGCTTGCCACAGCCCAACCATGGAAATGAAACCAACTATGCCGCCGAAGGGGTTCGGGGGCGACCGGAAAGCCCCCGAGTGTTACATCCCCACCCATGAAATCATCATCCCGCCTTGACAATAAAGACAACCTCATCATTGCATCATCAATCTCTCCGGCAGACGCAAATCCGCCTGACCAATCCTCTCCCATGAAAACAGCGGAATGAGCGCTTCCAGCGTCATCGGGCGCGGTTCGGGCAGAATGCCGGCGCTGTAGGCAAGACAGCCGAGTATCTCCTCTGCCGTAAACCGCTTTGAGAGCGCGGACAGGTCAAGGTCGTGGTCACGCTTGGCAAGCCGACGCCCCTGCGCGTCCATCAGCAGCGGAATGTGCGCGTAGGCGATCTGCGGATATCCCAGCAATCGCTGTAAGTAAATCTGCCGCGGTGTCGCGCTGAGAATGTCCCGACCGCGCACGACCTCCGTCACGCCGGACAGCGCATCATCCACCACAGCCGCAAGCTGATAGCCGAAAAGCCGGTCAGAGCGCTGCAGCAGGAAATCCCCGCAATCGCGCACGAGATTCTCCGACTGCTCGCCGAAAACGCGGTCGGTGAAGGTCACCGTTTCGTCCGGCACGCGCAATCGCATCGCCGGTTGACGGACGTGCGAAAGCGTCTCACGCTCTCCCGCCGTCAGACGGGCGCAGGTGCCGGGATAGATGAACTGCGTGTCGCCGAGATTCGGCGCTGCGGACGCATGCAGCTGCGCGCGCGTGCAGAAGCAGGGGTATACATGCCCCTCGCGGCGGAGCTTGTCCAGCACCTGCTGATAAATCGCCGTGCGCTCGGACTGAAAGACAATCGGCGCGTCCCAGCGGAAGCCGAGGAAGCGCAAATCGCTGATGGCAGCATCCGCCAGCGAACGAGGACAGCGCGGCACATCAACATCCTCGATGCGCAGCAGAAACTGACCACCCTGCGACCGTGCGGACAGATACGCCAGCATGGCGCACAGGAGATTGCCCAGATGCAGTCGTCCGCTGGGCGTCGGCGCAAAGCGTCCAATCATCAGCATACCCTTCCGAATGAAAATTCCTCCCTATTATACCACAATGTGCGCCGAAAAGAACAGGAGAAAAGCAGCTTGCGCATTTACATCGCAGCGTCATTCGTGGTACGATACGCCATGAAAGGAGTGGTCTTTCATGGTTCGCAAGGCAACAGCGGCGGATTTGCCGTGCATCCTCCCGATTTATGATTACGCGCGCTCGTTCATGGTGAAGAACGGCAATCCCACGCAGTGGCAGCATTCGCCGACAACGGAAATGCTGGAAAACGACATCCGCCTGGGCAACCTGTATGTGGTGGAAAGCAGTGGGCACATCAACGGCGTATTCGCGCTGATTTTCGGCGACGACCCGACGTACCGCGTGATTGAAGGCAGCTGGCTGGATGATTCGCCTTACGGGACGATTCACCGCGTGGCATCGGCAGAGGGTGCGCACGGCGTATTTGCCGCGGCGCTGGCGTTTGCGCTGGAGAAAAGCAGGCATCTGCGGATTGACACGCATCGGGACAATCTGCCGATGCAGCACCTGATTCTCAAGCACGGCTTTCAGTACTGCGGCGTGATTTATGTATCGGACGGTTCGCCCCGATTGGCTTATGAAAGGGCAGAGGAAAAGTGATTTTCCCCTGCCCCTTTTGATTTTCTCATCTTTCCTGAGGCGTTTTCACTTTCATGCAGCAGCAGGGCGCTATGGAACAGGCGATGCCTGCCATCGCGGACTTCGTCCGGTTTTCTGCCCCTGCGTTCCTGTTCCTTATAAGTTCAGCATCGGCAAGCTTCCCAGAGGGCTTTGCGGTCGCCCTCTGGACTCCTTCGCAGCACACTCCCATGTGGCTTGATTTGTAATGGAGCTGTATGATTTTTGTTGCACATAAAGTCAACTATGGGAAATCCGAAGGGGTCAAGGGGGCGACCGGAAAGCCCCCTTGATGCCGTGACAAGGGTGCAGGGGCGACCGGAAAGCCCCTGCATTCTGTTACACACAAAGTCAACTTTGGAATTGAAAATCCAGTATGCGATAGCTTCCCAGAGGGCTTTGCGCTCGCAGACTTCGTCTGATTTCTGTCTGGACTCCTTCGCATTGCACTCCCATGTGAGTTGATTTGTAATGGAGCTGTATGATTTTTGTTGCACGCAAAGTCAACATCGAAAAAGTGCATTCCCGAAGGGTGCAGGGGCGACCGGAAAGCCCCTGCGTTCGGTTTCCCAGAGGGCTTTGCGCTCGCCCTCTGGACTCCTTCGCACTGCACACTCCCATGTGAATTGATTTGTAATGGAGCTATTTAATTTCTGTTTCACACAAAGTCAACTATGGGGAATCCGAAGGGTGTAGGGGCGACCGGAAAGCCCCTGCGGTCTGTTGCACACATGGGCAGTGGGAATTGTTCATTCCCCTTTTCCCTTGCCTTCTCCCTTGTTCCTGTGCTATAATATCCTCCGGAACGCATTTTCAAGGAGCAATGGTCATGATGAAGGATCTGGTTGTCATTGGCGGCGGTCATGCCGGCTGTGAGGCGGCGCTGGCAGCAGCCCGCATGGGTCTGGATACGCTGCTGCTGACGCTCAACATGGACGGCATCGCGCTGATGGCGTGCAATCCGGTCATCGGCGGCAGCGCAAAGGGACATCTCGTCCGCGAGCTGGATGCCATGGGCGGCGAAATGGCGTGCGCCATCGATGATACCTTCCTTCAGAGCCGAATGCTGAATATGTCCAAGGGGCCGGCCGTCCATGCGCTTCGGGCGCAGGCAGATAAGCAGCAGTATCAGAACCGGATGCGCACGGCGCTGCTGACGCAGGAGCGCCTGACTGTCCGGCAGGGCGAAGCCGCCTCCATCGAGGTCGAAAACGGGCATGTCACCGCCGTGACGACCACCATGGGTCAGCGCATTTCCTGCCGTGCAGCGGTCGTTGCGAGCGGCGTGTATCTGCGCAGCGACATCATCATCGGCGAGAGCATCACGCCCGGCGGTCCGCAGGGGCTGATGAATGCATCGCACCTCAGCCAGAGCCTTGAAGCCCTCGGTTTTCCGCTCAGGCGCTTCAAAACGGGCACGCCGGCACGCATCGATGTCCGCTCGATTGATTTTGACGAGATGACCCCGCAGCCCGGCGATGAGCCTGTCACGCCGTTCTCCTTCCTGACCGACCGCACGCTGGAAAACACTTTTTCCTGCTATCTGACATGGACGACGCCGGAAACGCATGACATCATCCGCCGGAACCTCCACCGTGCGCCGCTGTATTCGGGCAAAATCCACGGCATCGGTCCGCGTTACTGCCCGTCCATCGAAACGAAAATCGTCAAGTTCGCCGAGAAGGAGCGCCATCAGGTGTTCCTCGAGCCGGAAGGACGGCAGAGCCGCGAATGGTACGTGCAGGGCATGTCGACCTCGCTGCCGGAGGATGTGCAATGGGAGATGTACCGCTCTGTGCCGGGGCTGCACCGCTGCGAGCTGACGCGCCTTGCCTACGCCATCGAGTACGACTGCATCGACAGCCGTCAACTGCGCCCGACGCTGGAAAGCCTCGATATCCGCGGGCTGTTCTTCGCCGGACAGATCAACGGCACATCCGGCTATGAGGAGGCGGCGGCGCAGGGGCTCCTCGCAGGCATGAACGCCGCGCTGACCGTGCAGGGCAAGCTGCCCATCGTGCTGACGCGTGACCAGGCATACATCGGCGTGCTGACGGACGACCTGACGACCAAGGGCACGGATGAGCCGTACCGCATGATGACGAGCCGTGCGGAGCATCGCCTGTCGCTGCGGCAGGATAATGCGGATTTGCGGCTGACGCGCATCGCGTATGCGGCAGGGCTTGCCACGCAGGAGCGCATGGAGCGCACGGAAAAGAAGGCCTCGGACACGGCGCAGCTGCTGCACGCACTGCGAACGGTTCGGTATACGCCCGGCGTGCAGCTGAACCGGTGGCTGGAGAAGCATCAGCAGCCGGAGGCGTCAAACGGTGTCAGCGCGGAGGAGCTACTGCGGCGTCCGGAGATTACGCTGTCATCGCTGTCGGAGCTGTCGCCGGAGTTCGCGCAGTTCGGCAAACCCGCGCAGGTTCAGGCGGAGATTTCCGTCAAGTACGAAGGATACCTCTCGCGGCAGGAAACGCTCATCCGCCATGCACGGCAGATGGAGGAAACCCTGCTGCCGGATTCGCTCGATTATGCCGCTGTCACCGGTCTGCGAATCGAAGCCCGTCAGAAGCTGGAGAAGCAGCGCCCGATGTCGCTCGCGGCAGCCAGCCGGATTCCCGGCGTATCGCCTGCGGACATTGCCGTGCTGATGGTGTTTCTGGAAAAGCACAGAGCCGGCGCTGCTCGCAGCTAAGCTATGTTTTTGTCAAAACGCCGATGGTTTCCCAAAGGGCTTTGCGCTCGCAGACTTCGTCTGATTTCTGTCTGGACTCCTTCGCAGCACACTCTCATGTATGTTGATTTGTAATGAAACCGGTTGATTCTTGTTCCACACAAAGTCAACTATGGGAAATCCGAAGGGGTCAAGGGGGCGACCGGAAAGCCCCCTTGATGCCGTGACAAGGGTGCAGGGGCGACCGGAAAGCCCCTGCATTCGGTTTCACTCAAAGTCAACTTTGGAAATGAAAATCCAGTATGCGATAGTTTCCCAGAGGGCTTTGCGCTCGCAGACTTCATCTGATTTCTGTCTGGACTCCTTCGCAGCACACTCCCATGTAAGTTGATTTGTAATGGAGCTGTATGATTTTTGCTTCACACAAAGTCAACATTGGGTATGTGCATCGCCGAAGGGTGCAGGGGCGACCGGAAAGCCCCTGCGTTCAGTTGCACACAAAGTCAACAATGGAAATGTGCATCGCCGAAGGTTTCCAAAGGGCGATCGGAAAGCCCTTTGGCCGCCATAGAACCATGCCCACAGCAATCACCCATTCTCATTATCTATTATTATCAGGAGGCTCATACCATGGGAGAAAAGAAAGGCTTCTTCTCGCGCCTGCGGGAAGGTTTGACAAAAACCCGCGATGCCATGATGGGTCGCGTGGATACCCTTGTTAAGGAAACGCGCAAAATCGATGATGATTTCTATGAGGAGCTCGAGGATATCCTCCTCCTCTCCGACTGCGGCATGAAGGCAACCATGGTCATCATGGATGAGCTCCGCGCACGCGTGGAGAAGAACAAGGTCAAGGATGCCGACACCGCCAAGCAGATGCTCAAGGATATCATGATTGAACAGATGGATATTCCGCGTCCGCCGCTGCGCTGGCCGATGGTCATGCTGGTCGTGGGCGTGAACGGCGCCGGCAAGACGACCACCATCGGCAAGCTCGCGCTGCGCTTCCAGAATATCGGCAGACGCATCATCCTCTGTGCGGCGGACACCTTCCGTGCGGCGGCGGCGGATCAGCTGACCGTCTGGGCGGAGCGTGCACGCGTGCCGATTGTCAAACATGCCGAGGGCGCTGACCCTGCGGCAGTCGTCTATGACGGCATTCAGTCCGCCAAGGCACAGGGCGCTGATCTGCTGATTGTTGATACTGCAGGACGCCTGCACAACAAGAAGAACCTGATGGATGAGCTCAACAAGATGCGCCGCGTGATTGACCGCGAATTTCCCGAGGCGGATGTTCGCTGCATGCTCGTGCTGGACGCGACAACCGGTCAGAACGGTCTGGCGCAGGCGCGCGCGTTCAAGGAGGTCTGCGAAATCGGCGGCATTATCCTGACGAAGCTCGACGGCACGGCAAAGGGCGGCATCGCGCTGGCCATCCGGCAGGAGCTGGCGGTTCCGGTCTGGTACATCGGCGTCGGCGAGGGCATCGAGGATTTGCAGCCCTTCAACGCGAAGGATTTCGTCGAAGCACTGTTCTGACATCAGGGGAGCAAGACTATGCCTTCTTTATCGAATTATGCCGCTGATTTGGATTACGCCTACGCACCGGGCATGTTCCCCGCGATGGAATGCCTGCTGCATCGCCCCGACCTCTGCCGCCGCCTGCTCCTGCACAGCCGCAGCGAGGGCACCGAGGGCGCTGCACGGCTGACCGAGCAGGCGGAAAAGCACCATATCCGCGTGGAAATTGCAGACAAGGCGCTCGCACGCGTGTCCGGCAAGGAAAACTGCTTCGCGGCGGCGGTGTTCAGCAAATTCTCCGACGCGCTTGACCCGAATCTGCCGCACATTGTCCTCCATCATCCGTCTGACTGCGGCAATGTCGGCACGATTTTCCGCACCGCGCTGGGCTTTGACGTGCAGGACATCGCCGTCATCCGCCCATGCGCCGATGTTTTCGACCCCAAGACTGTCCGCGCCAGCATGGGCAGCCTGTTTCAGCTGCGCTTGCATGTTTATGATGATTTTGCGGATTATCAGCGCGATTTTCCATCGCACAGCCTGTATCCGTTCATGCTGGACGGCTCGAAGTCGCTGCCGGATGTGCTTCAGGATGTGCCGGAACGCTGGACGCTGATTTTCGGCAATGAAGGCAGCGGTCTGCCGGCAGAATTTGCGAAAATCGGGCAGCCGGTGCGGATTCCGAGCAGCACGAAGGTGGATTCGCTGAATCTGTCCATCGCCGCCGCGATTGGCATCTACGCGTTTGCGCGCCGCCCATGAAACCAATAGAGCAGCAACTCCATCCGAGCTGCTGCTCTTTTCATTCCCCTGATTGTTTTCTGTCGTCGCAAAGGAGTTTCGCTCTGCGGAGCGAGCAGGGGCTGAAAAACGGGCGAAGTCCGCGGTCGCCCCTGCACCCTTCGGCACCATACTTGTTTTGATTTGCACAGTTGAGCCATGGCAAACAAAAAAAATAAAGAAGCCTCTTTTTAAACCAACTTTGGAAATGTGCACCCCGAAGGGGTTTCAGGGGGCGACCGGAAAGCCCCCTGAGGTTTCACCTAAAACCAACCATGAAAGTGTCACCAACCCTGCCGCAGAACCCCCGAAGGGGTTTCAGGGGGCGACCGGAAAGCCCCCTGTGGTTTCACCTAAAACCAACCACGAAAATGTCACCACCCCCTGCCGCAGAACCCCCGAAGGGGTTTCAGGGGGCGACCGGAAAGCCCCCTGAGGTTTCACCTAAAACCAACCACGAAAATGTCACCACCCCCTGCCGCCGAGTCCCGAAGGGGTTTCAGGGGGCGACCGGAAAGCCCCCTGTGGTCTAATCCAAATCAACCATGAAAATGCAGCCGATCCCCAAAAAGCAAAAAACAGGCGAAGTCCGCAACCGCAGACTTCGCCTGTATCCATTTACAATGTAATTTCCAGCTTGACTGCGCGACCGAGGAAGCTGCATTCGCTGATTTGCGCTTCCTCCGCAGTGTATTCGCGGTCGTAGGACTGCAGCAGCACGCTGTAATCCGTCACCTTCTTGACCTTGCGCAGATTGCGGTGACTGTTGTACTCCACCAGCATAACCGCGCCGTCAATGGGGCTGTGCGCAGGGACAATCAGCGCGACGTCGCCCGAATGAATGCGGAAACCGCGCATGGAGTCGTCCGGCACGAGGAAATAGAACACCTTGTCGGGCTTGGCGCCCTCGATTTTGCCGGACTGAATCGGCAGAAGACGATAATCAACCGGCTGCATGACCGCGTTCATGATCGGCACGCGCTTGAGGACGCTCGTCAGCGCATCCAGCCACACGCTGCCGCCGACAGCCTCCTCCTTGTTTTCTTCCTTGTCCTGCTTTGTCGAGGCGACAAGCTCGTATTCGGGCTGGGGCTTCGGGCGCTCCGTGACGGCCTTTGCAACGCTCGGCGCGGCGCTGGCAAGGTCAACCGTTGCAGCAATGTCATCGAGGGAAAAGTCCGCTTCGGTCTGCTCCCTGAGACCGATGGTCTTCAAAATGCGCCGCGCCTGATCGTCCGCGATGATGCGCGTGCCGGCTTCAACCGCCAGCAGATAGCTTTCCGATACGCCGCACTTGCGTGCGACCTGCTTGGGCGTCATCTTCGACCGCAGACGCTCCGTGCGGATTAAATCACCAAGTCTGCTCATAATGCTCCTCCATGGATTTTTTGTGAAATGCGTCCCCATGCGTCCGACTGCATCAGCGGAATCGTCACGCCGAGCACGGTTGCCTCGCCGTCAGTGACGACCGCTTCGCCGCGCACGGCCAGCAGAGTCACGTCGGCGCCGTCAAAATGATAGTGACAGCAGAAGATGCCCTCGGGCGATGTCTGCATTTGACGCATGCCGAGCTTCGTCAGCACACGGTCGGCGCGGTCAGCATCCGCATCCGCGACAACGATGTCAAACGCATGATAGGTATCCGACAAGCCGCGCTGGCAAAGCATCCATTCGCCGCCAGCTGCAAACGGGATGGTCGACGAGGTCAGCTTTTCGCCCAGTCGGCGGAGTGCTTTTTCCTTGAGTGCCATGAAAAGTATCCTCACTTTCGGTTCTATTGTAGCGCAATGACCCGCGATTTGCAAGTGGGCAGCGGAAACAATGCAGGCAAACCACATCCGTTTGCCTTGCCCCTTCGGCAGCATACTCTTTTTCATTTCCAGCACGCAAAGGAGTTTTTGAAAACCGGACGAAGTCCGCGACCGGAAAGCCCCTGCATTCGGCTACCCAGAGGGCTTTGCGGTCGCCCTCTGGACTCCTTCGCAGCATACTCCCATGTGAATTGATTCGTATTGATACTATTCGTTTTTTTGTTTCACTCAAAGCCAACTTTGGAAATGTGCGTCCGAAGGGTGCAGGGGCGACCGGAAAGCCCCTGCATTCGGCTTCCCAGAGGGCTTTGCGGTCGCCCTCTGGACTCCTTCGCAGCATACTCCCATGTGAATTGATTTGTATTGATACTATTCGTTTTTTTGTTTCACTCAAAGCCAACTTTGGAGATGTGCATCGCGAAGGGGTTCGGGGGCGACCGCAAAGCCCCCGAAAGGTCGCATGATAAACCCACTATGGCAATATGCACTGCGAAGGGGTTCGTAAAACCGGACGAAGTCCGCGACCGCAAAGCCCCCGAAAGGTCGCAAACAGAAACAAGTTTGCTCTTGTTTTCATTATTATTCAAGGAGAACATTGGAAGCGACTTCAAGGGGGCTTTCCGGTCGCCCCCTTGACCCCTTCGGAAGCATGCTTGGTTTGATTTGCATAGTTGTGTTGTCACAAACTATATATATATATATATAGTATAAAGAAGTCACATTACAAGCCTATTATGGAGATGTGCACTGCGAAGGGGTTCGGGGGCGACCGCAAAGCCCCCGAAAAGCTGCACGATAAACCTATTATGGAGATGTGCACTGCAAAGGGGTTCGTAAAACCGAACGAAGTCCGCGACCGCAAAGCCTCGAAAAGCCTTTTGCGCCACCTTAACAAATCCCCCAAAATATGATACAATCGATGCGGAATACAAGGTAAAAAGGAGGCGACCTCATGCCGCGAACGCTGTCGCCGGCAGTCAGGGCGGAGCGCAGCATCCTGTCCGACTTCCGTAAGCCGCTTTGGCGCCCGTTCGTCCGGGGCATTAAGCGGTACGAGATGATCTCCGAGGGCGACCGGATTGCCGTGTGCATCTCCGGCGGCAAGGATTCAATGCTGCTGGCGAAGATGATGCAGCTGCTGCAGCGCCATACGGAAATCCCCTTCGAGACCGAGTTTCTCGTGATGGACCCCGGCTATAACGCCGAAAACAGGCAGCGCATTATCGATAATGCCGCGCTGCTGGATATCCCAATCCGCATTTTTGACAGCAACATCTTTGAAACGACGCAGATTGCCGAGCGCAACCCGTGCTATCTCTGCGCAAGGATGCGCCGCGGCTTCCTCTACGACCGTGCGCAGGAGCTCGGATGCAACAAAATCGCGCTGGGACACCATTTCAACGACGTCGTTGAGACGACCGTCATGGGCATGTTCTACGGTGCGCAGATACAGGCGATGCTGCCCAAGCTGCACAGCCGGAATTTCCCCGGCATGGAGCTGATTCGCCCGATGTACTGCGTGCATGAGGAGGACATCTGCGCGTGGCGCGATGCGAACAATCTGCAATTTATCGCCTGCGCGTGCCGTCTGACGGAGGAGCGCGACAAGAGCAGCGACGGCATCGGCACATCGAAGCGTGCGGAAATCAAGCAGCTTCTGCGGACGCTTCGCGAAACGAATCCCGATGTCGAGAAGAACGTGTTCAGCGCGATTCACGCCGTCAGCCTTGACACCATGCCGGGCTGGAAAATCGGCACGCAGGAATTCAGCTTTATGGATCATTACCACGACCGCGATTTGCCGAGAGAAAACCAATCCGCCGAGTGCGATGACGAATGACTGAAACAGGGAGGAGAACACCATGTCCGATTTGCTGCTGACCCGCCGTTCCATCCGCAGGTTTACCGCCGAGCCCGTGCCTGACGAGGTGCTCAGGGCGATCGTCGCGAAGGCTGCCTATGCGCCGAGCTGGAAGAACACGCAGACAACGCGCTATATTGCCCTGACGAAGCGCGAGGAAATCGACCAAATCGCCGATGGATGCATGGCAGGCTTTCAGAAGAATCAAGCGACCCTTCACGGTGCGCCGGCGCTGGTGGTGCTGACAACCATCACCGGCCGCAGCGGCTATGAGCGTGACGGCTCCTTCACCACGAGCAAGGGCACGCACTGGCAGTCCTTCGATGCAGGCATCGCGGCGCAGACGTTCTGCCTTGCCGCGCATGAGCAGGGTCTGGGCACCGTCATCATGGGCATTTTCGATGAGGCGGCGATTGCAAAGGCGCTGGCGCTGCCCGAAAATCAGGCTGTTTCGGCGCTGATTGCGCTGGGCTATCCGGCAGAATCGCCCGACGCCCCCAAGCGCAAGGACGTCAGTGAGCTGCTGGATATCCGCTGAGGATTTCGCATACAGAGAGGAGAGAACGCCATGAATCTGAGCGAGGGCATGAAGCTGCACGGCTTCATCATCGACCGCATCCGCGAAAGCGAGGAGCTGCACGGGCGCATGGTCGAGATGACGCACGAAAAGACGGGTGCGCAGCTCGTTTATCTGGACAACGGCGAGGAGAACAAGCTCTTCTGCGCATCCTTCAAGACGCTGCCGGAGGACTCGACAGGCGTGTTTCACATTCTGGAGCATTCCGTGCTGTGCGGCAGCGACAAGTACCCTGTCCGCGAGCCGTTTGTCGAGCTGCTCAAGAGCAGCATGAACACGTTCCTGAACGCGATGACCTTCTCCGACAAGACGATTTATCCCGTTTCGAGCCGGAACGAGCAGGACTTCATGAACCTGACGGAGGTCTATCTTGACGCCGTGTTCGCCCCTGCCATCCTCAAGAATCCGAACATTTTCTATCAGGAGGGCTGGCACATCGAGCTGGATGAAAACGGTCAGCCGCTGTACAAGGGCGTCGTGTTTAACGAGATGAAAGGCGCAATGAGCGATGTGGATGAGCTGATCGAGCAGAAGACGCTCGATGTGCTCTTCCCGGACAACTGCTACGGCTTCTGCTCCGGCGGCGACCCGAAGAACATCCCCGACCTGACGTATGAGCAGTTTCTACGCATGTATCACCGGTATTATCATCCGTCGAACGCGCGGATTTATCTGGACGGCGCCGTGCCGCTCGACCGCGTGCTGACGCTGATTGACAGCTATCTGAGCCGCTTTGACCGCCTTGATGAGGCGCATGACATCCCGATACAGAAGCCGTTTGCCGTTCAGGCGGAGCAGACGTATGAAATCAGCGCATCGGAGAGCACCGAAGGCAAGACGATGCTGACGCTTGCCAAAATCGTCGCGTCATGGACGGATCGCACCCGCATCGCCGCGACGGCTATCCTCTTCGATGTGCTGATGGGCAGCAATGAGGCGCCGCTGACGAAGGCGCTGCTTTCCTCCGGCAAATGCCAGGATACCAGCAGGTCGCTTGGCAGCGACATCGCACAGCCGTACATGATGCTGACGATGCGCTACATTCAGGACGGCAGCGAGGATGAGCTTCGGCAGATCATTCGCGATACCGTGCAGGCGCTACGCAAGACCGGACTGGATAAGGACGCGCTGACTGCGTCCATCAACAGATCCGAGTATCACGCACGTCGGTTCGGTGAACCGGCAGGGCTGAACCGCTGCATCTTCTCGCTGAACACGTGGCTCTACGGCGGCGACCCGATGCTGCCGCTGGTGCAGAACGAGCGCTACGCCGAGCTGCGCCGCATGGCGGAGGGCGACGGCTTCGACCGGCTGATGGAGGAGCTGCTGCTGGATGAAAGCACCATGGCCGTCATCCGCACGATCCCGTCCCATACGTGCGGCGAAGCGCTGCGTAAGGATGAGGCAGAGCGCCTTGCAAAGCGTCAGGCTTCCTGGACGGATGCGGACAGGGAAGCGCTGCGCGTGCAGAACGAGAAGCTCGCCGCATGGCAGCAGACGCCCGACACCGCCGAGCAGCTCGCGACGCTGCCCATGCTCTCCGTCAAGGAAATTTCGCCCGAACCGGTGCTGATTCCGGCAGTGGAATCGCAGGTTGATTCCGTGCGCGTCATCACCCACGCGCTGCCCACGAACGGCATCACGACCCTGACGTTCTATTTCGCGCTGACGGATTGCACGCTGCCCGAGCTGAGCCGCCTTTCCGTCGCCGCATGGCTGCTGGACAGTCTGCCGACGAAGCGGCACGACCCGCTTGCGCTCAATCAGGCGATCAAGCGCGATATCGGCGAGCTGAGGTTTGGCATCAGGGTCATGAACCGCGACATGAGCAAGGCAACGCCTGTGCTGTGCGTAACGTGCTCCATGCTGAATGCGAATATCGACAAGGCCTGCGCACTCGTGCATGAGATTTTGACGGAAACCTGCTTCGACGCGCAGGAGAATATCCGCACGCTGCTGACACAGCACAACGAGAGGTACAAGAAGCTGGTTATCGGCATGGGTCACATGATGGCGAAGTTCGCTTCGAGCGCCGACATGAGCGCTGCCGCTGCCGTCAACAATGCCGTTGACGGGCTCGGCTTCATTGCAACGCTCAAGGAGCTTACCGAACAGTTCGATGCGCAGTATCCCGCTTTCAAGGCGCTTTGCAGCCGCTTCAGCAGCGATACTATCGCAAAGAAGCGCATGACGCTGAGCATTGCGTCCGACAGCGATGTCGACGCGTCCGCCATCCTGTCCGCCTATCCGGAAGGAACCGCTGTTCCGGCAGAAAGCGCCTACACGACCGACATGCCGCACAGGAGCGCCTGCTGTATTCCGGCGCAAATCAGCTACACAGGCATGGCATACGACTACCGCCTTGCCGGAAAAGCCTTCGACGGCGCCGCGAAGGTTGCTGCAAACATCCTGTCGTACAGCTACCTGTGGAATCTGGTGCGCGTGCAGGGCGGCGCGTACGGCGTCTGGCTGACCATCAACCGTTTCGGCGGCATCTCCGCTTCCTCCTTCCGCGACCCATCGCCGGCACGCACGCTGAACGTCTATCGCACGCTCGCAAAGGGTCTGCGCGAATTTACCGAGGGCGATGAACAGATTGACAAGTACATCATCTCGACCGTTGCGCACAGCGAACCGCTGCTGAGCCTTGACCAGCAGGCGAAGCAGAGCGACATGGACTGCATGACCGGCGTCACCGCGGAGGACCTTCGCCGCGAACGTGCCGAAATGCTTGCCACGGACGCTGCGGCGCTGCTCAAGTGGTGCGATGCGCTCGATGCCATGGCAAATGACGGCGGCGTGTGTGTTGTCGGCTTCGAGGATGCCCTCAATGCCTGCGCAGACGAGCACCTGACGACCCTCTAACCAGCACGCGGAACCTGCCTGCAAATGCGCTCAACCCCATCGCGAAACGGGTCAAGGGGGGACTTCGTCCCGTTTCCTGTCCCTTGCAGGGCTTGGGGCAACGCCCCAACAAAACGGCATCCGTCTACAATGCAGATGTCCCCAACCCCCGCCCCACGAGCGCTTTCAGCGCAGTGCAGGTAACTAACGCATCAACGCAGCACGCGCAACCTGTATGTAAATGTGCTCAACGTCGTCGCGAAACGGGTCAAGGGTCGAAGACCCTTGCAGGGTCAAGGGGCAGCGCCCCTTGTGGGGTTTGGGGCAACGCCCCAACCAAAATAGCAAGCTCAACAATGCAACTGTCCCCAACCCCGCCCTCACGAGCGCTGAACAGAGAAGCGGACGCAGTCCGCGGAACGTCTTCAGCGCAGTGCAGGTAACTAAAATGTAGCCCCAATCCTGCGTGTCCAGGATTGGGGCTACATATCACATTGGGGGAGGACATCTATATCAACGCCAGCAGGCAATGATTGTGCATCCATCTATCCGCCTGTGTTCAGGCATTCCCTTCGAATGCGATCCAAAATCATCTCCAAGCATGAACTGTGCATCGGTCGCCTGACCGCGCTTCTCCTGTTACCTCTCCTCAGCATCCGCATCCACGCCGACCGGCAGACCATTTCTCCGCACGAAGAGGCAGACGTTCTCCACGCCGCTTGTCCAGCAGAACATGTCGACGCTCTGCACCCGCTGCACCTGATAGCCGCGTTCAAGGAAAAGCGCCGCGTCGCGGGCGAGGGTCGCGGGGTTGCAGCTGACGTAAACGACACGCTCGGGGGATGCCTCGGCGATGGCCTCGATGACAGGCGGCTCAACGCCCTTGCGCGGCGGGTCAATGACGATGACATCGGGGCGCAGACCCTCGGCGACGAGCTTCGGCAGGAGCTCCTCGGCGGCGCCGCAGCGGAAGGATGCGTTGCCGATGGCGTTGCGGATGGCGTTTTCCTTCGCGTTTTCGATGGCCTGCGGAACAATCTCGATGCCGAGCACCTCGCGGCAATGGCGCGCCATCATCAGCGTGATGGTGCCGGCGCCGCAATAGACATCGCAGACGCGCTCGCTGCCCGTCAGTCCGGCATAATCAAGCGCCGTCTGATACAGTCGCTCCGTCTGCACGGGATTCACCTGAAAGAACGCAGCCGGCGACAGCTCGAAGCGCAGTCCGCAGAGCGTATCCGAAAGCGTATCGCGCCCGAAAAGCGTCCGGAAGCGCCTGCCCATGATGACGTTCGTCCTGTCGGTGTTTTCGTTCATGATGACGCTGACAGCGCCGGCCGCACGCAGCGAATCGACCAGCTCCCTTTCGTGCGGAAGCGACGCGCCGTTCACCACCAGCACGACCATCGCCTCATGCGCACGGTTGACGCGGATGACGATGTGGCGGACGAGCCCGCTGTGCGTTTCCTCTGCATACGGGGCAACGCGGAAGCGCTTCATCCAGCCCAGCACGCGCCTGCACAGCTCGTCCGACGGCTGCATGGCGTTGAGGCACGATGTGACGGGAATCAGCTGATGGCTTCTCGGCGCGAAAAAGCCTGCCTCCGGCGCATCGACCGTTCCGCCGACAGGCAGCGCCGTCTTATTGCGGTAGTGCGTCGGATCGTCCATGCCGATGACCGGCGGCACATCCACCTCGATATGCCCAATCCGCCGGAAGCACTCGCGCACCTGACTGCGCTTCGCCTCCAGCGTTGCTTCATAGCGCATATGACGACCCGTGCAGCCACCGCAGCGCGGATATGCAGGGCAATCCACCGTGCGCCGCTCCGCCGAGGGCTGCACAATTTTCCCCTCCACACGCCCGAAGGCAAACCGCGGCTGACACTTGACCATGCGCACCGCCGCCGTTTCGCCCGGCAGCATGCCCGGCACAAAAACCGCCATGCCGTCCTGAGCATGGCAGACACCTTCCAAATCTGCGCCCAGGCTGTCCGCCGTGAGCGTCAGCACATCGTTTTTCTTCATGTGCGCACCCCTTTTCGAGCTTTATTGTATCAGGCTTTGCGCCGGATGGCAAGTCAAAAACGGATGATGCTTCGTCCTTTAACCCCAAATTTCTTTTCACATGTGTAGGTTTGTCAATCATTTTGGACACGATAGGCAGCAAGCTTTTGTTTCGGAGAAGCCCACTTCAAAGGACGCATAGGTCGGTTGTTAGTGCGGCTTTGATGGGCAGCTAGCTGCCCATCAAAATCGTCGAGAGAGTAGAAGG
>CAVEOA010000025.1:0-33101 GCA_963617205.1 Alloprevotella sp. | reverse complement strand
AGAAACGGAACACCAATCCCAATAGTATAATTGGTTGCGGTACGCAAGCGGACGATGATACTTCATGGACGACACATCCTTTCTGTCAGTCAAGTATAACAGATTCGGCGGTATATTACAACCGCCTTTAATACTGCGGGGTAGAGAAACGGCATCTCGTCAGCCTCATGAGCTGAAGACAGTGGGTTCGACTCTCACCCTTCGCTATGATCGACATCTGCACAGACGTTGTACGCAATGGTCTGTGCTCTTTGCGCAGGGATAAACAGGGCCTGCGCAAATATATAAACCTTATCCTTCTTCGGGTTTACCGCTCCGGACGGGTTTAGAGAAGAGGGCTTGGAATTTTAAGTCGACGGCATCCGATGGGAACAGCGCGATGCTGACGTTTAAAGGCCGGTAAGGAGATGCAAACAGACGGTGAAGCCTGAAATGGTGTTTTTGATGCTGTTTTCTATCGTGCTGATGATAGCGGCGTCAATCAACAGGAAAAATCAATAAGGATGTGAGGATTTTTTTTTGAGCAGTGCAATCGATGAGTTGAGCCAAGAAACAAAAAAGGAACTCGTAAAGGAAATGCTGGAGAAAAAGAACGGCGCGTCCGACAAGGACTGGGCAGAACTGGTGACGCAGTTTGACTTATCGGTTGCGCCGGATACGCTGCGGAAAGCTGGCGTTGGCGTAAAACTGGTACAGGATGCAGGGGCATATGCTTTTGAGCAGAGCGCGTCAGGCAAATCGGACAATTATATTGAGAGACAAAAGATGCGCGACCTGACGAGCAAGCTGAACACGGCGTATCGGATGGAAGCGAGAAGCCAGCTTTTTCGCGAAACAGTGAAAAGTGCAATTGAAAATCTTCCAGAAATCGTGATTCCTCCGGTCAGCGCATGGACGGAACGGCACGATGATAGAGAGCTTGTTGTCGGCGTCGGTGATTTTCATTATGGCGCGGACATTGACGTTCGAGGGCTTTATGGAGAATCTATCAACCGCTACAACAGCAGGGTATTCGAGGAACGGATGGAGAATTTGCTCAAACAGATCAAATGGGTCATCGAGAGAGAAGGGTTAACCGTGATTCGCCTGTTTATGGTCGGCGACTTAATTGACGGTATCCTTCGGCAAAATCAACTGATGAGGCTTGAATACGGCTTGGTTGAATCGGTCATTTCCCTGTCGGAATATCTGGCACAGTGGTTGAATCGCCTGTCAGAGAAAACAGTGGTGTATGTATACGGCGTGACCGGCAATCATGCAGAGGTTCGTCCGCTAAAAGCAAAGGCGCGCGAATTTGAAGAAGAGAACCTTGAAAAGATTATTTTCTGGTATCTTTCATCGCGATTAAAGGACAACAGCCGCGTTCATATCGATGAGGAATGCGGGCGCATGAAGAAGGTTTCTGTATGCGGTTATTCTTTCGTTCTCCTGCACGGCGACGGCGAAAAGTCCATCGGCGATATCGCACGGAACACAATCAATCTATACAGTGAAAAGATTGACTACTTCGTGTGCGGTCATCTGCATAAAGAACAGGAATATCCAAACGGCGCGACGAACGACGGCAATTCGGTCATTATCCGCGTGCCTTCCTTATGCGGTATGGACAAATACGCACAGAGCAAGGGCTTTGGCGGCCGCGCAGGGGCGACAGCAATGGTAATGGCGCAGGATGTCGGGCGCGAGGTTATTTATCCGA
Source organism: Alloprevotella sp. (assembly GCA_963617205.1). Lineage (GTDB taxonomy): Bacteria > Bacillota > Clostridia > Christensenellales > Aristaeellaceae > UBA11524. The sequence continues at coordinate 31,402 of CAVEOA010000025.1, read as the reverse complement.
TTGCGCTTTGATTTCAAAACGGCGAGTTATTTAATTAGTATAGAGGGAGGAACAAATTATGGCAAAAGCAGTGGCAAATTTCAAACTGTGCGTCAAGTGCAACCGTTCTCTCCCATTGGGTGAGTTCTACTCAAACAGGCAATGGAAAGAGCAAAGCTACCATGATGCGTGGTGCAAGGATTGCGTTCAGCAGTATTGCAAGGACATGACGTCTTTAAAGGAATACTGCTTTGAGAACAACCGCAAATGGGATGACGATTATTGGGAAGCAGCTTACAAAAAGGCGCAATATTACTTGAGCACGAACAAGGTATACACAAGCCCAACCGCACCGGCAGACAGAAAGAAAGCGATTATCGACGAGGCGACGTGCAGACAATTCTACACGATGATGAACATCAAGGCTTTCTATGGCTATGTTGACAACATTAAGTCAAACGACATTTTTGACACGCAAAAAATAGAAATGCGTGACGAAAAGATGACGTACAGCACCATTTGGCGCGGTTATTTCACAAAAGAACAGGTTGACATTCTCGACGCAACCTACGAGGAATACGAAAAGGATTTTGACCTGAGCAATGTCAGCATGAGGGATTATGCAAGAAAAGTTGCGAAAGCGTCCTTAAATGCAGACATTGCGGAGGATAAGATGCGACGCGGCGAAATCTCAGCAAGCGAGTACAAGGAGGTTCAAAAGATTTTTGATGACCTTTCAAAGTCCTCCAACTTCGCGGCCTGTGCGAGAAAGCCCGGCAGTTCTACAGGGCTGACATCGCTGGGCAATATTATCTACGGCTTGGAAATCAACCATCAGCTTGACATCAACCCCTTCAGTTTTCCTGAGGATGATATCGACAAGGTGATGGCAGATTACCGACATGTAGCAATGGCAGTCGGGGCGCAAATATAATGTCGGTCGAAAGTCAGGTCGGCAACGTTCGGGAGATTACGAACGTTGAAGGATGGCAGAAACAGATTTGGTATTGGAGGACGCACCTTGACGCCTTTATTGCGGATTACCTGCAAGTGCCGCTAAAGGACACACAGCGCGTTGAAGCGCGTGCCTTTGGAAACGGTGACACACTTTTTCTGACGCAAAGCCGTGGCTACGGCAAGACATGGATTTGCGCGGTTTGCTGCACGGCGTTGGCAATCCTTTATCCCAAAAGCCTGATTGCAGTCGTATCTGCAACGGCGCAGCAGGCGACGCTCCTGCCTAAGAAAATCGAAGAGGAATTTGCAGGCAACGAGAACATCAAAAAGGAATTGGATTACGGCAGCGGAAAGAAGCCGGTGAACGTCAACTCCAACAAGGGCATCATCCGCTTTTGCAACGGCTCAAAAATTGAAAGCTATTCCCTTGGAACATTCCTTGGCTCACGCGCAAAAGTCATCGTTGTCGATGAAGCGCCGGAAGTCAAGGAATTTGTTTTGTCCAAGGTGGTCAAGCCGGTCAGAAATACTACACGGTCGCATTGTGTGGCGAACAGCATTCCAGACTACACGTCGAAGCTGGTCAGTATCACATCCGCGTGCCTGAAGTCAAACTACTTTTATGTTGCATTTTGCGACGCATTAAAGAAGTTTGCTAAGGGTGACAACACATATTTTGCGTGTGCGCTTAATTATGAATCAGCTGCGCGAGTTGGCATTACAAAGATGGATTTCTTTGAGAAAGAGCGCGAAACGCTGCCGGAAGTCAACTTCCAAATGGAATACGGCACAATTTTCATGGGAGCAGAAAGCGGTGCTCTTTTCCCTTATGAGCTGACAGAGCGATGCCGGACGCTGACGGAAGTAGAAACGGCGCAACCGGCAAAGAGCACTTCACAATACGTCATCGCGCTTGACCTTGCAACATCGGCGGCAAAGCACGCCGACAATGCGGTTATCACTGTGCTCAAGCTCATTGAGAAAGAGGATGGCATGTACATTAAAAAGCTGGTGTACATCCGCTCTTATCACGGCAAACGTCTCGATGCTTTGGCGGTTGAGTTAAGAAAGCTACTCGTTAAATTCCCGAACACCATCAAGGTTGTATTTGATTATCGCGGTTTGGGAGATGCATTTCCGCAGTTTCTTTCACAGCCGTGGACAGACCCCGAAACCAACAAGGAATACCCTCCGCTGGTTATGGATACAGAACGTTCAATCATCCATGATGCAATTCCGCTGCTCAGACCGTGCGCGGCGAACAATCAGATTAACCAACAGTTGGTGTCGCAGACGACCATCAACTTTGAGCGCGAACTGATTCAGATTCCGGTCAACAGCCGATATGTGCTCGGCAACGTAGTTGTTCGCCCTGACGCGGATGATGAGGATGGCGAACAGAAGCACCGAAATCTGACACCTGCGGAAAAGGCGATTTTCGTGGAAACGGACGCCCTTCAGATTGAGATGGGCAACGTTGTATCGCGTGAAACAGCGTCGGGCGCAGTGGTTTACGATACCGCCAAAACAACACAGCACAAAGACCGCTGGTCATCCCTTGCAATGGGATTGCGATATGTGGCAGAGCTTGAGGGCGAACGAAAAGCAAGAATAACACGAAATTACGCCAATGTATGTATCGGCGTGGTGACAAACTTTTAAAACGGAGGCTGAATGAAGAAGATGGGATTTTGGGATAGATTCAGAACAAGACAGTCTACCGCAGCGCTTTCTCCTCCGGACAATCGAGGCGTCAATGCGGCAGTTGTCCCAAGTGCAGAGGTTTCGCTGACCTTCGCGGACAGGGACATTACTTTCAAAGGGTGTTTGGCAGGATACGACTACCGCGCCATTCTAAGAAACAAGCAGCGGCACATCCTCCAGCTCTACGAGCTTTCGGATTACTATAGCGACGCAGACCCTGTATTTCGCGGCATTATCAAGGAAGTATACACGCCGTTCAGCATTTCGGATGGTTTCAGGCTTGTCGGTGCAAACGAGCGCGTCAAGAAGCGGTATCTGGATTACTATGAGCACATTGGCTTCCGCAAGTTTATGGAGGATGTGTTTCTTGAGTTCTACAAATACGCGAACGTGATTGTTTACCTGATGCCCAATGACCGCCTGATTGTACTACCGGTGCACCTATGCAGAATCGGCAATGTGTCGGTTGACGGAGAACCGATTGTGGAGTTTAACTGCCGGTCGGTTCGCGACGATCTGATTAAGCGCACTGGGCAGACATTCAAGCAGTGGATTGAGGACGAAGATCTTGATATCCGTCTGAGCGGTTATCCGCCTGAGGTTGCCAATGCAATCAAGACAGAATGGCGCGAATGGGTACAGCTCAACCCTGCGAACACATTTGTCCTGCAAGACGTGAAGGAAGGATGGATGCGATACGCCGTGCCGATGGTGGCGGCGTGTCTGAAAGCATTCGAGAAGAAAGAGCGAATCTCTAACTATGAGGATTCACTCATTGACCTTGCGGCACGTTCGTTTGTTCACGTCAAATATGGCGATGATAAGCAGGAAGTGCTTCCAGATGTCGGCGCACTTAATCAGGTAAGCAAACTGTTCAAGTCTGCAATGACAGGCACGGCGCTGGCGGTTACAAACAACTGGTGCAAGGCAGAGGTTATTCAGCCGAAAACGGATGACATCTTTGAATACGACAAGTACAAGGGCGTCAACAGCGACATTCTTTCTGCCGGTGGCATTTCGGGCATTATCGTATCCGGTCACGCAGAGGACGGCTCAACCTTTGCTTCCGCGCAGGTTAGTATGCAGACGGCAGCGATGCGCATCAAACAGGCAAAGGACAGCTTTTGCGAAATGATGGACAAGGTTAATCGGCGCATCAATATACGAATTGGGAACACGATGCCGCGCACAGCCAAAGAACAAATCCCGCGATTCACCTTCCCGCCGACCGACCTGACAGGGTCAAAGGCGTTTCAGGATACATGCTTCAAGCTCTGGCAGCAGGGCATTCTCAGCCATGAGACGCTGATGCAGGCTTATGGATTGGATATGAAGCAGGAGCTTGAACGCAAGCAGAGAGAGGAAATGGCGGGCATTCACATGGTGCTTGCACCGGCCGATAAAGACACAGGGGAAGAAACCGACACAAGCAACGCGACAAAAGGACGCCCGACCATGGACGACACTGAGCGCCACAGCGACCCTGCAAACTCACAGACAGGACGACAGCCGAAGCCGTCAAATCCTGAAGGCAGTGAGGCACAGTCCACTTAACTTTTGTGATGGAAGGACAAGCTGACGACTAAAACGGCAGCCCCCACCCTTTTTATCAATATTATTTTACAAGTCGTGACCTCCTAACACGATGATGTAAAAAGGCAAGGAATGAACAAAATATGGCAGACAACAAGCTGTATGTACTGGCTTCCGACATTGCCATATCAGAACAGAAGTCGAACGACATTTTCCTACTGGTAGAGATGAGAATCCTCTCCACGCAGCCGAACGGCAATGCGGAAGGCGTGACGCCTCAGTTCATTGATGAGATTGTCGACAATCCGGAGAAGTATGATTGTCTGCCTTTGTATGCGGATGTAGAACGGCTTCTGAACGGTGATTACCTGAATCTCGGACACATGTTCAACGCAGACACAGGTGAATTTGGCACAAGGCAAATTGGCAGCATCAACCTGTTCCGGAAGAAGGATGACGAATTTGGCACATCTTTGATTGCCGAAGGGCGCATCCCGAAACGCGAAGCAGAGGTATGCAAAGCGATTATGGAGCTGTACAACTGCGGGCAGCTGAACTTTTCCTTTGAGATCAAGTACACGAAAGACGCAACCGTAGAGAAAGATGGCGCACTATACGTCGAACAAAATGAAGAAAATGCTCTGACTGGCGTTGCGGTTGTTTCTGTACCCGCCTACAAGGAAAGCGTTGCACTGAACATGGTTGCCGAACAGGACAAGACGGAAGCTGAAGGAGTTGAAAGCAAAATGACTTTGGAAGAAGTAATGGCCAAGCTCGAGGAGCTGGTCAAGCGCATGGATGAAACCGACAAGCAGGTGAAGGAACTGACCGAAAAGAAGCCTGAACCGGAAAAGCCGGAGGAAAACGCCGACGAAACCGAAAAGGCGATTGCGGAGCGCGATGAGGAAATCAAGAACCTGAAGGCTGCAAATGAGGAGCTGAAGGCCGCCAAGGAAGAGCTTGACGCGTTGAAGGCTACTCAGGAAGCCGAAGAACAGGCAAAGAATCAGGAACAGGCAAAGGCGTTTGCAAAGGCACAGGGGCTTGACGTCGAGGACGAAAAGGTTGCAAAGGCAATCGAAGCTCTCGACTACAAGGCGATTTGTGACCTGTGCATGGAGAGACTGAATCCTGAAGAGGCTGGCGGCATCGCCGTGGCAAGCCTGCTGACGGATGGTTTTGCAATGAAGGGCGGCAAGTACGACGATTTGCTTGCCGTAACCGATTAAGGAGGAATAAACCGATGGCTGGTTATATGACGCGACTGAATGGTCATGTTTATGACTTCCAGCACAAGTCCGGCGTGGACAAGCTGGAGAACGGCAACGTGGACAAGCTGGAGAACGGCAAGTTTGTCGAGATTGACGCAAACGGCGCCGTTATTCTGACGACGGCGGCGAAGGATACGACCATGAAGGTTGTCGAAAAGACGACGCTCTGGCGTATGCCTGCCGTGATTCTGGATGTTACTGCGGTTGGCACCAATGAAGTTTTCCTGTGCGAAAACGAATGGAACGTTTACGAGGACGCTGGCGAATACAACACCGCAGAATACGCCGTGAACAAGGGCGACTTTGTCCGGATGCACCGTCCGACGATTGGTGAGCGCCTGATTGTGACGGTTGACGACACGACTTATGCTGCACTGTCTGTTGGCGATACGGTAACGCCTGCCGCAGACGGCGCGATTGCCAAGTAAAAATCGAGGTGTAAAGAGAAATGGAACAGATTGAAATCAAGAAGAACGCCAACGTCGTAAAGACGCTGGTTGCGCAGGCAAAGCACGAAAAGGTCGATTCCAACGTTGCCAAGCGCACGAGCGAAATGATTGCAGAGCTGGCAAAGAACCCGACGCCGCACAACCGCTATCAGATTGCGCAGCTTATTGGTTTTGCGGTAAACGACATCGTTCATCCCAAGACCAACTGGCTCGATCAGGTTGCCGACACCAAGCGCGTCGGCTATGGCGAGAAGGCGCAGTTCAAGACGCGCATTGAGGGTGTCCGCGCTTATGTCGGCGCAAAGGGAGGCACGCCTGCACGCAGCAAGGTTGCCAACAAGGTGATTACCCTGGATACTGTGGCGGTTTCCGCTCGCCCGGCAATCAACCTTGTGGAAATGCAGAACGGTCAGGTGGATATGGCTTCCCTGATTAACGACGCTTCCTATCAGATGGAGCTGGCTTATTACCAGTACATTCAGGAGGTTCTGAACGCCGCGCTTGGCACCGCGCCCTTTGAAAGCCCCTATTATGGCACCGGCTCTGGTGTTGTTAAGGCGACGCTCGACCCGATGATTCGCCATTGGATGCGCCTGTCTGGCGGCGCAGCGCCGACCATCCTCGGTGATATCGATATGATTTCTCAGATTGCAGAGCTGACCGGATTTACCGCCTCTACCACTGCCAAGCAGTACTCTGACAGCATTATCGATGAATACAACGCGACCGGCATGATTGGCGTATACAGCGGCTGCAAGGTTGTGAATCTTGTCAACCCGCTGTTCGACGACACGGACAAGCCTGTATTCGACACGAACAAGCTGTTCATCCTGCCGTCCGGTGTGGATGCAGGTATGCGTCCTCTGAAGGTTGTCTTTGAGGGCGACGTAAACAGCGTTGACACGCAGGACATCGATGACATGGTATACGAGGTTCGCCTTGACCAGTATATCGGCGCAGGCATTGTGGTTGGCACTCGTCCGTACATCGGCGTGTACCAGAGCAACTAATCAACAAACGAACCGATGGAAGGGACGGCGTAAAAACCGTCTCTTCCTCTTTTCTAAAAGGAGAGAGGAACAAAAATGGCAGAAAAAATGAAGTTGGTCAATCCACAAAAGTTTGATGTCGGCGTTCGCACACAGGACAGACCGATGGGCATGAACATTAAGGCAGGTTCTTTTGTTCTTGTTTCCAAGGATGATGTCAGTTACATTTCCAGTATCTCGAACGTGATTCAGAAGGGACTTCTGCGGTTTGAAAATCTGTCCGAAGACAAGGAAGATACTGCGCATGAGGTGGCGTCGTCTCTTGGCATTGATGTGGAAAACGACCCGAACTTCGCCGATGAAGAGGACATTAAAAAGCATTTGGCTCTTTCCGCAAAGAAGATGGAAGAGTGGTTGGACAAGATTACAGAGCCGTTTGTACTTGACCGCGTCTATCGAGTGGCGATGGCGCAGGACGCCCTGACGGCGACAAAGCTGAAAATCCTCAAGAACAAGATGCCGGATAAGGATTTTATCGGCGAGTAATAGAAAGCTGGGGTGCAGCAAGATATGACCGATTTAGTAAGACTTGCGGAAGCGCTCTTTGACAGAATTGAATGGCAGAACGTCCCTGATACGGTTGATATGGTGGATATTGGCAAGTACATCGCCAATGCAATCCGTCACCTGTACACCATGACCGGCAGAGCATTGCGGTTCAGCGAAGATATGTTCCAAATGGAAGGCGACATGTATGTCAGCTTTTCAGAATCATTGGCGCTGGACGAACGAGAATATGTGCTCCTGTCGGCGCAGATTGAGTTTCTGCGGAAGGTTCAGACGACAGTGGACGATTTGACAAGCTACACAACAGACGCAATGAGCGTTTCTCACGGCGATAAACCGTACGCGAATCTCCAGCAGACCATTACTGATTTGGAATCTATGCGGCGCACCATCTGGTATAAGATGGCGCGATTTCACCTTCTCTAAGGCGGTGGAATAGAATGGATGAATTGAAAGTAAAGGTTGTGTACAGAGATCGCGACCTGAACCCAACCTCTGAAAAAACCTACCTCCTGCGCGACTACACGGATATGCTCAAGATGGACATTCTTCGCGTAGTGGCAGACGTGGAGGATTTGGTGTATATTACCAACGAAAACAAGCCTAAGGACGAATGGAGCGACGATACATGGACGGCGTTTCAACGGATTCGCCACAAGTTATTGGATAAAGCAGGGTCCATCGGGCGACTTCCAAATGATATTGTAGAGGGTGGTGACGGAGTGCGTGGCAAGGCCGCAATGGGTAACGGATGACAGAATCGCCGACCTCAAGGACGCGTACAAGCTAATCAAAGGGCGTCAAGCGGCAAGCAATCGCGACTTCCGACCACCGCCCACACTGGAAAGCGATTTTACACGGCTGCTTCAGCACGATGTACCGCACACGAATTTTACATTCGAGGTGATTCAGGATTGGTACAAAGCGCAGGAGGATGAGTACGAGCCGGTTTTCATCAGGGCACAGCAGACGCCTATTGACTGGAAGTCCAAAATCGGCAACTCTGATATGTCGTTGAATTTCAAGACGGATTACGGAGTTCAGATTTACAAAGGCGATATCGTCATTCGCGAAGATGGCGTTCTCTATATGCTCAACTGGAACGTGACGCATCACCCGAACAATCAGGCATCGCAGAGCGTTGAGTTAAATGAAACACTGACATTCACGAGAGAATATCACCCAAAGACCGATGAATACGGGTACGAGGTTGAGGACGCAGAATCAACGGTGTCGCTGGATAAGAATGGACGCGAAATTATCTGCGAGGATATGCCGTCGAGCGTATCGGAATATTCTGGCCGCCCTGACTATTCGATTGCAGAGAGCTACGCAGGCGTGAACGCCGACAACCTTCTGAATGTTTATGTTCAATGGAACGAAAAGACGAAGAATATCCGCATTAACGACACGTGCGAAATCGGCCCTTATACGTATGCGATTCGCAACATGTTCACGGCGGAGGTCAACTACGACAAGACGCATGGATGTTTATACTTGCAGATGAAGCGTGAGGCTGGCGGTGGTCTTCATGGCTGACATGAACGACTGGATGAAAATTGCAATCGGTATTGCAATGGACACGATGAGAGAAGCGCAGCAGGAGTTTAAGGAAACAGTTGCAGCAGAAATCCAATCGGAGCACAGCAGCGCAAAGAAAAAGGCATGGGCAAGCGACGTAGCGGAAAGCATCCAATGCGACGCGCCATATTATGACGAACGCACGGGAACCATTGTCGGCATGGTGCGCGTCCCTGCCGATTCGGAAAGCGCAACATACGTTCGCGCAATGGTGCTGGCGACAGGCAATCAGGCGAATGGTCCTCTATGGACAAAGCCGGGTCAGGCGACATGGGACGACAACATCACCGAAAAGAGCGTTCACGTCCCCTCAAAATATCAGTCGCGCCCACTGCCTGATAGCTTTAACTACACGGCCGGCGATGGCGAAAAGTTTATGTCAAACGCGACAAAGATATATCAGAATCAATTCAGCGACCGCGCATATGAAGCGCAGGTAAAAATCGAAAATGAATTAGGAAAGATGCTGTGATGCGAAATGTATGTTGAAAAGACACATTCATGGAAGGACAACTGGAACGACATCATTCGGTATGTATTCTTTCCGGACGAAAAGCTGCGCGAATTGATGTGCATCCCGGAAGGGACCCCGATTGTCCAATTTATCGAAAAATACTTTATCGAGGATGCGGCGGCTTCAGAATTATTGACGGACGAAAAGGTTCGCATCATCTGTTACGATTCGGACGGTGCGGATACGGGCAACAAGGGTGTGCTCAACCGCTACAAGGAGATAGACATCTTTGTTCGAGACGATGTCCTGCACACCGCAACGAAGGACAAGCTGCAAAATCGATACGACCTGATTTGCGAAAGGCTGAAATACCTGCTGCTCCGCGAGCCGACCATTTATAACATGCGGTTCCGGTTCAGCAATGCCTATAATTTGTGGACAAAGACAGCGGGGTACAAGCGGTATCACGTTGTCTTTTGTTATAAAACGACGGTTTAAAGTCAGCGCCGCATAGATTAGGAGGCTGTGTGGCAGACAGCAAACGGTCATTCACAAGGAGGAACAACCATGGTATATGTAGAAAAACTCGGCGGTTATATTGCAGATAACCCCAACATTGAATTTGAACGCTGCGACGGCACGGTGTTCTCTTACGACGAAGTCAACACCGCGTCTATGAGCGATTCTTCTGAATCTCTGACCATCAACGGCGGTCAGTCTAATTTCCCGCTGGCGATTATCGACACCAGCCGTACACTGGAGTTCACTTTTGATTCCTCGGCGTTTACGCTCGATATGTTTGCAATGGCAAACGCTTCCACGATCAAGGAAGGCGACACCGCCTATGATACGCTGGAAAGCAAGCTGTACGAGGTGAAGAACAGCACCGTGACCATCCCCTACAAGGTGACCAGCGGTTCTGTGAAGGTAAACGGCTTTGAGGTTGCTGAAACCGCGTCCACCGGCAAGATTGCCGTTGCCACGACCGACAACGAAACGACCGTAACCTTTGCCGCCGGCGATGTGTCTGACGGTGAGACTATCCGCGTGGCATACCGCCGCGTCCTTGGTGAAACCGCCAATGTGGTGACGGTGACGACCAAGAGCACCACTGCAAAGGGCGCTCTGTACGCGCACTGGCCGCTGTATTCGTCCGGCACTGACTGCACAGAGGCGGCGGTTAAGGGTTGGGTGCACCTGTACATTCCTCGCGTGCGCGTTACGGCGCTTCCGGGCTTTGACAACAGCTACAAGTCTGCGTCTACGCATGGCGTGACGTTCACGGCTCTCGACCCGAAGCGGGCTGACGAGAAGATGTTCGACCTGTCCTACGAGCCGGTCTAATCTTAATCGTCTTAGGGGAGGCTCTTCGGGGTCTCCCCATTTTTTTTATTTCTTATAAAAACGCGACAATAAAAGGAAAATGAGGTGGGACAAAATGGCGACAAGGAAGGCAAAGGCTCTGCCGAATGCGGAGCAGGAAGCAAAGAATCTGCCAGACAAGGAGCAGGAAACGAAAGAGCTTCCGGAAGTTGGCATGGAAGAAAAGAAAACGCCGACAACAAAGACGAAAGCAAAGGCTCTTCCGGCAGTCGGAAATCCGGAAAATACGGTGATGATTAACGGAAGGCCTATTGAAATAAAGGCGACAAAGCTGAAGTATCAGCGAAACAGAACGGCGACGTTCTACAGAATCCTCGACCTGTATCCGCTGACGGACGTGTTGGCAATGGAAGCAGGATCCTTTGGAGACGAACGCGACGGAGACAAGGCGGTAATGGATTGGCTGATTGCGGCGACAGATGACGAGCAGCTCATCCTTGACAACTACGATGAGATGGATACGGACACGATCGAGAAGATACTGACCATCTTCAAGCGCGTCAATCGAATTGACGAAAAGGGCGAAAAGCTAAAAAACTTGGAGACGATTCGGAAGGAGGTGTAAGCCTTGACCGTGCGGTAGCAATCGTGGCGGCGCACTTAGGCGTTATTGACGAGGAAGCGCTTAATAATATGAGTTACATCTTCTTCAGCGATGTACTGATGGAGCTGGGACACCGGCTGAATTATGAAGCGGTGGTCAATTACGCAGGCAACAGCTTCTGCGAAAAGAGCTGGCAGATGATCAGCGACAGCAATCCGTTCAACATCGATATCGACAACAAGGGGCGCAACAACGGCACAACAAAGGCGATTGCCGACTTCTTCGGCAAATCAACCATCAGAATGAGCGAAAAGGGCAAAGGAGAGAAATTGAGTTATGGCAACAGTAAAGATTGACAAGGAAAAGATTCCTGCGGTTGGATTGGTAGAATTGTCCGGCAAGGATGGAACACGCATTACCGTGAAGAAGCACATTCCTTACGAGGAAAAGGAAGCAATGGCGCTGGAATTACTCGTCTACACAAACGCAACAGACGAGGACGCATTGGTGATGTACGACAGCTACAAGAAGATACTGCTGGAAGCGGTGTTGGTAGCAAAGTATTATACGAACATTGACATGACGGATTTTGGTGAAGAGGATGGTTGGCACGTCCTCATGGATTGGCTGACCATGAACGAGGTATACAACGACTTGATGACGCGGACGGCAGAGGACAGGCAGTTGGTTACGGAAATGAATCGACTGATGACCGAATCGGTGCGCAGGACATACGCGTCGGAGCACAGCCTTGGAACGAAGGTGCAGAAAATGCTGGGCGCAGATGTATTGTCGGACGAGGACCTATTCTCGTCCATGGCAAAAAGTGAAGAAGTCAACAACGTGATGCTTCAGCTTGTCGGCGCGTACAGGGAGCAGCAGAAGGCAGATAAAAACCGCAAGATGGATATCGGCGACGGCGTGGTATTGAACTTCGCAAAAAAGAAATAACAGGGCGTTTAAGAGGAGTGCTTGTGTGGTTGGCGCGGCGCTCCTCTTTTTATATTATCGGAAAGAAAGGGAAGGTGTTGAAGGATGGCAGAAGAAAGCAATCTGCTGACAGCGCGAATTGAACTCAGTCTGCGTGCCATCGAAAAGGGCGCAAAAGCGATTCAGGGCGCAGTGGACAATGTCAACGAAAAAACGGACTTTAATGCGCTCAAAAATCAGTTTGTTTCCCTCGCGGATAAGGTGACATCGGCGGCCTCAACCATTCAAAGCGAAATCGGCAAGATTACGAAATCGATTGACTTAAGTCAGGTAGGCGTGAATCTGCAAAATCTGGACAACAACGTCACAACGATTATGAACAGCATCACCGAACACTTGGCGAGGATGAACGAAACCGTCAAGACGACGGCGCAGGATGCGAACAAGGCAGATTTTGAAGCGGTCAAAAATCAGTTAGACAGCCTGAAAACAAGCATCGAAAAGTTTACAACCGTCGCGAACAGCGGAGACCTCCTGAAGGCCTTTTCGGGAGAAAAGACGGCAAGCGCAGTGAAGTCTCTCAAGGACTATGCGACGGCGCTTAAAGGGTTAAGCGAATTGAACATTGACGGTTTGAAGAGCAACCTGACGGTGTTGGCAACGCAGCAAAAAAATGTAGCAGGGCAAAACATCGCAACGATTGCGGGTGTGAACATCAGCGGTCTGTTGACGCAGGTAAAGACGCTCGGTGAAAATTTCAAGGCGGTCAGAGTGCAGGTTGCAGGCGTCGCCAAGGTGATTGAAGCACTTGGCGCAACAGATGTAACAACGTTGCAAAACTCGATGAGAGCGCTCATAGATATGATTGACAAGCTAAAGACCGCAGAATTTGGCAAGGGCAACGTTCGAAACATAGAATCGTATGTAAAAGACCTTTCTGAAATGATACATGAGCTTTCCGAGTATACAACAACCAAAGATGGCAAAACGGTTTCCAAAGTGGCAGGATTACAAAATCTGCTAAGCGTACTGAGAAAAATTCAGGAATCGGTTTATGAAATCCAGAAACTTGTCGCCCATTTGCCGGATGAATTTGCTAAAACCGGCGCCACTGCATCAGATGCGTCAAAGGGCGTTGAGAAGATTGAGGGAACAGCAGAAAAAACAGCAAGCAAATTAAATGAGACAGTCACGGCGTTAAAAGATTTCAACAAAGCGCTTCCGACAGACGCAAATGTAAACACGATTAAAAATTTTGGCGCCGAAGCGGCAAACGCAAAAACGAACATCAGCAAACTCGTGCAAACGTTAGCCAACATGAACAGGCAGATGCAGACGGCAGATAAAAATGTAAATGCCGGTGGTATCGCGAATATAGGCAAGGCGTCCGCAAGCGCAGCAGTTGAAGCGCAGAAATTAGCGGATGCAGAAAAACAACTGGGTGAACAAGCCGCAAAGAACAACACGGGCGTCGCAAGCTCTATGAGCATCGCCAATTCGCTTGCCCAAATTACAAAGGGCATGACGTCGGTCATCGGCGAATCGGGCAAAATGAGCATTACGATCGGCACAGATATTGCAAGCATTGCGAATGCGATGAAAGCACTGACCGGCGGCGATGGGCTGAAGAATTTGGCGGAAACATTGAGCGGCGTCAACAAAACCGCTCAGGGTGAAGCGGCTGTCTCTAATATTGAGAAAATGCGGACTTCTTATGAAAATCTGGCAAAAGCAATCACGGACGTTGGCAACGCCATGTCAAAAATGCTGGTCGGGTCGAATATGGCAGACGTTAAAAACGGCGCAGAGAATGACGCCGTCAACAAATACAACAACATCAAAATGTCTATTGAGAGCGCAAAGGCTTCAATGGAAGATTTTATGCAGTTTGATTTGAACGATGAGAAATCCGGCGTTGCAAATTTCACAGAGGAAATGAACAAGCTTGGCAACCTGATTACGCGCATTTTTACGACCTATTCCAATTATTCGGCGGCGACAAATGATTTCGGAGCAGAGATTGGAGCAACAGATTTTGCTGAACATCTGCGGACAGTGTCAACACAGGCGCAAACCTCAACGATCAACCTGACGAACATGGAGCCGATTGTTGCAGAACTGAAAGGGACAATCGGGCAGCTCGGCGCAACGTGTCAGCAGGCAGTAACACAGATGTCGCAGATGGCGCAGGCGAGCAATTCAGAAGCGCTGACAAAGATGTCGGAGGCATTTGCGCAACTACAGGCGACGATTGCCGGGCTTGGGCAGATAAACACGGTAACCGCAGCGATTAGCGAAATGAAAGCAGCAATGAGCGGTTTGGCACAGGACGCGTCTCTGCAAAAGCTGAATGAAGCACTAACGGGACTTACAAGCGCGACAAGCAGCGTGAAGATGAGCGCAGAGGATATTCAGGCGTTTAAGGATGCGTTGAGCGGCTTGGCACAGAGCGGAACGGTTGAACAAATCAAGACGTCTGTCGAAGGCTTAAGTCAGGCAATGTTGGCGCTACCGATGGAGGCAAGCGTAACAAGTGGTTTTACAGAAATCCGCGCCTTAATGGAAGGGTTATACCAGATGCTTCCGGATGTGCAGCAGCTTCAGACGGTAATCCAAGAAATGCAAACCATGTCGGGAAATCTGCTTGGCGGTTTATACCAGATGGATGAGACCGGCAACCCGATTCGCCCGCTTCTTGAATCTCTGAGCGGATTTAATCCTGCGAATATTGAAGCTTCTTTCGCGCAAATCATTGTGCAGGCGCAGACATTAAGCACGCAGTTGACGGAAGTAAAAACGGCGATTGATGGCGTTTCCGACGCGACAAAGAAGATAGATGCAAACGCGCTGAATGAACTGACAAAAGACAGAATGGTAAAATTGGACGCCGACCAGTTTAAGGCGTTGACCGAAGCAATCAAAGCAACAACCGCAGAAATAAAAAAGCTTTCGGATGCAATTACAAATCTGTCCCCACAACAGCTTGAACAGGTTGGCATGGCGGCATCGTCTACGGCAGCCGAAATGGAACGGGCGGCGCAGGCAACCGGCGCGGCCAATAGCGGCTCGACGGCAAGCAGAGCAGGCGGAGAAATCGTTTCTCTTGAAGCGCTTGTCGCCGCCTATAAAGAGTATTATCAGCTTCAAATCCAGTTGACAAGGCTCGGCGAAAACGACACGAATCAAAAGGATTTGCTTCAATCAAGGCTACAGGCAGTCGAAGCTCTGATAGAGGCGTACAGGGCGACGCACCCTGAAATGGCACAGTTTGCAGAGGAATTGAGAGCAACGGTTGCATGGCAGGAAAAGCTGCAGCTGGCGCAGGCAAACAAAAAAGACAAGACAAACGCGGCGGCATTAAGGGAATCGCAAAAGGAATACAACAACCTCTTAAAGGAACAGTTTGAAAATCAAAAGAAGATTCAAGCCACAGAGCAAAAGATTAAAGGGGCATCAAGCGAAGAGCAGAAAATCAGCCTGACCGGTCAACTGAATGCCCTGAAGACGGAACAGGAATCCATCGAGAACAAGATTAACGCGCTTGAAATGGCTGGCATCGAAAACCCGCAGTTGAAAGCCAAATATCAGGAAAAGCTGAACAACCTGAAAACACAGGAAGGCGCCTTAAACAAAAAGAACGTCGCGTCGGAAAGAAACATCTCAGACACGATTATGCAGCGCCTGAAGATGTATATTATGTATCGCGGTTTGCGGAAGATTTGGTCGGAAGCAACGGACGCGGCTCAGAAATACTATGATTTGCTCAACGAAATCCAAATCGTTATGCAAAACTCTGATGGCGAAATCGAAGCGATGAGCCAGCAGTTCAAGCAGATGGCATCGGATTTACAGATTTCGGCGACAGACATTGCAACCTCTGCGGTTGAGTTTGTGCGTCAGGGCTTGTCAGAAAGTGAAACGATGGACAGAACAAAATGGGCGTCTATGTACGCAAAGGTAACAGCACAGGAGTTTGACGAAGCGTCGACGCAGATTACCGCGACTGTCAACTCAATGGGCGTATCGGCGCAGGAAGTAGTTGACCTGTTCGTGTATCTGGGCGACAATTCTGCAACGTCTGGCGCAGAAGTGGCCGAAGCGTTCCAGAAAGCATCCGCAGCGGCAGCATCATTCGGTCTCGACATCAATCATCTTGGCGCTTGGATTGCAGCAGTTTCAGCAAAAACACGAACAGACGCATCATCTATCGGCACATCGTTCAACTCCATTCTGGCGCGGTGGCACTCGATTAAGAGCACCGGTTATTCAGAGGATGAAGACGGCGACGTAATCGGCGCAAACGATATTACAAAGGCGCTCAGTTCAAAGAAAGTCAACATCAGCCTGTTCGATGAAATGGGCGAATGGCGCGATATGGCCGACGTGTTGGATGAATTGGCGGGCAAATGGAATACGCTGGACAGCGTCACGCAGTCGTATATTGCAACAACGATGGCGGGCACGAGGCAGCAAAACACGTTCCTCGCACTGATGGAGGATCTGGCAAAAGGCGCGGAAGGTGGAAGCATCGCCTACAAGCTGTACGAAGGTTCTCTTTCTTCTGCTGGCACGGTTTCGCAGAAGTATCAGACGTATCTGGAAAGCGTAACGGCGGCACAGGACAAGATGACGGTTTCGCTGGAAAACCTGTACTCAACCTTCATGAACGGCGACATTATGAAGAATTTTTACAACACGGTATCAACGCTGATTGAGAATGTAACAGCAGGACTTCCCTATATCAACACGAAGCTGCTGGCGATTATTGCGGCGGGTGGAACGCTGGCAATCGTTGTGGCTAAAATTGTCAAGGCGGTTGCGGCGTTGGCGGCCGAGGTCAAAGGCATGAGTGCGCTCAAAGGAATCGGCACAGTTCTGTCAAGCGGCAAACTAGGGCTGATTCTTGCCGGCGTCGGGTTGATTGCAACAGCAATAACGACAGTGGTCGGCGCATTTAAGAATGCTCAGGACGCATCAAGAAATGTAGATTTCAGCGGACAGATTACAACGCTGAAAAGCATCGTAACAAACGTTGAACCGCTGATTGACGAGTACGAGACGCTGGCAAACAAGCAGATTCGGACACAGGAAGAAACCGAAAAAATGAATGAATTGTTCCTCGAAATCGGCACAACGTCGGATGTTTTTGCCGCGACAATAAATGAGGTTGGCGGCAACACGGCATCGACGACCGAGAAGATCAATGCGATGAACAAGGCGTTGCTGGAAACTAAACAGCTTCTTGCAATCGTAGAGGGCAGCGAAAAGGCGTACAGCATGAGCCATGCGTCGGAAAACTATTCAGGGTTGGTTGCATCGCAGGATGCGTATGAAGAGCTTGTCGCAGCGGAACGTGCGCAAATGTGGGAGCAGGCGTGGAAATGGTATAAGGAACTTGTAGATAAACACAATAAAACACAAAATTGGTTGGGATGGAGCGAAACAGGGGATTATTTAGAAAACCTTGGTATATCGTGGGATGACTATGACTACGCGGCACGCACGATAACGGTTCCGTCATTGATGCAGAATATGAAAAAAAAGATTATAACAGCTTGGGAAAATGAGATAAAAGAAACAGGCCCCAATATTCAGCTTCAGGCATCTCAAACCGCCATGGAACAGGAAATCAAGAACACACTTTCCGACGATATTGAAACCATGATGAAGGGATATGTTGAAACCGCGAAAAGAGAAGATATTTCCAGTGCGGTTGCCAGCATGACTGAATCGCAGATTGAAGGCGCACGAGACGCCATGATTCAAACGATTCAGGAACGCGCCTTAGCAGAGGACATTTCTACGGTCATCGGAGAGGAATCTGCAAAGGTAATGGATTATCTGACGGCAGCGGCAGTAAACCCGGATTACGACCTTGAGTACATGAACAAGTACCTGACAAGCTGGTTGGGTGACAGCGAGGACTGGTCACAAAAGGCGCAGGAGTTGGTCGATAAGGGCGTTACAACGGCGCAGATTGAACTGGCGCGAACGAACTGGAAGAGCGTTGGCGTGAACTGGTCGGGCGAAACGCTGGCGCAGAATATGTTCGGCAACATCAAGATGAGCGAAATCGCAGACAGGATGCTTGCCGGTCAATATTTGAAAAACGTTGGATGGGGTGGCAAGGGAGGAAACACAAGACGGTTTACAAGCACATCCTACAACATCGGCAGCAAGGCAAACTGGGGCAGCGAAAAGGTTGATTTCGACTACGGTCAGGACGCGGTCATTGAAGTAACGCCTGTAACGCCGGATGGCGTTGCATTGACGCCGGAAGAACTGGACAAGTACATCGGGGAAATCGTCAAAAAAGGCGGCGACCTGTTGGCGAACGATGAGAAGGGATTGATTCTGAGCGTTCTTCCGGTTACAGACGGCGACTTCTCCGGCACATTGGAAGCAAACGGCGTAGGCGCGTCAATCACTCAGGCGGCGGCGCAATATACACAAGCCAGCGGCAGCCTTGAACGGTTTATCACAATGGGTCAATCGATGGAAACCATCATGGCAAACGTGGCGCTTGACTTTGCAACGGCAGCAGGCGACGCAACGGCGTATGGCGAAAGCGTCAATAAACTGATGAAGTCGATGATCAATTTCGGCATCTCTGAAGAAAACATCATTTCCCTATTCCAGAAAATGACGACGTTGATGAACAGCGGCGCACTGTCATGGAACGATGTCTGGGAGCAATATATAAACGCAACAGCGGAAGATTCGGAAAACGGCTTCAGCGGTTTCGTTAAATGGATGTCAGACACGATTCAGACGCTGACCGGCGAAGATATTGCAGAAACGGCAAAAGGATGGGCAGAAATCCTTGATGGCTTTGTGAACAATGAGGACCTTGGAGACGAGGATTCCATCAGCCTGATTGAAAGTCTGCTGCCGGTATTGCAGGGCATTACAGAAGGCGCGGGAGAAAGTGCGGAAAGCCTGCTGAATTTTTCGACCGCCTATAATGCATTAACGAAAACAAACCGCAAGACAATCAAGGGGATGCTGGACATTTCCGACGAATTATGGGACAAATTATCAAGCGGCGAGGCGTTGACGGCAGAGGAAGCAGAGGAACTGACCGACGCATTGAAGCGGTTAAAGAGTGGTCTGAAGCTGAGACAATTAGAGGACGCGGAATCCATTACAGAGGGCATCGCGGAGGCGTTTGAAGCAGCGGAGGACAGCGTGATGTCGTTCAACAAGAAGATGGCAGACGTTGTCGATACGGTCACGACGGCAAAAAACGCGCAGTCGGCGTATCAATACGTCTTAAGCAACGGAAGCGCCGGCGAATATTACGAGGATGCCATGTCGGACCTCGAAAGCTACACAGGGTTATCGGCAGACGTTATTTCGACCAACCTGAGCTATGTGGGTCAGATTGTGCAGAGCGAAATGAATCAGGCCGCAAGCAGCATATTGAACCTTTGCAACGCCATCGGCGTATTAAACAGTTCAAGCATTTCAATTAATGATGCCGGATTACTTACGCTTCAAGGAACGACGGATGCAACAACCGCACATGTCGTCACGCTGATTAACACATTGCTGGACGCCGCCGGTTACAAGTTAATGACGGAAATCAACAAGGATGCAGGAACGGCAGAATTGAAGGTTGTCAACAACGGGAAAAGCGGCTCCTATACGCCCAAATCCGCATCCTCATCAGGCGGCGGTGGTGGCGGCGGCGGTGGCGGTTCTGGCAGCGGCAACGACGGCAACAGCGAAGAGGAACGTTGGGTAGAAGAAATCGAAAATCGCCTGCAAAGAATTTCGGACAGAATGTCGCAGCTCAGTTCGATTATGAACAGCTGGGATTCCGAAGGGTATTACACAGCGGAAATCAAAGCGTTGCGCCAGACTAATGAAATGCTGGAAGAACAGGACGGCATCCTCCGTGAAAAGATTGCGGAAGCACAGCAGCGGCTTCCGGCGCTGATTGAGGAGTTCAACAACACGACGCCTGACACGAAAGCATACGATGAAATCCTTGAAAGGGTCAACACGATTCAGGACGCAATTACAGATTGGACACAGGAGCTGACCGACAATGAAGCGTCCATCGTATCGAACAAGCAGAAGGTCGACGAATTAAAGGATTCTATCAGGGATTTGCAGCTTGACCTTGAGGAGGAAATTTTGGGCGCCATTGAAGACCGCGAAGACCGCATTGATGAAATGCTTCAGGCGCGAATCGAAATGGAAGAAACGATTCTGGACATCCTCAAGGCGCAGGCAGAGGACGCAGAACAGGCGATTCTGGATGCATTGGACGCGCAAATTGATGCGCTGGAGAAAGAGAAGGACGCGGTGTCCGAACTGCTGGACGCCCGAAAGGAGCAGGCAGAAGAAGAGGATAAGCTGACTGAGCTTCAAGCGCTTCAGACAAAATATGCACGCATTATTGCAGACCCGACAAGAGCCAAGGATGCGGCGGACATCTTGGAGGAAATCAAGGACCTTCAGGATGAAATTGCATGGAGCCAGGCAGAAAACGAAAACGAAGAGCAGCAGGATTCGCTTGACCAGCAGATTAGCTCTCTGGAAGATTACCGCGATTACATTGAGCAGTACTATGAAGATTTGCTGGACAATCCGAGAAATTTCATTGATCAGGTGAACGGTATCCTCAAGATGAGCCAAGAGGATATTCTGGCGTGGCTGATGCAAAACAGCGATGAATACAGGAATGCAACGGACGCGACAAGAGAAGACACAGTCAACGGATGGACAGATACACTGAACCAGATGAACGGCGTAGTGGAAACGCATTGGGCAGAGGTGCAGGCGCTGATCAATCAGGGTCAGGATGCGGTAATTGCATTCCTCAAGGAAAATTCTGCTGATTACAGGGAAGCAAGCAAACTCCAGCAGGAGGCTTATGTGGATGGCTGGGTGGATATGTTTAACAGCATCACAAAGGCATATCAGGACATGGAGGCTTCCTTGCTGGACAACAGCAGCTTTATCAACGACCCCAAATGGGGTGGTTCGGGCGATGATTCCGGCAGCAGCTCTGGCGGCGGTGGAGGCTCTTCCTCAAACAGTTCGACTGGCAAGAAATGGGCGTGGTCTCTAAACGGTGCGCAGGTTGGATTAAAAACCTACGCGTCAAGGGAAGAGGCACAAAAAGCGCTGGACGAATCGGTTGCATACGCAAAAACGCTGATGAACAATGCACGCGCCAATATGATTAAAAACGGCGCAAGCGGTCAGGCAGAATTTGAACGACTGCGCGACGCCTATAATATACAGGCGAAGGCAACT
The DNA here is from genome assembly GCA_963617205.1 of Alloprevotella sp. GTDB lineage: Bacteria > Bacillota > Clostridia > Christensenellales > Aristaeellaceae > UBA11524. The sequence goes on along the minus strand of CAVEOA010000025.1, from coordinate 9,791 downwards.
GTTGCACAATTCTCAAAGGGCGGCGTTGCGGATTACACAGGGTTAATTCAGATTGACGGCACAAAGGCAAGCCCTGAACGCATTCTGTCGGGTACGCAGACCAAATTGTTTGATACGCTGGTCAAGAGCATGGAGCAGATGAGCAGAATCAGCGTATCTCCGATGAGGTACAACGGTGAAGTCGGTTCTGTTAAAACGGGGACAGGGTACACATTCGGCGACATCAATATCTCTGTCGAACGACTGGACGGCGAACGCGACATGGAAGAGCTTGCAGACAAGGTGAAGGACGCCATTGTGAAAAGCATGACCAAGGGACGCGCCGTTGGAGGAATTATTCTGTAACCGCTAAGGGAGGTACATTTGCGTACCTCCCTCTTTTTTTTCTTTTGATTTCAAAATGGCGGCTCATTTAATAAAGATATAGGGAAGGAGAGTGTTTTTAATGACGAAGGGATTTACTTTTAAGGGCATCCATTCAAGCACCTTTGGGGTGACATATATCCCTGATGAAAGCACTTCATTTGAGGATAAGGCAGATTTCGAGGTTTACGATGAGGACATTGACTGGCAGAATGGCGGCGTTTATTACGGATACAAAGTCAAAGCACGAGAGTTTGAAATGGAATGCTACTACGAGGACGTCACGCGCAGAACCTACGAAGAAATGCGACAGTGGCTCGATGTAAAGCAGACAGGGAAGCTGGTCTTTGACGATACACCTTGGAAATATTATGATGTGCGGTTGACGAAGAAATTGACCGGCAAGCAATACTGGTGCAGGGACGAATACTACGACGAAAGGCTCAGTGGTACATTTACCATTACATTTACGGCGTATGAACCGTTTGCAAAAATGCTCTACAAATACTATGAAGACGCGGATGTAGACGGCGCTTCCAAATACTGCGGGATTATCAGCAAGGCGAAGATGCCTGCCGAACCGACCGTTTCTGACCGCACCTTCAATATATACAACTGCGGCACGGAAAACGCCCCCGCCATTATTCGCATCGGAGGAACAGTTGACAGCGATGGCTTGACCATCAGCAACGCAGCGACAGGACAGATGTGCCGCCTGACAGCGCTTCCGGCAAGCCCTGCCTATTTGGAGCTGGACAGCGAAAAGGGCAGTGTTACAATGATTGACCCTGACAGCGGCACAAAGGAAATCATGTTTGAATATCACGACTATGGCTTCATTGATTTAGCCCCGTCAGGAGTGATGTTTGACAATTTTTATGTAAAATGCACAAAAGAGAGCAATATAGTGACCGCAACAAACAGAGAGCTTGACAGCAGTTATGTCGGCAAATATATCTTTCTGGATGACGGTTGGTTGCGAATCCTATCCGTCAGCGGCAAGGAGATGACACTGTCCGGCGCGTCGGAAAAGACACGAGAAGCAGCGGTCAACCCGGTGACCATGAACACGATTACACTGACAGGGAACATGATACTGGACAAGTTGGAGTTGGATTTTACGCCACGCGTTCAATAAGGAGTGAAGGAATATGAAACACGCAAGTCTGTCTGTGTTTGACTATTCCGGCAAAAAAGTCTGCGACTTATATGACAGCAACGTATCACAAGCCGGTCAGGCGTTTGATATTTCGGTGACAACCGAACTCAACGGCTGGAAGGAATTGAATTTTTCGCTGCCCTATATTGTGAACGAGCAGGACAACTGGCGCTGGAAGCACATCAAGGCAGAATATCAGGTGCGATTAAAGGAAGGCGACAGGGAAGATTGGTTTATTATTACCTCGCCCAAGAAGAGCAAGAGCAGCCGGAAAATCAGCGGCGATGTAAACTGCGGTCATCTATCCGGCGTTCTGAAAACGAAAAATCTTTATATGACCTTTGACGACACAAACGGCATCGGAACGCTGCCCTACTTAATGAAGCAGATTCTATCCGGCACGGGGTGGTCGTTCGATGAGGCAGGGTCAGACGTTTTTTACGAAAACTACGCAACAGACGAAAGCGCAGAGAAGGTTGAGAAAAAGCGCTCCCTATCCTCTGACGATAAGGCGGGCGCGTATTCGCTGATTTCCTCTGTTTGCGATTTGTTTAATGCGTATCCTGTTTATGACGCGGTTAACAAATCGGTAGCCTGCCACGACTTGAACAACAAGAAAGCTATTTGGGAAGCAGAGGTCGGCAGGAATTTGACCGCGCTGACAAAAGAATTGGACAGTGAAAGCATTGTGACGCGCCTTTATGTAGAAGGCGATTATGACGAAGATGAATACGTCGGCATTGACGATGTAAATCCGACAGGACTTTCCTATCTCCTGAATTTTGACTACTACAGGAAAATCGGTGCGTTTACAGACGAACATCAGGCAGCGCTGGACAAATACATCAGCGAAGTCGCCGCCATTAAGAAAGAAACCGTAGAAACAGCAACGGAGCTTGCAGAAAAAGAAACACTGCTTTCGCGGCTTTGGGGTAGCGTTAATTATGTGCTCTGGACAGTTGAAGACGGCAAGCTCGGCACGCAGTACATTGGCGGCACGGTGGAGGATAGTCAGAAAACCTTTTCGGTTGGCGACACCATGTACATCTTTACGGACGACAAAAAATACACGACCGAAAAGGTTACGGTAGACACGCCGTCAACATTTGCCGACAATGTAATTTACGTGCTCAAGTTCATCGGGAAATGCAACGGCTCCATTGGTGCAAAGGAAGTTGCCATTGAAGCAAAGCAGCAGGTCATCGATGAACTGAAGAAAGAAAACGAAAAAGAAACAACGTCGGATGCGACAAGAGCAAAAAACAACGAAACCATCAAGGCGACGCAAGCCGCCATTGAAGAGGTTTACTACGGTTCGGGAGAAGCAGAAACACACGCATACACGGTCAAAGCGACCGGCGAACAGGAGTTAGCAGACGGCAGTGAAGCAGACGCCGCTTTGGCGCGGTCATCGACTTCCCTGATACTCAACACGGCGGCATACAAACTATCCACAGACACAGCGTCGCTCGTGTCGGACAAGACGGTTCAAATCGACGCAGACGGCGTTTTCTTCACATTTGGCAATTATGGCGTGACAGGAACGTTCAGCAAAAACGCTTCACCGGCAGAAATCAGCGGAACAATCAGCGATTTGCCCGCCGATATATTAAACGTATCGTCGGCTGCAAAGACCATCAAGCTCAAGTGCAGCGGCGGTTCTACAAAGCTCTACGGCACGACGTTCTCCTTCAACGTTTCGGCGGTTGCGTACAGCCTATACGAACAGTTTGACATGGCGGTCAAGCTTGCCGAGGAAGTGGGCAAGCTGACGAATGTGCAAAAGGAACAGCTTGAACGGCAGAACAACATCGAAGCCGACTTTGTGCTGGCAATGGGAGATATGCTGCGCGATGGATATTGGAACGATGACAACTACATCAAAGGGCAGGAACAGTATCTTTACAACGATGCACTGGATGTAATTAAGGAAATTTCAAAGCCGACAGTCACCTACATGGTTTCTCTGGCGGTGATGTCGCAAGCAATGGGATACATGCCGGACGAAGTGGAAATCAACTCAAAGGTGCGCCTTTATGACCCTGAGCTGGACGTCAACGATATCGTATATGTTGAGAAAATTGAACGTTATATAGACCGCAAGGACCAAGGCTCGGTAGAAATCACGAATGAAGAGGTTGATATTTCGGCGAGTTTCGACAGCATCTTCAGCAGAATTGCATCGGTCGCCGATTTGGTCGAGCAGAAGAAAACGCTCTTTAAACGCGCAGAAGCCATTACTTCAGACGGTTCTCTTGCGACAGACCGGTTAAACGGAGCCATCGATTTGCTGACGACGCGCCTTTCCTCTGCGGTTTCAAACTGGTACACCGACGAACGCGGCAATATTATCTTTGAAGCAGCGGATGGAAACAGCGCGATGCAGCTATGCGGCGACGGGTGGATGATTGCAGACGGAAAGAAGGATGACGGCAACTGGAACTGGCGAACAGCAGCAAGCGGTCAAGGCATTGTGGCGGACGCAATCTATACAGGGTATCTGAGCGCAGAACGCATCGAAGCCGAATCTATTACCGCGAACAAGCTTGCAAGCGACGTTGGCGAAAGTCTCGACTTGTCAAGCAACGAATCGGTTAAAATCAGCGTAAAAAACGCGATTGACGGCATCGTGAATTACGAGGTCAAAATTGCCGCCGATAATGGATATTTTCTGACAGACGACGTCGCGCAGACGACCTTGACCGCATCGGTATACGGCAACGGGGAGGACGTGACAAGTCAGTTTGACGCAAGCGCATTCAAATGGTCAGAAGGAAGCGGTACAGAAACCGCAGGCGTACAATCTCTTACCGTGGCGGCGGCAGGAACATACAAGTGTCAAATTACCATTGACGGCAAAATCTACTTCGACACGGTGACAGTCGCAAAGCTCACGGACAGCGCAGAGGTATGCTTCTACATCAGCAACAATGCGCCGCTGACGCAATTTTACAATCCGAACCTTGGCGGCGGTTATGCGCCTGACTGGACAGAAAAGAACGTCATTCTGACGCCTTATCTCTACAGGCGCGGAGAAAGGATTATGCCTTCTTCTACGGCGACAGTTGATTGGGTCAAACGCGTCGGCACAGCAGAGCAAAATCTCGGCGCACATGAAGAAATTGACGAAAGCACAGGAACGCTGACCATCAGCGGAAATGTCCTGAGTGATTCGGCGGCAACAACCTACATCTGCACGGCGACAGTAAACGGAGATGTCGTTGGACAGAAAACCGTTTCCTTTACGCAGTTAAGCGCCGCAGAAAAGACAAAAAGTTGCACGCTTTCGGGAGCCAATCTATTCAAGTACGCAAAGGAAGGAACAGTCAGCCCGACGTCGCAAACGATTGTATGCGACGTAGTGAATGTCACAATTCAGCAATGGCAGTACAAAAAAGCGGATGGAACGTTCGCGCAGATTCCTGATTCGGGGGTAGACAATACCTACGTCGTCGGCGCGTCAGATGATATTTTTAACGGCGATGTATGTACCATCAAGGTTACAACGTCTGACGAAAATGTTTACGACATTCTGTCCCTCTACAAGGTCAGCGATGAAAAGACGGGCGACGCAAGCGTGCCTTATTATGCATACATCCGCTATTCCGCCTACGAGGATGGACGGCAGATGAAGGAAACGCCGACTTCCGACACCAAGTACATCGGTTCTTATGCGGGCGTATCGGCGACAGTTCCTCCATACACGGCATTCAAATGGAGCAAGTACGTCGGCAGCAGCCTGACAGTTACAAGCACCCTTGTCGAGTACAATCAGGTCGGCGGCGACGCGCAAGGCAAACCGGCAGACGATGACGCAGGGTGGTCAACCGATATGCCGACGTTGCTTGAGGGCGCCTTCTTATGGACGCGCACGACAGTAACCTTCTCGAATCAGTCAACCATGAAAACCTATGCAGTTTCCTACAACGGCACGGGCAGCGAAATGGTTGCAGCCTACTATACCTATGTGCGGTATTCAGCCAATTCGGATGGGTCAAACATGACGCGTTTGCCGCAGACAGATTCAGCCTACATTGGCATTTACACAGGCACATCCACCTCAGCGCCGTCCTCATATAGTGCGTATGCGTGGAAACGGCTCGTCGGCGATGACGACACAAGCGCGGCGACAGTATCCTCCACGGAGACATACTACGCAAAGACAGACACGGAAACGTGCCCGGACGAAAGCGCGAGCGACTGGCAGGAGAGCATTCCGGCCATCAGCGAAGGCACATACCTTTGGACAAAAACGGTTGTTACCTATTCGGACGGTACAACGGCGACGACTTACAGCGTCGCCTATCCCGGCACAAACGGCGAAAACACGGCGCACGCATTTCTGACGGACGAAAGCATTTCTTTTGCGGCAGATGCGGATGGCGTGATGGCGTACCAAAAAGTGACCCTATCGGCAGTCAGTTATGTCGGCACGACAAAAACCGCGCCAATGATAGACTTCACGAAAATCAGCGACGTCCCGAACGGCTTGACTGTAACGGCAGGCACGTCAGAGGAGGGAGAAACGGCGATTGTGGTACAGGTGTTCGACGGGTCTGACTTTGTCGGCGCGACGTCTGGACAAATCAGCATTCCTGCGCAGGTCAGCAAAGACGGCGTGCTCCTGCTCGACACAGTGCTGTTGCTCGACTGGGTGAAGATTACAAAGGGCAAGGAGGGCACAATCGATGAGGACGCGGTTACGTTTGCGGTCTACACGCCAGATGGGAACACACTTCTAAGCGACACAGAAGCGTTGAAGGTTTCCGCAATGGCGTACAAGGGCGGCGTAACAGACTTGACAAGCGCATCGACCGCCGCCTTTATATGGAGCCGATACAAGGATGGCGCATGGACAACGTTATCTGACACAAGCGCAGATATAACCGTCGGCGAAAGCGGTATTGACTGCACAGGCATCTTCCGGTGCGTCATGACATATCAGAACAAGGTGTACACAGCAGTCACAACGCTAATGGACAAAACCGATTTTTATCAGGCGGCGATTCTCTCCTCGGCAGGCGATACGTTAGAAAGCAACGGTGACACAAGCCTGACGTGTCTGCTCTACAAAAACGGCGAATCGGTTACGCTCAACGATGCAGAAGGCTACGCATGGACGATGCTCAACAGCGACGGCAGCGCCGCGCCTTCCTACAAGAGAACAGGACGAACCATCCTGATTGAAGCGTCTGAAATCAGCAGGAGCGCGACGTTGGTCTGCAAGGTGGCAGGAGTACAGGCGCAATTCGCCCTAAAAGTCAACAGCGAAATCAGGCAGTCAGACAGTGCGCCGAGCAATCCTTATGAAGGGATGCTCTGGCTCGACACATCCACCACGCCCGCCATGCTTCGGCGGTATGATGGCGCGGACTGGGTTGATGTCGGCGCGGACGCGGCTGAGGTCGAATTGAAGCTGACAGACGTGTACGCGGAGATTACGGCGACGAACGACGCGATTCGGCAGGAGGTTTCCTCCACCTACGCGCTTGCGTCGGATTTGACGCAGACACAGAAGCAGCTGCGGACGCTCTCTGAACAGACGGATGATAACTTTACATGGTCGGTCAGCCAGATTAACAACGTCAATGCCAATCTGGCAACGCTGACAGAAGCGACCGATGAGCAGTTTAAAATCATTCAGACGTATATGACGTTTGCCGAAAACGGACTCACGATTGGAAAAGCAGGCAATCCGTTCACGTTCCGCGTCGTCAATGACCGGTTGTCGTTCTACATGAACGAAACGGAGGTTGCGTATCTGAGCGACAACAAGCTCTACGTCGCCGAGGCGGAAATCCTGACGCGGATGCAGCTTGGTCTGTTCGCCTTTGAGCCGCAGTCAAACGGCAATCTGTCCATTGTTTATACAGGAGGTGACGCGTAATGGCGCTCACGGCAGTTTATACGGCGCAGCTGCGCACCCTCTCTCAGACGGCGGTTGGCTTTGTCGATGCGGCGCGTGCGCAGCAGGGTTATCTGGTCAGCAATGCAAACCGCGTCGGTCTTGTCTGCTTCCCCGATTTGAATCTGACCGGCAAGACCGTCACCGGAATATCGCTGACCGTCACGTCAGCGTATTCCGGCTCAGGCAACACGAAGCATGCATATTTCTATCAGTCGAACGTGCAAGGCACAGATGCGCCGACCGTCACCGGCAACGATTATGTCGGCACGCAGATTGGCTCCATCAACGGCTATATGTACGGCAACACGGCGACGTTCACCCTGTCCGGCGATACGCTGACGAATCTGGTTTCTTATCTGACGTCCGGCAGGAACACGCTAACGCTGTACGAAAGCAATCCGCAGGCGACAGGCAAGGGCTGGTCAAGGAACTACTTTCTCTGGACGTCGGCCACGATGACGGTCGCCTATCAGGAGCAGACCAGTCAACCGACAACCGACAAGGTCTCGGCTGATATCTGGTCTGATATCACCATCTCGACGAATCGCGAGAGCACGAGCGCCACGCATACGCTGCGATACGCCTTTGCGAATCTGGCAGGCACGATTGCAACCGATGTCACGGATTCGGTTGTGTGGACGATTCCGAGCGACTTCATGATGCAAATCCCGAACGCTACATCGGGTATTTGCACGGTTTATTGTGACACGTATGTGGACGGCGTTCTGGTCGGCACAGGCGTGACGCAATTCACGGCGACGCTTCCGAGCTGGGTTAATCCATCTGTTGGCAGTGTCGATGCGGTGGAAGCGACAGAAGGGCTGGCGGACAAATTCGGCGCCTTTGTGTGCGGTAAATCCACACTGACCGTCACCATCACTGGCGTAGGCAACTGGGGTTCTTCTCCCGCCATGATTCAACTGGCAGTTGGAAATCAGCTGTACACCGCGACAAACCTGACGATTTATCAGGAAGACGGCAACAATGCGGCGACGGCGGTGTTCACGACAGGCATATTGACCGCATCGGGCGAGGTTGCGCTCAAGGCGACTGTCACCGATACACGCGGCAGAACGTCCTCATCCACGCAGACGATTGCGGTGCTCGATTACGCTGCGCCGAAGCTGTTCCTGTTTACGGCTGAACGCTGCAACAGCGACGGCTCTCAGGCGCAGGCTGACGGCACGAATGTCCGAATCAGCGCAAACGCAAGCGTATCGTCCCTGAACGACAGGAATGATATGGCGGTGCAGGTGGATTATCGTCTGAAGGGCGCTGCTGATTGGTCAGCGGCGACAACGCTTGCGCCAAGCAATTATCTGGTTTCGGTCACCAATCAGAAGCTGACGCAGACGTTTGACGCACTGTCTACGTATGAGCTGCGGCTGACGGTCAGCGACTACTTTACCACGGTTACGCAGACGGTACAGGTCGGCACGAAGGCGGTTATCGTTGACTTCATGACTGGCGGCAAGGGCATCGCGTTTGGTAAGGTCGCGGAAACTGAGAACACGGTTGACTTTGGCTGGGATGTGAAGCTCAACGCGCCGCTGAATGTTGAAAGCGGCGGAACAGGCGCATCCACGACGGCGCAGGCGCGAGAAAATCTCGGCGTAACGCTTGATGCCCTCGGCGCGGCAAGGGCTGACCATACGCATGATGAATATGTTAATAAGTCCGGCGATACCATGACGGGCAATCTGGGCATTGCGGGCAGTAATCCTGCGGTCAGATTAACGCCGACAGACCAGAGCGTTCTTGCCAATGGCTATGTGGTCGCTGGTTCAGACGGCACGGTCGGTTTACAGGGCAACCGCGCTGACGGGGATTATCGCGTGCTCTATAACAACGCGGCAGCAGATGACGCGTCCTATGGGCTGACCTTCACGGGCACGTGGAACGGCGTGTATGCCGGCTATCGTGTGTTCCATGAGGGCTGGGCTGTTCCGATGGCGAACCTGCCGTTTAAGGTGGCGTATGGCTCGGTCGAGGCTTCTCCAACGTCCGGCGAGGAGGCGACGCTTGATTATAGCGCCGCTGGCTTTACAAATGTGCCTGTCGTTGTCGCGAATTACGCAACGGCAGGCACGAATCAATCGGTCAATGGCTTTATCAAGGTCTACAGTAAGACGACCACCAGCGCCCTTTTGACGCTGTCTGCGGGCAGTGCAACAGACACTTACCCTGTTGACTGGCTTGCAGTTGGCATCTGAAAATAACAAAGGAGGAATATCATGGCAGACAAAATCACCATTCGCGTGCCGTTCTCGCAATCGGTGCGCGCATTGGGCAGAATCGGGCGCGTCGGCGAAAACGTGTCCCGGCGCATTCTGTTTGACTGTTCGTCGGCGCTCTCCGGCA
>CAVEOA010000024.1:0-33446 GCA_963617205.1 Alloprevotella sp. | reverse complement strand
ATGGCTTCGTACTCTTCCTCGGTGATCCGGTAAATCATGCTCATCCCTCCCAGATCTATTATAGCACATGATGGCATGAATTGCTAGGCTGATTTGAGAATAGTATGAGAAGGGACGCAACATCACCACCCCCCCATAAAAAACAAAACCATGATGATGAGATTTTCATCATCACGGTTTGAAATGCAGTTGGGTACAGAGACAGCTTATTCGGCAAAAGTCAGGCGTCCCCATTCGCTCGGATTATTATTGATGCCAAGTGTTCCGCACCAAGCCATTTGAGGAATGTATTCGGTGCCGGGGCACGGGTAAGAGATATCTGTGATTGCAAAGTCAAAGTTGATGGTGTCTCCAACGGTCGGTGAATAGACCGGAATCTTTGAATTTGAGAAGTTGCTCCACGGAATTACGGCTTCATAGATAAAACCGGTCGTGGTCAGCACGGTCGCTTTTTCATAACCCGTCAGCACATCTTCACCGCCGTCCATGCCTTTGGTGGTAAAACGCGCCAGCAGATCTTTTTCAACCATGTTGCGATCGAAAGCAGTATCCCAGTAAGCATTGTCAATGATTAGGTAAAGCAGAAAATCGTTGGTGCCATAGGAAGTGCGAAGCGGATCAGCAGACGGATCAGTCGAGATGTACACCTTGAAGTTATCTACGCCGTCCAGCGGAAGCATTTCGATAGCACCGTAGGGTGTATCTTCATTTACATCAGCTGCAAGATAGAGATTATTCTCGTCCCACATAATGTAAATCGTGGCACTAAGGTCGCTTTCGCCCATCCAAAGGCTTACATCGCGAATAACCTGTTCCTCTTTGTTGATGACAATAGGAGAAGACAGGTTCCAGTCGTCAAGATTACCGTCAATGACCAGCGGCTCCGCAGCCTTATATGCGGTGGCTGTGGGCTGCTCGGCCGCTGCAGTTGCAAGCACTGTGGTCAGCAGCATAACAACAGCAAGGATTTTAAGCAGTCTTTTCATGGTTCTCACCTCATAGATCAGAAATCAAAAGAAGAAAACATGTGGGGCGGACGAATCCGCCCCACTTTAAGTGCGGTTACTCAACAACGATTGTGGTGCTCATGTCGCCCAGCGTAATCACGTGCTCGCCAGCTTCAAGCGTAATTTCCATGGTGATGACGCGGAACTGTCCGGCGTCAACAGCCACGAACTTTTCGGCAAGAACGGTGTCGCCTTCCTTAATCTGTGCTGTCACATGACCATCGCCGGCGTTGTTCTTAGCAACAAAGCAGACTTCAAAGGGAACGCCAGCCTGCTGGACTGCATTAGAGACAACGATACTGGTGCTGGTACGACCGTTGTTTTCAGTGGTCACAGATTCACCAACCTGCGGCACGGTAAGCAGGCTCAGCTCGATATCCGCCGGCTTGCTGTAGCTCATGCCGAATTCGGTGGTATACATCACGTCGCCAAGGTTATTGGGCATGTCGATATTCGGGTTTTCCTTTGCCAGCATCGCCATGTACAACCGGGTTTCGGTGTCAACTGCGATATCCATCTGCAGCTCGCCCCAGCTGGTGTAAGCATCTTCCGCCGCGAAGGGAACCTCAAAGACCGTGCTGCCGCTGGGATCTGCAACACCAAACAGCATCGCTGCGGTCACAGCAGGCGTCGTGTACCGATAGAAGGAGCCAACAGAAGAGCCGTGGTCAGGCGTATTGTTGTAGGTCTGCATGAGAACGGCATCACACGGAGAAACCTGTGCCCAGTAGGGCTCGCCCTGAGCGTTGTTACGACCAATTGTACCTTCGAAGATCAGGACCAGAGGCTTCTCTGCTGCCTGTGCATCTTCAACAATATAGTCAAAGTTTGCATCGAAGGAAGCGCAATGGTAGAGGATCACGTCAGCTTCTTCCATGGTTTCAACGACAGTGCCGTAGGCTGCCAGCGCAGCGGCATCGGCTGCCTTGATGTTGGAGTTGTTGCTGTCGCTGTAAATCTTGGTGCCTTCAGCAAGAGGAAGGATACCTTCGTTACGAAGCATGATGGTGGATTCGACCATGAGCTGCTCTTCCATTTCGGTGATTTCAGAGCGGCGGAGCGTGTTGATGGTTTCATTGTCCAGCGGGACGATGTCGCCGTCAGCTGCCTTGTAGGTGTCGCTGCCGATCAGCTCAAGAGCCTCTTCCCAATCAGAGTAGGGATCTTCAAAGATGCCAAGATTGAACTTGTTCCGCAGCACACGACCGACATGAATGTCGAGATCTTCGGCGGTAACAAGACCCTGATTTACGGCTTCAACGATGAGACCAGGGAACGCACGATTCGAGCATTCAGAGTATGCTTCAATGTCCGTGCCGGGCATTGCACCGTAGCAGGAGAACATGTCGATACCCGTATTCAGGATCAGCGCATAACGTTCCACAGCGGACAGCGTAGACACATCCACGCCATCAGAGGTGGTGCCTGTCTTTTTCATCAAGCTGCTGATGTCCAGCGGCCAGTCGAGGCAGATGATTCCATCATAGCCGAGATCATTGCGCAGCAGGGAATACGTATCCTTGTCCATGTAGGTTTGCAGCGTATTGCCAGTCACGCCAACGTTGTTGTTGGTCATGATCCACTGCGTACCCGCATCGACAACGGCCTTCCAGCCTACCAGCCAGCTGTCGATCAGATCAGCCGGAGAACGAGCAGCGGTGTAGGACTTCCGTCCGCCGCGAGCGATGAAGTGCTTGGAATGGGAGTTGAAGCCATTGTCATCATAGGCATGAGTCTCAATGGCAGACATCTTGGCAATGTAGTTGACTTCGTCGCCATACCAGGAACCGATTTCGTTGCCGTAGCCATGGAACACCTGATGGTAGCCGATAGCAACGGCTTCCTTGGCATACTCGGAAACCAGGTTATACAGCAGTTCTTCGTCATGCGCTACACCAAATGCATAGTGCGCCATGTCGATCTGGCCGCCCCAGGTATTGTACGAACGGTCGCCAGAGAACACCACCGGGATACCCAGATGCGTATCTTCCGCCATGGCCTGCAGACCGTTGAACAGGTTGAGCTGATCCTTAGCGGTACCAGTCAATGCAGCGATGTAAGTGGTAACGCCCATCTCCTGGATCTGATACTTTGTCGGAACAAAGTTGGCATTATCGATAACGACAACAGGTTCCATCGTAGTAATGCCAGGATGATCCTTGGAGATAATCTTTGTGCTCGTGGTAGAGTCATGGAAGCCTTCAGTTTCTGCACTAAAGTCAGTCACTGTGGAGCCATTGCTGCCGGCGATGCAGGCAAAGATCAGCGTGCCGGCCTTCTCGTCCATGTCCATCTGGCTGAGCAAATCCGCAACACGATTCTCAACCGGCTGACGATAGTCCTCGTACACGTCTAAGCTGCCATTGCTATTCAGGTCCTTAAAGTACAAACCATCTACCTGAATGAACTTGTCCTTTGAAGCCGCGCTCAGCTTTGCCTGCTCGCCATTCGCTTCAATGTAGTAGAAGCCGGAAGTGCTTTCTTTAATGACGCTTTCTTCGGCTCCGGCGGTCAAAACGCTGCAAGAAGCCATCATTGCAACTGTCAGCAGTAAGGAAACCAATTTCTTCATTTTTTTATTCCCCTTTCCAATCGTCCTTAAGTGGTTATACGAGCAGTACTGGCAACGAAGAACCTCCTTCCTGTGTGTTGTTGCGATACGCTCTATGACGAATCGATAGAGAATCACGAGTAAAAGGAAATTAAAAAATCCAGTACACCCGTATATCACTGCTTCTGCGATTATTATAATTTGCTTCACCACATTGTAATTATGAAAATACAAAACAGCAAGCATAAAAAAGCGTCCATGGTGGACGCAACTCCAAAAATCCGGCACAAAGCTATTAAAATCCCGTTGTTCTTATAGAAACGACGACAAAAAAAGAAAGCAACCATCGCGGTTACTCTCATGGAAGTGGAGCATCCGTAATTTTTTGCTTTCAATAACGCGCCGGGCGCGTGAGTTTGACATAATTTCATATGGTTAAACGCGTTTCCAAAACAGGGGCAAAAACAGAGGTATATAATGAAGCGATGTTTTACATGCAAGTTTAACACAATCTCCTATTATGACAAAGTCAAGGAGGAACGGAAAGGCACGCCCAATGCACGGCAAAAAGAAACGCACGGCGTATGGTTGCCGTGCGTGGAAAGGGTGGCGAATTTAGTCGATGGACAACCGGACACGGTCGAGGACTTCTTGCAGGAGATCGTCCGGCAGCGGTTCAACATAGGCCGCGCCGCGTGCAGCGAGGTCAAGCGACTTGACGTGTTCACAGAGAATTTCGCCGGTCGTTTTGGTGCGCTCATCCAGCCTGACGTGCATCGGATAGTCTTTGAGCTTGGTCGTGATGGGACAAACGATTCCAAGGCGTGTGTAGTGATGAAAGCTGGCGTTGCTGATGACAAGCGCCGGGCGATGCCCGCCCTGCTCATGCCCGGTTTGGGGATTGAAATTCATCATGATGATATCGCCCTGCTTGGGAATATAAACGTTCATCAGTCGATTACCTCCCGACCGACATCTGCACCGGTATCAAACTCAACCGGCTGATAGTCGCCATGATACCCGGCGAACAACTCGTCAAGGCTTTTAGGACGGCGCAGCTTGCGCAGCGTGATGGTTTCCTTGTCGGCAATGATTTCCACATCGTCATTCTCTTTCAAGCAGGCGGCGACCAGTGCGCCCTTGGGGATGCGGATCCCCTGACTGTTGCCCCATTTCGTGATGGTTCCATACATCATGTTTCTCACCTCCGTCATACATAGTATATACAAAAGTATATACGTTTGTCAAGTGTGTTATGCTGAAATCGTTCACGATATGATTGAAATATTCACGCTTCGGAAAAAATCGGCAGGAAGCCGCAATCGTCGATGATGCTTGAAAATGGTTTTGGAGTGGTATTCGTTCGCGAGGTCAGGCGTGCGATAATTCTGCCGGTGATTTCGCTGCAAATGACAAACTTCATGGTGCTGACATCCGTTCGCAAAAATGCTTACATCGCTTGAATTTGCCTGCTTTTTGTGATAAAATTGGGCAGGGGTCAGCAGGAGTTGCCCCTGCCCTGAACGGGGCTGCCGCCTATGCGATCTGGACGCTGGGCGGCTTTTTGTTACCCGTTCTTGCGCTGCTCGATGGCTTTGATGGCGTCATCCAGATTTTTCGCTTTGCGCAAAATCTCCAGGATTTCCAGCCGTTCAGCCTTGAGCAACGACGCTTTGAGCTCTTGCAGCTCAACCGCGTTCATGCCTTCGCTGACCTCCTGCATGTTGTCCACCTCCTGCAATGGTTTGTCGGTTGGTTGTCGCCCTGCCGACATGAAAATTATAGCACACTTTTTGCCGCTGTGCGAAAGCTGGTCTTTTTCGGTCGATCTTGTTTATCCCGCAAGGCCTTGAAAAAACTAAGCTTCGCGAGCGAACAAAAAAATTTTTGGGGGCGGCAACGGGCGCGCACATGCGTATATACGCGCGAAGTTCTCCTTCCGGGGCGACGTGCAGCATGGATCCGACTACGCCGGCAGGGGACAGGACGCCACGTTACGCAGATGTCGCGCCGTCGCGCTGCACGCTGCGCCTTGCGCGCCGCGCTCGTAGGTACTGCGCTGCGCCACGCGCCTTATGCGGCATCGGTGAGCCCAAGAATTGGTTAGTTTTTTTGTTTTTTTATAGGATTTCATTCACCAGGCGGTACATGGAACAGACAGGCACGTGCGCACGCGCACGTTCTTTGGAAGAAACAAAAAAGAGCGGATCGTCCTGTAACGAACCGCCCAAGCTGGAAAAGTGAAATAACGCTGTTTTCGGATTTCATTTTTGAGGAAAAGAAAAAAACCGGGCGAATTAACACCCAGCTTTACTTGTATCTTCTCTCTGGAAGATACATCCGAACACACCGTTCACGAAGATGAAATACGGTTCGGATTTGATTGAAAATGGTGGAGCATAGGAGATTCGAACTCCTGACCTCGACAATGCGAATGTCGCGCGCTACCAACTGTGCTAATGCCCCTCGACAGTGCTTTTGAAGGCTGTTTCTCAAGCACGTTTGGTATTATAGCATAGTCTCGGCTGAATTGCAAGTCTTTTTTGAAAAAATCGAGAAAAATTTTGCTTTACGAGTGAAGCGCCGCTTCACCGCGCCGGCAAAAATCTGTCAGCAGGGCTTGCAGTGCCGCGACACTTTCAGCGCCTGCCGTTGCCTGACTGTATTCCTCATCATTGCCGAAACCGTAGCATGCCGCAATGGTCGGCAGATGATTGTTCGCGCCTGCATTGATATCGCTGAGGCGGTCGCCGACCATGACTGCCAGTGTCGGTTGTGTTTCCGTCAGCAGCGAGCGCAGACGGTCGCTCTTTGTGCAGCCGGGCAGGCTCGTGATGACATGCGCGAAAGCATCCGTCAGGCGGAAGGTTTGCAGGCATAGCGAGATGTAATCGGTCGTGCCGTTGCTGACGATGCATAAATCCGCTATCGGACGGAGCGCATCAAGCATTTCGCGGATGCCGGGAAAAAGGCGGTTCACCTCAGGCACGAGTAACAACTCCTTCTGCTGGCGAACCTGCATGTACTCCTCGGCACGTTCGTGTGGAACGTGCAGGATGTCCACTGTGTCCTCGAAGGTGGGTCCGTTGCACTGCATGAGCACGTCGTCCGGCGGAACAGGCAGCTTCATTTCAAGCAGTGTTTCGCGAACCTCCGTGATGCAGAGGTTCATGCTGTCGGCAAGCGTGCCGTCCCAGTCAAAGCAAATCAGGGGACGCATAAGGAAGCTCCTTTCAGGAAGAAGGATGAGCAATTATTTTGATTTCAGGACAAAACGCTTCGTGAAGTAGTTCCAGACCATGACGAGCAGGGTTGCGAAGGTCTTGTTCAAATGGTAAATTTTCAGCTGGACGCCGAAAATGGTCAGCAGCACCGTATCCTGACCGAGCCAGAGCGTGAGCAGCGCCATGATGCCCCAATTCAGGAAGAAGCCGATCCCGCTCGTCAGCACAAAGCCGAGCTTCGTCTTGCCGCCGCTGCCGTCAGCGTTGGGAAATACCCACTTGACGCACAGCAGATAATTCGCGATGACCGACACGAGAAACGCAATGGGCGTACCGTAGTTGACATCGAGCTGAAACAGCTCCTTGAGCAGCGAAAGCACCGCCTGCTCAATCAGAAAGCAGACGCCGCCGGTTGCGACAAAGCGGATGACTTCACCCAGACGGCGCTTTTGTGATTCCTTCATGCATGTCACCTCTGTTCCTTGGCGGTCAGACCGACCAGCTTGACGTTTTCATTGCCAAGCAGGGCAATCAGCCGGTTCAGGCAATTTTCGCTCTTGTCGCACCAGTTGATTTTCGGCACGAGCAGCGTGATTTTTTCCGCCGGCAGATGGTAATACACAGGGATGCTGCCCGGAAACAGCGACAGCACGGCGGATGCATCCGTCATCTGCGAACGGTCAAGGCGCAAAAACAGCTTTTCTGGCGCACGTGAAGCAAACTGAGCATCAGTGAGCCCCAGCGGCTTCGCCGCGCTTATCGGTTTCGCTGCGCCTATCGGTTTCGCCGCGCTTGTCGGCTTCGCCGCGTTTATTTCCTTCTCTGTATGGAACGGCTGCTTTGCATGGCCGAACTGCGCTTCCTGCTCCTTCTGCCACTGCTCCAGCGGCGTGAGCTTATCCACCAGCAGCTTCGGCGATTCCTCCTCGCGGATGGACAGCCGACCGCGGAGAATCACGAGGTCATCCACCGCCATCATGCCCTGATAGCGCTCGAACACCTTCGGAAAGACGAGACACTCAATCTGCCCGGTCAGATCCTCCAGCGTGATGAAGCCCATGTAGGCACCCTTTTTTGTCGCCTTGCCCTTGACCTCTGTCAGGATGCCGCCCATTTCGACAAGCTGTCCGTCCATCGACAGACCGTGATCCTCGCGTTCATCAAGACCCTGCAAGTCAGCAGTGGAGAAGGTGAGCTTTTCCAGCACTTCACGGTAATCATCCAGCGGATGACCGGTGATGTAAACGCCAGCGATTTCCTTTTCCATGGCGAGGCGCTGACGGAGCGGAAAATCAGGCAACTTGGGCAGCACACGCTTTTCCTCGAACAACGGCTTGTCATCCACGGCAAGGTCGAACAGACTGAGCTGCCCGTCAGCGGTATGCTTCCGGAGCGCACTGTTGGCATCCATCGCTTCCTCATAGACGGTCAGAAGCTGCTGACGGTTGCCGTCGAGCTGATCGAACGCGCCTGCCTTAATCAGGCTCTCCACCATGCGCTTGGCGCATTCGGAAGGATTGATTCGGCGGCAGAAGTCGAAGATATCGCGGTATTCGCCGTTTTCGCGTTCGCGGATGATGGCTTCTACTGCGTTCTGCCCGACGGACTTGATGGCGCCGAGACCGAAGAGGATGCAAAGCTGCTGATTTTCATCGCGGCTGACGGTGAACTTCCACTGCGAACGGTTGATGTCCGGCGGAAGGATACGGATGCCGCGGGAACGGCAGTACTGGATGTAGGCAGCAATCTTGGGCGAATTGCCGTAGACGCTGTTGAGGATGGCTGCCATGAACGGAACGGGATGATAGCGCTTGAGCCATGCAGTTTCGATGCAGACGACCGCATACGCGGCGGCGTGGGACTTGTTGAAGGCATAGGACGCAAAGGCAGTCATTTCGTCATAAATCTGCGAGGCAACCGCTTCCGGAACGCCGTTGCGGACGCAGCCGGGCACGTCAATCGAGCCGTCTTCATTGAGCTTGCCGTGGATGAAGTATTCGCGCTCCTGCGCCATGACCTTGTGCTTTTTCTTCGCCATCGCACGGCGGACAAGGTCGCTTCGACCGTAGCTGTAGCCAGCAAGATCGCGGACAATCTGCATGACCTGCTCCTGATAGACCATGCAGCCGTAGGTGACCTCGAGAATCGGTCGCAGCTTTTCTGTTTCATAGTGGATGCTGCTGGGGTCCTGCTTGCCCTGAATGTAGCGCGGAATGGACTCCATCGGACCCGGACGGTAGAGCGAGATGGCTGCGATGATGTCCTCGAAGCAGGAGGGCTTCATGTTTGTCAGGAAGGAACGCATACCGTTGCCTTCGAGCTGGAATACGCCGTCCGTGTCGCCGTTGGAAATCATCTCGTACACGGCAGGGTCATCGCGCGGGATGTCCTCCGGCTTCATGTCGACGCCCTGCGTACGCAGCATATCAAGCGTATCGCGGATGACTGTCAGCGTGCGCAGACCGAGGAAGTCCATCTTCAGCAGACCGAGACGCTCGATGGTGCCCATCGGGTACTGCGTCGTGATGACCTCATCGTTGCGCTGCAGAGGCACGTATTCCGTCACGGGCTTGCCGGTAATCAGCACGCCGGCGGCGTGGGTCGAGGCGTGACGCGGCATACCCTCAAGCGTCATGGCGGTGTCAATCAGCCGATGCACCTCGGGCTGCTCATCGTACATTGTGCGCAGCATGGGGGAGAGCGTCAGCGCCTTTTCCAGCGTCATGCCGAGGTCAAACGGAACCGCCTTCGCAACCGCATCCGTCTCCTGATAGCTCATGCCGAGGACGCGACCGACATCGCGGATGCAGCCCTTTGCCTGCAGCGTGCCGAACGTGATAATCTGGCTGACGTGATCCGCACCGTACTTTCGGGCAACGTAATCGATGACCTCCTGACGGCGCTCATAGCAGAAGTCTACGTCGATATCAGGCATGGTGACGCGCTCAGGGTTCAGGAACCGCTCGAACAGCAGCTGATATTTAAGCGGATCGAGCATGGTGATGCCCAGTGAATACGCGACAATCGAGCCTGCGCCGCTGCCGCGTCCCGGACCGACCATGATGCCCTGGCTTTTGGCATAGTGGATAAAGTCCCAGACAATCAGGAAGTAATCGACATAGCCCATGGACGTGATGACGCTCAGCTCATAGGCAAGGCGCGTCCACGGTTCATCGCCCTCCTTCGCATCGGGATAGCGTTCGCGAAGTCCTTCGTGCGTCAGGCGGGTAAGCATCTCCAGCGAGGTTTCGCCGGTCGGCACGGGATAATGCGGCAGCCGCGTGACGCCAAACTCGAACTCGACATTGCAGCGATCGGCAATTTCCTGCGACCGGTCAACGGCATCGGGACAGGCCGAGAACAGCGTGCGCATTTCCTCTTCGCTCTTGACGTAAAGCTGGCGCGTTTCCATGCGCATGCGCTTATCGTCCTCGAGCGTCTTGCCGGTTTGGATGCACATCAGCACTTCCTGCGCATCGGCGTCCTTTTCCTCCAGATAATGGCAGTCGTTCGTGGCGACAAGCGGAACATTCATTTCCCGTGCAAGGGCAATCAGCCGCGGCAGAACGATTTTTTCGTCGCGGATTCCGTGATCCATGATTTCAATAAAAAAGCCGTTTTCGCCGAAAATGGCTTGCATTTCGCGCACATAAGCTCTGGCGTCGTCATAGCGCCCCTGCAGCAACAGCTTGGGCAGATCGCCCGACAGGCATGCGGACAGGCAGATCAGCCCTTCGCTGTGCTCGCGAAGCAGGTTGTAGTCGATGCGCGGACGATAATAGTAGCCGGTCAGGAAGCCTTCGCTGACCAGCTTGATCAGGTTCTGATAGCCTGTGTTGTTCTCGCACAGCAGAATGAGGTGACTGTTTTCGCGGTTCGCGTTGGACTTATCGAGCCGGTCGCGGCAGATATATACCTCGCAGCCGATGATGGGTTTGATGCCAGCGTCCTTCATGGCGGAATAGAAGTCGACGCAGCCGTACATGACGCCATGGTCGGTGATGGCGCAGGAGGTCATGCCGAGCGATTTTACCCGTTCAACGAGCTTGGTGATTCGGCACGCGCCGTCCAGCAGGCTGTATTCTGTATGTAAATGAAGGTGTGTAAAGCTCATGACGCGCCTCCTCCGAACAAATATTCATCATATAGTATAGCACGGAATTACCCGACTGGCAAGAATCAAAAAAAGCGCTGCTCTTGCCGAGCAGCCGCTTATCAGAAACCATGATGGACACCTTTGATTGGAGAGATTTGCCTTAACGCTTCTTTTCGGTCTGGAGGAACAGGCAGAGCACGAGCATCAGAATGGGGAAAATCATGCCGACCATCAGCGCATTCTGCAATCCACCGAGAAGCCCGGATGCCAATCCGACCGTCGTTGGACCGCCGGAGCAGCCCAAATCACCGGCAAGCGCCATCAGCGCGTACATAGCAGTGCCGCCGCCGGGCAGCGCGAGCGCGGCGATGGAGAATGTGCCCGGCCAGAAGATGCCGACCGAGAAGCCGCACAACGCACAGCCGCACAGGGCGAAAAGCGCGTTGCCGCTGCGGGACGCGATGATGTAGCAAACGATGCAAAGCGCGCTGGAGGCGACCATGGCGGACTTGAGCGGCAGCTTATCGGCAAACTTGCCGTACAGTGCGCGAGCTGTGCCCATCGTCAGTGCAAAGGCGCACGGACCGAGGAGGTCGCCGAGTGTCTTGGAGACCTGCAGCCCCTGCTCGGCGAAGGTGCTTGCCCACTGAGACATCGCCTGTTCCGATGCTCCGGCGCATACCATCATCAGCATCAGGAACCAGAAGACGCGGTTCGTCAGCATCTGACGGAGCGGCATCTGCTGGGCATCCTCGGGCACAATCGGGTAGAGCGGTACGAAGCAGAAGTAAAGCGCATTCACAACCGGGATAATCAGCCACAGGAACGTCAGCAAGCGCCAGTTCGCCGTGCCGCAGAGGACGAAAAACAGCGTGGACAGCAGCACGAGCGCCATATGCCCCCAGCAGTAGAAGGAATGGAGCAGGCTCATGGCGGCGCTCTTGCCTTCCGTCGGGCAGGATTCGACAATCGGGCTGATGAGCACCTCAATCAGACCGCCGCCAATCGCGTAGAGCACAACGGAAATCATCAGACCGGTCATGGGCGGCAGGATATTCGGCAGATACGTCATGCCGGACAGACCGAGAATCGCCAGCACGTGCGCCGAAACAATGGATACGCGGTAGCCGATGCGGTCGACAACCTTTGCGCTGAGCAGGTCGACCAGCAGCTGTACGGCGAAATTGACGGTGGTAATCAGCGTGATGCTCTCAAGCGTAAGGCTGAATTCTGTCATAAACTGGACGAAGAGAAGCGGTGCGAGGTTGTTGACGATCGCCTGCGTGATATAGCCGAGATAGCTGGCGGCGATGGTGTGGTGATAGCTCAGACTCCTGGTGCGCGGCATAAAAGAAGGCTCCTTTATGTTTCAAAATCAACGTGATGATATCATAAAAAACCACGGATGTGAAGGGCGTATTTTTGAACAAAAATTCGGGAAAGAAAGAAGTCGACTTTCACAACCGCGCAGGATTTTTCGCGAAAATGAAGAATCAATTATACGTGACTGCATAAAAACCGGAAAGGATTCGCGGATGAGTACACGCAAAAATACGCTTTATAATGTTGCCTATCGTGTTTTTTCGATGCTGCTGCCGCTTGTGACGGCGCCGTATCTCTCGCGCACTGTCGGGAAGGAAGGCGTCGGATTGTACGGTTACGCATGGGCAATCAGCTATGTGTTTGTGCTGGTGGGGCAGCTCGGTCTGGAGAATTACGGACCGCGCGAAATCGCCCGTTCCCGGGAGGATGCCGGGATGCTGAACCGGACGTTCTCCGAAATCTGGAAGATGCAGCGGCTTGTCGCAGGGGTCACGCTGCTGTTCTATCTCGTCTATGTTTTTTTGATTGCGGGCGAGGAAAAGCAGATCGCCTTCCACCTGACGATGATGAGCGTCAGCTGCCTTGTCAATCTTGACTGGTGCCTGATGGGGCTGGATACATTCCGCCCGATTGCGCTGCGGAATACGGCGGTCAAGCTCCTTGCGGCGATTGCGGTGTTCGTGTTCGTCAAGGGACCGGACGACCTGTGGATTTATGCATTCGTCTGGTCGCTGTCAACGCTGCTGGGCTGCCTGAGCTGTATGATAACGCTGCGGGGCAGGGTGCATCCGGAACACGTTTCATGGCAGGCGGCGCTCAAGCATTTGAAGCCGTGCGCAGTGCTGTCCATCTCCGTCATTGCCGTCAGCGTCTATCGACAGATGGACAAGGTGATGATTGGCGCGCTGGCGGACATGGCGCAAACCGGATTATATGAGAATGCAGAGAAAATCATCCTGTGCCTGTCGGGCTTTATTTCCGCAATCGGCACGGTGATGCTGCCGAAAATCAGCCGGATGACGAGCTTGAAGCAGATGGACGCGGTTCGCAGGCACCTTGCGCTGAGCATGGAGCTGGTGATGTGCATGGTCTGCGCGATGGCGTTCGGGCTGGCGTCGATTGCGCCGGAGTTTGCGACGCTGTTTTACGGCGATGATTTCGCGGAATCCGGCACGCTGATGATTCCGCTGGCATTCACGCTGCTGACCATCGGCTTTGCGAACGTCATCCGCACGCAGTGGGTGCTGCCGCAGAAGCGGGACCACATCTTTGTGCGCAGCGTGCTGACGGGCGCGGTCATCAACCTGATTGCCAACGCGATTTTGATTCCGATGTACGGCGCGATGGGCGCAGTCGCGGCGACCGTTATGGCGGAGCTGAGCGTGCCGGTCGTGCAGTATGTCTACCTGCATAAGGAGCTGCCGTACGGTTCGTACCTGAGGGCAAGCGCTGTGTATGTGCTGTTTGGGCTGCTGATGCTGCTGTGCGTCAGGGCATGCGCTGTCTTCATGACGCTAAACGGCTGGGTCGGACTGAGCGTGCGCGTGATGGTCGGCGCAGTTGTGTACTGCGGACTTTGCCTTGTTTTGTGGCACGCGACGAAACGGCAGGACATTCTGCGCCTGCTGCACAGAAAGTGATGGAGAAAAGCAATGCTGTTTGAAAAGGTGGCTCTTTCGCACTGCACGTGCACGGCCTATATTCCGGACTTTCCGAAAATGGATGATGCACGGCGCATCAGTCTCGTGATTCTGCCCGGCGGCGGTTATTCGCATGTGTCTGACCGCGAGGGCGAGCCGATTGCGCTGACATTCGCGGCGATGGGCATGAACGCGGTTGTGGTGAATTATCGGGTATCGCCGGCAGTTTTTCCCGCGCAGATGCAGGATGCGGCGGAGGCAGTCGCATATGTTCGCCGTCATGCGGAAGCGTGGCACGGCGATCCTGACCGGATTGCGGTGTGCGGCTTTTCGGCCGGCGGACATGTGGCGGCGAGCCTTGGCGTGCGTTGGCAGGAGATGACGTGGTGGCGTCCGCTCGGACTGACATGCGCGGACGTCCGCCCGAATGCCATGATTCTTGCGTATCCGGTTATTACGGCAGGGGAATTTGCACATCGGCGGAGCTTCGTCTGCCTGACCGGAACGGAGGATGCTTCGCAGCATCAGGCACATTCGATTGAAACGCTCGTAACTGCGCAGACACCGCCGACCTTCCTGTGGCATACATGGACGGATGGCTCGGTACCGGCGGAAAATTCGCTGCTGATGGCGATGGCGCTTCATCAGGCAGGCGTGCAGGGCGAGGTCCATATCTATCCGCGCGGCGGACACGGTGCGTCGCTGGCAAACCGCGTGACGGTCAATCCCGGGCAGGAAGATCGCAAGATTGTGCCGGAGGCTGAGGAGTGGCCGAAATTAGCGGCGCGGTTCCTGACACAGATGCTTTGCGGAGAGCAGGCATAATAGGGGAGAAAGGACATAATCCGCAATGAAAAAGGGCTTTACATTGAAAAAACTGCTGACAAACGAAAAGGTGACCGCATGGACGCAGATTGTGCTGGGCTGCATCATCGGCGGCGCGGCGTATCCGCTTTTTCTGACACCCTGCAACATCGCACCCGGCGGCTTAACCGGCGTCGGCATGATTTTGAATTACCTGTTCGGACTGCCAATCGGCACAACGTCGCTTTTGCTGAATGTTCCGTTGTTCATCATCGGATTCCGGACGATCGGGCAGCTCTTCGTCGTTCGCTCGCTGGCGGCAACGGTGCTGTTCTCCGTGTCGATTGACGTATTGAATCTGCCTGCGCTGACGATCGACCCGATGCTTGGCGCAATTTTCGGCGGCGCGCTTCTGGGCGTCGGCCTCGGACTGATTCTCCGTGGCGGCGCAACGACTGGCGGCACAGACATGATGGCGAAGATGGTGCACCAGAAGCTGACGTTCATTTCTACCGGCATGGTGCTGATGCTGATTGACTGCGTGGTCGTGATTTTTGCTGCCGTATGCATCGGCACAACCGAGGCGCTGTTCGCGATGGTCTGCATTGTCGTCAACGGCAAAATCATCGACATGGTCATGCTGGGTCTGTCGAAAAACAAGGCGTGTTTTGTCATGAGCGACCAGTGGGAAAGCATCTCTCAGCACATCCTGAACGACATGGATCGCGGCGCAACGCAGCTGTCCGCACGCGGCGCGTATTCCGGCAAGGAACGCCCTGTTCTGCTCTGCGTTCTGCCGCCGCAGGAGGTTGCGCGCTTCAAGGAGATTGTCCGCAAGGAGGATGAGCACGCGTTCATGTTCATCACGGAGGCGCACGAGGCATTGGGCGAGGGCTTCGACAAGCTGATGGAGCAGGGGTGACTTCTTCAGGCGTTTTCCTTTTTTCAAAACGGAGTGCAGGGTTTGACAATTGCCTGTCTATCCTTTATAATGGATGCGTTTGATGCGATGCATACAAAAGGAGTGAGAACATGAAGCGGCTTTCAGTGCTCAGAAGGACAGCGATGCTGCTGATCTGCATGACTTGCCTGATGACGGTTGCATCAGCGGATTCGTTCAGCTTTTTGCCGACAAAAACGGTTGACGGCAAGGTCTATACGGCTCGCCCGGCTTCTGAACTGACGACTATTCTGCTTATCGGCTATGACCACTATTCCAATGGTGAAATTGAGGAAGAGCCGTCACAATACCATCTGGGCGGACAGTCGGACTTCATGCTGCTGCTGGTGTTCGATCATGCGAATCAACAGATTCATCAGCTGCAATTCGATCGCGACACCATCACGCCCATCAAACTCGTGTCTGTCAGCGGACAAAACGCCGGCACCCGTTCGATGCAGCTGTGCCTTGCACACGCCTACGGCAAAACGCGCGAGGAGAACAACCGCAACACGATTTGGGCAGTGGAAAATCTGCTTGGCATCGGCGACAGCGACGACGGCGCAGAGATTGATTATTACTTGAGCATGGATATCAGCGGCATCAGCAAGCTCAACGACCTCGTTGGCGGCGTGACGGTGACGATTCCGGATGACGATCTCGCTGAAATCGACCCGACGCTGACCGCAGGGGCGATCATCACGCTTAGCGGCTTGCAGGCGGAATACTTTACACATGAACGCTATGCGACCGCGACCAAGACGAACACGGCGCGCATGAAGCGTCAGCAGATTTACATGGCGGCGTTCGCTTCGCAGCTCAGGGAGAAAATCAGCGCTGATACGAACTACATTAATGAGCTGCTGAACGGCATGGGCATGATTTTCGACAGGACGACGGAGCTTGACGAGGGCTTCGGCTTCACGGTGGATGATTACACCGGCACTGCGGTTACCGATACGACGGACCATTATCTGATGGCAAACATCAGCATGGACAATCTGGCGCTGCTGGCGAGCCGCGTGCTTGATTACGAGCTGTTGGAGGTCGAAACACTGGACGGCGTGCATTCCATTGGCGATGACCAGCATGTCCACTACGACCTCAACGAAAAGGAAGCTGTTAATTGGGCGCTGAGCATGTTCTACTCGTCTGACGACTGACGCATATTGGAGGATACCATGGATTCGGAAAACAAGGTGCTTGCAACGACTCGGAACGATGAAGAGACAACCATCGACCTGGTTGAGCTTTTCTACCGCCTGATGGACAAAATCAAAATCATCATTGCCGCAACGCTGCTTGGCGCCATCGTTGCCTTTGCTGTCACGAAGCTTTTTATCACGCCGGTCTATCAGGCGACAACGAAGCTCTATGTACTCAACAGCAGCGGTACGACCCTCAACCTCTCGCAGCTGCAGCTCGGTACGGCGCTTGCGTCAGATTATGAGCAGGTGTTCAGCAACTGGCATGTCCATGAGATGGTTCGGAAACGCCTGAACCTCGACTACACCTATGAGCAGCTCGGCAAGATGGTCAGCGTCGAGAATCCGTCCGACACGCGCATTCTGGTCATCAACGTCAAGAGCACCGACCCGCAGGAAGCGAAGGATATGGCGCTGACGTATGCACAGGTTGCGCGGGAGTTCATCGCAGCGAAGATGGAAATGGATACGCCGACCATCTTTGAAGAGCCGCAGCTGCCGGAAAAACCGGTGTCGCCCAGGACGCTGCGCAATACGGCACTTGGCGGACTGCTCTGCTTTGTCCTGTCCTGCGGCATGATTGTGATGCAGTTCCTGTTTGATGACAGAATCCGCAATGCGGAGCGGCTTGAAAAGAGCCTCGGTCTGGTGACAATCGGCATGATGCCCGTTCAGAAGTCAGATGCGGATACGAAGGGCAGAAGGACGCGGAAGGAGGGTCGGAGCAAATGAAGAAAGCAATTATTCAGCAGCAATATCCACTTGATTATGCCGGCGAAGAGGCATTGAACTCCATTTGCACGAATCTGGCGTTTCTTGGACGCGACAAGCGAAAAATCGTCATCACGAGCAATACGCAGAGTGAAGGCAAAAGCTGGATGTCGATGCACATTGCAGTCAACATGGCGCGCAGAGGTCGCCGCGTTGTGCTGATTGATGCCGACCTGCGCCGCTCGTTCCTGATTCAGCGATACAAAATCGAGCTGGAGGGCAAGCGCGAGGGGCTTGCGCACTTCCTGTCCGGTCAGTGCGACCTGAAGGATGCGATTTATGAGACAAACGAGTACGGCATGTGCCTGATTCCGGTTGGGCAGGATGTTGTCAATCCTGTAACTTTGATTGACGCGCCCGTGTTCGAGCAGATGCTTCAGGCGCTTTCCGAATCCTTCGATTTTGTTCTGCTGGACGCGCCGCCCATCGGCATGGTCATTGATGCAGCGGAAATGGCAGCCTTCTGCGATGGCAGCGTGCTGGTGCTTGAGCACAACAAGACGCGTCTGCGCGAGGTGGCGGAATGCAAGCGCCAGATGGAGAAGTCCGGCACGCAAGTGCTGGGATGCATCATCAACAAGGTCAGCTTTGAAGGCTTGAGCGCGAAGAAATACTACAACCGATCGTATTACAAGCATTATACGAACGGCTATTACAATCATGACGGCACAGAGAGCAAGCAAGGGTAAGCTATGTTTGTCGATCTTCATCATCATTTGATTTACGGGGTGGACGACGGCGCGCGGACTCGCGAGGAGATGCAGAAAATGCTCCTGCGCGCGGCAGATGAAGGCATCAGCGACATTGTCTGCACGAGCCATGCCACACCCGGCATTCATCCGTTTTCCACAGAGGCGTATCTGGCGCATTTTCAGGAGGCGGTGCAGTGGTGTGCGGACTATCAGCTGCCTGTCACGCTGCATACCGGCTGCGAGGTGCTCTATACGCCGATGAGCGCACGGTTAATTTGCGAAGGTTATTATCCTACGCTTGCCGAAACCTATTGCGTGCTGGTTGAATTCTCCGGCGATGTGACGTTCAGGCAGCTTTGCGAGGCGGCCAGAATGCTTGGCAATGAGGGGCTCACGGTGCTCTTTGCGCATGTGGAGCGCTTCGATGCGCTGCGCAAGATAGACTGTGTGAAGCAGCTGCGCGAGGAGTATGGCGTGTTCATGCAGATGAACGCGAACACGATTCTGTCGAAGAATGGCTTCTTTACCGAGCGATGGGTGCGGAAAATGCTCGAATCGGGCTACATCGACTGCGTTGCGACGGACGCGCATAACACGACAAGCCGTCCGTGCCGGATGAAGCAGTGCTATCAGCGGCTGGAGGAGCTGTACGGTACAGACACGGCAGAAGAGCTCTGCGGCGGCTTTCAGCGGCGATTCTTATCTCTATAATAAAAAAACGCGGCATCATGCGAAAATGCACGGTGCCGCGCTTTCTGTTGGGAAATTAGTTGCCGGAGGAGAGCATGCTGAGCGGAACCCAGCCGCGGCGGGTCACGCCCTTCGCGTAGGAGTAGTAGCGAATCTGCGCCCAGTTGCCCTCGATGCTGCAAATGATTGCCGTATCTCCCTCGTAGATCCATGACCAGCCGTATTTGCGGTAGCTGGTGGAGGGTCCGAAATACACAGCGCCGGACGTGACGACCTTGCGCGTGTCGTTCAGGTTCGTTTCCTCGGGCACTGCGGAGGTGTCGAGATTCACGCGTTTCGCCGGCGTGTAGACGCGCATCCAGCCGTCTGCGGAGTTGAACTCAATCTGATACCACCAGACGCCGTCAGAGGAGCTATAGGACTTGCTGATGACGTTGACATAAGCGCCGGCTGAGAAGAAGGAGCCGGGCTCGTCATACTCGGTGCCGGGACCGGAGCGCGTCGCAGCGGTTTTGTTCAGCGTGGCAATCGTGCCGGAGGAGGGATAGGAGGGCACCTCGGTCGGGGCAGGCGCTTCTGTGGGCACAGCGGTCGGTGCAGAGGACGGTACAGGCGTGATATACTCAGGTGTCGTGGTCGGCACGACGGAAGGTCCACTGCTCGGACGCGGCGTCACATAAGCGATGTAAGGCGCCGGCGTGGCGGTCGTGTAGGTGCGCGGCGTGGCAGTGGCGTGCGTGCCGGACGCGATGGCGATGTCGCTGACGGCAACGCCTGCGTTGGCTGTGCCGCGGTAGAGGCTTTCAATCGTCAGGTCAATCTGCGTAACGCCGGAATACTCCTGCGGCAGCAGCAGACGCTGGTAGCCGTAAGACCAGTTTTCGCTGGAGGTTGTCGGGAGGAAAGCGTCGGTCAGGCGATAGCGGTACGTGACGCTCTGCGTGCCGTTAGCGTACCACAGCGTGACGGCAACGTTCTGCGGACGATCGTAATGGCTGTAGTCGCTCTGCGAGGAGTAATGTCCGGCACGCAACCAGATTTCACCGACGCTCGCGGTGTTCAGGTAGAGCGAGAGGTCGGGGGAGGCTTCGTTTGTGCGAATCCAGACGGTCGTGGCATCGCCATCGGTCATCTCCTGCGTGACGCTCGTTTCGCCACCGTGCTCCACAGCGTTGTAAATGGCGTATGAATTGATGGATCCGCTGCTGACGGGGGCATCGGCAGTGGCAGTCAGGCAAAGTGCAGTCAGCAATGCGCATGACACCAGCGCAATCCAGAGCTTTTTCATGGTCATCATCCTTTCACAGAGAGGGAGGCTCGCTAATCTTTCCCTATTTCCAATTATATAACGAATCAAAATGAAAAATTCTTCACGGAATTTCAGATTTCCTTTAATTTTTTTGAAATTCGGGCAAAAAAGTCCTCTGTTCCTCTTTTCAAACGCGTGAAAACGTTGTACAATAGATGATGAAGAGCGCCCGTTCAAGCCCTGATGGTTTATCATGGTTTGTAAGCGCTTACAAACGAAGGAGGAGAATCCTATGGAGCTTCGGACGGCGTCGTCGCCCCGCGATGTCAAGACGTATGACACGCAGCGACTGCGCGAGGAATTCCTGATTGACGATCTTTTCCGTGCGGATGACATCAAGCTGGTGTACAGCCACATCGACCGCATCATTACCGGCAGTGCTGTGCCCGTGAAGGGATCACTGGCGCTGACAGCAGGGGATGAACTGCGTGCGGAGTACTTCCTGCAGAGGCGTGAGCTGGGCGTCATCAACATTGGCGGAGAAGGAACCGTGACGGTTGACGGGACGGTCTACACGCTGCGCCACCGCGATGGTCTCTATGTCGGGCGCGGCAGCAGGGACATCACGTTCGCCTCTGCGGATGCGGAAAATCCGGCGAAATTCTACCTGAATTCCTGCCCGGCGCATACGGCATATCCCACCGTGCTCATCAAGCCGGAAAACTGCGTGCGTCAGGAGCTCGGCAGCCTCGAAATGGCGAATCACCGCACCATCTGCAAGTACATCCTGCCCGGTCAGGTGCAGTCCTGCCAGCTGGTGATGGGCATGACAAAGCTGGAGCCCGGCTCGGTGTGGAACACGATGCCCTGCCACACGCATGACCGCCGCATGGAAGTCTATCTGTACTTCGACATGCCGGAGGATGCGTTTGTGATGCACTTTATGGGCGAAGGTCAGGAAACGCGCCACATCATCATGCGCAACGAACAGGCGGTCATCAGCCCGTCGTGGAGCATCCACAGCGGCTGCGGCACGCAGGCGTACACCTTCATCTGGGGTATGTGCGGCGAAAATCAGGATTTCGATGACATGGACGGCATCGCCATGAAGGATCTCAAGTAACAGGATTTCAAATAACAAAAGGAGGAACATTCCAATGAGCAATCCGTTTTCTCTTGAGGGCAAAATCGCCCTGATTACCGGTGCATCCTACGGTATCGGCTTTGCCATCGCCTGCGCCATGCATGAGGCGGGCGCGACCATCGTGTTCAACGACATCAAGCAGGAGCTTGTCGACAAGGGAATTGCGTCCTACGCCGAAAAAGGCATCAAGGCACACGGCTATGTGTGCGATGTGACGAATGAGACGGCTGTCAACGAGATGGTCGCGAAGATTGAGAAGGAAGTCGGCGTGATCGATATCCTTGTCAACAATGCCGGCATTATCAAGCGTATCCCGATGTGCGACATGACCGCTGAGCAGTTCCGTCAGGTGATTGACGTCGACCTGAACGCGCCGTTCATCGTGTCGAAGGCCGTGATTCCCTCCATGATCAAGAAGGGACATGGCAAGATCATCAACATCTGCTCCATGATGAGCGAGCTCGGTCGCGAGACCGTGTCTGCCTATGCTGCAGCAAAGGGCGGTCTCAAGATGCTGACGCGCAACATCTGCTCCGAATACGGCAAGTACAACATTCAGTGCAACGGCATCGGCCCGGGCTACATTGCAACGCCCCAGACGGCGCCGCTTCGCGAGATTCAGCCGGACGGCTCCCGTCATCCCTTCGACAAGTTCATTATCGCCAAGACGCCCGCGGAGCGCTGGGGCGATGCGTCCGACCTCGGCGGACCGGCTGTGTTCCTTGCTTCTGATGCGTCGAACTTTGTTAACGGTCACATCCTCTATGTTGACGGCGGCATTCTCGCCTACATCGGCAAGCAGCCCTAACGAATCAGCGGCTTGTTCACCTGCAAACCGCTAAATTTCGCAAAAGCACTTGCGTTCCGGGGAAAAATATGATACACTGTAAGTCGTTGATTTCTCCCCAAGGAGGTGTGAGCAATGAATGCATTTGGTGTGATCCTGACGGTCATCATTTCGCTGTCTGCGCTGTTCATGATTTTTACCGTGCTGATGCAAAGCAGCAATGTGAAGGGTCTGGGCGCTATCGCAGGCACGTTCGACAGCTATTTTGATAAGCACAAGGCCAAGAGCGCGGAAGCAAAGCTGGCTTTGGGTACGAAAATTGCCGCTGCGGTTTTTGTTGTCTGCTCTCTGCTGATGCTGCTGGTCAAATAAGCGTCGCAATTGCGTGAAAAAAGGCTGAATCACGAGGATTTCTCGATGGTTCAGCCTCTTTTCGTGTGCAAAAAACCGCTGCACGGGAATCGTACAGCGGATGAACGGGCTTACTGTTTGGCAAGTTCACAGAAGCGGTCAATGCTTTCCTTCACAACATCGAGGCTCGAACGCCAGAAGTCGGGATTGCGCACATCGATGCCGACGCTCGCGGCAACCTCAGCGATGGTGCCCGAACCGCAGGAACGCAGCAGCTTGCAGTAATCCGGCACGAAGGAAGCGCCCTTCTGCAGGTACTGCGCGAACACACCCTTGCCGAACAGCTCGCCGAAGGCATAGGGGAAGTTGTAGAAATTGTAGTCGGAGGAATAATAGTGGCTCTTGCAGGCCCACATGTACGGATGGCGCAGATCGGGGTCGAGCCCGTCGCCGTAGGAGGCGTCCTGGGCGCGGAGCATGGCATCCTTCAATTCGTCGACCGTCATGGCATGGTCGGCACGCGTTTCGATGACTTCCGTCTCAAACAGGTAGCGGCTGTAGATATCGACGATGGACTGCGTTGTTTCCATCAGGCTGCTTTCGAGCAATGTCAGCTGTTCCTCGGGGGCGGCATCCTTGAGCACCATGTGCGCGAGCATCTGCTCGTTGAAGATGGAGGCGGTTTCAGCCAACGGCATAGGCGCGTGGATCATCGCGTAGGGGAGACCGGCCATGCAGCGGTTGTGCCACGCGTGACCGAGCTCGTGGGCGATGGTGGATACATCGGAGAAGCTGCCGGTGAAGTTTGTCATGACGACTGAGCGGTCAGCAAAATGTGCAGCTTCGCAGAATGCACCGCCTGTTTTGCCTTCGCGCGGGAACATGTCAATCCAGCGGTTCTGGAAAGCGTGGTCGATGAACTTGCCCATTTCCGGCGTGAACTGGCTCATCAGGCGAACGAGCATGTCATGCGCCTCTTCGATGGTGTAGGAGCGGACGCTATGCCCGATTGGCGCAAACAGGTCGTAGAACGGCAGCCCGTTTGTGTGACCGAGCAGCGCAGCCTTCGTCTTGAGGTAGCGGCGGAAGTCCGGCAGATACTCCTTGATGGCGGTCAGCATCGCATCGAGCGTTTCGCGATCCATGCGAGATCTGTTTAACGTCATGTCCAGCACGGAATCGAAGCCCTCTGCCTTGGCAAGCGTGCGCGCCTCCATCTTGATGGAATTCAGGCAGTAGGACATCGGCAGCTCCATCTTTTTGTAGGAAGCGAGCTCTGCTTCATAGGCATCCTTGCGGACAGATGCGTCGGGATCATATGCAAGACCACGCACGGCGGACAGCGGAATTTCCCTGCCGCGGTAATTCGCTGTGTGCGTGGAATCAAGCTTGTCGCGCAGCTGGCTGAATGCGCTGCCGCCGGAAAGCTGCATGTCGAGAATCCATGGCTCGATGTCCGCCGGAATGGTGTGGTGCGCCTCCTGAGCGGATTCACGCAGGGCGAAGGCAATCGTCTGCAGCTTGGGGGAGGCGGCAATCAGCTCTTCCAGGTTCGTCAGGCTGCCGATATAGCGGGTGACAGCGCTGGACACAATGTGCGCGTTGTTGCCTATCACATCGATCATGTCAGCATACTTGGCGGCGGTGGCGTTGCTGGCATCGACGGACATCGTCAGCGCACAGTAGCTCCACAGGCGGTCGCTGAGCGCAGTGAGCTTCTCCTGCTGGCTGGCAATTGCTTCCAGCTTGGCCAGGTCAGCGAGGTCGCTGCCAAGGATGCTCTTAAGGGCTTCGATTTCCTTGGGATAGCGATCCAAATCAGCTGCAAATGCCGGGTCATCAAAGCCCTTGTAGTAAAACGATAGATCCCAGTTCGGATTCATGGGGATGCCTCCTCTATGATGAATGATTACAGATTTTGCTGCTTGCGCTGGATTTGAAGCGCCTCGAGACACTTCTCCTTGCTGCGCTCAATGTGGCGGTGCATGAGCTTCTGGAAGTGCTCCAAATCGCGCTGCTCGATGTAATCCACCAGCTTGTAATGCTCCTCGTGCGCCTGAAGCAGACGGTTTTCCTGTGAAATCGCCATGGAGGAGAAGCGCGTGATATACTGGTCCTGCCCCTCGATGACGCGAAGGATGCGGTTCATCGCGCAAATCTCGGTCATCTGCCGGTGGAACGCACGCGCCATGGGCGAGAGCGTCGCGAAGTCGCGGTTCTCCATCACGCTGTCCATCTCGTGCAGGCGGTCGCGGAGGTTCGCAATGTCCTCAGCGGTTGCCTTTTCGATGATGGCAGGCAGCGTCAGCATTTCGAGGGCATTGCGGATGGTGTAGATTTCTTCGACATCGGCAATGGTGAAGGCACGGACAATGACGCCGCGCCGCTGAATGTATTCGACAAGACCGTCGCGTTCGAGCTTCCGCAGCGCCTCGCGGAGCGGCGTACGGCTGATGTGCAGGCGGTCTGCGTATTCTGTTTCGACAATGCGCTCGCCGGCAGGAATTTCGCCGGTGATGATGGCATGCTTGAGCACCTCATAGGCAATTTCGCGGATTGGACGGCTTTCCATCATGGGCTGAAAGGTAACGGCTGCCATGGAATCAACTCCTTCGGGAATGAAAGTGCATTTTTGCTGCACTTTGGATACAATGATAATACAAAAAACGGTATATGTCAAGTGAAAGCCCAGAGATTGAGCGGTTTGTCGCATTTGGAGGAAACAAAAAAAGGAATGCACATGCCTTTTCGCCAGTGAATGAGGCATGTGCATTCCATTATGATTTAGGAAATATATCAGCCGAGGACTTCCTTGCGGAGCGCATCGACATAGTCGAGCTGTTCCCACGGCATATCGGGCTTGCCGAAGTGACCGTAGTTGCAGTTTGCACGGTAAATCGGGCGGCGGAGGTTCAGCCGTTCAATGATGGCGTTCGGACGCATGTCAAAGAGCTTTTCGACTGCGGCGACGAGCTTTTCGTCCGGCACAACGCCGGTGCCCTTCGTGTCGATGAACAGGCTGACGGGACGCGCAACGCCGATGGCATAGGCGACCTGGATTTCGCAGATGTCCGCCAGACCGGCGGCAACGATGTTCTTGGCGATGTGGCGCGCGGCGTAGGCGGCACTGCGGTCGACCTTCGTCGGATCCTTGCCGGAGAAAGCGCCGCCGCCGTGGGGTGCGTAGCCGCCGTAGGTGTCGACGATGATTTTGCGCCCGGTCAGGCCGGAGTCGCCTGCAGGTCCGCCGATGACGAAGCGCCCGGTCGGGTTGATGAGGTAGCGCGTGTCGGCTGTGAGCATGTCTGCCGGAATGACGGGGCGGATGACGTGCTCGAGCATTGCTGTGCGAATCTGCTCCTGCGAGATCTCAGGGTTGTGCTGGGTGGAGATGACGATGGTGTCAACCGCGACAGGCTTGCCGTCCTCATAGACGATGGTTACCTGCGCTTTTCCATCGGGACGGAGCCACGGCAGCGTGCCGTTCTTGCGCACCTCGGTCAGGCGGCGCGTCAGGCGGTGGGCGAAGGCGATGGCGGTCGGCATGTATTCCGGCGTTTCGCTGCAGGCAAAGCCGAACATCATGCCCTGGTCGCCGGCGCCGTTCTCAAGCTCGTCTTCGTGATTGCGGCTTTCGAGCGCAGCATCGACACCCATGGCGATGTCAGGGCTCTGCGCGTGAATGCTCGACAGCACGGCGCAGGTGTTGCCGTCAAAGCAGAGAGAAGAGTCATTGTAACCGATATCCAGCACGACATCGCGGACGACTGCGGGAATGTCGATCTTAGCCTTGGTGGTGATTTCACCCATGACCATGACCATACCGGTCGTGGCGCACGTTTCGCAGGCAACGCGGCTCATGGGATCCTGCGCGAGCAGGGTGTCGAGCACAGCGTCGGAAATCTGGTCGCACAGCTTATCAGGATGACCTTCCGTAACGGATTCCGAGGTGAAGAAATTACGCATTTTTGTAGCTCCTTTCAGCAGAACAGGTTGAAAATAGGAAAGAGCTGCAAAAAACCCGACTGTCTTGCACACAAAACAGCCGGGAATCAATCAAGACCGATTGTCCTTATCTGTCAGTGCTGCTCGCGTGAGCTGTGTGCGCACTGTGGGAATTGGCACCATGCACTTGTGTGCCGGTTGCCGTGGCTTCATTGGGCCCGTCCCTCTGCCACTCGTGATAAGGGTTATTACATTTGCAGGAGTATAGTAGCACAATTCACCCCGTACGTCAATATGTTTAAGAAAATGTTTTTACGCATAAGAACACATGTTCGCTTGCATATTTCATCGCTTTCGGCTATACTATATAAGCCGTTTGCAATGACGATTGGGTCCTGTGCGATCCGTCGGTGTGAACCTTGTCAGGTCCGAGAGGAAGCAGCAATAAGCGCTTTTCGGATGTGCTGCGGGGTTGCTCAGTCTGAGCAGGCGGTTTTTTTGTATCTGTTTTGTTTTTCTATGGACAAAGCAAAAAACCGCGCTTATAATGGAAATGAAAGTAGAATGAAAGCAAATGCTGCTCAATAGGCGGCATGACTGGAATGGAGGACGGAATAGATGGAAATCGACCTGATTCGCCGTGAAGACCCGCAGATTGCGGATGCGATTGAGGCGGAACTGCAGCGTCAGCGCTCGCACATCGAGCTGATTGCATCGGAAAACTTCGTATCGGAAGCCGTGATGGCGGCGATGGGCTCCTGCCTGACGAATAAATACGCCGAGGGCTATCCGGCGCACCGCTATTACGGCGGCTGCGAGTGCGTTGACGTGGTGGAAGATCTCGCGCGCGAACGCGCAAAGGAGCTGTTTGGCTGCGAATACGTGAATGTCCAGCCGCATTCGGGTGCGCAGGCGAATACCGCTGTGTATTTTGCCATGCTCCAGCCGGGCGACACCGTCATGGGCATGAGCCTGTCCAACGGCGGTCACTTGACGCACGGCAGTCCGGTCAACATCTCCGGCAAGTACTACAATTTTGTGGCGTACGGCGTGAATGACCAGGGCTATATCGACTACGACGCGATGCGTGCACAGGCGCTCGAGTGCAGGCCGAAGATGATCGTTTCCGGTGCATCCGCCTATCCGCGCACGATTGATTTTGCGAAGATTCGCGAAATCTGCGACGAGGTCGGCGCCTTGATGATGGTTGATATCGCCCATATTGCCGGACTGGTGGCGGCAGGAGAGCATCCGTCGCCTGTGCCGTATGCTGATTTCGTCACGACAACGACCCACAAGACGCTTCGCGGACCGCGCGGCGGCATGATTATGTGCCGCGAGCAGTACGGCAAGGCGATTGACAAGGCGATTTTCCCCGGCACGCAGGGCGGTCCGCTCATGCACATCATCGCGGCGAAGGCGGTTTGCTTCGGCGAAGCGCTTAAGCCGGAATTCAAGGCGTATCAGCATCAGATTGTTGCCAATGCGAAGGCGCTCGAAAACGCGCTGCGCCGCGAAGGCATCAACATGGTGTCTGACGGCACGGACAATCACCTGCTGCTGCTGGATTTTACCGGCACCGAGATGACCGGCAAGATGCTGGAGAAGCTGCTTGAGGATGCAAACATTACCGTCAACAAGAACACCGTGCCGAATGAAACACGTTCGCCGTTCGTGACCAGCGGCATCCGCGTCGGCACGCCTGCCGTGACGAGCCGTGGCTTCAAGGAAGCGGACATGGAGAAGGTTGCCGCGTGGATTGCGCGCGTCGTTCGTGAGGGCGAAGCGGCTGTGCCTGCGGTGAAGGCTGAAGTCGAAGTGTTCATGAAAAACTTCCCGCTCTATCAGGCGTAACTGACTGCTTCACCGGATAGCACAGCAAAAATATCATACATTTTCATCAAATCCACGAAATTTAGTCCGGTTTTTCGGCTAAATTCCAGTGGATTTTTTTTGCAATATGTGATATAATATTTCAACGATAGGTTTTGTTCAGTCGTTTGAATGAGCAAGACACATTCAGGCGCCGCTGTTCCGGAATGATGATGTGGGGAAAAGTCGGAATTGTGGAAGAGGGACGTCGCCGGTGGAGAGGATTTTACGCACTCGTCCTGCGGCGATGGAACGAGCCGTGCCTGTAAATGAATACGATTCAAGAAGGGGACGCGCTGCATTTTTTTGTCATGCGGCGAAAGCGTGCTCTGCGCCCTGACCTTCAGCATCGGATTTTGCTTCCCTTGAGTGGAAGTTTGGTTTTCCTTATTGTGCAAAGAAAGAAGAGTGATCGAATGAGCCCAAAGGCGAAGGCAGCACAGCCGACAAGCCGTCTGCGGATCGTCAGCCTTGGCGGTGTCGATGAAATCGGCAAGAATATGACGGTCTTTGAATATGAGGATGATATTGTTGTGGTTGACTGCGGCAGTATCTTCCCCAAGGAGGATATGCTCGGCGTTGATCTGGTCATCCCGGATGTTTCCTATCTGGTGGAGAAGAAGCGGAACCTGAGAGGTTATCTCTTCACCCACGGTCATGAGGATCATATCGGCGCGACGCCGTACATCCTCCGTCAGGTGCCTGCACCGCTGTACGGCACGAAGCTGACGCTGGCGCTGGTTGACCTGAAACTGAAGGAGCATCGCATTCAGGGCATCCCGATGCAGGTCGTTCAGCCGCGTGACGAGGTGAAGCTCGGCAAGAACTTCACGGCGCGGTTCATCCACGTCAGCCACTCCATTGCCGGCGCATGTGCCATTGCACTGACCTGCCCGGCAGGCACGGTCGTCGTGACGGGCGACTTCAAGATTGACTACACGCCGGTTGACGGCAACGTGACCGACCTTGCGTCCTTCGCTGAGCTGGGCGAACGCGGCGTGCTGGCGATGCTGTGCGAGTCCACAAACGTCGAGCGCCCCGGTTATACCATCTCCGAAAAGAAAATCGGCGTGACGTTTGAAAACATGTTCCGCGAGGCGAAGGGCAGAGTCATTGTTGCCATGTTCGCGTCGAATATTCACCGTATGCAGATGGTCATCGACAACGCAATGCGCTACGGCCGCCGCGTCTGCTTCATCGGCAGAAGCATGGTGAACGTCAGCCGCGTTGCGATGCAGATTGGCGAGCTGCGCATTCCGCAGGAGGCGCTGATTGAGGCAGACGCGCTTGACCAGTACCCGGATGAAGAAATCCTGGTCATGACCACGGGCAGTCAGGGCGAGCCGATGGCGGGTCTGACGCGTATGGCGTACAGCGAACACCGCAAGCTGCAAATCCGCCAGAGCGACACCGTCATCATCTCTGCAACCCCGATTCCCGGCAACGAAAAGAGCATCAGCCGCGTCATCGACCAGCTGTACCGCTGCGGTGCGAACGTCATTTACAAGGCGCTGGCAGAGGTTCACGTGTCCGGTCACGCGTGCCAAGAGGAACTCAAGCTGATGCATGCACTCGTGCGCCCGAAGTACTTCATTCCTGTTCACGGCGAGTACAGAATGCTCTGGCAGCATGCGCTGCTTGCCGAATCGATGGGCATGAACAGCACGGACATCCTGCTCCCCGAAGTCGGTCAGGTGGTCGAGATGGATCAGGATGGTCTGTACCTTGCCGAGCAGATTCAGACCGGCGCGGTGCTGGTTGACGGTCTGGGCATCGGTGATGTCGGCAACGTCGTCCTGCGCGACCGCAAGCATCTCAGCCAGGATGGGCTGATTATTGTCGTCATGGCCATTCACCGCGATGACGAGCGCCTTGTGTCCGGACCCGATATCATCAGCCGCGGATTCATCTACGTCCGCGAGAATGAGGATATCATCGAGAGCATGCGCGATGTCGTCCGGCAGATTCTGTCGCAGTCGTCGCTGGCAGGCGAGGAATGGCCGGCGCTCAAAAACCGAATCAAGGATGAGCTGCATCGGTACATTTATGAGAAGATCAAGCGCAACCCGATGATCCTGCCGATTATTCTGGACGTTTGACATGCACCGCCGCATCTGATACAATAGGGAGGAGCACAGCAATGTGTTTCTCTCTTTTTGCAATATAACGAAAGGAATCAATTTCTATGGAATACAGCAATGCACACCGCCTCGCGCAGGATATCCGGCAGAGCGAGGAATATCAGACGTATCATGCCCTGAAGGAGACCGTCATGGCGGACGAAACGACGGCGGCGCTCATCAAGGAGTACAAGAAGCTGCAGGTGAAGCTGCAAATGGCGGCAGTTTCCGGCGCACAGGCGGATTCGGACGACATGCAGCGCTTTCAGGGCATCACATCGCTCTTGTTCACCAAGCCCGAGGTCAGCCAGTATATGCTGGCGGAGATGCGCCTTCAGCAGGCGGTAGCGGACATCTTCCGGATCGTGACTGAAGCGGCGGATATTGACATGGGGCTGCAGAACTAATCATAGGTGAATGTGCCGTTAGGAGGCGATTCC
Organism: Alloprevotella sp.; assembly: GCA_963617205.1. Taxonomy (GTDB): domain Bacteria; phylum Bacillota; class Clostridia; order Christensenellales; family Aristaeellaceae; genus UBA11524. The sequence continues at coordinate 2,595 of CAVEOA010000024.1, read as the reverse complement.
TCTGAGGAAGCAACGGGAAAGCTATCAGCAGCTTCGGGATGAGCGGAAGTATGGTCCGTACTGGTACAGCGCGCTGTGGCAGATCATCCGCCCTGTGTTGGTTGCCTGCGGGGCGCTGTTGATGACGGCAGGCATCCTTTATGGCATCTGGACCAAGGTGTACGGCGAATTTATCGCGCCACCGGATGAAAGCAGCACGGAGCAGGTTGCCTTTTCTGTCGAGAGCGGACAGAGCCTTACGCGCGTGGCGAATCGCCTTGAGGAAGCAGGGTTGATCCGCAACCGCACGGTGTTCAAGTATTACTGCGATTTCGCCGGGCTCGGGCAGAAGATTCAGTCTGGCAGCTATACGCTCAGCCCATCCATGACGATGGCGGAAATTGCCGACCAGCTTACGATGGGCGATGGCAATCCGCTGGTGCGCAACATCACGCTGATTCCAGGCTGGACGATTGAGCAGTTCGCCGAAAAGCTTGTGACAGACGGCGTGCTGGAAAGCAGTGATGAGTTCTTGGCACTCTGCAAGGAAGGCACAGGCTTCTACGACTACTATTCTGTCAAGGATGTGCTGAATTCTGCGAACGTTTCCCAGCGCAAATATGTGCTCGAGGGCTATCTCGCGCCGGATACCTATGAGGTGTACGTTGATGCGACGGCGGAGGAAATCATCCGCAAGCTGCTCTCGCAGACGGAGCGCGTGTATTCTGTGGCCTGTCAGGATCGTGCGGAGGAGCTGGGCTACACGATGGATCAGATCCTGACGTTGGCGAGCATGATTGAGAAGGAGGCGTCAACCGCTGACTTCGCGAAGGTGTCTGCCGTGTTCCATAACCGATTGAAGCAGGGCATGAAGCTGCAGAGCGATGTGACGATTCACTACATCACCGGCGTCAGGAAAATGTCACTGGACGGCAGTGATACCTCGCTGAACAGCCCGTATAACACGTATGTCGTGACCGGGCTGCCGCTGGGACCGATTTGCGCCCCAAGCACGGATGCCATCAATGCCGCGCTGTATCCGGATGAAACGTATCTGGCGGAAAACTACCTGTATTTCTGCGCGACAACGCCGGAAAGCACCGAGCTGTTCTTCTCCAAGACGCTGCAGGAGCATGAGCAGGCTGTCGCCATCTATTCGCCGCTGTGGAAGCAGTACGATCAGGAGCGAGGCATCAGCGATGAGCAGTGAGAGGATTGAACTGCTGTGTCCGGCAGGCAGCATGGAGTCGCTGGACGCGGCGCTGCATTTCGGTGCGGATGCGGTCTACGGCGGCATGAAGCGCTTCGGACTGCGCGCGTTCGCCGGCAATTTTGATGCGGATGCGCTTGAAAAAGCAGTCCAGAAGACGCACCGCGCAGGAAAACGCTTCTATCTGACGATGAACATTTTCCCGTTTGATGACCAGATGGATGAGATGGTTGCGGCGGCGCATCTGGCGAAGGAAATCGGCGTTGATGCGGCGATTGTCAGCGATTTGGGCGCGATTGCCGCGATTCACAGGTGTGTGCCGAACCTCGCGCTGCATGTCAGCACGCAGGCCAATACGGTCAACTCCGAGGCAGTCGGCATCTACCATGCAATGGGCTGCGAGCGCGTCATTCTTGCGCGGGAAACCTCCATCAAGCGGATGAAAGAAATTGTGCGCCGGAATCCGGAAACGGACATAGAGGTCTTTGTGCACGGCGCAGCCTGCATGGCGTACAGCGGCCGGTGTATGCTCAGCGCCGTCATGACCGGACGCAGCGCCAATCAGGGAGCGTGCGCACAATCGTGCCGCTGGCGGTACAGCGTGGTGGAGGAGAAACGCCCGGGCGAATACATGCCTGTCTGCGAGGACGAAAACGGCACATACATTTTTTCGGCGCATGATCTGAATCTGATGCCCCTGCTGCCGGATTTGCTGGACGCAGGTGTCCGCAGTCTCAAAATCGAGGGACGCATGAAGACAGATTACTATGTTTCTGTCGTGACGGCGGCATATCGGCGCGCGCTCGACCTGCTTGCATCGGACGGCGACTTTTTGGCGGCATTGCCGGAGCTGATGGCGGAGCTTTCCTGCGCCAGCCATCGGGACAGCGACACGGGCTTTGCGCTCGGTGCGCCGGAACATCCTGCCGGTGCGGACGGCTTCCGTCAAAGCCGCGAATATCTTGCGCGTGCGGTAGAGGATTGCCCGGACGGGCATGCATGCCGCTTTGTGCTCAAAAACCGCTTCAGCGCCGGCGAAATGCTGGAGCTGCTGACACCGCATGGGGTCAAAACGTTTGCTGCAAAGCCGTTCATTCGTGAAAAGACGGGCGAAACGGTTGATACATTCGGCGTCGGCGGTGAAGTTATCCGGATGGAGGTGCCGTTTGCGGTCGAAAAGGGCGACATCCTGCGCGGCGAAACGCGGAATCACAGGAAATGACGGCTGTCAGGCTGAAAAATCATGACAAATAACGGTCGCCTGTAGGTTTGTCAATCATTTTGGACACGATAGGCAGCAAGTTTTTGTTTCGGAGAAGCCCACTTCAAAGGACGCATAGGTCGGTTGTTGGTGCGGCTTTGATGGGCAGCTAGCTGCCCATCAAAATCGTCGAGAGAGTAGAAGG
>CAVEOA010000023.1:0-35916 GCA_963617205.1 Alloprevotella sp. | reverse complement strand
TGATCACGCCTATCGCTCTGGAGCAGGGCCTGCGCTTTGCTATCCGCGAGGGCGGCCGCACGGTTGGTTCCGGCGTCGTGTCCAAGGTCATCGAGTAATCTCGGTTTTTCGAGGGACGCTTTCTTGTTGGGAGCGTCCCTTTTTCTGCATTATACATTATAAAGGAGAAAATCAAAATGATGCATTATAAGACGCACGGCACCTGCTCCTCTGAAATTGAGCTGGAAATTCAGGACGGCATCATCACCCACTGCAAGTTCATCGGCGGCTGCAAAGGCAACACGCAGGGTCTTGCTAAGATGGTCCTTGGCTGCAAGGCGGATGAGGTCGCCGAGAAGCTCGCGGGCATTCCGTGCCGCGGTAATACGTCCTGCCCGGATCAGCTGAGCAGAGCAATCCGCGAATATCAGGCGTAACATCGGGGAGGAGCGCACATTGTCTGAACTCAATCAGCTTCCCGCTACGTTTGATGAGATGGATCTTTCAGCGGAGGTGCTTAGAGCCGTCAAGGACATGGGCTTCACGGCGCCGTCAACCGTGCAGGCAAAAACCATTCCGCTGATGATGGCCGGCGCGGATATCGATGCGATTGCGCCGACCGGCACGGGCAAGACCTGCGCGTTCGGCATCCCGATGCTTGAATACGTGCAGCTGAACGACGCGAACATCCAGGAAGTCGTGCTGGCACCAACGCGAGAGCTGGCACTGCAGATCGGTGATGAGCTGACGAAGCTTGCCAAGTACATCAAGGGCTGCCGGATTGCCGTCATTTACGGCGGTCAGTCGATTCCCAAGCAGCTCGCGGCGCTCAAACGCAAGCCGCAAATCCTTGTCGCAACGCCCGGTCGCCTGCTCGACCACATGAATCGCGGCAATATTCACCTGCACAGCGTTCACACGATGGTGCTCGACGAGGCGGACGAAATGCTCAATATGGGCTTCGTCAAGGATGTCACGCACATCATCGAGGCGACGCCGGATGACCGTCAGCTCGTGCTCTTTTCCGCAACGACGAATCAGGATGTGCTGACGATTGCGTGGAAGTACCAGCATGACCCGGTTGAAGTGACAGTCGAGGCAACGAAGCAGGATCGTCCGCAGATTACGCAGTACGTCATTGCAACGGAACCGGACAAGAAGATTGATCACCTGCTGTATCTGCTCGATGCGGATGTGTATCAGCGCGTGATGATCTTCTGCAACACAAAGTTCATGACGGATCGGCTGACGGAGCGGTTGCAGAAGGCTGGATACAGCGCGGAGTGCATTCACGGCGATGTTCCGCAGAGCAAGCGCAATGTCGTCATGAACGACTTCCGCAAGGGCAAGTTCCCGATTCTGATTGCGACCGACGTCGCAGCACGCGGCATTGACATCGATGATGTGGAGGCTGTCATTAATTTCGACCTGCCGACGGAAAATGAGTACTACCTGCATCGCATCGGCAGAACGGGGCGCGCGCGCAAGCATGGCATCAGTTTCTCGCTGGTCACGTTTAGGGAGAGCGTCCGCATGGACGAAATCCTCAAGTACATGATCGCAAAGCCTGAACCGCTTCATTTCGAGGATGATATCCTTCGCAAGGCGGATGGGATGCCTTTTTTCGAGCATATTTAAGGCAGGTTTGACAGAAATGAAGCGTGACTTTTGTGAATTTATCGAGTTGTAAACAAAACATTTTTTGAAAAAAACTCTTGCTATTTGATTGCAATTCGAGTATAATGAGCACGGTTGAATCCTTCGGGTCTGTGGTTGCAAGCCGAAGCCAGTCGCAGGCCAAGCGGTCCACGTAATCCGGTCAAAGCGCCGGGGAGCATGGTGCGGTTTAGAGGTAAGACCGTCCGGAGCATGGCGACATGACTCCGAGAGGAGCGCGTGAGGGCGCATAATGCGTTGAGCAACCTCCCAGACGGCGAGTGTGGGGTCAAAGACCAGGTCAGCCGAAGGATGCGCCTATTTTAATCTATCAGGGGGTTCCAAACCATGTACACTGACAAGACGCTGGTTTGCAAAGACTGCGGCAATGAATTCGTTTTCACTGCCGGCGAACAGGAATTCTATGCCGAGAAGGGCTTCCAGAATGAGCCGACTCGGTGCAAGGCGTGCCGTCAGGCACGTAAGGCCAGCCGCCCTGCTGCCGGTGGCGCTCGCGAAATGTTCGACGCTGTTTGCGCTGAATGCGGCAAGCCCACCAAGGTACCTTTCCAGCCCAGGGATGATCGCCCTGTCTACTGCAGCGAGTGCTATGCAGCGCGTCGTGGTTAAGCCCCAACGCTTCTGACAAAACTGTTGCGAAAAGTGCCTTTCCGCCCTTGTGACGGAAGGGTGCTTTTTTGTTGCACGAAAAAAGACGGTCTGCACGAAACAGACCGCCGAAAAATCACTGAATGGAATGCTGATAGGAGCGGCTCGGCGTCAGGTCGTAGAGCACGCGCCGAACAGTCGGGCACTGCTTGAGAATTTGTGAAGTCACCCGCTCGAGCAAGTCGGACGTGAAGCGCGCCGTGTTGCCGCCGGTGCCTTCCGCTGTCTGTACAGCACGGAGAATGATGAGATCATCCCTGCTGCAAAACGGCGAAAGGGCCAAAGCAGCGTAATACTGCCACAGGCGCTTGTTCTGGTTGCTTTCGTCGACCTCGTGGCGGAAGATGTCATCTGCCGTGCGCAGCGTTTCAAGCCGCTTGCTGGTAACCTCCGCCATGATGCGCGATGCAAGTCCGCTGACAGGGAAGGGCTGACGGTTGACAAGCTCCGGCGGCAGACCGAGCTCCTTGCCGATTTGGCGGATTTCGTCCTTGAACAGCTCACGAACCGGCTCGACAACCGGAATTCCATTGATGGCGTAATCGGACGGATGCGGATGCAGCAGCGTGTCAGCGACATTCGTGCCTTGAATGATGAGACGGACATCATCGATGGCGGCTGTTTCGCGGCTGAGAATCTTTGTCAGCAGGTCGAGGACGATACGATCCTTTTCCGCTGAATCCGTCACGCCGGCAAGCGCCTTGATGAACGTTTCCTGCTCATCAATCCGCTTTAGATTCAGTCCAAGGTTATCATGATAATATGCCATGACCTGCTCTGACTCGTTCTTGCGAAGCAGACCGGTGTCGATGAAAATGCAGTGCAGTTTGTGACCGATGGCGAGGTTGCCGAGCACGGCGCAGACGCCGCTGTCGATGCCGCCGGACAGGCAGCAGAGCGCATTGCCGCCGCTTGCCGCACGGCTGATTTCATCGCGCGCACGGTCAATCAGCATCTGATTCGTCCACCACGGCGTGCAGCCGCAGATATTCAGCGCGAAATTCAGCAGGAGATGTGTCGAAAACGGGTCGTTTCGCTCGAGACGGAAGGAAAAGCCCCAGACATTCCGCTGATTTGCATGGAAACCGAGCAACCCGTCCTCCGTCGTGGCAATCGGCGCAGCAAGCGATGCGTCAAGATTCATCGCACGGATGGTTGGCTGATAGCGGTCGGTGTCGTCCATGCCATGCAGCAGCGCATCCTGCGTGTCGATGTGAATCTGCATCGTGCTTTCAGACACAACCGATGTACTCAGGCTGCCGCCGAGCGTTTCGCACAGCGTCAATGCGGAATCGCCCGTGCAGAGCATCGGGAGTCCCGTCTGCAGATAGTCCTTGAGATGGGGAACGCTCTCGACTTCTCCACCTACGTCGGCGGCGAGCAGGATGCCGCGTGCACCCATGTGCTGAATGTCCTCAGCGGTGCAGACGGAGGACACAATTCGGCAGTAAATATGTTCCGCGCGGAGCTTCTGCACCATCAGACGGCATGCCGATGCGTTGAGATTCACAATCACGACCATGTCCTGCAAGAAAAGCAACCTCCTCATCTGATGCTCGCTTATGTCAGCGATGCAGTCAGGAAAAGTAATCAACCCGAAATGAACCGAAAACAGGAAAAAATAAAATTTTAATTTCTATATTTCGCTCTTTTGATGAAAAATCCTTTTTTTCAGAGAAATTTCATGGCAAAAGTGGCGGCAGGGTGGGAAAGTTATATCAAAAAACGCCCCCGCATGGAGGCGTTATCAATAGGACATGTGAGTTTATGCCGCGATGGCATCCACATCCGGCGGCAGCTTGCGGAACTGCGTTCGGTGGACGAAGAACAGGCAGATCATTTCGGCGATGGCAGTGATGCCCCATGAGACGATGTAGACCAGATACAGGCTCTGAATCGTATGGAAGTAGGCGAAAATCGTGTAAACCCACACGATGCGGAAGACGCACGAGCCCATAATCACGATGATGGTCGGAACGAGGCTCTTGCCGAGACCGCGATTCGCAGCGATAGTGCAGTCCATGAAGGCGGAGAAGGCGTAGGAGAAGCCCATGATGCGCAGGCGGATCATGCCGGCCTCCGCGACTTCTTCAACATTCGTGAAAATTGACAGGAACTGCCGTCCGAACAGCACGAGCAGCAAGCTCATTGCCAGTGCGATGATGAACGAGAAGCCCATCGAGATGAAGTACGATCGCATGATGCGCTTGCGCTTGCCGGCACCGTAGTTCTGACTCATGAAGGACGAGCACGCGGTGTAGACGGCCGCCATGACATCGTAAACGAGCGCGTCTGCATTGGCGGCGGCGGAATTGCCCTCGACCATGATTTCATCGAAGCTGTTTACGCCGGCCTGGATGAACAGGTTCGCAATCGCGAAGATGGCGTTCTGCAAGCCGGCAGGGATGCTCAGCGAAAGAATCTGCCGTGCCTTATGCGGCTCGATGTGCAGCATGTCGCGCGAAATGCGGATGAGGCTGTCGGACTTGCGGAGCGAGAGCAGCACGAGCGTTCCGGACGTATACTGGGAGATGATGCTTGCCAGTGCGACGCCTGCCGCCGCCATGTGGCAGACAATGACGAAGAACAGATTCAGCAGGATGTTCAGCACGCCGGATATCGCGAGGAAATACAGCGGCTTTTTCGTGTCGCCCGATGCAGACAGCACCGCGTTGCCGAAATTGAAAACGGCGACAGCAGGCATGCCGAGGCAGTAGATGCGCAGATAGCTGACGGCGCCGTCCATCAGCAGCTCCTTCGTGCCCAACATGGTCAGCAGCGTCGGCGTGAAGATGAAGCCGAGCACCATGATAATGACGCCGATGATCACGGACAGAATCAGAGAGGTGTGGACAGCCTCATGCACGTCCTGGTCATGCCGTGCACCGATATAGCGTGCGACGACCACGTTGACGCCGCTGCCCATGCCAATCAGAAAGCCTGTCAGCAGCGAGACGAGAATCGAGGTCGAGCCGACAGAGCCCAGCGCCTCTGGTCCGGCAAACTGCCCGACAACGGCAATATCGGACATGTTGAAGAGCACCTGCAGGACATTTGTCGCCATCAGGGGGAGGCTGAACAGGATGATCTGACGCGCAAGCGGGCCGTGTGTCAGGTCATGCTTTTCGGAAGACATATCATCGCTCCTTTGCGATATTTTCCGCGAAGATTATACACCGGAAAAACAAAACTCGCAAGTGGAAAACGATCGAATTGGATAGAATTCGTGATGCGACAGATTGACATGGCGGGCAAAGCGTGATAAGATAGCAATGGTAGTCCATAGTCAAATAAGGAATGAATCAGAGGTGCGCGTGATTCGTGTACCGCGGCGGAGGCTGGCAGCTGACGAGACCGCGGGAAGGGAACAGGCGCCGAAAGAGCGGAAAAACGCCAAGGTCTGCTCTTGGTTGCGGGTCGGACGGATTCGGAACTGTCATCGGAGAGCATCCGGCGGAGCGCTGATTCAAGGATCCTGACTGCAATGAGGCAGTATTCAGTTGATGCATTGGCGGCGTATTGTGCGCTGCATCATAGCTGACAGGGTCTTGGCGCACCGCATGCATCGCTTGTGGTGGCTTTTTTTGAATCAGACACAAAGTTTGGATGGAGGACAGCAGTGTGGAAAAGTATCGTGTAGGCATTGTGGGCGCAACGGGCATGGTCGGACAGCGGTTTATTTCGCTTCTGGCGAATCATCCGTGGTTTGAGGTGAACTGCGTGGCGGCATCTGGTCGCAGCGCGGGCAAGACGTACCGCGAGGCCGTGGGTGAACGTTGGGCGTTCGACTGGGCAATTCCGGAAAAGGTCGCGAACATGACCGTTGTCAACGCCATGGACATTGATGAAGTCGGCAAGCATGTCGATTTCGTATTCTGTGCAGTGGACATGAAGAAGGACGAAATCCGCGCGATGGAGGAAGCGTATGCCAAGCATGAGATCCCCGTCGTGAGCAACAACAGCGCATGCCGCGGCATCGAGGATGTGCCGATGGTCGTGCCGGAAATCAATGCGGACCATCTTGCTGTCATCGACGCGCAGCGCAAGCGCCTCGGCACGAAGCGCGGCTTTATTGCCGTGAAGCCGAATTGCTCCATTCAGAGCTATGTGCCTGCCCTGACGCCCCTGCTTGATTTCGAGCCGGACAAGGTCAGCGTCTGCACGTATCAGGCGATTTCCGGCGCCGGCAAGACCTTCCGCACATGGCCGGAGATGGTTGACAATGTCATCCCGTACATCGGCGGTGAGGATGAAAAGAGCGAGAATGAGCCGCTCAAGCTGTGGGGTCACGTTGAGGACGGCAAGATCGTCAATGTGCAGTTGCCGGTGATCTCCGCACAGTGTCTGCGTGTGGCGTGCTCCGATGGGCATATGGCGGCTGTGTCTGTCAGCTTCAAGAAGAAGCCGACCATCGAGCAGATCAAGGAACGCTGGATGAATTACGAGACCGAGGCGCAGCGCCTGGAGTTGCCGAGCGCTCCGAAGCCCTTCCTGCAGTATTATGAGGATCCGTCTCGTCCGCAGACGCGGCTGGATCGTGACTTCCAGAACGGCTTCGGCGTGTCGATTGGTCGTCTGCGCGAGGACAAGCTCTTTGATTATCGATTTGTCTGTCTGAGCCACAACACGGTTCGCGGCGCGGCCGGCGGCGGCATCCTGACGGCGGAGCTGCTCTGCAGAAAGGGTTATATCGAGCATCGCGGCGAATAAAAGCTGCTATCATCGAGGAGGAAATATCATGAAGCCTTTGTTTACGGGAACCGGTACGGCACTGATTACGCCCTTTAAGGACGGCTCGGTTGATTGGGAGGCTTTTGACGCGCTGATCGAGAGCCAGCTGGCAGGTGGCGTAACGGCACTTGTTGCAGCGGGCACCACCGGCGAGCCTTCAACCATGACATGGGAGGAGCATATCGAGGTTGTGCGCTTTGTGGCGGAGCGCGTCAAGGGGCGTGCCTGCGTCATTGCCGGTACGGGCAGCAACTGCACGCGCGAGGTCATTCATGCTGCGAATGCCGTGAAGGATTTCGGCGTGGATGCGCAGCTGTGCGTGACGCCTTATTACAACAAGACGACGCAGGAAGGGCTTGTTGCGCACTACAGCGAAATCGCCGCGAAGACGAGTCTGCCGATTGTCGTGTACAACGTGCCGTCCCGCACGGGCGTGAACATTCTGCCTGCAACGCTGCAGCGCATCTGCGCACTGCCGCAGGTGGTCGCCGTGAAGGAAGCAAATCCGGATGTTGTGCAGGCGATGGAGAAAATCAACCTCGTCGGCGACAACGCGACGTTCTACAGTGGCAATGATGACCTGATTCTGCCGCTGATGGTGATGGGCTTCAAGGGCGTCATTTCTGTGCTGAGCAACGTCATGCCGGCGGAAACGACCAAGATGACCACCCTTGCGCTGGAAGGTCGCTATGACGAGGCGGCGAAGATGCAGCTTGAGCTGCTGCCGCTGATTAAGGCGCTTTTCAGCGAGACGAATCCGATTCCGTGCAAGGCGGCGCTGAGCCTGATGGGCGTCTGCCGCGATGAGCTGCGTCTGCCGCTCGTGCCCATGCAGGACGGCAACCGTCAGAAGCTCGCCGACATCATGCGCGGTCTGAAGCTGATTTAAGGAGGAAAACATGAAAATTCTCATCAGCGGCGCATGCGGCTACATGGGTCGTGAAGTGGCGGCACAGGCCAAGGCCAATGGCATCGAAGTCGTTTGCGGCGTTGATATTGCAGCTGGCGTTGCGCCTTATCAGCCGGATTTTCCGCTCTATAAGACGTATGACGAAGCACCGGCGGCGGATGTCGTGATTGACTTCTCCAACTGGATGCCGGGCGCAGATGTGCTGGACTATGCCACAAAGTACCGCGTGCCGGTCGTCATCGCATCCACCGGTCTGACGGAGGAGCAGCTTGCGGCCGTCGAGGAAGCATCGAAGGTCGTGCCGATTTTCCGTTCCGGCAACATGAGTCTCGGTATTGCGCTGCTCCGCTCTCTGGTGAAGAAGGCGGCAGGCGTGCTGGGCGATGCCTTTGACGTGGAAATTGTTGAGGCGCACCATAACCGCAAGCTCGATGCGCCGTCCGGAACAGCGCTGATGCTGCTTGACGCCGTCAAATCAGCATATCCTGATGAGCGCGAGGCAGTCTACGGGCGTCATGGGCGCAACAGCAAGCGGCAGCATCAGGAAATCGGTGTGCATGCGCTGCGCGGCGGCACGGTGACCGGCGAGCACGAGGTGTGCTTCTTCGGCACGGGCGAACGCATCTGCATCATTCACAGCGCGGAGAACCGCGGCGTTTTCGCTGCGGGTGCGCTTCGTGCGGCTGAATTTCTGATGAATCAGCAGCCGGGCAACTACAATATGGATGATGTCGTGGGCAAATTGTAAGCTCACAAGGCGGCGGAGCAAAATTCCGTCGTCTTTTTTTACAAAGGTCAGGAAAAGACAAACTGAGTTCATATTCATGTTGTAGAATGGCGATGTTGGAAGGGAGGAACAACAATGAATGAAGTAAAAGCCCCAAAAAAACCACTGATTGTGTATTACTTAGTGGCAATTTTGATAGTCGTGCTGATTAACACCGTGCTCGTCCCGCTGTTTAGCAGCGTCAGCGTGCAGTATGTTGATTACGGCACATTCATCCAGATGACGGAGGATAACCTGATTTATCAGGTGCAGGTGCAGGACAACCAAATCCTGTTCGTCACCAAGGCGGATGCTGAAAAAAATACGTCGGTCTATTACCGGACAGGCCGCATGGATGATCCTGATCTGACGAACCGTCTGGCGGAGCACAATGTCATCTTTGACAAGGAAATTGTGGAGGAGACGTCCCCAATTCTGTCCTTCTTCCTCTCCTTTGTGATCCCGATGGCGCTGATGGTTCTGCTTGGTCAGCTGATGATGCGCCAGATGATGAAGCGCATGGGTGGCGGCAAGGGCTCGCTGTCCTTCGGAATGGGAAATTCCAGCGCAAAGGTCTACGTTAAGGACAGCGCAGGCAGCATCAAGTTCGACGATGTGGCAGGTGAGGATGAAGCGAAGGAAGCACTGAGCGAAATTGTCGATTACCTGCACGACCCGAGCAAATACCGCGATATCGGCGCATCGATGCCGAAAGGCATTCTGCTTGTCGGACCGCCAGGCACCGGCAAAACGATGCTGGCCAAGGCGGTGGCAGGCGAGGCAAACGTGCCGTTCTTCTCCATCTCCGGCTCTGAGTTTGTCGAGATGTTCGTCGGCATGGGCGCAAGCAAGGTGCGCGACCTGTTCAAGCAGGCCAAGGAAAAAGCGCCGTGCATCGTCTTCATTGACGAAATCGATGCTATCGGAAAGAAGCGCGACGGCGGCAAGTTCGGCGGCAACGACGAACGCGAGCAGACGCTCAATCAGCTGCTGACGGAAATGGACGGCTTTGAAGGCAGCAACGGCGTCATCATTCTGGCGGCGACGAACCGTCCGGATTCGCTTGACCCTGCGCTGACGCGTCCCGGTCGTTTTGACCGCCGTGTGCCGGTTGAGCTGCCTGACCTGCAGGGGCGCGAGGCGATTCTGCGCGTCCATGCCAAGAAGATTAAGACAGAGCCGGACATCAATTATGCACAGATTGCCCGTATGGCGTCCGGTGCGTCCGGCGCTGAGTTGGCGAACGTCGTCAACGAGGCTGCACTGCGTGCCGTGCGCAATCACCGCACTGCAGCGTCCCAGTCCGACATGGAGGAATCCATCGAAGTCGTTATCGCGGGCTACCAGAAGAAGAATGCCATTTTGACGGACCACGAGAAGAGCATCGTTGCGTACCACGAAATCGGTCACGCGATGGTGGCTGCACTGCAGAACCATTCCGCGCCGGTGCAGAAAATTACCATCGTGCCGCGTACATCCGGTGCGCTCGGCTACACAATGCAGGTGGATGAAGGCAATCATTACCTGATGACGAAGGAAGAAATCATCAACAAGATTGCGACGCTGACGGCAGGCCGTGCGGCGGAGGAAATTGTATTCGGCTCGGTGACAACGGGCGCATCGAACGATATCGAGCAGGCAACAAAGCTGGCTCGCGCGATGATTACCCGTTACGGCATGAGCAATGAATTTGACATGGTCGCAATGGAGTCGGTCGAAAACGCCTATCTGGGCGGCGATACGTCCCTGAGCTGCTCTGCCGAGACGCAGTCAAAGATTGACGAGCTGGTCGTTAATGTCGTGAAGGAGCAGCATCAGAAGGCTGTTGAAATCCTGACGGCGAACCGCGCGAAGCTGGATGAACTGTCCAAGCACCTCTACGAGAAGGAAACCATCACGGGCGATGAATTCATGGCGATTCTGAACGCCGCATAACAGAAGAAAAGAGGAATTTTTGTGAAAAAGCTATTATCATCGAAAGTCGGAAGTATTCTGCTCTGCGTGGCGGAAATCGCGCTGGGCGTGCTCCTGCTCATTAATCCTGACCGTGTGACATCCATCTTTATCTCAGCCGTCGGTATTTGCTTGATGCTTGCCGGCGTTGTCTGTGCGGTGATCTACTTCATCGGCGAAGCGGAAAGCATGGCGGTGAAGCAGCTGCTTTTCAAGGGCATCCTGATGATTATCCTCGGCGTCCTCTGCGTGACGCAGTGCGGCGTGATTATTGCGGCGCTGCCGGTCGTGACATGGATTTATGCGATTGCCCTGCTGGTGCTTGCAGCGTATAAGGTGCAGTGCACGGTGGATATCCTCCGCCTGAGCCGCATACGCTGGTATTTCCCGGCGGTGTCCGCGCTGCTCGCATTGCTGATTGCGGTGTTGATTCTGCTGAATCCGGGCGTTGCGATGAATGTCGTGTGGGTGTTCATCGGCGTGTCAATCATCCTGGAAGCGGCTCTGGAAATCGTTTCGATTATCTTGCTGAAATAAGTACTTGCACTTTTCGATGAATGGGCGTACAATGGTCTTGCCTGTGATTCGCATCGGGCAGAGTAGCTGAATCCGCGTTAAGTGTTCATGAACGGGGAGTTGTCATGAAACGAAGCTGCCGTCAATCGGCGCGCGGTGGATTCGGCGCATCCCGCTGTCTTGGTGCTGCCTCCTGCGAGTTGCGGTAACATCTCGTAAAGGAGGCTTTTTTCGTATGACAAAAAATGAGGGCTTCGACCGCTCGTGGACGCAGATTTCCACAAAGCGGATGGTGCTGCTGGCGATGATGGTTGCGCTGAATGTCGTGTTAGGAAGGTTCAGCGTACAGTTTACGCCGGAGGTAAGGCTGAGCATTGTCGGCTTTCTGCCGATTGCGCTGGCAGGCGCGATGATGGGTCCAATGTATGGCGCGGTGACCGGTGCGCTGGGCGACATCGTGAATTTCCTTGTGTTCAATTACGCTTACGGCGCGTACTTTCCGGGCTATACGCTGACGGCGCTGCTTTCCGGCTGCTGGTATGGCTTGGTGCTTTACCGCAAGGAGCTGAATTGGAAGCGTGCGGTTCTGTGCATCGTGCCGGTGATTCTGGTGGGTGAAATCGGACTCAATTCCGTCTGGACATATCTGCTGTACAGCAAGACGTTCTGGGCGAAGCTGCCCGTGCGCGTGCTGACGAATGTGATTGAGTGCCCGCTGAAGGTGCTGCTGCTCCTGCTGCTCTGGCGCGTGACGAAACGTTTGCCGAAGTCGATGATGAAATGCTGACGGGAGGAAATTGCCATGACGGAAGAACAACGGTTGATTCTGCAGGAGCTTGACCGGTTGTATCCGCAGCCGAAGCCGGAATTGAATTTCGCAAACCCGTATGAAACGCTGGTTGCCGTCATGCTGTCTGCACAGTGCACCGACAAACAGGTCAACAAGGTGACGCCTGCCGTGTTCGCACGTTTCCCCAGCGTGAAGAGCATGGCTGAGGCGGAGGAAGCGGAGCTGTTCCCGATGGTGAAGAGTTGCGGCTTCAGGAGCAAGGCAGGGAACATCATCGCGGCATGCCGGATGATCATGAGCGAGTATGGCGGCGAGGTGCCGCAGACAATGGAGGAGCTGACACGATTGCCGGGTGTCGGACGAAAAACCGCGAATGTCGTGATGCTTGCGGCGTTCCGGATTCCGGCGATGCCGGTGGATACGCATGTGTTCCGCGTCAGCAACCGGCTTGGGCTGGCGGATGCGCCGGATGTGCGGAAAACGGAGGAGCAGCTCTGCACGCTGATTCCGCGGGATAAGTGGAATGATGCGCATCATCAGCTGATTTTTCATGGACGGCGCGTGTGCAGGGCGCAGCACCCCCTGTGCGAAACGTGTACGCTTCGTATGTGGTGCAGGACCGCAAAAGGTCAATAAAAAACAGGCGCTGCGAGCCGCTGAACTGCTCCGCAGTGCCTGTTCCTTTAGCTTTACTTTTCCTTTGCGCCGAGCTTGCGCTCCGTGCCCTGGAGCAGGCGGGTGATATTTCCGTGATGCCGGTAGACGCACAGTCCTGCGATCACCCAGACCCACGCAATCATCAGCCAACTGCCCCAATTCGTGACGGTCACGATGACGGCGAACAGCACCGTCAGCACCATCGACCCGACGGACACGAACTTCGTTATGGCAATCGTCGCGATTGCAATGACATAGCAGATGATTGCCTGCCACCAGAAGGTCATCAGCATGACGCCGCAGGTGCTGCTGACACCCTTGCCGCCCTTGAACCCGTAGAACACCGGCCAGTTGTGCCCGATGACAACGCAGAGTCCGGCGAGCATGGCGCCGTACTGTCCCATCCACAGCCGACCGACTAGACAGGCCAGCAGCGCCTTGACGACATCGCCGGCAAAGACGAGTGCGCCGCCCTTTTTACCCATGGTGCGCAATGCATTCGTTGCGCCGGTGTTGCCGCTGCCGACCTTGTGCAGGTCAGGACCGCCCATGGCCTTGGAGACAATCATGCCGGTCGAAATCGAGCCGAGCAGGTACGCAATGACCGCGATGGCGATATAACAGAGAGCATCCATGACTTATTTGTCCTCCTTCGTTTTTTCCCGCAGGATGAAACGAATCGGCGTGCCGGTGAAGTCGAAGGTCTTGCGGAAGTAGTTTTCCAGGTACCGCTGATAGGCAAAATGCATCAGCGACTCCTCGTTGACGAAGAAAATGAAGGTCGGCGGGCATGTGCCCTGCTGTGTGACGTAGTAGATTTTCAGGCGGCGGCCGTTCGTCGCAGGGGGCTGCAGATCAGCCGTGGCATCGGTCAGCACATCGTTGAGCACGCCGGTCGGGATGCGCTTGCTTGCCTGCGCCCAGACCTGATCGACCGTGTCAATGACGGTGTTTACGCGCTGTCCGGTCTTGGCGGACAGGAAAAGCACGGGCGCATAATCCATGAACTTGAGCGCGTCAAGCACCTCCTTGCGGAACTGCTCGAGCGTGCCGGTATCCTTTTCGATGGCATCCCACTTGTTGACGACAACGATGACAGCCTTGCCTTCATCGCG
This sequence comes from Alloprevotella sp., assembly GCA_963617205.1. GTDB lineage: Bacteria > Bacillota > Clostridia > Christensenellales > Aristaeellaceae > UBA11524. The sequence goes on along the minus strand of CAVEOA010000023.1, from coordinate 22,174 downwards.
GATGAGTCCAGCAATCTTCGTGTCCTGTTCGGTCACACCGTCCTGCGCATCGATGAGCAGCAGCGCAACGTCGCAGCGGCGGATGGCGGCAATGGAGCGCAGCACGCTGTAGCGCTCGAGCGTCTCCTCCTCAACGGCGCGCTTGCGGCGGATGCCGGCGGTGTCGATGATGTTGTAGGACGTGCCGTTGACGGTGAAAACCGTGTCGATGGCGTCGCGCGTCGTGCCGGCAATGTCGGACACCATCGTGCGCTCGCTGCCGACAAGGCGGTTGACGAGCGAGGATTTACCGACATTCGGACGTCCGACAACGGCAAGCTGCAGGATGTGATCCTCATCGTTCAGCTCATCGCCCTTCGCAGGCGGCAGCTTATCGCAGATGGCCTGCAACAGGTCGCCGAGTCCCAGCATGTTCGCTGCGCTGATGGCGATGGGGTCGCCGATGCCAAGCTCATAGAACTCGTAGATGATGTCGTTCATGCTGATGTGGTCAACCTTATTGACAACCAGCAGGAGCGGCTTTTTTGTCTTGCGGAGCAGATTCGCAACCTCGCGGTCATCATCGGTCAGCCCATCGCGGCCATCCGCGAAGAAGCAGATGACATCCGCCGTGTCCATGGCGATTTCCGCCTGACGGCGCATCTGCGAGAGCAGGACGTCGTCGCTGCGCGGGTCGATGCCGCCGGTGTCAATCAGCGTGAAGCGGCGATTCTGCCACTCCACATCCGCATAGATGCGGTCGCGGGTTACGCCGGGCGTATCCTCGACAATGGAAATGCGCTTTCCGGCAATTCGGTTAAAAAATGTAGATTTGCCGACGTTGGGACGCCCAACGATGGCAACAAGCGGCTTAGCCATGGATTCCTCCTAAACAAAAAGACGTGATAAACAGCGGACACAAATGTCCAGCTTGCAGTTTATCACGTTTTGGGCAAAAATGCAATTGTTAATTTGGTTCCGCGTGTTGTCATCGAGGCGAATTTCTATGTCACAGTCCTGAACATCGCTCATCCAGTTGGAATAACTGGGCTTTGTGTTGTAGTTTTGAAGGATTTGCTGCTTGCCGTTGATGGTGTCAATCAGGTAGACGATTTTGCGGTCTGGCTTTTCGACGACGGGGGGAAGGGCGCTCAGGGCGAACATTCAGCTCGTTCTTTTGTAGCAGGTTCATTTGAACTAATTCAGACAGATATTTTGTGCCTTTGATGGGAAACACCTCTTTGATATTCTCTTGTTCTTTCTTATGAATATATTATACCAAAATTTTAGATGAACATCAAAGAATGTGCGGTTGCTCCAGTTTATTTTGGATAAATACGCAGCAAAATACGCGAAAACGATGTGAAATGCGGTCATTCTACATGAATATGACGCAAAACGCAGGAAGACAGACTGAAACCGCTCGGATTGATGTGGATTCACGCCGATTTCGTGTGTTTCTACGCAAAACAACAGAATATATATAAATTCGACAAAAACCCTTGACATTTTGCGGGGGGGGGGTATAATAAAATTACCAAATCACAGGGAGGAATAAATATGCGAATCATTCTCGACATGGACAAGAAAACCAGCACGGTTCCTTGGAACTATGTGGGGATACCTTACTTTAGCTGCTGTGATTTTTCCTGAAATTGTAGGCAGGATTGTAACTATAATGCGGCCGCGTGGACAATACCAAATTTCTGTGTCCGGCATAATCATTTCCTTGCTTTGTAACGCACTTCCCCTTATGCTTGTTTATTGGTTTGGCTATTCTGCCGACAATGACGCAACACAACAGCCAGATGCCGTTCAGAAAACAACGGAATCTTCTTACTTGGAAGCCTACAAGCTGAATCGAAAGAATGGAGGAAAGTAAAATGTTCAAGAACATTGGCGGGAAAATCAAGGGATTGGCAAAGGTCATTTGTTTCGTAGGAATTGCTATTTCTGTTGTTGCTGGTATTGGCATGATGGGTTCTGGCTATAACGATGCGATGGTTGGCATGGGCCTTGCTGTTATGATTGTGGGTTCGCTGTTTTCATGGATTGGTTCGTTCTTTGCCTATGGCTTCGGCGAACTGATTGAGAACACGACCGTCATTGCGGAGCTGGCAGCGAAAGCGGATGCCGAAAAGAACAAAGCAGAATAAGCGTTGCGACTTTTTCCCCCACCGCCCCCCTCGAGTGATATGCACCCCCAATCCCGGACACGTAGGATTGGGGGTGCATATATATCAAAAAAGACGGTACAGCGCTTGCTGTACCGTTTATTGCGTTGATTGATTATGCCTTCGCAGCCTTACGAGCGCGCTTCTTTTCCTCAAGGAACGCCCACACATAGCCGTTGATCATGTTCGCGCTGTAGACGCCGGACACGATGCCGACAATGATCGGGAGTGCAAACTCGCGGATGGAGGTCACACCGAAGATGTACAGGCAGACAATCGTCGCCAGCGTGGTCAGCGTGGTGTTGACCGTGCGGCCAAGGCATTCGCTGATGGAACGGGTGACGACGTCCACACGCGGAACGGAAATCGGCATACGGCGCGCATTCTCGCGGATGCGGTCGAAGATGATGATCGTGTTATTGATGGAGTAGCCAACAATCGTCAGCATAGCCGCGATGAAGGAGCTGTTCATCTGCACAAAGGAGCGCAGCAGCACCATGAAGGCGACCATGATCAGCACGTCATGCAGCAGACCGAAAACGGCCGCGGCACCGGAGCTGAAGTCGAAGCGGATGGCGATGTAGATCAGCATGCACAGCGCAGCGATTACGACGGACAGGAACGCATTGCGCAGCAGCGTCGCGCCGGCAACAGGACCAACGTAATTCACGTCGCCGTAGACCTCAGCGTTCGGGTATTTTGCCTGAAGCGCCTCGGTGATGGTCGCCTGCAGACCCTGCACGCCATCTTCATCGACGGACTGAATGCGGATGTTGATGGAGTCCTTGTTGCTGCCCTGAACGGTGACAGCGTAGTCCTTGATGTCGATACTGTTCAGCACAGCCTCGACGTCGCTCTGAGCAACTGTCTCACCCATGGTGTACTGCATGGACATGCCGCCGGAAAAGTCAATGCCGACATTAATACCGAAACCGAACAGGGTCAGCAGGAGCGCCAGCACCATAATGGCGGCGGAAATCATCAGGCACTGCTTGGAGTAATTCTTGATTTTCATATTACTTGCCCTCCTTTGCAGCCTTGATGGGCGCCGTGAAAGCGGTGGTTTTCCAATTCTTGAGCTGGATGATGTGTTTCATCAGGAAACGAGTGATCAGCAGTGCGGAGAACATCGAGACGATGACGCCCAGCAGCAGCGTCTTGGCGAAACCCTGCACGGAGCCGGTGCCGAAGATCATCAGCACGATGGCGGCGATGATGGTCGTCACGTTGGCATCGATGATGGCGCTCAGCGCATTCTTGAAGCCGGTCTTGCGGGCGACAGCCAGGCTGCGGCCAGCGCGGACTTCCTCATTGAAGCGCTCGTAGATAACGACGTTGGCGTCAACTGCCATGCCGATGCCGAGGATGATACCTGCGATGCCGGGCAGCGTCAGCTGAATGCCGGGGAAGACTGCAAGCACCCAGAAGAGCACGATGATGTAGATGCACAGTGACCAGGAGGCGATAACACCGTTCATGCGGTAGCGGAAGATCATGATGGCCATGACCAGCAGAATGCCGATGATGGCAGCAAGAACGGAGGTAGACAGCGCATCATCGCCCAGCGTGGCGGAAACGGTATCGACCTTCTGCTGCGTCAGGTTCAGCGGCAGAGCGCCGGACTGAATCTGAGCGGCGATGGTCTGCGCACGTTCCTGCGAGAAGTTGCCGGTGATCTGACCGCTGCCGCCGGTGATGGCGGACTGCACGGTCGGGGACATCAGCTCTTCGCCGTCAAGATAGATGCTCAGCGTCTCGCCGATGTGATTGCTCGTCATTTCGGCGAAAAGCGCAGTGCCTTCCGAGGTGAGCTGGAAGGAAACACCCCATTCGCCGTCATAGTAGGTTGCCTGCGCAAGGCGAACATCGGAACCGGTCATGAACGTGTTGCCGTCAGGATCCTTGAACTCCAGCAGAGCCGGCTCACCGATCAGGTTGAGGATTTCGCTCGGGTCGTCAACGTCTGGAATCTCAACGCGGATGCCGTTCGTGCCCAGCACCTGCACGGTGCTCTCGGCGTAACCCTTGTCGGTCAGACGGGACTGGATGGCGGAAACGGTCGCGTCCAGCAGGGAAGAGAAGTCGGCGTCATTGCCTTCGGGCGCCTCGGCGCTGTATTCAACATAAACGCCGCCGCGGAGGTCAAGACCGAGCGAAATGGATTCGGGCCATGCATCAGCATTGGTCGTCGGGATCCAGGGCAGCAGCTTGTACAGACCGTCAGCAGTCAGCGGCATGCCGGTCACGCCGACGATGCCGAAAAACAGCGTCAGCACCAGCATGATTGCCAGCGCGACGATGGATTTCGTCTGCTTTTTCATCTTCTTCATGAGATGGTGTTCCTTTCATTATCAAATGTGAAAACGGGGGCAACGATGCATTGCTTCTATCCGGCTGCATCAGCCAGATGGAAAGCAATATACACCGTGCGGACGTAGCTCCTTCCGGTGATAAACCAGCCGCAGCCATCTGCAATTTCGGGGACGGTCAGCGCAGTCTTCGCCGGAAGGTCGATTGGCTGATTGACAGCCTCCTGCCGAGCATCGGCCTCTTGCGGTACGGTTTGCTGGGCAGGCAGCGCAACTACAGCACGAATCGGTACGGAAGCAGGCAGAGAAGCTTCTTCGACGGTTGTGTCGTCAGCGCATACGACAAGCTGCCGCATGCCGAGCAGTACCAGCATCGTCAGGCACAGCCAAAACGTGACGCGCAAAAAACGCTTCACAGAGCTTCTCCTCCCTTCTGCCGAGGTTCGGTCCCAACCGAGATTCGATTCAAACCGAGATTCGGTCAAAATTGATGCGCTGTATTGTCCGCACGAGCACATATAAACACATTATATAGCTTTTTTGTCGTTTCGTCAATGATGCAAAAGCGACTTTTCTGTTACGAAGGAAAGAAACCACGCTTGAATGCTTGTCAATTGGGTGAAACTATGGTATAATGACGAAAACAGGGTTCAAAAGCCGTGTTTTGCCGAATCCGTGCGGTGCGCGGTTTGATATAGGAGGTGCATTGACTGTGGCCAAGAAGGAAAATCTTCCGGTAAATGTTGATCTTGATACAGAACAGAGCAGCAATATTATTTATGCGAACGAGGTTGTCGCGATTATTGCGGGCGTCGCAGCCAGCGAGGTGGAAGGCATTGCAGGCATGTGCAATGTTTCCGGCGGATTGCTTGGCAAGAACCGTTCTGTGACCAAGGGCGTGAAGGTCGAAATCGGCACCGAAGAGGCCAGTGTCGACCTGTATGTCATCATGGAATACGGCAAGCCGATTCAAAAGGCTGCTTATGATGCGCAGGAGAGCGTCCGCAAGGCAATCGAGACGATGACAGGACTGCATGTGGTTAAGGTGGACGTTCATGTGCAGGGCGTGAGCTTCGAGAAGGAGAACAACGCGCTGAATGCCGGCGCGAAGAATGCAGTGCTGACGGGAAAGAGCAAGCAGGCAACGCTGGCAGAGTCTGAAAAGGCAACGGCAGCCGTTCAGGCAGAAGCGACCGAGGAAGCACCGGAAGCGGCAGATGATGACGCTGCACCGGCTGAGCCGGAAACCGTCGAGACTGAAAATAATGCTGCAGAAGCAGATGAAGCACCGGCAGAAGATGCGCCGGAAGCGGAAACTGCGGACGAAGAGAAAAAGGACGAAGAGGGAAAGCAGGACGAAGAAGGAAAACAGGACGAAGTCCTGGAGTAAGGCTTTCATGCGCCGGCAGGGTATGTGCGCCTTGCCGGTTTTGATGTCGCAGGGAAGGGATAACACGGCTGCTTCGGCTGCAGTGACATGAAGGGAGCGTGCCCGAATAATGAAACGGCGTGTATCGGATCTTGTGATTGCAATTCTGTCTGCGATTGTGGTGCTTGCATCGGCTGTGATGATGGTGCTGCTGGGCATCGAGGTTTTTCGCGGCATCTGGTATGGCGATGAGCTGAATGCCGTCTATGAGCTGCTGTGCAGGAATACAGTTGTCGGCAGCATCGTGTGCATGCTGCTGGCGGTTGGGCTGCTGGTGCTTTTCGTGCTGCTCCTTCGGTCTGCATTGCGCAAGGGGGCGTCCCATTATCGCGGCTTTATCATGCAAAAGAATGAAAACGGCGCGATTGGCGTGTCGATTCCGTCAATCGAAGGGCTGATTCGCACCTGCATTGAGAAGCATGAGGTCATTGCCAAGGCAGATATTGATGTTGAGGAATGCCGCGACGGCATCGCGATTGTTCTGCACATTACGCAGGCGGCAGGCGTGAATATTCCGCTGTCGGTCGGCGCGATGCAGAAGCAGATTAAGCAGTACGTGACGGCTTGCACGGGTGTGGATGTCTACAAGATTCGCGTGATGGTCGAGAACGACCAGAGCATTCAGCTTGCGGACAGCTTTGCCGTGCAGGACGTGTCGCCGCTGCCTACGACCGAGGAAACGCAGGAAAAGCCCGCAGTGGTGCTGCCTGTTCAGCCGGTGGATGTGCCGGAAACCGAGCCGGTGCCGGTGCCTGAAGTGCCGGAACCCTTCTCGGCGTCATCGGAGGAAAATGCGGATGACCGTCCGCTGCATCAGCGCCTTTTCGGTATGCCTGAGCAGCCGATGATCGTGCCCGAACCGCCGGCGGCAGAGCCGCAATCTGCGGACTTGCAATCTGCGGAGGACGCGGAAGAACCGGAGAAATCCGCGGAGGAAGCGCCTGCGGACGATGCGGAAACGGCAGAAGAGTCCGAATCGGTCGAAGAAGCTGAAGAAGTCGAGGAAACCGAAGCTGTCGAGGCTGCGGAATCACCCGAAATGGAAGAGCATGCCGAAGAACTTGAGGCTGAGAATATAAAGCCGGACAGTGAAGTTGGCGCTGAGGAGTAAGAAGCTGTCCTGTATATAATAGGAATGGGAGTGTATTTCAACTATGGCACGGACGACTGCGCGTGCGGCGGTCATGCAGATGATCTTTGAGCACATGGCTGGCGGCGAAGGCGGCGAGGAAACGCTTCAGATGGTGTATGAAGCGCTGCGCAAGGAAGGCATTCCGGGCGTGGAAAGCATTTCGGAGGCGGAACCGAGCGAGGATGACCGCACGTATATTGCACATGTGCTGAGCGGCGTTCTGGAAAATCTCGATGAGCTGGATGATGTCATTCAGGCGGCAAGTCCGCGGTGGTCGATTGACCGGATGCCGCATGTTGACCTGACGATTCTGCGACTTGCGGCATGGGAAATCCTGCATGAAAAGGACGTTCCGGGCGCGGTGGCTATCAACGAGGCCGTCAATCTGGCAAACCGTTTCTCCGAGCCGACGAGCGGTCGCTTTGTCAACGGCGTATTGGGCACCATCCTGCGCAGAAAGCAGGCGGAAAACCTGTGAAACGTGTTGTCATCGGACTGGATACAAGCTGCTATACCACATCCGCGGCGGCAGTGACGACAGATGGGCAGGTGATTGCCAGCTGCCGGAAGCTGCTGCCTGTGCCGCAGGGTCAGCGCGGTTTGCGGCAGTCCGAGGCGGTTTTTATTCACGTGCGGCAGCTTCCGGAGCAGATTGAGGCGCTTTCAAAGCACCTGACGGACTGCGAAATTGCGGCTGTCTGTGCGTCTGCACGTCCGAGAGATGACGAAGCATCGTATATGCCCGTGTTTCATGCAGGGGATGCACAGGGGCGCAGCATTGCGGCTCTGCTTGGCGTTCCCTGCTTTTCTACGACACATCAGCGTGGACATGTGGCTGCGGCGAGCGTTGACAGCGGCATTGCGCCGGGAGATTTGCTTGCTGTGCACCTTTCCGGCGGAACAACCGAAATTCTTGCGCTGACGGATGACCGGCTGACGCTGCTTGGCGGTACGCTTGATTTGCATGCCGGCCAGGTGGTTGACCGTGTCGGCGTAGCGATGGGATTGCCTTTTCCGGCAGGACCGTACCTTGAAAAACTGGCAGCGCAGGGCAAATCACAGGCTTTGCTGCCGGTCAGCATGGCAGATGGTGATCTGAACTGTCACCTGTCCGGCGCGGAAACGCAGGTACAGCGTTGGCTTGCGCAGGGAAAGATGTCCAATGAGGATGTTGCGCACGAGGTGTATGATCTGCTTGCGCGGACGCTGACGAGGATGGTCATTGCTGCATCGAACAAGATGGGCATTCATCAGGTGCTGATGGCAGGCGGCGTCGCTTCCTCGAGCCTGTTCAGGATGCTCGTGACGGAACGCATTCGCAGACGCGACCCTTCCATGCATGTGTGCTTCGGCAAACCTGAATATTCCGGCGACAATGCGGTCGGTGTGGCGCTGATTGGCGCGGAGAAGCTTCGTGCAATGCAGCAGAAGTGACCGCAGATATTATAGAAAGGAAGGCAGCTATGTCCGCTCAGATTCTTGATGGCAAGACCATTTCCGCAGAGCTTCGCGCAGACATTGCCAAGCGTGTTGCGGCACTTCGCGACAAGGGCATCACACCCGGCCTTGCGGTTATCCTCGTCGGCGAGGATCCGGCAAGTCAGATTTATGTGCGCAACAAGAGTGTCGGTTGCGATCAGGTTGGCATCCATTCTGTGACGATTAATCTGCCCGAGCAGACTACGCAGGATGAGCTTGAAAAGCTGATTGCCCGCCTGAATGAGGACAGTACCATTCACGGCATTCTCGTGCAGCTTCCCCTGCCCAAGCATCTTGATGAAGCGGCGGCGCTATCCGTCATCGCACCGGAAAAGGATGTTGACGGCTTCCATATCCTGAATGCAGGTCGGCTGTTTACCGGTCAGGCAGGTGTCGTAGCGTGCACACCGAAGGGCGCGATGGAGATGATTCGTCGGACCGGCGTCGACTTGAACGGCAAGGAAGCAGTTGTCATCGGCAGGAGCAACATTGTCGGCAAGCCGATGGCGATGCTGCTGCTCGATGCGAACTGCACGGTGACCATGTGTCACAGCCGCACGGTTGACCTTGCGGCCCATACGCGTCGCGCAGATGTGCTGGTTGCGGCGGTCGGAAAGCCTGGCTTCATCAAGAAGGACATGATTAAGCCTGGTGCGATTGTCATTGACGTGGGCATTAACCGCGTGAACGGCAAGGTGGTCGGCGATGTGATGCCGGATGCGGCGGAGGTTGCAGGCTGGATGACGCCCGTGCCCGGCGGCGTGGGTAAAATGACGATTACCGAGCTGCTTGCCAACACGCTTGAAGCGGCGGAAAAGCAGGCGTAAAACGACGCAGATGAGGGATAGCATGTCCGAGTGGATTCTGGAGGTCAGCGAGGTCAACGAGTACGTCCGGCAGCTGCTCCAAAATGAGCCGGCGCTGCGGAAGGTGCGTCTGCGCGGAGAAATCAGCAATTTCAAGCGCCATTCCTCCGGACACTGGTATTTCACGCTCAAGGACGAACGAAGCCGCATCAATGCCGTCATGTTCCGTCAGAACGCGATGCGAATGTCCCTGCAGCCGATGGACGGTATGTCGGTGATTGTGAGCGGTCAGGTCGGACTGTACAGCGAAGGCGGCAGTTATCAGATTACATGCGACAGCATGCGTCCAGATGGCATCGGCACGCTGTACCAGCAGTTTGAAGCGCTTAAGCAGCGTCTGCAGGATGAAGGCCTGTTCGAGGCATCGCGAAAGCGTCCGCTACCATACCGACCGAAGAAAATTGCGGTCGTGACATCCGAAACAGGCGCTGTGCTTCATGACATTTGCATGGTGGCAAAGGCGCGTGACCCTGGGGTACCGCTGGTGCTGGTGCCGGTGGCAGTGCAGGGCGCCAGTGCGGCAGAGAAAATCGCGCAGGGCATTGCGGATGCGGCGAAAATTCCCGGTGTGGATGTTGTGATTGTCGGGCGCGGCGGTGGTTCGATGGAGGATCTCTGGGCGTTCAACGAGGAGATTGTTGCAAGAGCCATCGCAGCTTGCCCGATTCCGGTCATCAGTGCTGTCGGACATGAAACGGATTTCACGATTGCGGACTTTGTGGCGGATCGCCGTGCTGCAACACCTTCCAATGCGGCGGAAATTGCCGTCCCGGATCGCCGGGAGATTCTCTCGGGGATAGAAGGCATGCGAAGTCATATGCAGATGGCGATGGCGCAGATGGTTCAGTCGCGGCGGATGATGCTCCTTTCGCTGGGAAAGCGGCTGGGTGCGTGCAATCCTGCGCAGCGGCTGATGACGCTGGAGAAGCGGACGGACAATGCGCGGCTGAAGCTGAATGCTGCGATGGACAAGCGAATGGCAGCGATGCAGCCACGGCTGGCGATGGCATCCATCCGGCTGGACAACGCATCAGAGCAGCTCATCAGCCGAAAGCAGGAAAAAATTGCACGGTGTCGTCTGCATTTGCAGGCGCTCAATCCGGAACGCGTGCTGGAGCGGGGCTATGCGATTGTGACGGATGGTCAGCATGTTTTGCCGGATCGCAGTGCGGCAAGCTCGCATGAGTCGCTGCATTTGCGCTTCCGTGACGGCGAAATGCTTGTGCATCAAGAAAGGGAGGATTCCGGTGGCAGCGAAAAAGAAACCGAGCTTTGAGGAACGGCTTCGTCAGGTGGAATCGCTGATTTCTGCGATGGAAAGCGGAGAAATGCCGCTGGAAGACGCGATGAGGCAATACGAGGAGGCGCTGACGTCGCTCAATGCGCTTGAGAAGGAAATTGCCGAGGCACAGCAGCGGCTGACGGTGCTCCGGCAGGGGACAAACGGCGAGCAGAACGAAGAGATGATGGAGGAGCCGGTATGAGGACGTATGCGGAGTACCATCAGCTGGTCGAGAAGTCGCTTTCCGAACAGCTCCGCAGCATCGGCGAGATGCCGGATATCCTCTTTCGGGCGATGGATTATTCGTTGACGGCTGGCGGCAAGCGGCTGCGTGCAGTGCTGCTGCTGGCATCGTGTGAAATGGCTGGCGGCGACATGGAGAAGGCGCTGCCGTTTGCCTGTGCGCTGGAGATGATTCACACCTATAGCCTGATTCATGATGATCTCCCTGCGATGGACAACGATGATCTGCGCCGCGGCAAGCCGACGAATCACAAGGTGTACGGCGAGGCGATGGCGATTCTGGCAGGCGACGGTCTGCTGAGCGCTGCGATGGAGCTGATGATGCGCCATGCGGCATTGCTGGCGAAAAACTGCGATTTATCCGGCATCCTTGCGGCAGAGGCGATTGCGCGCCATGCGGGTGTGACAGGCATGATTGCAGGTCAGACGATGGACGTGACGGGTGAGGGCAGCACACCGACAGAGGACAAGGTGCGCTACATTCATCTGCACAAGACGGCTGATTTGCTGACGGCACCGATCGAAGCGGGGCTTCTGTTGGCAGGGGCGGATCAGCAGCAGGTTGCGCTGGGCTGCGAATATGGCAAGCATCTCGGATTGGCGTTCCAGATGGTGGATGATCTGCTCGATGTCATCGGTACGGCGGAAACACTTGGCAAATCCATCGGCAAGGATGCGGAGGAGAACAAACTGACATGGGTTGCCATTCGGGGCATCGAGGGCGCAAGGGAGGACGCGGCTGCTGAAATCGCCTTGGCGGTTGACGCGGCGCGTCGGCTGAACGGAGATGTGAATTTTCTGCAAACCCTTGCGCAAAGCACCCTGAACAGAGGACAATAAGCTGTGGCTTATCAAGGGAGAGAGTGGAGGCAATCGCATTGCAGAGCATTCTGGGTATATTCAGCAATCGGGTGCTGCTGTGCTGCCTGACGGCATGGTTTGTGGCACAGGGATTGAAGATTCCCACTTATTATTTGGTCGAAAAGAAGCTGGATTGGAAGCGCTTCTTCGGCAGCGGTGGTATGCCGTCAAGCCACACGGCGTTTGTCGTTTCGCTGGCGATTATGATCGGCTCGGTTGAAGGCTTTAACAGCCCGATTTTCGCCCTGTCATTTACACTTGCGGCGATTGTCATGTATGATGCGACCGGCGTTCGCCGCGAAACGGGCAAGCAGGCGGTTGTTATCAACGAAATTCTCCAGAAGGTCTTTGTAAATGGTCAGCCGATTTCTGATGCGGAGCTCAAGGAGCTGGTCGGTCATACGCACGTGGAGGTCATCGGCGGGTTCATCGTTGGCGTCCTGACGGCATGTGTATATTTGCTGCTTGGATGAGGAAAGCGGCAAAAGATAGAAGAGGAGGGCAAACAAATGGATCGTTTTCTGGAACAGGCTGTCAGCAAGCATAAGCGGACGCTTGATGAAATCATGTACTACCTTTCCTGGGTTGTGATGATTGTATCCGCTGTGCTGGCATTCATGGTGCTGAATGTCATTTTCTATCAATTCAGCGTGGCGATGCTGGTGATGCTGCTGGTTTTCGCAGGCATCGCGGTGTATCTGTTCTTCTTTCACGACCGCCTTCGCACGGAGTACGAGTATACGTTCACAAACGGCTCGATGGACTTTGCCATGGTGTTCAACAACTGCAAGCGCAAGAACCTTGGCAGCCTGAACGTTGCAAAGGTCGATGCATTCGGCAAGGTGGCCAGCGGCAGCTTCCATCGTCATGTGTCTGCGCCGGGCGTTAAGCAGCTCCGCTGGTTCCTGAACAGGGATGCCGAGCTGTACTATTTCGCGTACTCTAAGGACGGACAGAAGTCTATCCTCGTGTTTGAGCCGAATGAGGAAATGGTGGATTATATCCGCCATTATCTGCCGTATGGCGTATATCAGGAGAACTGACGGTGAGCATTTATCTGGATAACAGTGCGACGACAAAGCCGACCGCTGCCGTTGCCGATGCGGTAAAAAAAGCGCTGGATACGCTCTGGTACAATCCGTCTGCGCTCTATCGTCCGGCGATGGATACGGAAAAGGCGGTCGAAAATGTCCGTGCGTGCTGTCTGAAGGCGGCTGGGGCGGCAGGAGAACAGATGGTGTTCACCTCTGGCGGTACAGAGGCGGACAACATTGCGATTCTGGGTTATCTGCGCACAAAGCATAAGCCCGGGCGCGTGCTGATGCTGTCCGTGGAGCATCCTGCTGTATTGAACTGCGCACAGGAAGCGGAGCGGATGGGTCATCGCGTCGAGGAAATTCCGGTTGACGGCAACGGCGTGGTTGACTTGGCTGCGCTTGAAAAGATGATGGGCAACGATGTCTATCTGATTACGCTCATGCAGGTCAACAACGAGGTGGGCGCGATTCAACCGATTGCCGATGTGGCAGCGATGCGCGACCGCCTTGCGCCGAATGCCGCGATTCATGTGGACGGTGTGCAGGGGTTCCTGCGCGTGCCGATGAATTTCAAGGCGCTGCGCATTCAGTCCTACGCCTTTTCAGGGCACAAAATCCATGCCTGCAAGGGTATCGGCGGGCTGATTTTCCAGCGGACGCATAAGCTGTCGCCAATTGTGTTCGGCGGCGGTCAGGAGGACAATCTGCGCTCCGGCACGGAGAATGTCCCCGGCATCATCAGCCTTGGCGCTGCCGTCAGCTCGTATCCGGCAGATGGTGCAGAGCGGATAGCAGCGATGAAAGCGCGCCTGCTGGAGCAGATTCAGGCGGCTATCCCGAATGCAAAGCAGAACGGCCCGACATTAGGGGATCCGCACTGCGCACCGCATATCCTCAGCATCAGCCTGATGCCTGTACGCAGTCAGACCATGCTGTTTGCCCTTGAAGGCGACGGCGTGTATGTCAGCGCTGGCTCGGCGTGTGCATCGCATAAGCAGAGGGTGTCGGCGGTGCTCAAGGCGATGGGGCTGTCGAATGCAGAGGCGGACTGCACGCTGCGGTTCAGCCTGTCGCCGGATAATACGATGGAGGAAATGGATGCTGCGGCGGCATGTGTCATCAAGCACTATGACCAATTAAAAATGTATGTCAGACGGTAAAGGCAACACGCACAATCCGGCGACGCTGTTGAATTGAATGTGTTGCTTAAAGACGCTTGTTACATTGCCGTTTGTGTAAGGTGAGGAGACGATTTTTTGCGCAATTTGCTGCTCGTTCGTTATGGCGAGATTTTTCTGAAGGGTCAGAACCGGCCTGTATTCATGCGTGCACTGGTGAAGCGCGTCAAGTATGCCGTGAAGGAGCTTGGTGCGGACGTGCAGCTGCATGACGGACGCATCCTCGTGTCCGGCTTTGATGACCTCGACTCGTGCATTCAGCGCGTGACGAAGGTGTTCGGCGTTCACAGCGTTTGTCCGGCAGTCGAAATGCCAAAGGAGGATTTTGATGCCATCTGCGAGCAGGCAATCGCCATGATGGAGGGCATGACGGGCACGTTCCGCGTGACGGCGCGCCGATCGGACAAGCGGTATTTCATGGACTCCCTCTCGATCAATACGGAGATGGGTCATCGCATTTTGATGGCAAATCCGAATCTGACGGTTGATGTCAAGAAACCGCAGCACACAATGAATGTCGAAATCCGCGATGTGGCGTATCTGTATGTCAAGGTGATTCCGGCAGTCGGCGGCATGCCTGTCGGCACAAACGGGCGCGCGACGTTGCTGCTGTCTGGCGGCATCGACAGCCCTGTGGCAGGCTGGATGATTGCCAAACGTGGTGTGCACATCAATGCGGTGCACTTTCATTCCTATCCGTACACGTCTGACCGCGCAAAGGAAAAGGTGCTTGACCTTGCGCGAATCCTGTCGGAAAGCTGCTGCGGCATCCGCGTGCACATCGTGCCGTTCACCAAAATTCAGATGGAAATCCACGAGAAGTGCCCGGAGGAGTATACCACGCTGATTATGCGCCGGTTCATGATGCGCATTGCCGAAAAGGTCGCGCGTCAGGAGAATAGCGAGGCGCTTATTACCGGCGAATCGATTGGACAGGTCGCAAGCCAGACAATGACAGCGCTCGGCACGACAGATATGGTCGTGGATATGCCGGTGTTCCGTCCGCTTATTGGCTTTGACAAGAGCGAAATTATCGAAATCAGCGAGAAAATCGGCACGTTCGAGACGTCGAGCCTGCCATATGAGGACTGCTGCACTGTATTCACGCCGCGTCATCCCGCAACGCACCCGAAGATGGACAAGATTCTGGAAGGCGAGAGCAGACTTGACATTGACGCGCTGATTGATGAGGCGGTGGCAGGCATTGAAATCGTCTGCTGCTGACGGCCATTGTGAAAGAAATCACGAAAAAATCTTGCCATTTTCTTAGAATCGTGGTATCATACAAACGGGATTCTTGATAGGAGGGAACCATCGCATGGCGGACGATTTTCCTGCGCTGATGCAGGCGATTGCCCCTGATTTGGCGGATGAAATGGCACGCCGGGCGATGATTCTGACGGCGGTTGCGGAGCTTGGTCCGATAGGGCGGCGGCAGCTGGCGCTCCGGCTTCATCTGAGTGAACGCGAGGTGCGTGCGGCGGCGGACAGCCTGCAAAATGCCGGGCTCATCACGCTGGACAAGGCCGGCATGAATGTACTGCCTGAGGCAAAAAAATGGCTTGACGGCGCGAAGTCATTCGCACGGCGGATGCAGGGTCTGACGGAGCTGGAGGCTGCGCTGATGCAGCGTCTGCCGGTCGGGAAGGTGTTTGTTGTGCGCGGCAATGCCGATGAGGACGATCACGTCCTGCAGGAGCTTGGGCGGATGGCTGCGCATGGCGTGCGAACCCTGCTGCATGCTGGTGCAACGCTGGCAGTTGCCGGCGGTACAAGCGTCGCGGCAACCGCACATGCAATGCAGAGCCCAACCCCCATGAACGTGATGGTCGTACCGGCGCAGGGTGGCTTCGGGCGCGAGATGGAAACGCAGGCGAATACGCTTGCAGCGGAAATCGCGCAGCGGCTCGGCGGTCATCATCGGCTGCTGCATCTGCCCGACCACATGGACGAGCAGGCACGGCAGGAAATGCTGCGTCTGCCTGAAATCCGCGAAACAATGGAGAGAATCCAACGTGCCGATGTGATCCTGCACGGCATCGGCTGTGCACAGGAGACGATGAGCAATTTATCGCCTGAGCAGGCGAGAAAGCTCACCAAACAGCAGGCGGTCGGCGAATCCTTTGGCGCGTATTACGATGCGCAGGGAAATTGCCTGCTGGCGTCCTCAGGCGTCTGCGTGGATCTTGCGAGACTTACGCCGGAGTGCAGCATGATTGCGGTCGCGGCCGGTGCACGCAAGGCAGGCGCTATCGTTGCTGTCCTGCGGCATGACCGCCATACGCTCCTCGTTACGGACGAGGGTGCGGCGCGGCAGATGCTGACGCTGCTGGACGGCGAAAAATCATCGGGTTGATCGCTGGCAGATGAAGGCTGTCGGCGTTTCAATACAGGCAACCAATTATGAGCAAGCTTGAAGGAGTGGTTTCAAATGGCGAAGAAGACAATTGACGACATTCAGGTTTCCGGCAAGAAGGTACTGGTTCGCTGCGACTTCAACGTCCCGATGAAGGACGGCAAGATCACCAATGATAAGCGTATTGTGGCTGCGCTCCCGACCATCAAGAAGCTGATCGCTGACGGCGGCAAGGTCATCCTGTGCAGCCATCTGGGCAAGCCGAAGAATGGTCCGGAAGCGAAGTTCTCTCTCGCACCCGTGGCTGTCCGCCTGAGCGAGCTGCTTGGTCAGCCGGTCGTGTTTGCTGATGATGATACGGTTGTCGGCGACAATGCCAAGGCTGCTGTGGCTGCGATGAAGGACGGCGATGTCGTGCTGCTCCAGAACACGCGCTTCCGCAAGGAAGAAACCAAGAATATCGAAGAGTTCTCCAAGGAACTGGCTTCCCTGGCAGATTGCTACGTGGATGACGCGTTCGGCTCCTGCCACCGCGCACACTGCTCTACCGAGGGCGTGACGAAGTTCCTTTCTCCCAACGTGGCTGGCTACCTGATCGGCAAGGAGCTTGCGGTCATGGGCAAGGCGCTGGAGAATGCGGATCGTCCGTTCGTCGCGGTGCTGGGCGGCGCGAAGATCGAGGACAAGCTGAATGTTATCAACAACCTGCTGGAAAAGGTTGATACGCTGATTATCGGCGGCGGCATGGCGTTCACCTTCCTGAAGGCGAAGGGCTATGAAATCGGCAAGTCTCTGCTGGACGAGACCAAGATTGATTACTGCACCGACATGATGGCGAAGGCGGAGAAGAAGGGCGTGAAGCTCCTGCTGCCGGTCGACACCGTGTGCGTGAAGGAATTCCCGAACCCGATTGATGCGCCGGTTGAAACGCTGGTTGTTGATTCCAATGCGATTCCGGCTGACATGGAAGGCTGCGACATCGGCCCGAAGAGCTGCGCGCTGTTCGCTGAGGCTGTAAAGTCCGCCAAGACGGTTGTCTGGAACGGCCCGATGGGCGTGTTCGAGAACCCGACGCTGGCAGCCGGCACGCTGGCTGTTGCGAAGGCGATGGCTGAGTCCGATGCGGTGACCATCATCGGCGGCGGCGACTCTGCGGCGGCTGTGGAGCAGATGGGTCTGGGCGACAAGATGACCCACATCTCCACCGGCGGCGGTGCTTCTCTGGAGTACCTCGAAGGCAAGGTTCTGCCCGGCGTTGCATGCCTCGACGAGAAGTAATTTTAAGGCAATACCGCACAAGCTGGCGGCGCCGCTGAATGCGTCTTTTGCGCCTTTTTGCAGAAATCTTGATTGATATTCGGAAAAATCTTCGATTTCTGCGATTGCATCTGCCACAAAATCCGCTGCGCATCGTACCACCTCATTTGTGCGGTATTACCTTAACCGTCCCTGTTTAACCGCAGGGACGGCTTTCCATGCTCTTTTTGAATGAATTTGAAGGAGAAAAATCATGCGTAAGGCAATTATTGCTGGCAACTGGAAGATGAACAAGACCCCTGCCGAGGCGGCTGCGCTGGTCAATGATCTGAAGCCCCTTGTGAAGGATGCAAGCTGCGACGTTGTCGTGTGCGTTCCGGCGGTTGACATTGCGGCGGTGAAGGAAGCCATCGCAGGTTCCAACATCCATCTTGGCGCGGAGAATGTCCACTGGGCAGCGTCCGGCGCGTTCACTGGCGAGCTGTCTGCGGATATGCTCGTGGCGGCTGGCGTGGAATACGTCATCATCGGTCACAGCGAGCGCCGTCAGTACTTCGGCGAAACCGACCAGACGGTCAACAAGCGCGTGCTGGCGGCTGTGGCGGCTGGTCTGAAGGTTATTCTGTGCGTGGGCGAAATGAAGGATGTCCGTGAAGCAGGCGCGACAAATGGTCTGGTGGACTATCAGACGATCATGGCGCTCAACGGCCTGACGGCGGAGCAGGTGGCTGACGTGGTTATCGCGTACGAGCCTGTCTGGGCAATCGGCACCGGTCTGACCGCGACCGATGAGCAGGCGAATGAGACCATCGGTGTTATCCGCAAGGCTGTTGCACGCAAGTATGGTCAGGAATGCGCGGACAAGGTGCGCATCCAGTACGGCGGCTCCATGAACCCGAAGAATGTCAAGGGTCTGATGGCGCAGCCTGAAATCGATGGCGGTCTCATTGGCGGCGCGTCCCTGAAGGCGCCTGATTTTTCGCTCGTTGTAAATTACGACAAGTAATGTGCTTGCAATCGGGCAGCGATGCGAAGGGTGCATGACGGCTAAGGACTTAATCCGGTTTTACGCCCTTGCAGGCTCCGCATGTAGGCAAGGAGGACACATCTGTGCAAAGCGGATGTGTTCTTTTTTTGTACTTTGGACACCAAAACAAATTGAAAACATGACTTTTTGTCGCCTTTGTGCTATGATGAACAGGGATCAAGCAAAGGAGAAATTCATCATGAAAACAACCTTTTTTCCGGCGAAGCTCACAGGAATTGTCAGCGCACCTGCGTCCAAATCCGAGGCCCATCGCCGGATGATCTGCGCAGGGCTTGCGGAAGGCGAGTCGGTTCTCAACGGCTTTATGGATTCGGCGGATATGGCGGCGACTATGCGCTGCCTGCGCGCACTGGGGAGCGAATTCGAGCACGACGGCGAACGGCTTGTCATCCGCGGACGTAAGAATAAGATTACACGCAAGCCGGTGCTCGACTGCGGCGAAAGCGGCTCGACACTGCGCTTTTTCGTGCCGATTGCGCTGACGCTGGCGAAGGAAAGCGTCTTTCGGATGCATGGGCATCTCAGCTCGCGTCCGATGGATGTATACCGCGACCTGTTTGTGCCTCGCGGCGTCATCTGGCATATGGGCGTTGGGGCGGACAGAGCGGCGGAGCTGACGGTCAGCGGGAAACTGGAAGCCGGCGATTACGTGCTGCCGGGCAATGTATCCAGCCAGTTTGTATCGGGTCTTCTTTTTGCACTGCCGCTGCTGAAGGGCGACTCAACGCTGACGGTTCAGCCGCCAGTCGAGAGTGAAAGCTATATCCGCATGACCATCGAGGCGATTACGTCCAGCGGCATCACGGTTGAGGAGCTTGCGCCGTTCAGCTGGCGTATTCCGGGCAATCAGCAATATCAAAGTCGGTCCAGCCGTTTGAATGGCGACTATTCGCAGGCGGCAGTGCTGCTTTGCGCGGATGCACTCGGACATGATGTGACGGTCAAGCATCTGTCAGCTGTGACAACGCAGGGTGACCGTGCAATCCTGAAGAACCTGATGGCACTGGGCGCAGAGGTGCATGAGGACGAAAACGGTATCCGCGTGAAGGCTGATTCGCTGCATGGTGCAGTGCTGGATATGCATGACTGTCCGGATATCGCGCCGATTCTCGCGCTGACTGCACAGCTTGCGGACGGCGAATCGCGTCTGACGCACTGCGGACGGCTTCGGCTGAAGGAGTGCGACCGGCTGGCTGCGACGGTTGAAACGCTGAATTTACTTGGCGGCAATGCGCGTGCAGATGGTGATGACATTGTCCTGCAGGGCGTGAAGGAGCTGCATGGCGGCGTTACGCTGCCGAAATACGGCGACCACCGCATGGTCATGCTTTCATCTATCGCGGCGACACGCTGTGCAAAGCCGGTGACGGTTGATGACGTGGAAGTCATCAACAAATCGTGGCCGGATTATCTGAATGTTTACCAGACATTGGGAGGAAAGTGCGAATGAGCAGCACCTTCGGGCGGTTTGTCAACCTGTCCATCTTCGGGCAGAGTCACGGCGAAGCAATCGGCATCACCATCGACGGCTTTCCCGCAGGCATGGTGATTGACCAGGCGCAGCTTAGGGCGGAAATGGCTCGCCGTGCGCCGGGTCAGAGCCTGATGACAACTGCCCGCAAGGAGGCGGATGAGCCGGAATTTCTTTCCGGCGTGATGAATGGGCGGACAACGGGTCAGCCTATTTGCGCCATCATCCGCAACACAAATCAGCATTCCAAGGACTACGGCGATGGCGTTGATCTCGTGCGTCCCGGACATGCGGATTATACCGGTCACGCGCGCTATTTCGGCTTTGAGGATTGGCGCGGCGGCGGCAGCTTCTCCGGAAGGCTGACGGCACCGATTGTACTGGCAGGCGCACTGTGCAGGCAGTATCTGGAAATGCAGGGCGTCAGCATCGCGTGTCATATTCAACAGATGGGCGATATTTGTGACGCGTCCTTCATGGATGACGGCTGCGCAGCGGACGATGCCGTTTTGCGGGCGATGACGCTGCCGGTCCTGACTTATGGGCTGGATGCGAAGATGGAACAGGCAATTCTGGACGCTCGGAATGCGCAGGATTCCATCGGCGGCGTTCTGGAATGCCGTGCGACAGGGCTTCCGGCAGGACTGGGCGCACCGTTCTTCGATAGCATGGAAAGCGTGCTGAGCCATTTGATGTTCTCGATTCCTGCCGTCAAGGGCGTATCCTTCGGCGCAGGCTTTGATTTTGCACATATGAGCGGCAGTCAGGCGAACGACGCCTTCTATATGGACAACGGTGCTGTTCGGACGCGAACCAACAACACCGGCGGCATCAACGGCGGTATCACGAACGGCATGCCGGTCATTTTCCGCTGCGTGATTCGTCCGACGCCGTCCATTGCGCAGAAACAGCAAACGGTGTCGCTCAAGAGCGGAGAGGACGCGGAACTTGCCATTCACGGACGCCATGACCCGTGCATCCTGCCGCGCGCGGTGCCGGTTGTCGAGGCGATGACTGCCATCGGGCTGATGGAAATGTGGAAGGAGCGTGCGTCATGCCTGAAATAATCGCGTTCCCGGGCACGCTCGGCAGCTTTTCATGTGCCGCTGCGCAGGAGTCGTTTCCGGCAGGAATGTGCATCGGATTTCCGACATTTCCTGAGGCGGCGCAGGCAGTCATTGACGGTAAGGCGGATTACGCGCTTCTGCCGGTGGAAAACTCATTTGCTGGCGCGGTGCTGCCAACGTATTCACTGCTGGAAAAGCTGCCGCTGCATATCGTGGGCGAGGCGATGAAGGCAGTACGCCACAATTTGCTGGCGATTCCCGGCGCGAAGCTGTCGGATATCCGGCGCATCGCAAGTCATCCGCAGGCGATTGCGCAGTGTGATGTGTTCCTGCAGGGCATGACGAATGTCCACATTACCCCATCGGAGAACACGGCAATTTCTGCACGTGACGTGGCGGAGAAGCAGGATATCACCTACGCGGCGATTGCAAGCGAGGAGGCGGCACGCACATACGGGCTGACCATCCTCAAGCGCGATATCCAGACAAGCAGCGCCAACACAACGCGCTTCCTGATTCTCTCACGCGATGAAAAACCACTGCATACGCCTGAAAAGGCGACTGTCGTGTTTACCGTGAAGAACGAGGTGGGAGCCCTTGTGCGTGTGCTGTCCTCCTTTGCGGAAAGCGGGCTGAACATGTCGCGCATCGAAAGCCGTCCGATGCCGGAAACGCCGTTCCAGTATTTTTTTTCGGCGGACTTTGAGGGGAAGATGGATGCGGCGCACCTTGCCCGCGCAATGAAGGACGCCAAGCCGTTCACATGTGAAATTCGGCTGCTCGGCGTCTATCCCAAGGCGGTGCCGCCGACTCGCTGAACGTCAGCTGATGATTTTTTCTGTCGGAAGCGTGAAAAAAGTGAAATTTCGACTTGACAAATCTGAAAGATCGTGGTAAGATATTAAAGCTGTCAGGAAAGGAACTACAGAGATGCGGTTCTGATGCAGCATATGGGCTCGTAGCTCAGCTGGATAGAGTGTTTGACTACGAATCAAAAGGTCGTGGG
>CAVEOA010000022.1:0-36830 GCA_963617205.1 Alloprevotella sp. | reverse complement strand
CGCCATCCTTCTACCCTTTTTTGCTCCTTGTCCAAGATGTATTGTACTCCTACAGTCAGCAAATTACGCACCTGCAAAATGTGCTTGACATTTATCTGCCGCCGTGATAGAATAAATAAGCTATTGAGCGCCCGTAGCTCAGATGGATAGAGCGTCAGACTCCGACTCTGAAGGTCACAGGTTCGACTCCTGCCGGGCGTACAGTTCAGCTCCGAAGGCATTATGCTTCCGGAGCTTTTAATATGCACAAAAAAGGAACTGCCGCAAATGATCCTTGCAGCAGTCCGAATTATTTACCTCCTGCGGTGGAAAAGCAGCGCGATGACAATCGCGACAATCATGACCGCAAGGCAGATGCCATAGTTGACAAGATTCTGCGAAATGACGGTGGCGTTGCTCTCTGAAGTGCCGAAGCTGCCGAATGCGCCGGGGAACGATGAGAAGTCGCCTGAAGGCCTTGCGAATCCGGAAGCACCGACTTCGGCAGAGCCTTTGTCAGATGGATTGTCCGTTTTTTCGTCAAAGGATTCGTTGTTGGCAGATGCAGCCGGTGTTTCCGTTACAGAGGGTGCATCGCTTGCAGGGGATGCAGCTGCATCAGGCTGTTGGGAAGTGCTGACGTTGGATGGCGGCGTGCCGGAAGACTGCGATGCGTCAAAGCCTTCAGGTGCTGTGCCGCCATTGGTCGGCGGTGTGCCGGACTGCGCGCTTGCACCGGAAGAGGCGCTGAAATCCGGATTGCCTGGCATTTGCGGCATGGCGGAGGCAGCTGCATCAGATGCAGCGGAATCGGACGAAGCGCTGCCGCCGGGTGAACCGCTGAAGTCTGCATTTCCGGGCATGGAGGGCATGTCAGTTGAAGCAGACGCGTCAGACGGAGCGGATGTTACAGCAGGCTGTGCATCCGTTGCCGTGTCCTCAGCGGCTGTGCTGTCGGGTGTTTCTGCTGTGTTGACATCGGGCTTTGCACCGTTGAAGCGGAAATTGCCCGTGTCGAAGCTGTCCTTTTCGGGAACGCTCGGCGTGTTGCCGGTGTTCATTGAGCCCATGACGCTCAGGTCGATGCTGCTCGCATCAATCAGGGCGCTGCTGTTGCGCTGAGCGGAATCAGTCGAGGGAATTTCACCGCTGATCTGACCGCTGATGGACTCGCCGCGGAGCTTGACCACCTTGTAGAGCATCTCGGCTGCGGTTACGTATTCATCGTAGGTAAAGAAAGCATTCGGGTCGGTTTCGACAAGCTCATCAATCTGGCTGCGAACGCGATGATAGAATGCATCGAACGCACCGCCGTTTATGTAACCATCTACCAGCTCCTGCAGGTAGGCGTAATACTGGCTGTGGTACGTTTCGTCATCGAGCAGTGAATCAAAGAAGTCTGTGATGGAGAAAGCATCGTCAATCGCCGAATTGACGATGCTGCTTGCGTCGCCGCCGCTCATGCCGCCGAGAGCCAGGTTATAGTCCCACGGGATGATGTTCAGCTTGCCGCCGTATTCGTAGAGGTAGTAGTTATGCGCCATGGAGCCGGACAGGCTGTCCTCGTTGACGGAGAAAATGTGCACCGCCAGATAGCGGAGAATGTTGTCCGTGTCCATGTACGTTTCGAGCGAGGTGCCGTCAGCGATGTTCTTCAGGGCAGTGACAACGCGCTGCTTGTCCTTGGTGCTGATTTTCGAGATTGCGCTGCTCCAGATGGCTGAGTAGCTGTCCACATCATCATCAATGTAGTTCAGATTCGTGCCGTTGCCGCTGGAGATGCCGAATCCACCGCCGCCACCGAATCCGCCGAAGCTGAAAGAGCCGGAAGGCGCATCATCGCGGGAAGGCGGCGTGAAGCCGGACATATCCGTGCTTGTGGCAATATTGTCAGGCGCGCTCGGCTTATCGTTTGTGTTCGCCTGATTCGAGCCGCCGGAGGACGGGGAAAAGTCGGCGCTCGGCTGGTCAGACGCGCCTGCATCGGTGTCCTGCGTCTGGTTGGAATTGCCGGAGGACGGACCGAAGCCGGAATTGCCGGAGGAGGACCCGAAGGAGAAGGAAGGACGGGAATCGTCCGAATCGCTGCGGCCCGGGAAGCTCGACGCGTCAAAGCTGACACCGGGCTTGCTGTCATCCTTATCGTTGTTTGCAAAGTTCAAGTTGTCCGGCTTGTAAAGCTCGCCGTTCTGCACGCCGTAGTTACGCAGCATGAAGCTGTCCTCCACAGCCTCCAGCGCAAGATAGACGCCCCAGTACGTGCCGTTCACGGAAAGCTTCGCGTAATTGTACAGGGAGGCATCTGCGCCGAGGTATTGGAACATGTCGTAAATCAGCGCTTCCTTCATGTTTGTGGCATCGGCGTAGTTGTTGTTCAGGACGAGCTTATCCAGACCGAAGCATGTCTGCTCATCGATATTGTGGTCGAACTCCAGCTTGAAGCTGTAGCGGTCGGTGTCCGGGTCGTTCGCAATGGAGGTCAGGGACGTGTTGCCCTTCGTGCGGATGGCAACCTGATAGAACATCGTGCCGTTGACCTCGACATCGCAGGTGTGATATTCTTTTGCGGTGGCGTTGGTCAGCATGTCGTTCCAGTCATCCTCGGAGATGATGATGTTGATGTCGATGATTTCATCGGTATCGAACAGCTTGGATTCGTAAGACAGGGTGACGCCGGAATCTCCGGCAGCTGCTGTAATCTGATCGGAATACATGACTGTGCAGAAACACAGGCAGACGGCGAGCACCATGATCACAGCAATGATCTTTGTGATATGCTTGTTGGAGATCATGCTTGATCCCTCCGTTACGCCATGTATTCGCCGTTGTAGCTCACGAGCGTGGCGTTCTCAACGCCGGGCAGATTGGCAATCAGGTTGACGAAGCTGGTCGAGGCGTTCTTCGTGCGGATTTCGGCGGTCAGCTCAATGCCGGACGTGTTGATGGTCTTGGACTTGACGATGTAGTTTGCGGTATCCTTGGCGAGTGTGTCGAGGACGGCAGTTTCGGCGTTCTCATCGGCGCAGCGCAGCACGAGGATATACGGATTGTTGTGGATCTTGCGGTTGGCGAAGATCAGCAGGATGATGCCGATGATCGCGGAGCCGATAACAGCCAGCGGAATCATGCCGGCGCCGATGACGATGCCAACGCCGATTGACCAGAACAGGAACACGATTTCAATCGGCTCCTTGATGGCGGAACGGAAGCGGACGATGGACAGCGCACCGACCATGCCCAGCGAAAGGACGACATTCGAGGTGACAGCCATGATGACGAGCGTGGTGACGAGGGACAGACCGATGAGCGTGAGCGCGAAGCCGCTGGAGTACATGACGCCGGTCAGCGTTTTCTTGTAGACGAGGAAGATGAACAGGCTGATAACGAGGGAGAACAGGAGACCGATCAGGGTGTCAATGACGGAAAACTCGGAAATATTCTCAAGGAAGCTGGACTTGAAGATGTCGCTAAACGTCATGGGGAAATTCCTCCTAAAATTTTTGTCGTCTTAACCGAATCGCCTGCACGCGCCGTATTTCGAGAAGGCCTGCTGTCGAATGCCGGGTGTCTGCACGAGCGCAGAGATGATTTCCGGCAGATATTCATCGTACTTGACTTCCATCAGCATATCTGACGGCGAATCCTGAACGCTGATGTCCTTCATGCCGGCATCAAGGAAGTCGCGGCTGAAAAGCGTCGTTCGGATGCGTGAATCGAATGTAATGCGGACGTTGCCGGGGGCATAGATGTACGGCTCACGCATGTACGACACAACGACGCGTGGCTTCAGCTGCTGATACTGCATCTTGCAGTACAGCTCGCGCACGAGCTCCTGCGGATGCTTGAGCATCCACGATGTGTCGCCGTTCAGAAGTGCTTTCAGCTCTGTCTCCGTGACAGGGGCATCAACCTTGAGGCAGAGATTATTGTGCTTGATTTTCTTTTCCAGTGTGATAAAAGATAAATCGTCATTATACCACCGGATGCGGAATTTTTCACGCTGCTGCAAGCCATCCACTTTTTCGCACAGCGCCTTGTCGCGGAAATTATCGAAGTAAATGCTGCGGATCTGATAGCGTCCGTCTGCGCCTGTATGCGGATCGGACTTCATGACCGTGCGCAGCCGCTGCCGGAGCGCGTAGTAATCAGCCAGACTGATCTGATACTTCAGCTCATGGCGGTACTTGCCAACTGTTTCCATGCTTATTCTCCCTTCCGCAGATTTGTACTCAATCCGCTTGTTTTACTTAGATTTTACATTCGCTTCCCGAAATGAACCTGAAAAGCTTTGTGAAGGAATTTTGAATTTCTTCGGATGATTCGCTATTGCCATTCCGATATTTTCTGATTACAATAGGGGAGAAAACACGGCTTTTTCAGGCTCAATTCAACTGGAAGTGTCATAATAAAGGCGGGTGATTGAGAATGCGAATTTTACTTGCCGAGGATGAAATGACCATCGCGAAGGCGCTGAAGGTCATGCTGGAGAAGAACAAGTATGCCGTTGACCTTGTGCATAACGGCACGGATGCGCTGTATTATATTCAGACGGCGACTTATGACGCGCTGATTCTGGATATCATGATGCCCGGCATGGACGGCATCGAGGTGCTCAAGACGGCACGGCGGCTGGGCATTTCGACGCCGACATTGTTCCTGACGGCAAAGGCGGAGGTTTCCGACCGCGTTGCAGGGCTGGATGCCGGTGCGGATGATTATCTGCCAAAGCCGTTTGCTGCAAGCGAGTTTCTGGCACGGGTTCGTGCGCTTGTCCGCCGCAGCGAGACATATGCGCCCGCAGCATTGACGCTTGGCAATGTGACGCTCGAATGCAGCCAGTATCTGCTCCGTGCATCCGGCAATGAGGTGAGGCTGAACAACAAGGAGTATCAGCTGATGGAGCTGCTTTTGCGTCATCCGCGGCAGGTGTTTTCGTCCGAGCATCTGATGGAACGCATCTGGGGTCCTGACAGCAAGGCGGAAACGGACGTTGTCTGGACATACATCGGTTTCCTGCGCAGGAAGCTGCGACAGATTGACGCGAACGTTGAAATCCGGACAATTCGCGGCGCAGGATATGCATTGGAGGAAATTTCATGCTGAAGAAGCTCCGCTGGCGCTTTATCGGCGCGGCAATGGGCGCGTTTTCCGCCGTGATTCTGACGCTGCTGCTGGTGATTAACCTATGGAACTATCAGTCGACCATGGCGCAGCTTGACGGCATTCTGAACAGGCTGCAGGCGGTTGAAAGGGGCGAAAGGATGCAGCCGGTCATGTCGCCGCCCATGGATGTTCAGCCGCCGTTTTCGCCGGAAATGCAGTACATGATTCGCTTCTTTACCGTGACATACGACAGCAACGGGGATTTGTCGGGCATCAATCAGGATTTCATTGCGTCCGTGTCCGAGGAGGAGGCAACACAATACGCCGAGAAGGCGCTGTCAGGCGGGAAAAGCAAGGGCTTTCTGGGCGGCTACCGATATCAGGTGTCCAGGACGGATTCAAAAACACGCATCGTCTTCCTGAATGCGGAAAAGGAAACGCAGATGATTCGCATGCTGCTGGTGATCAGCGGCGTTATTGCGGCAGGGTGTCTGATGGTTGTGTTCCTGCTGGTGCTGCTGTTGTCGCGGCGTGCGATTAAGCCGTTCGTCCGTAATATGGAAACACAAAAGCAGTTTGTCACCAATGCCGGACATGAACTGAAAACACCGCTGACAGCCATTGCGACAAGCGCCGACGTGCTGGCAATGGATGATCCGGATAACGAATGGGTGACCAGCATTCAGGAGCAGTCTGCGCGCTTGTCGAAGCTGATTTCAAATCTGGTTACGCTCTCGCGGCTCGATGAACAGAATCCCTTCCCGGAGAAACAGGCGTTTTCCATCAGCGATGCGGTCTGGGAAGCGGCTGAGCCGTTTACCGCGCTGGCAAAAGGACAGGACAAGTCCTTCACGATGGACATCGAAGGCAACGTGATGTTCATAGGCGACCAGACGGCGGTTCAGCAGATGATTTCCATCCTGCTGGACAATGCCGTGAAGTATGCTGCGGAGAAAGGCGAGATTCGCCTCGAACTGCGGCGCAAGGGCAGAAGGGTCGAAATCTGCGTGTCGAATCCCTGTGTGCCGGACGCGGATGTGGACGCGGCAAGGCTGTTTGAACGCTTCTGCCGAGGAAACAGTGCTCAAGCGGCGAAGGTCGGCGGTTCGGGCATCGGGCTGTCCATCGCGAAGGCAACGGCGGAGGCGCATGGCGGCAGCATTTCGGTCGAGAAAAAGCAGAATACGATTACATTCCGCATCATCCTGTAAAAAGGAATCCGTCGCGCTAAGCAGGTGCGGCGGATTCTTTACATTCCGTTCATGCATTGCCGGAAAAGTTCTGTTATAATGACCGTATTCGATAGGAGGTGTGCGGCGTGATTGAACTCCGGCATGTGACAAAGCGCTACGGCGCGGTGGAGGCACTCAGCGATGTGTCCTTTTCTGCACCTGAAGGGCAGATTGTCGGGCTGCTCGGGCAGAACGGCGCAGGCAAGACAACGACGCTCAACATCATGACCGGTTATCTGCCGCCAACCTCGGGTCAGGTGCTGGTGGATGGCATGGATTTGCTGCAGAATGCCCGTGAATGCAAGCGGCTGATTGGCTATCTGCCGGAGCGCCCGCCGCTGTATGACGAGATGACGGTGAGGTCGTTCCTGCGCTTCGTGTGCGAGCTCAAGGAGGTCGAGGGCAAGGCCATCCCGAAGCACGTCGAGGAAATCATCGACACCTGCGGCCTGCACGAGGTGGCGCATCGGCTGATCGGGCATCTGTCAAAGGGATATCGGCAGCGCGTCGGCGTGGCGCAAGCATTATGCGGCAGCCCGAAGGTGATTGTGCTGGATGAGCCGACGGTTGGGCTTGATCCGCGGCAGGTCGTCGAAATCCGCACGCTGATTGAGCAGCTCGGCAAGTCGCATACCATTATCTTTTCCTCGCATCTGCTGTCTGAAATACAGCAGCTCTGCCAGCGCGTGCTGATCCTGAACCACGGTCATCTCGAGTATGAGGCGGATATGAAGTCACTCAACCGGAACGGCGAAACGATTCGGCTTCGTGCAAGCATTGCAATGCGCGAAAAGCAGCTGATTCCGGCACTGCGGTCGCTGCCGTGCGTGCGGCGCATCAAGGCGCTGCCGACATGGACGATAGAGGTCAGCGAGGTCGAGCTGGAATGCGATGCGGCGGCAGAGCCTGATCCGCAGACGCAGCTGTTCCGGCTCTTGTGCGGGCTGGATGCACCGATTCGGATGCTGGTGGAGGAGCAGGACTCGCTGGAAACCCTGTTCCTGCGGACAACCGCGCAGGAAGCATCGAAAACGCAGGACAATGCGGAAACATCAGCCGAAGGAAAGAGCAGGTGATCGGAATTGCGGGCAATTTGGAAGCGTGAGCTGCAGGCGTATTTCCTTACGCCAATCGGCTATGTGTTTATGTGCGTGTTTCTGCTGGTGTCCTCCGTGCTGTTTTATGTGCAGATCATGCAGTCGCGCTCGTCCGATCTCCCGACGTTTATCGGGCAGATGTGCTATTTGTGGATGCTGCTGTCGCCTGTGCTGACGATGCGCCTTCTCGCGGAGGAGCGTCAGCGCAGGACGGATCAGCTGCTGCTGACGAGCCCTGTCTCCCTGCCGGGCATGGTGCTGGGCAAGTATTTTGCTGCATGCACGGTGATGCTTGCAACGACGGTGCTGACGCTCGGCTTTGTGCTTGTCGTGGCGATTTATGGCCGTGTGTACCCGTCTGAGCTGCTTGTCGCGTATCTCGGTTTTATCCTGCAGGGCGGCTCGTTTATCGCGCTTGACCTGTTCATTTCTGGCTGCTCGAAGAATCAGGTGACGGCAGCGGTGTTCGGCTTCGGCGCGAACTTTGTGCTGTGGATGCTCGATTTGCTGGAGAACTCGGTCAACAGTGAGTTTTTCTCTGACCTGCTGTCCTTCTTCAGCCTGTATCAGCGTGCGGAACCCTTCCTGATGGGGCAGCTGAGCGCGGCAAGCGTTGTATACTACCTGTCTTTTACCGCAGCCTTCCTGCTGCTGACCGTACATGCACTGGATGCACGGCGCTATCGAGGGGAGTGAGAAGCAGATGCGCAACAGGAAAATCAGGGATAAGCGGACGAAACGGAAAATTACGCTTTCTGCACGCTTCCGCTACGGCACCATATCGACTGTGCTGGTGGCACTCGTGATTACGGCGCTGATTCTGGTGAACCTTGCCATGACAAAGCTGGAGGAAAAATACGACCTGCGCGCGGACTTCTCGTTCAACGCCGTCACAACGCAGAGCGAAACGACAAAGGAGGTTCTCGCAAACCTGACGCGTCCGGTCAAAATCTACGCGCTGTTTGAACGCGGCGAGGAGGATGCGCCGTTGCTGGAGCTGCTCAACCGCTATGCTGCGGCGAGCGACATGGTGACATGGGAGCAGACCCCGCCGAGCCTGAATCCGCTGCTGCTGACGCGCTTTTCGAGCAGCACAACGACGGTATCCGCATCGAACCTGATTGTGTACTGCGAGGAGACTGACCGCTACCGCGTGCTGACGTCCACCGATTTTGTGACGCTTTCTGTCGATGCGGATACGGGCTCGTATAACGTGTCCGGTCTGGCATACGAGCAGAAAATCACGTCTGCCATTTCCTATGTGACGCGTGATACCGTGCCGACGCTGCACATTGCGACCGGTCACGGTGAATTGGGAGAGGATTCCGTGTCCGCCTTTGTGACGCTGATGGAGGAGAATCACTACGATGTGGCGTTTGAGTCGCTTGGCGAGATGACATTCGCCGAGAACGACATTCTCTGCATCCTGTCGCCCGTGAAGGAGTATTCCGATGCCGACATGGAGATTGTCCGCAAATATATTCAGGGCGGCGGCGCGATTCTCTTTACCTGCGATTATACCGACCCGATTGAGGATATGCCGAATGTGACGGCTCTGCTGCGTTCCTACGGTTTCCTCCCTGAAAACGGACTCGTGCTGGCTTCGTCGGAGGAGGAGGACACCTACTACAACAGCAACCGCCTTGCGATTCTGCCGGAAATGAACGCGACGGACATCACACTCGACATGATGCTCAATGGGCGCACGACCATCCTGATGGTGGCGAGCCGCGGCTTTGATCCGGCGCCTGAAACGGACAACAACCTGCTGGTGGATGCACTGCTGCTGACGAGTGAAAAGAGCTACTGTATCGATACGAGCAGCACGCGCCTGAGCCTCACGCAGTCCGACACCGACCCGACCGGTCCGTTCGCGCTTGCGCTGCAGTCGAAGCGGTTTACCGACACCGGCGATGTCAGCCGAGCAGTTGTCATCGGCAGCTCGGCACTGCTGACGGAAGAGCAGCTTTTCACCATGACAGACGGCGAGGAGTTCCTGATTCGCGTTGTGGAATATCTTTCTGGCTCGGATAGCATCGACAGCAGCATCATGGTTAAGACGGCGCTCCGTCCGGGACTTTCCGCGAATGCACTGACGCTTGGCAGCGTGGTGCTGGTGGTGCTGCCGCTGTTGGTGGTGCTCTTCGCGGTGCTGATTCTGCTTCCGAGGAGGAATCTGTGAGCATGGAAAATGTGCCAAAGAAGCATCACAGCCATGCAACGCACAAGAAATGGCGCATAACGGCGCTGATTACGTGCGTGGCGCTTGTCGGGCTGTCGGCGGGATTGCTGCTGTTCGCTCAGACGCCGGAAACGACCGACGACACGGAGGAAGAAGCGGTTGACACGAGCGTTATCCTCTGGTCGGCGGAAGCGGGTGATATCTCGTCCATCACCATCGCATTGCGCGATGAGGAGGCATGGACGGTGGAGCAAACAACATCGGGCGTGCTGACGCTTGTGGGTGAGGATGCCTATACGGTCGGTGACACGACAGCAACGACATTGCTGGACGCACTCAAGAGCGTGACGGCAGAGGTGCTCAGTGAGGACTGGGATGGCTCGGACGAGGAAAGGGAGGCCATGGGGCTGACTGAGCCTGAAAATGTCGTCCGTGTGGAGATGAAGGACGGCACGGTGTATACGCTGATGATAGGCGATGCGCCGCAGTACGATACGACATGGCAATATGCGCAGCTTGAAGGCGATTCGCGCCTGCTGTCCGTCAGCCGCGGTGTGGCGGAGGAGCTGTACGTTACGCGCAGTTCCCTGCATACGGTCACGCAGCCGACGATTCATGCCGACCGCGTTGATGAAATCACGCTGATGGATGCGCAGGGCAACATCACCATGCAGTGGGTGCTCGATGGCGAAATCACCGATACGGATGCGGAGGATCGCTGGCGGATGACAGTGCCGGTAACATATCCGGCGGATGCGGAGACCCTGACAACGCTGCGCAAGTCTGCTGCAGCGCTCAGGCTGGGTGAGTATCTGTGCGACACGACCGCAGAGACGCTTGCGCGCTATGGCTTCGATGAGCCGCGCATGGCGATTCAGCTGCATCAGGCGGCAGGCACCATCGGAACGGTCGGGATATCCGGCTCGTACGAAACGACCGACTGGGAAGCGTCGACGCTGCTCTTTATCATCGGCGCGCAGGAAAGCGACCTTATCGATTATGTGCTCTTTGAAGGCGGCATCTACCGCTGCAGCGACCTCCTGTTCCGCGCTTTCCTGAATGCGGATGCGATGGAGACGCTTACGCGCTATCCGCTGCTGACCGCGCTTGGCAATCTGAACTCGCTGACGATCCGCGAAAACGGCGAGGAAACAGTGTACGTCATCACGCGCATTGAGCAGGTTGACGAGAATAACGAGTTGACCGTGGATGAGGACGGCAATCAGGTGTACGACATCACCTTGACGAAAAACGGCGAAGAGGCTGACTATGACGCGTTCTCCGCCGCTTACTCGCAGCTGATGATGGTTACGGTCTCCGGCAAGCTGCCTGAAGGCTGGACAAACGATGATGAACCGCATACCGAGTACATATTTCAGGACAGCAATGGCACGGAGCATACGGTTGCACTTGCAAATTATGACGCCATGCACGATGCGGTCTATGTGGACGGAACTGCCATGTTCTATCTGATTCAAGGCGGCTTCTCATTGGGAATATAAAACAACAGGCGAGCAGTTAACGGCATCAACCGTTCTGCTCGCCTGTTGTTATTCTTTATACGCGATCGGCAATTTCCTTGGAAATCTTCTGGATGAATTCATCCAGCGTGCAGACTGTCGTCTGGTCGGTAGCGCGGTCACGCACGGACACGGTCTTGTTTTCGACCTCCTGACCGCCCAGAATCAGCATGTACGGCACGCGGTCCACCTGACGTGCTTCGCGAATTTTGTAGCCGATCTTCTCGTTGCG
The DNA here is from genome assembly GCA_963617205.1 of Alloprevotella sp. Classification (GTDB taxonomy): domain Bacteria; phylum Bacillota; class Clostridia; order Christensenellales; family Aristaeellaceae; genus UBA11524. The sequence goes on along the minus strand of CAVEOA010000022.1, from coordinate 25,485 downwards.
GTCGTCAAGCTCACAGCGGATTTTTTGCTTGCGCAGCGCCTCGTAGACGTCCTTGGCGTAGTCCATCGACTTGTCGGAGACGGGCAGCACCTTCACCTGAACGGGCGCCAGCCACGTCGGGAACTTGCCGGCAAAGTGCTCGGTCAGGATGCCGATGAAGCGCTCGATGGAGCCGAAGCAGACGCGGTGAATCATGATCGGGCGCTTGCGGGAGCCGTCCACATCGATGTATTCCAGATTGAAATTCAGCGGCATCTGGAAGTCGAGCTGGATGGTGCCGCACTGCCATGTACGGCCGAGGCAGTCGCGCAGATGGAAGTCGATCTTCGGACCGTAGAATGCGCCGTCGCCCTCGTTGATGATGTAGGGCATGCCGAGCGTTTCCAGCGCGGTCTTCAGACCGTTCGTTGCATCCTCCCAGTCCTCATCGGAGCCCATCGAGTTCTCCGGACGAGTGGACAGCTCAACGAAGTATTCAAAGCCGAACTTGCTGTAGACCTGATTGATCAGATGGACAACGCCTGCGATTTCCTGCGGAATCTGCTCGCGCGTCATGAAGATATGCGCATCGTCCTGCGTGAAGCAGCGGACGCGGAACAGACCGTGCAGGGCACCCTTGAGCTCGTGGCGGTGCACCAGACCGAGCTCGCCGACGCGCAGCGGCAGGTCACGGTAGGAGTGCGGCTGGCTGCGGTAGACCATGACGCCGCCGGGGCAGTTCATGGGCTTGATGCAGTAGTCCTCGTCATCGATCTTCGTGGAATACATGTTGTCCTTGTAGTGATCCCAGTGACCGGAGGTCTCCCACAGGTGACGGTTCATAATCAGAGGCGTGGAAACCTCGACATAATCCGCCGCATAGTGGATATCGCGCCAGTAGTCAATCAGCGCGTTCTTGAGCTGCATGCCCTTGGGCAGGAAGAACGGGAAGCCGGGACCCTCATCGCAGAGCATGAACAATCCCATTTCCTTGCCGATCTTGCGGTGGTCGCGCTTCTCGGCCTCTTCCATCATACGGACGTATTCGCCCAGCTCGTCCTGATTGCGGAACGCAATGCCGCTGACGCGTGTGAGCATCTTGTTGTTCTTGTCGTTTTTCCAGTACGCGCCGGACAGCGCGGTCAGCTTGAACGCCTTGAGCGCCTTGGTGTAGCACAGGTGCGGACCGACGCACATGTCGATGTAGTCGCCCTGCTGATAGAACGTCAGCACGGCGTCCTCGGGCAGGTCGGCGATGTGCTCGACCTTGTAGACCTCGCCGCGCTCCTGCATGAGCTTGACGGCTTCCTCGCGGCTGAGCGCGAAGGGCTTGATGGGCAGGTTCTGCTTGACGATTGCCTGCATTTCCTTCTCGATGGTGACGAGATCCTCATCGGAGAGCTTCACATCGCCGAGGTCGACGTCATAGTGGAAGCCCTTTTCCGTTGCGGGACCGTAAGCAAAATGCGCCTGCGGATAGAGGTGCTTGATCGCCTGCGCAAGGATATGCGCTGCGGTATGGCGGATGACATGCAGCTCCTCGTCAGCGGGGCATTCATCGACATGACCGTCATTGTAGATGATTTTCATGCTTTTTCCTCCTGCTTGAAGTTGTTTGGGACGAAAAAACGCCCGTCCCCTGCGTTGCTGTAAGGGACGAGCGATGATTATCAGCCCGTGGTTCCACCCTGATTGGTTCTCTTTGCCGCGGTATCGTGCAGCACACGGTGCGATCGGAAGGTGGTTTTCCTCTGCCGCCGGATCAGCGCTTTTCACCAACCGCGCCTCTCTGAAGATCGTCTGACAGGCTACTCTTCTTCGTCATTTCGTACAGGACAAAGTATAGCCCATTCGCCGCGACTTGTCAAGCGTCAATTCATCATTTCCAGCAGCTTATCTGCCACGGCGAGACCGAGCTTTCTGTGCTCCTCCGGCATCAGGTGAATCCCGTCAATATCAGACGGCTTGACGATTTCCTGCGTGTTGAGCAAATCGACCTTGAGCCAGTCGCACAGCCCCTTGAGCTGCAAGGGAAATTTGCGCGATTCATCGCCCTTGCCGTGCAGCGTGTCCCATTCGGCAACGCAATCGCCGATTTCAGGCGGCGTCAGCACAAGAATGCGCATTTTGCTATCGTGGAAAAGGGGCTCGCTGGCAGGATAGAGCTGGTCGAACGTCTGGATGGTACGGATGAGGCACCCGATGCCGTCGACGCTGCTCTGTGCGGAGTGCTCCTTCAGGTCGTTCGTGCCAAGCATGATGACAATGGCATCGAGCGGACGGAGCGTATCGAGCGCATAGGGCAGCGCGCCAAGACCGGTCATGAAGCCTTTAGCAGGCGACGGAAAGACGGTCGTACGCCCGCTTTGACCGTTCTCATGGATGCGCCAGCCATCGCCGAGCGTGTCCGCCAGCACGCCTGTCCAGCGGGTATGCTCATCATAGCGGCGGCATGTGCCGGGCGTGAAGCCCCAGGTGTTGCTGTCGCCGAAGCACAATATGTTTTTCATGATGCAAGCGCCTTACTTCGTGTTCTTGATTTCCAGCCAGAGGGATTCGTAAATCGTGCGGAAGGTGTCGTCGATGTCGTGGAAGAATTCGCAGCGGTCACGAACCTCCTGAGAGGGATTCAGCACGTGGTTGTTCTCGTATTCCTCGCCCATGAGCTCAATGGCACCCTTGTTGGGGGAGGAGTACCAGATGTATTCGCAGTTCATCTGCGCGATGTCAGGACGGCAGAGGAAGTTGATGAATGCCTCTGCGTTCTCCTTGTTCTTGGCGTCCTTGAGGATGACAGCGCCGTCCACCCAGATGTTGGAGCCTTCCTCCGGCACGAAGTAATCCAGATGATCGTTCAGGTCGATGGCATACTGTGCGTCGCCGGACCACATCAGCGCGAGCGCGGCTTCGCCGGCGACCATCTTGTCCTTCGTTTCGTCCACCTGATACGCCTTGACAACGCCGGAGGTCTTCTGCTCAATCAGCTTGTTCTTCGCCTCCATCAGCTGCGGCACCTCGCGACTGTTCATGGAGTAACCCAGATACTTGAGCGTGATGCCGATGGAGTCGCGGTAGGAGTCAAGCATGAACACGTTCTTCTGATACTGCGTGTCCCACAGAATCGACCAGGACTGCACAGGGTCGGGAATCATGTCCTTGTTGTAGAGGATGCCGACCGTGCCCCACATATACGGCACGGAATACTTGTTGTCCGGGTCGTAATCCGGGCTGAGGAGCGTATCGATGATCTGATCGTAGTTCGGGATGTTGTCGAAGTTAATCTCCGCCAGCAGATCCTTTGCGACCATGCGCTCGATGATGTAGTCGGACGGGAAGCAGACATCGAACGCGCCGGGATTCGCCTCGACCTGCACAATCATGTCCTCATTCGTGGTGAAGCACATGTAGTTGACCTTGATGCCCGTCTCTTCGGTGAAGAGGGTCAGGACCTCGGGCGCGATGTAGTCCTCCCAGTTAAAGACGTTGACGACACCGCCGTCTGCAAGGGCAGCGGGAGCGAGGGTCAGCGTCAGGCACAGGAGCATCAGCAGGGAAAGCAGCTTTTTCATCAGAGATGTTCCTCCTTAAAATATAGTGGGGGATTAGTCATTATTCGATGCGGTGCGGCGGTTGACAATCAACAGCAGCACCAGCAGAGCGACGAACATGAGTGCCGACAGCGCGTTAAGCGTCGGCTCGATGCCGCGGCGGGCAGCGGAGTAAATCAGTGTGGACAGATTCTGCACCAGCGGCGAGGTCGTGAAGTAGCTGATGGTGAAGTCGTCCAGCGAGAGGGTAAACGCCAGCATCGCGCCGGTAATGATGCCGGGCATGCATTCGGGAATGATGACGTGGAAGAGCGCGTAGATGGGCGTTGCACCGAGGTCAAGCGCCGCCTCATACGTGTGCCGGTTCATCTGCTTGAGCTTTGGCAGCACGGACAGGATGACGTAAGGCGTATCGAAGGTGATATGCGCCAGGAGCATCGTGACGTAGCCGCGCTCCACCTTCGTAAAGAGGAAAAGCAGCATCAGGCTGATGCCGGTGACGATATCGGGCATGGTGTTCGGCAGGTTCGTCAGCGTCATCATGAATGCCTGCGGACGCTTCTTCATGGCGTGGATGCCAATGGCTGCCAATGTGCCGAGGATGGTTGAGGCGACCATGGCGAGCAGCGCGATGGTAATGGTGACGGTCAGCGCGTTCATGATGCGCGAATCCTGGAACAACTCGATGTACCAACGGAAGGAGAAGCCCTCCCATTTTGCGCGGCTCTTGCCGGCGTTGAAGCTCTGCACAATCAGCACGACAATCGGCAGATAAAGGAAGATCAGGATCAAAGCAAGATAGATGCGCTTGATGGCTTTCCTCATGCGATGCCGCCTCCTTCATTGTTGGGGTCTGCCTTGCGCAGGATGGACAGCGAAACGAGAATCAGCAGCATCATAATCAGCGACAGCGCCGAACCGACGTTCCAGTTGCCCTCGGTGAGGAATTTTGATTCAATCAGGTCGCCGAACATCATGGTGTTGCCGCCGCCGAGCACGCGCGGAATGAAGAACGTCGTGACGGAAGGCATGAACACCATCGTAATGCCGCTGACGACGCCTGGAATGGACAGCGGCATCGTTACCTTCAACAGCGTTTGCCAGCCGTTGCAGCCCAGATCCGCAGCTGCCTCGGACAAACGGTGATCCATCTTGCTCAGCAGCGTGTAAATCGGGAAGACCATGAACGGCAGAAAGTTATAGACCATGCCGAGCAGCACAGCACTGGAATTGTACATCAGCTGCACGCTGTTAAAGCCGAGCGCTTTCAGCATCGTGTTAATCAGGCCGTTATCCTCCAGCAGGCTCATCCACGCGATGGTGCGAAGCAGGAAGTTCATCCACATCGGGATGATGAACAGCACAACGAGCGTCGGACCGAGCTTCATGTTGCGGTCTGCCATGATGAGCGCCGCGGGATAGCCCAGCACGAGGCAGATCAGCGTGCACTTAAACGCCATCCACAGCGAATACAGCAGCGTATCGACATTGACCGTGCCGCGCGTGACATAATCCTGACCGGCATCTCCCATGGCATCGAGGATGATTTTGTTCGTTTCGTAGTTGGAATCCCAGAAGCTGCGGAAGTTATCCAGCGTGAAAGCGCCGCTTGAATCCGTAAAGGCGTAATAGCCGATGAGGATGACCGGAATGACGGTGAAAATCATCATCCACAGCGCGTAAGGCGAGGCGAACAGTGAGCGGTGCATGCCGCGGTTGCGGTGGATGGTGACGGCAACCAGCGCGATGAAGACGCCAAGTCCGGCAATCATCAGCGCAATCGCCCACCAGGGGAGCGACAGGTTTGAAAGCATGTCAATCCTCCTCCTCCGGTGCGGGCGAGGATTCCTCCACCGGCAGACACTTCATGATGTGAATGTTGAAGGGGACGATATTCAGCCCGACGCGGCTGCCCTGCGGCTGCATGGTGGTGGAATGTACCTTGAAGGTGTATGCGCCGGTGTCAATCATCATCTCGTAATGCACGCCCTTGAACAGCACGCTCTTAATCGTGCCGACCATCTGCCCGACATCCTCGCCGACCAGCATAATGTCCTCAGGACGGATGACCACATCGACAGGCGCGTTTTCGCCGAAGCCGAAGTCAACGCAGGGGAACGCGTTGCCGGCAAACTCAACCAGCTCATCGCGGATCATTGTGCCGCGAAGCAGGTTGCTTTCACCGATGAAGTCCGCGACAAAGGCGTTGGCAGGCTCGTCGTAGATGGTCTTGGGATCGCCGATTTGCTGAATGGCGCCGTCCTTCATCACGACGATGGTGTCGGACATGGTCAGCGCTTCCTCCTGATCATGGGTGACGAAGACGAACGTGATGCCAAGGCGCTGCTGCATGGACTTCAGCTCAAGCTGCATTTCCTTGCGGAGCTTAAAGTCAAGCGCGCCGAGCGGCTCATCGAGCAGGAGCACCTCGGGCTCATTGACGAGGCTGCGCGCGATGGCAACACGCTGCTGCTGACCGCCGGAGAGCGCATCAACGTGACGCTTCTCGTAACCCTTCAGGTTGACGAGCTCGAGCATCTGCGCGACCTTTTCCTCAATCAGCTTCTTGGGCAGCTTCTTGATTTTGAGCCCGAAAGCGATGTTGTCGTGCACGTTCAGGTGCGGGAACAGCGCGTATTTCTGGAAGACGGTATTGACGCGGCGCTTGTAAGGCGGAAGCCCGGCAATGTCCTGACCGTCGAAAAGCAGCTGCCCTTCATCAGGCGTTTCAAAGCCGCCGATAATGCGCAGCGTCGTGGTTTTGCCGCAGCCGGACGGTCCGAGAAGGGTGATGAATTCCTTCTTGCGGATATAGAGGTTGATATCCTTGAGCACCTTGACGCCGTCATACTCCTTCGAGATGCCGATCAGGTCAATCAAATGTTCCTTTTCCACCATGCGGAGCACTTCCTTCCCAATGAATGATCAATCAATACAGAATGCAAAGAGGTTAAGGGACGAATGCGCCCTTATCAGAACGAAGGCGGCGTTGAAATCCAAAGCACCTTCGCGGTTGATTTGCCGGCATTCAGGAGATAATGCGTTTCATGCGGATGGAGGCAGAAGCTGCTGCCTGCACGGACGCGCGTCTTCGTTTCACCGTCGATGAGGAAGATGCTGCCGGAAAGCACATAGCCGAATTCCTCGCCCTGATGCGGCGGCAGCTCATAGCTGCGCCCGTTTTCGCCAAGCTCGACAAGAATGGGCTCCATGGTGTTCTTCTGCGCGTCCGGCACGAGCCACGTGATACGCCCGCAGAGCTGCTCATCCTCCTTGACGAACATGTCCTGCGGCGTGAAGACGGTTTTTTCGTCCTTGTCCTCGCTGAAAAACTGGCTCAGGCTTGAGCCGAGACATTCCAGCATATCCATCAGCGACTCAATGGACGGCGAGGCGAGGTTGCGCTCGACCTGCGATATGAAGCCCTTGCTCAATTCGCAGCGATCCGCTAAATCCTCCTGCGTCAAACCGCGGCGAATCCTGAGCAGACGCAGCTTTTCACCGATATCCATGCGGGGTGCTCCTTTCCTGAAACTTTCAGTAGCAATAAGCACAAAGTTCAGCGCCACTAAACCGAATTGCCTGAAAAACAGGTTTAGCAAAACTAAACCTGAAAGCGAGAAGTATTAAATCATATTTATGACCGATTGTCAAGTGGTTTACAAGCTTTTTATTTTTTTGCTTGCAATGCGTATGAAAGTGTGATATGATTATTTCCATTGAAAGAGGGGAATCATCATGACTGAACAGGAAGCACTCCAGCAGACGGAACAGAAGCCCGTCAAGAAGCCCGTTATTTTTTCCGGCATTCAGCCATCCGGCACGCTGACGCTGGGCAACTACATCGGCGCACTTCGCAACTTCTCGAAGCTGCAGGATGAATATGACTGCATTTATTCCATCGTCGATATGCACGCGATCACCGTCCGGCAGAATCCGGCTGACCTGCGCCGCCGCTGCATGGAGCTTGCCGCCATTTATCTTGCGAGCGGCATCGACCCGGAAAAGTCGCTCATTTACTGCCAGAGCCATGTGTCTGCCCATGCGGAGCTGGCGTGGATTCTTAATTGCTACACGTACATGGGCGAGATGAGCCGCATGACGCAGTACAAGGATAAGTGCGCAAAGCATGCGGACAACATCAATGTCGGCCTGTTTGCCTATCCGGTGCTGATGGCGGCGGACATCCTGCTGTATCAGACGAACCTCGTGCCGGTCGGCGTCGATCAGCGGCAGCATCTGGAAATCTGCCGTGACATTGCGATGCGCTTTAACGGCATCTACGGCAATGTGTTTACCATCCCCGAAGGGTATATCCCGAAGGTCGGTGCGAAGGTGATGAGCCTGCAGGAGCCGACGCGCAAGATGTCCAAATCCGACCCCGAGGAAACGTTCATCGCGCTGCTTGATGATCCGGACACCATCCGGCGCAAGATTAAGCGCGCCGTAACGGACTCCGACGGCGAAATCCGCTTCGATCCGGAAAACAAGCCCGGCATCAGCAACCTGCTGAGCATCATGAGCGCACTGGGCGCAGGCGATGTGGAGCAGATTGCGGCGGACATGAGCGGCAAGGGCTACGGCGAGCTGAAGACAATGACCGCAGATTGCGTGATTGCAGCACTGTCGCCGCTTCAGGCGGAATACAAGCGGCTGATTGCCGACAAGGCGTATCTGCAGGGGCTGCTGGACCAGAATGCGCAGAAGGCAGCGTATATGGCGAACAAGACACTGCGGAAGGTGCAGAAAAAGATCGGCTTTGCAGCGAGAGGATAATTGCATACAGTGCGGCTCCCGTGCCCAATGAGGCAGGGGAGCCGTATTTGCGTTCATGCGGCAAATCAGGCAGGAGTTTTCGGAGTGCGCGTAGAATAATTTAACGGGGTTATTCGGCAAGAATGGGTGAAAGGAGGTGTGCCGGTGATTGATTTATGCATCCTTGGAACAGGCGGGACAATGCCGCTGCCGGAGCGTGCGCTGGCAAGCCTCTATGTGCGCGTGAACGGCAGAGCGCTGCTGGTGGACTGCGGCGAGGGCACGCAGATTGCAGTGCAGAAGCTGTCATGGGGCATGCTGCGAATTGACGCGCTGCTGCTGACGCACTATCATGCCGACCATTGCTCGGGATTGCCGGGCATACTGCTTGCTATTACGAAGGCAGGCAGAACGGAGCCGCTGCACATCTACGGTCCGGTTGGGCTTGAGCGGATTGTGAACGGTCTGCGAGTTATTGCGCCGGTGCTGTCATATCCGATTGTACTCCATGAAATCACGGACGATTTGTTGCCGTTTTCCGCCGCAGGGCTGGAGATTACGCCATTTGCACTGCGTCATGAGATGCCGTGCCTCGGGTATCAGTTTTCGCTTGCACGTCCGGCGCTGTTTGACCCTGTGCGCGCGCGGACACAGAATGTCCCACTGAAAATCTGGCGGATTTTGCAGCAGGGGCAAAAGGCAGAGCTTGACGGCGTGACGTATGAGCCGAGTCAGGTGCTCGGTGCGCCGAGAAAGGGCATCAAGTTCCTGTATGCGACCGACACGCGCCCTGTTCCGGCAATCGTGCGCCTTGGTCAGGAGAGCGACCTGATGATTCTGGAAGGCATGTATGGCGCGGAGGAAAAGCTGTCGCTTGCGTACAAGAATCACCATATGCTTTTTCGGGAGGCGGCGGCGCTGGCGCGGGATGCCGGCACGAAACGACTGCTGCTGACGCATTTTTCCACCTCGATGGAGACGCCGGAGGAGTTCCTGCCGAATGCGCAGGCAATCTTTCCGGAAACACAGTGCGCAACGGATGGCATGACCATGACATTGCGTTACCCGGACAGCGAAGAGGGGTGAAAAGCGGTGCAGACGATTGTGCAGCTCAATGAGCAGCTGCGGCAGACGTTCACGCCTGAAGCGGTGCTGGCAGGCAAGACGCTTGTGCTGGGCGAAGGACAGGCGTGTCAGCCGTGCGTGATGCTCATCGGTGAAGCGCCGGGCGAGCAGGAAGACCGTCAGGGGCGTCCGTTTGTGGGCAAGGCAGGCAGGAATCTCGATGAATTTCTTCATGTGCTTGCGCTGAACCGCGAGGACATCTACATCACGAACACGGTCAAAATCCGTCCGACGAAAACGAGCGAAAAGGGCAGGCTGTCGAACCGCACGCCGAATGAGGACGAGCTCAAGCGTTTTGTGCCGTATCTGCTGGCGGAAATTGCGCTTGTTCAGCCGAAGTACGTTGTGACGCTGGGCAACACGGCGCTTCATGCCATCCTCGGCAGGAAAACGAACATCGGCGAATGCCACGGACAGCGCCTGACGTGCCGCGTAGGAGATGCGGAAATTCAGCTGTTTCCGCTGTATCATCCGGCATCCGTCATCTATAATCAGAAGCTCAAGGACGTTTATCAGGCGGATTTGGCGGCTTTAAAGCGCGTGCTCGAAGCGTGAATGACAATTCAGACGCGCAGGTGTATCTTTCGGACAAAAATGCTGGCAATCAACCGAAAAACTGCTATAATTGATTTGGAAGCAAAACAAAACGGAAAGGAGAAATGCATATGGCAGTTACGGAATTTATTGTCACCAATCTGCCGATCATCATCTGCTTCGTGCTGGGCACGGGGCTGCTCATCGCTGAAGCGCTGATGCCGGGCTTTGGTATTGCAGGAATCAGCGGCATTGCGCTGGAAATCGCCGCACTGGTGCTGATTTACACGAGACACGGTGCAATGGCGGCGCTTGGTATGCTGCTGATTGTGCTGGCAGTGCTGGCGGTTGCCATTTCGACATCGCTGCGGTCGCTGACAAAAGGGAAGCTTAGCCGGAGCAGCCTTGTAAACAGTCACGTCGAGGATAACGAGGCAGGATATCGCTCGGCAGAGGATATGCAGGAGTTCCTCGGCAAGGAGGGCACGGCGACAACACCGCTCCGTCCGACAGGCATGGGTGAATTTGACGGCGTGAAGCTGAACGTGGTCAGCGACGGCGAATTCATCGAAACCGGCACAAGCATCCGGATTGACAAAATTGAAGGCTCGAAAATCGTTGTAGTCAAAATCTGACCGAAATAGGAGGTTGCTTTCATGGATGTTACGATTTTTGCGATCATAGTGGCTGCTTTCATCCTTGTCATCGTGTTCCTGTCCTTCGTTCCGCTTGGACTGTGGATTTCAGCATTGTCCAGCGGCGTGCATGTGTCAATGGGCGCGCTTGTCGGCATGAAAATCCGCCATATTCAGCCGCGCCGCCTCGTCCAACCGCTCATCAAGGCGAACAAGGCCGGTCTCGGGCTGAACATTTCCCAGCTTGAAACGCACTTCCTTGCAGGCGGCAATGTTGACCGCGTCATCAACGCGCTGATTGCCGCTCAGCGTGCGAATATTCCCATGGTGTTTGAAAAGGCGTGCGCGATTGACCTTGCCGGACGCAATGTGTTCGAGGCCGTGCAGATGTCCGTCACGCCGAAGGTCATCGAGACGCCGGTTGTCGCCGCCATCGCGAAGGACGGCATTGAGCTGCGCGCGAAGGCTCGCGTGACCGTGCGCACGAACATCGACCGTCTTGTCGGCGGCGCAGGTGAGGAAACCGTCATCGCGCGTGTCGGCGAGGGCATCGTCACGACGGTCGGCTCGGCGGAAACGCATAAGCAGGTGCTGGAGAATCCTGATTTGATTTCACGCACTGTGCTTGCTAAGGGTCTTGATGCAGGCACCGCCTATGAAATTCTGTCCATCGACATTGCAGATGTGGATGTCGGCCGCAACATCGGCGCTCAGCTGATGATGGATCAGGCGGAATCCGACCGCCGCGTCGCACAGGCGAAGGCAGAGGAACGCCGCGCCATGGCTGTTGCCCGCGAGCAGGAAATGAAGGCTGCCGTGCAGGAGATGCGCGCAAAGGTTGTCGAGGCGGAGGCGGAAGTACCGAAGGCGATGGCTGCCGCGCTGCGCGAAGGCAAGCTCGGCGTGATGGATTACTACCAGATGCAGAACACCATCGCGGATACGTCGATGCGCGACTCCATTGCCAAGGCGAGCGCGCCGCAACAGACCACGCCGCACATGCCGGAAAAGAAGTAATGCTCATCCCTGATCAGATGTGCTGAAAGGAGGAAGAGCGTGGATTTTACAGTTTGGCTGATCATTCTGCTGATCGCCGCGGTTGTGAATGTCAACGGAAAGACAAAAAAGAAACGGCAGGAAGCATCAAAGCATCAGCCTTTAAATCAGCCGGTAAATCCTGCGGAGAGCTTCGAGGAAGAAACACAGGAGGCGCATGAATCTGTCATGCGGTCTGCAAAGCCGAGCCTTCAGCCGATGAAGCCGGAGCTCACGCCGATGATTGACAAACGGGACTTTCCTCCGGAGATAAAGCCGAAGACCGCGCAGCCGAAGATCCATGTCCACACAGCTGATCCCTGTCCTGTGGATGGCGGCTTGCAGGGCAGCCTCAATTATGAAAGCCCTGAGGGGCAGGATTCATGCCATGAGGAAATGCTCCATCCGCCGGACGGGAATCACCGGAGCGAACCGAAACGGCATGAGGACAGTGGACTTCATCTGGATTTCAGCCCGAATGCGCTGGTGCAGGCGGTTGTCATGCAGGAAATTCTGACGCGTCCCTGTGACCGCAGGCGGCGCTGAATATCAGTACCCCCTCCATCGCGAAATACGGTGGAGGGGCCGTTGTGCAGAAAGGAAAGGAACGATGGAAGCGCCTGTTCGTGTCGTGATTGCGGATGATAATGCGGATATGCGACGCATTGAGCGCATGCTCATCAGCCGTGCCGATGGCTTTGAGATTGTCGGCGAAGCGGCAGACGGTGCACAGCTGTTGCAGCTTGTCGAAAGCGAAAAGCCGGAGCTGGTGTTCCTTGATGTCGAAATGCCGGAAAAAACGGGCGTTGAGTGCGCAAGGATCATTCAGGATATGAACCCTTCTATCGTTATGATTTTTGCAACTGCGCATGAAGAGTACATGAGCAATGCGTTTGAAGTGTACGCATTTGACTATCTGCTCAAGCCGTTCAAAAAGGAACGCGTGATGCAGACGCTTGAAAAGGCAAAAAAGCGCATCCGCCATCAGACGGAAGGCGATGCACCGCTGCCGACCGTGTGCCCGCCGAAGAAAATCGCAGCCGGGCGCATCATGCTGCACCATAAGGACGGCGTTGCATTCCTCAAGGCGGAGGACATCGTGCTGATTCAGCGCGAAGACCGTGCAACGGCGTTTTATACGCTGAGCGGCGAAAGGTACATCACGTCCGATTCGCTCTCTGACACGGAAGCGCGGCTCGACTCGAATCTGTTCTTCCGCTGCCATAAAAGCTACATTATCAACCTCAATCATATCCGGAGCATCACGCCTTACGGGCGGTGGACATATGTGGTGCACCTGCAGGGGATTGCACAGGATGCGCTGATTACGCACGAGAAGTATGCGGAGCTGGAGAAGCTCTTTACGTAATGCTGTGTTCATAATGCGACTTTATAATCATTCATTGGAGAAGCTGGTGCTTCCACAAAACACCCCGAACGGGAAGGAGATTGGTAACGATGATGGATCTTGGTGAAAACGTCCGCAGGCTGATTCTTGCCGGCATCGGTGTCGCTGTTGTGACGAAGGAAAAGGGAACGGAAATCCTTGACGAGCTCGTGAAAAGGGGCGAGCTGACGGTCGACCAGGGCAAGGTTCTCAACGAGGAGCTGAAGCATAACATTAAGGATGCCATCCGCGAAAATGCGCCTGAAATTCCAACGGATAAGCTGTTCGGTGCCGTTGACCTGCTGTCCGATGAGCAGCTTGAACAGCTCAAGCAGCGCATTGCTGACCGCGAAGAGCAGGCGAAGCAGGATGAGCCGAACGAACAGGCGTAAGGAGACCGCTATGACGAAGCAGGAGCAGCAGATGGAAACGACCGGACAGCCCCAGGGGATGAACAGCGCCGCACGGGAACGCTCGATTGTGCAGAACCGCGCCAGGCTGCATGAAATTGTCGAGGTTGTCCGCAAATATGATATTCTGCATGGCGTGACGCCCGAAAAGCTCTGCGCGATGATCGAGGATCTTGGTCCGACCTTCATCAAGCTGGGACAGATTTTGTCCATGCGGTCGGACATTTTGCCGAAGGAATACTGCGAGGCGCTCAAGAAGCTCCGTTCCAGCGTTGCGCCGATGCAATTCGAGCAGGTCAGGGCAATTGTCGAGGGCGCGTACGGCTGTCCGCTGGAGGAAGTGTTCATGGAGTTCGACGAGAAGGCACTGGGCAGCGCATCCATTGCGCAGGCGCATGCGGCGGTGCTCAAATCCGGCGAACGCGTCGTGGTCAAGGTGCAGCGCGAAGGCATCCATCAGAAGATGAGCCGCGATATCATCCTGCTCAAGCAGGCGTGCAAAATCCTCAAGTACACGCCGGCCGGCGGCCTGGTTGACTTCAATCAGGTGTTGGATGAAATGTGGGTCGTGGCGCAGGAGGAGATGAACTTCCAGACGGAAGCATCGAACCTCGAGAAATTCCGCGAACTCAATCAGGATGTGGCGTTTGTCACCTCGCCGCTGCTCTACCGCACGTACACGACCGGCAATGTCCTCGTGATGGAACGCATTGACGGGATGGGCATTGATGAGGGCGACAAGCTGACCGAGGCAGGATACGACCCGGCGGAAATCGGCGCGAAGCTGGCGGACAACTACGTCAAGCAGATCATCGATGACGGCTTCTTCCATGCTGACCCGCATCCGGGCAACATCCGCATCCGCGATGGCAAAATTGTCTGGCTTGACATGGGCATGATGGGCACGCTGAACGAGAAGCAGCGACGGATGATCGGGCATGCCATCACGGGCGTTGCACGCGGCGATATTACGATGGTTCGCGATGCGGTGCTGGCACTCGGGCAGTTCAAGAGCGAGCCGGATAAGCGCAAGCTCTATCGGGATATCGAGGCAATGCTCGACCGATATGGCTCGGCGGAGCTCGGCGCGATTGACATTGCCGAGGTGTTTGAGCAGATGACGGCCGTCATGAAGTCAAACAATGTCGCCATGCCTGCCAGCCTGACCATGCTTGCGCGCGGCTTGGCGACGATTGAAGGTGTGCTGGCGGATCTCAGCCCGTCCATCAACGTGATGCAGATCGTGTCCTCTCGCATCGGCAGCGAGTTGTTCTCCAATGTCGATTGGAAGAACCTGCTCGCACAGGATATCCGTGCAATTTACGAGAGCAGCCAGAAGTCGCTTGAAATTCCGTCGCTGCTGGCAGATGTCCTGCGTATTGGACTCAAGGGTGAAGCGAATCTGGGTGTCGAGCATCATGCAGGCGAGGATGTCCGGCAGCTTGTGCTGCAATCGGTTCAGCGCGTGTGTCTGCTGCTGCTGTCGCTCGGATTGATGATTTTCGGCGGTGCGGCGGTTGATTCGGGTACGAAGCTTTTCGGATTGTCCGTTATCAGCGAGATTTGCTTTGTGCTGGCGCTTGCGTCGGCGGCACTGGCGCTCTGGCCGGAGAAAAAGGATAAATAGTCAGGAGAGGTGCGCAAGGTGGACAGGAATGGCTGGAAGAAAATGACCGGCAAGCAGGTGGTCAAATTGACTGCTGTCATTGTGCTGGCAATCGCCGTCATCGTGTTTGCTGTTCGGGAAATTCAGCTTTACGGTGAAGTGAAGGTCGAGCAGCAGCGTACACCGACGCCTGTGCCGGACTTCGGCAATGTCATGCAGGTGACGATTGACCCGTCGCTGCCGACTGCGGCGCCTGTGTTGCGGACAGGCGCTCAGGGCGACGAAGTCAAAGCGCTGCAGGAACGGCTGAAGGCGCTCGGCTATCTGTCGGGCGATGCGGATGGTCAGTTCGGACCGGCCACAAAGGAGGCTGTGCAGCGCTTCCAGAGTCAGCATGGCTTATCAGCGGACGGCATTGTCGGCGAAGAGACACGCGAAATCCTGTACTCTGACGCTGCTGAGCCTTACGCTACCCAAACACCTGCACCAGCGGCGAAAGCAACGGAAGAAGCAACGGAGCTTGTCTTTCTGCTGGCTGATGAAGCGGGACAAGTGGACGAAGTTGGACATGTGGATGAAGTCCTCCCGATTCTTGTCAATAAGGAGAATCCGTTGCCGGATGACTATGAGCCGGATGACCTGGTCAACATGCGCGACTACTGCGATGCGTCCATTGTGTCCATCAAGGGCAGCGAAATTCAGGGCGAGCGGGTTGCGGTGGATGCACTGCTTGCAATGCTCACGCAGGCGCAGGTAGAAGGCGTTGATTCATGGCAGGTCAGCGCAGGCTATCGGAGCATCGCCTATCAGCAGGAGCTTTACGACGAAAAAGTATATGAGTACCGCCAGCAGGGAATGAGCGGCTCACAGGCGCGGAGCGCGGCAGGGAAGCTTGTCGCGCTGCCGGGCTGCAGCGAGCACCATACCGGGCTGGCGTTTGATATTACGGTGCCGGGCAGGTCCTTCGGCGGCACGAAACAGGCAAAGTGGCTCGAAGAGCATTGCTGGGAATGGGGATTCATCCTGCGCTATCCGGCAGACAAGACGAAAATCACCGGCATCACGAATGAGCCGTGGCATTTCCGCTATGTGGGCACGGAGGCTGCATCTGAAATGCACGAAACCGGCGAATGCCTTGAGGAGTACATCGAGCGGAAGCAGAGCGAAGAAAATCAGCCGCTTTAACAGAAGCATGGAAGGAATTCAAGCGGAAACGGAGAATATAAGACATTTGCCTTTTCCCATCGGAAACGGCGGAAGAACAGAAATGACTGGTGGGAGGATCGCGAATGACTCAGGTTCCCTACACGCTGCGCGTGCTTGCAGGCGAGGTTGAAACGCGCGCCGGTGAACGGCTGTATCAAAACGATCATGTCCGTATTGTTGAAAAGAGTGCGCGTCGCCTGACGTGCCGGGTTATGGACGGCGAAGCGTATGATGTTGTCTTTACTGATGACGGCGAGAGCAGATGCACCTGTTCGATTTATGCGGAGACCGGCGCATGCCGCCATGTGGTGGCTGCGATGCTCAAGTGTCAGGATACAGGCTCGATGGATGATATGGTCAGGCGCAAGGCGGAGACCGCCGGACCAAAGCTGATGGCGGCGATGGACCGCGCACTGCCTGAGGAAGGCACCGTCCATATGGAGGTTCGCCTGTCACTGGAAGCTGTGCGAGACCAGGGTACACCCAGAATCCGCATTTGTCTGCTGATTGGCGAGGAACGCATGTATGTCGTCAAGTCCATCCCGCAGTTGATTGACGCGATAGAAACGCAGACACCGGTCGAATACGGAAAGGGCTTCGTGTTCTATCCGGAATGGATGCGTTTTGGTGCGGAGCAGGAGAAAATAATCACCATCATGCGGGCGCTTTGCCTGGCCCAGAAGGAAGCCGGAACGGTGCTGCGCGGTGCGGATCAGCGCGAAATGCTGCTGCCGGAGCCGTTTGCGGAGGAAATTCTGCGCGTACTGATGAACATGCCCTTCCGGCTTAAGATTGGTGAAAAGACAGTCGCCGTGAAGCCGGTGCGCGCACGCCGCGTGCCGCTGCATTTCTGCGTGTCGAGCGACCTGCACGGGCTGACGGTGCTGGCAAAGTTCCCGAAGGAATTCCGGCCGCTGCTGCCATCGTGCGCGTTCGCGCTTGTCGGCGACAGCATTGTCGCGGTGGAGGAGCAGCAGCGGAGTGTCCTGCGCGTGCTGTATCAGGAACAGCTCGGCGGGCAGTGCAGCTTTGATTATCCTGTGCGCGAGGCGGCACGCGTCATCGGCGAGCTTGTGCCGTTCCTGAAGCTGACAGGGCTGGTGGAAATTTCGGACGACCTGCGCAGACAGCTCGTTCAGCTTCCGCTGGTGACGAAGGTGTATCTTGACCGCGCGGCGAATGGGCGCGACGTGTTGGCACGCGTGCAGTTTTGCTACGGTGACCGTACCATCGATCCGTTCGACGAAACGCCGTCGCCGGAAAATCTGCAAAAAACCGAAAAGCTTCTGCTGCGCGATGCGGCATCGGAACGCGCTGTGCTGGATGCATTGGGGGCAGCTGGCTTTACTGTCAGCAAGGGACATGTGTTTCTGACAGGGCAGGAGGCAATCTTCCAGTTTGTCAGCGAAGGCGTGTCGCATTTGCAGGCCATCTCGGAGGTATACCTGTCCAACGACTTCAAGCGGATTACGCCGCGGAAGCCGCAGTTCTCCGGCAAGATGCAGCTCAAGGGCGCTGCGCTCGAGCTGACCTTCACGCAGGACGGCGAGCCTGCGCAGGAAATCCTTGCGATTATGGAGGCACTGGCACGCAGACGCCACTATTTCCGGCTGAAGGACGGCTCGTTCCTTGACCTGTCGGCGCTGGATGAATGGCAGCCGCTGGCGGATTCCATCTTTGAGGCGGCGCAGGTGGAAGGCGCGGATTTCGTTGGTGCGGCGGATGATACGATTCGTCTGCAGGCGTACCGTGCTTGCTACCTGCAGGGGCTGCTGGAGCGGCTCGGTCTGCCGGTTAAGGTTGACGATGAAACGAAGCAGGTGGTTGAACGCCTGACGCATCCGGAGGAATCCGCTGATGTCCAGCTTCCGGAGGGACTTAGCCTCCGTCCGTATCAGAAGCGCGGCTTCCAATGGCTGATGGATCTCGATCGGCTGCACATGGGCGGCGTGCTGGCGGACGACATGGGCTTGGGCAAGACCGTGCAGGTGATTGCGCTGCTGCTGGCAACGCGGCAGGATCGACAGATTTCACTCGTCGTTGCACCGACGACGCTGACGTACAACTGGCTCAGCGAGCTGCATCGCTTTGCGCCGTCGCTGTCAGTGATGGTGCTTGGCGGCTCAGCTGCGCAGCGTGCAAGCCAAATCCGCCATGTCCGCGAAGCGCAGGATGTTGATGTGCTCATCACGTCCTATCCGCTCATCCGTCAGGATATCGACCAACTGACAACCATCTCGTTCCGCTTCGCTATTTTGGATGAGGCGCAGCACATCAAGAACGCCGGCAGCAAGGGCGCTCAGGCGGTTCGGCAGCTGCAGGCGCAGACGCGCTTTGCCTTGACCGGTACGCCGCTGGAAAACAGCGTGGGCGAATTGTGGAGCATCTTCAATTTCGTGCTGCCCGGATATCTGCTGGGATATACGGCATTCCTGCGGCGGTATCAGGAAGGCAATGACATGGAGGAGCTGCGCAGGAGAATCAGCCCGTTCCTCATGCGGCGCCTGAAGAAAGAGGTGCTGACGGAGCTGCCGGACAAGATCGAATCGGTATTCACGGCGCAGATGACGCCGGAGCAGGCGAAGGTCTACGAGGCAACGATGCGCCGTCTGCGGCAGCGCGTAGACACGATTGTCCGCGAAAAGGGCTTCGAGCGCGGCAGAACCGAGGTGCTTGCGGCGATTACGCAGCTGCGTGAAATCTGCTGCCATCCACAGCTTGTGCTGGACGACTATGTCGGTTCGTCCGGCAAGCTCGATATGCTGCTGGACATGCTGCCGGAGGCGATTGAAAAGGGAAGGCGGATTCTGCTGTTCAGCGCGTTCACGTCCATGCTGAAAATCCTTCGGCAGGAGCTCGATAACGCCGGCTATGAGACCATGTATCTGGACGGCGATACGCCTGCGCAGCGCCGCGTTGAAATGGCGGAGCAGTTCAATGCCGGACAGGGGCAGATTTTCCTTATTTCGCTCAAGGCTGGCGGCACGGGATTGAATCTGACCGGCGCAGATATGGTTATTCATTACGATCCGTGGTGGAATCCGGCAGCGGAGGATCAGGCGACCGACCGCGCCTACCGCATCGGGCAGACACGCAAGGTGGAGGTCATCCGCCTCGTTACGCACGCCTCTATCGAGGAGCAGGTCGTTGCGCTCGGTCAGCGGAAAAAGGCGCTGTTTGATCAGCTCATTCAGCCCGGCGAATCGATGGTCGGAAGTTTGTCGGCGCAGGAAATCATGGCGCTGTTCCAATAAAAAACGAACGATGTGACGAATCGATGAAATGCAACGGAAAACGGGCAGAATGCTTGCACTTTCCTATCATCTTATGATACAATAAGCGAAGGGTCTCGTCAGCATAGATGACGACCCGAATCCCTTTCAGACGGTTTCCGTCATGCAGTGCGGCGGCGCAGCTTGCGCGTTTACGCCGCAGAAAGGATGGTCATGCAGCCGAATCAGACAGAAAGGCGGACAAGGCGCTCGGAGAAAAAGCCGATGTCGTCTGCCGTCAAGTATCGTAAAAAGAAACGCCGTGTGGTGAATGTACTGTCTTTTATTGTGCTGGCGGCACTGGTGACGATTGTGGTGCTGGTCAGCCCAAAAAGCGCAGTGCGCAGGGCGTATTATTCCACTGGGTCGGATGATAATCTTGTTCATGACAGCGCAACGCTGCTCTATGATTATACAGGGCTTGTTTTCAGCGAGGTCATGACGTCCAACAAGACGGCAATGCCTGATGAGAACGGCAATTATCCGGACTGGGTGGAAATTTGGAACAGCTCCGACCACGCGATGAACCTCAAGGACGTCGGCTTGTCCGATGATGAGACATCCATCCGCTTCCTGTTCCCTGACATGGAGCTGGCGGCGGGTGAACGCGTGCTCGTGCTGTGCGACAAGACGAATCAGGCTGTTGCAGGCAAGCCGCTGCATGCAAAATTTGCATTGTCCTCTAATGGCGAAACGCTCTATATGTATGACCCGAACGCCTACCTGATTGACTCGGTGAAAACGCCGATTCTCAGCGCGGATGAGAGCTATGCACTGCTGGATGACGGCTCGTGGGGTCAGACGAGCGAATACAGTCCCGGCTATGAAAACACGACGGCCGGTCATCAGGAATACCGTGCCGCGACGCTTGTGACGGATGGCGCGCTGATCATCAATGAGGTCTGCCCTGATCCGCTGACGGGCTACACGGATGAAAACGGCAACGTCTGTGACTGGATTGAGCTGTACAACACGACGGATCAGGTCATTTCGCTGGATAACTATGCGCTGAGCGACAAGGAAAGCAAACCGCTGAAGTGGCGTTTTCCTGAAGGCGCGACTGTTCAGCCGCACGGGTATTATCTGGTTTACTGCAACGGCGATAATTCGGAAAATACCGATGCGAGCGCCGTGCCGCATGCGAATTTCCGTCTCAGTGCGGAGCATGATACGGTGCTGCTGTCCGATAGCCGCGGAAGGCTTGTCGACCGCGTGACGCTCGATAACGTACCGGAGGACGCGTCCTACGCGAGAAACGAGGACGGCGTGTTCATCATTACCATGACACCGACACCCGGTCTGCCGAATACGCAGGAGGGAGCGCGCAGGATGGATTACATCCTCCGCTCCCTCAACTCCACCGGGGTGTACATCACCGAGGTCATGGCATCGAATGATTCGGCGGTTGCAACTTCAGCCGGCGATTATGTAGATTGGGTAGAGATTTACAACTCCTCCAATGAAGTTGTCGATTTGTCAGGATACGGCTTGTCCGATAACATCGGCAGGGCACGCAAATGGCAGTTTCCGAATGGGACGTACATTTCTCCCGGACAATACTTAGTGATTTGGTGCGATGGCAACACCGCCCTGAACAACACCGCAGAACTGCACACCTCCTTCAAGATCAAGAAGAGCGGAGGCGAAGTGCTGGTACTCGCTGACCCGACGGGCAAGATTCTGGACAAGGTGGTGCTGCCGGAAATACCTACGAATGTGTCCTACGGCCGCAGCATCGGACGTGAGGGCTTTTTTTATTACGAAACGGCGACCGCAGGCGCGCAGAACGGCACGGATACCTTCTTGGGCTATGCCGAAGCGCCGGAGTTTACCGTGGAGCCCGGCAAGCATTACGGCACCGTCACGCTGCAGTTCACCATTCCTGAAAACACGACCGTCTATTACACGACGGATGGCTCGGTGCCAACGACTGATCAGGGCTACCTGTATACGGGGCAGACTATCACCTTCACAAAGACGACAACGCTGCGCGTGAGGGCGTTCCCTGCCGATTCACAGTACAAGGCGAGCACAGTCACAACCGGCACATTCCTGGTCGAAACGTATTACACAACGCCGATTGTGTGCATCACGGTCGATCCGGAAGAGCTGTGGAACGAGGAAAACGGCATGCTGGCGGCAGGCCCCAATATCGACAAATCTGAAGGCATTCCGTTCAAAAACACGGTCTACCGCACGTATGGCAAAACGTATCGCGAAGGCTATATGGAGTATTACGATACCGATGGCACACAGCTGATCAGTCAGGGCATTGCGATTTCGCTGATCGGTCAATACTCGCTGGATATGCCGCAGAAGTCGATGAAAATCCGCGCAAAGTCGCTCTACGGCAGCAAGACGTTTGCTGCGGCGCTCTTCGATGACCGTCCATACACGGAGTATAAGTCGCTTGTCCTGCGCAATTCCGGCAACGACGCCATGTCCACGCGTTTGCAGGATGGCTTCCAGTCGCGATTGCTCGATGCATATGGCACGCAGGTTATCCATCAGGCGTGGAAACCGGTGACGGTCTTCCTGAACGGCGATTACTGGGGCACCATGAACCTCCGCGAACGCGTTGACCGCTTCTTTGTCGCGCAGCACGAGGGCTTGTCGCTCGATCAGGCGGACGAAATGGACATTCTTGAGGCAAACGGCTCGGTTAATTTCGGCTCGAACAAGGAATACCGCGCCATGCTCAAGAAAATCAAGGCGGGCAGCCCTGCGACGAACGAAGAGGATCTGCAATATATCCTTGACAACGTCGATGTGGACAACCTGTTTGAATTCATGGCGCTGCAGATGTTCGTCGGCAACTCCGACATCGGTAACATCCGCTACTACCGGCTCCATCAGGAAGGCAGCAAGTGGAAATGGATCTGGTTTGATGCGGATTACGGGCTCTACAGCTCGAGCTTCAACAGCCCGTGGAGCTACCTGAAGGAAACCGGCATGGGTCAGCAGAAGATTGATAACACCATCTTCCTGAAGCTTCTGGAGCATCCGGATTACAAGCAGAAATTCCTGGAGAAGCTGGCGGATGTATTCAAAACGTTCACGACCGAGTATATGACGGAAATTCTGGACGGCGTGGTCGCTGAGATTAAGCCGGAAATGAAGAACCACTGGGAACGCTGGGGCGAGCTGAATGATAAGGCAATCACCAGCGAGGTGCCGACGACGATTGATGGCGCGTATTCCTACTGGGAAACCCGCGTGAACCGCCTGTACAACGTGCTTCGCCTGCGCCCGCATCGCCTGTGGGACTTCATCAAGGACGAATTTGAACTGTCCACGAATGAGATGGAAGCGCTCTTCGGACCGCAGCCGGAATATCCGGAAGGAACCATATTCTAAGCAAAAATGCATTGATTTAGGAGGAAAATCGGATGGGAACTCTGAATGTGACTTCAACGTCCAGCGGCATTGTTGAACAGCTGAGCAGCGCGCTGGCAGATCAGTTCAAGGAAATTGCGCCGTACGAAATTGTCATCGCGCTGGTGCTTGGACTGCTGGTCGGGCTGCTGATTGCCTTTGTGTACAAGCGCTGCTTCCGCGGCGTGCTGTACAGCCCGTCCTTTGCAACGACGCTTGTCATGCTGACGCTCATCACAACGCCGGTTGTTATGTGCATCTCGTCCAACGTCGCGCTGTCAATGGGCATGGTCGGCGCGTTGTCGATTGTCCGCTTCCGTACCGCCGTGAAGGACCCGATGGACACGGCGTACATGTTCTGGGCGCTGACGATGGGCATTCTGCTTGGCGCGAAGCTCTACATCATCGCGCTGGTGGTTGCTGCGGCGATTTCAGCTATCATGTTCCTGCTGACGTTTGTGCACTTCACGAATCCCAACTCCTATCTGCTTGTTGTCCACTATGACGACGATGCGGAATACGATGTGGATCAGGTGATGCGCCGCAGCGTCAAGAATCGCCGCCTGCGCTCCAAGACGAAGACGCGTTCCGGCGCGGAAATGACATGGGAAGTCCGCCTGGACAACAAGCAGGATCTCGTTGCGTTGATGCTGGGCATCGAAGGCGTGCATGACGCAACGCTCGTGGCGTGCCAGACGGAAGCCGGCACCTGATAGAAGGAGAGGCGGAGCGCATGGCATACAATATTCCGCTTCGGCATGAGCTGAAATTTTTCATCAATGAAATGCAGTACCACGTGCTTTCGCGTCAGCTTGACCACGTGCTTTCGCGCGATCCGAACGGCGACGAAAATAACGAGTACCACATCCGCTCGCTGTACTTCGATACAATTTTCAATGATGCCTATTTCGATAAGATGGACGGCGACCAGAACCGCGACAAGTATCGTATCCGCATCTACAACATGCGCGACACGACCATCAAGCTCGAGTGCAAGACGAAGGTCGGCAGTCTGATTTCCAAGCGCAGCCTTGATATTCCACGCGATTTGGCGGAGCAAATCATCGCCTGCGATCCGACCGGGCTGGAACAGACGCGCTTCGGACTGCTCTCGGATATCTACCGCGAGATGACGTGCCATCTGCTGCGCCCTGTCGTGATTGTGGACTACGTCCGCGAGGCGTACCTGCATCCGGCGGAGGAGGTGCGTATCACCTTCGACAAGCAGCTTCGCTCCGGCATGGGCAGCATTGACCTGTTCAACCCTTACGTGGCAACCGTGCCGCCGTTCGACAACAATGACATCATTCTGGAGGTTAAGTACAATCAGGTGATGCCGCCTTACATCCGCGATCTGCTGAATTTCTACTGCCCGAACGCTCTGTCGAGCGCCATCAGCAAATACACATGGTGCCGACGGTTCGAAGCGATGGAGATATAATCGGTACAACTTCCTATTTTGTATAATAAAGTTAATGGATTCCTCTGCAAGAAAGGATGGTTCATCATGAAACGCTTCCTGACCCTTCTTATGACGCTTTGCTGCGTTATGGCGCTTGCAACGACTGCATTGGCAGACGCAAAAATCTCCGTTACTGACAAAAAGCTCATTACCTTTGAGGGCGATTGGTCCGGCTATTTCTTCGCGAAGGTCGAAAACACCGGCGATACCGGTGCGTATGTCGGCTATGACGGAACGCTCGTCTGCTTTGACAGCGATGACGATATCCTCCTTACGGACAACTACATTTCGACCTGCCCGAGCGCCATCTATCTGGAGCCTGGTGAAACTGCATTCATCAAGAACAACATTCTGGAGACGGAGCTGGAAAAATCGACCGTTGCCGACTATAAGTTCTCCATCAAGGCGGATGATTATGGGTATACCTATACGACGATGACCGCAGAAGCAACGATCAGCTATGAAGGTGCGGATTCGTACGACAATTATATTTATGTGACGTTCACGAACACGACGGAGGATGTCGTCTACGGTCTCTATGCGGTGGCAGCCTTGTATGACCAGAACGGCGCGCTGATGTTTGTGGGTTACGAATACACCTCCGCGTTCGGCGTTCATCCCGGCAGCACCGTTACCGCGAAGATTGCCATTGACAAGGATCTTGTCAACTACTACGCCGGAGAATCGCTGACGCCCACGACTGCGGAAGCGGTTGTCTATGTTGAGAACGAAAACTGAAATCAGACACAGAAAAAAGACACCTTGCACATTGAACCGCTCCCTATCTGCTTGACAGGGAGCGGTTCAACTTTGAAGGCGCACGATGCTTTCTTATTTCGCCTTTATCGTGCCATTTCCGCTTTCAGCATGCACCTTCACGATAAGGACAAGAGCCTCTGCAAATACTTGATTGCCTGCTCCTTGTCACAAGCGCTGTCTTTCACCACTGACCACTGCCACACAAGGAACAGCGTATTGCTGTAATGGTCGGCAAGCAGTTCGTTGGGAATGTTTTTGCGCAGGGCATCCGGGCAATCTTTGAAGATCCGCCGCATCTGGCTGCTTAAAAAGTTGCGAAAGCTGGAAAACATATAGCCGACTTCCGGATTGTGAGACAATACTCGGCTGATCAATTCGTTGTTCTGTTTTGTAAAGG